>NZ_JAHUTF010000013.1:0-60249 GCF_019209785.1 Acinetobacter sp. CWB-G5 | reverse complement strand
CTGACAAATATTTCTCAAATAAACTTCGAGTAATTCTTACCATCAATCAATGAAATATTTTCGATCGATCAATCAGTAAAAATCCACACAAGTTGTTCTTCATAATCTCTTAATGATCTTCTTACTGATTCGTCATCAGCAAGCTAGGTCGGCTATACTACTCTCTTTCAAGAAGAAGTCAACTGGTTTTGTTAATTATTTTCAAACTCATTCAAGACCTCCAGATTCTACCGCTTGGGCTAAATCCTTGTTTCTCAACAAGTTTTAATCAACATCACCGCCGATGGATGTGCATTCTACAGCATTTCCAAACCAACACAACCCCCTTTACTCAATTATTTATAAAAAAACTCCCACTTGTTTATTTATTAAGCAAAATGTCGCTTTTTTACTAACATTTCTTAAAATTTGATTTAACAATGAGCAATAAAGAGCTGTTAAGATAGTTAAAAGATTATTTTTTTAATTCACCTGCTGATTATAAAGTTCCGGAACTCTTTTATATGCAACACATTCGCCACTTATGTGCCGGTCTACTCTTTGTAGGCTTTACAACATTTGCATTTGCTGAAGATGTAACGCCTGCGGCTGCCAGCGAAATAGATACCAGTGCTGATCCGCAAACGGCTCAAACTACTTCGCTTAAAGAATTAAAGAATATTAAAGCAAAAGATTTAAAAGTAGATGCCAATGCAGCACAACCTGATAATGTAAAAGATCCACTTCAGCCTTTAAATAGACAAATTTTTGCCGTCAATGATGCTTTAGATCGTGCGATCGTTCGCCCAATTGCGGTGGAATATAAAGAAAAGATCCCTTCTCCGATTCGTGACTCTTATAGTGGCTTCCGTAAAAACCTCGGTGAACCTTGGAATGCGGTGAACCAACTTATACAAGGTCGTCCCGGCCGTGCCGCAAAAACTTTAGGTCGATTTACCATTAATACGGTAACTACTTTAGGTTTTGCAGATCCTGCTTCGCGCTTGGGTTTAGAAACTGAAGATGAAAACTTTGGTACGACTCTTGGCTATTGGGGGGTTCCATCTGGCCCATACCTAGTACTTCCTGTTTTTGGGCCAAGTACTTTCCGTGATGGCTTTGGCTTGGTTGTTGATGGCTATGCACGCCCACAAAGATACATTTTAGAAGATGAAGAAGGCCTGTATTGGGCGGAACAGGCTTTACGTGGTATTGATGTGCGATCACAACTGATTGATATTGAAGGTGCGATTCAAGGCGACAAATACTCCTCAATTCGTGATATTTACTTACAACGTAAAAACTTCATTATTGCTGAGAAAAAAGGCCAAGAATCTGAAGGGATGTTTATTGATGATGTCGGTGATGATGATTCATCTAGCTCTCCATCAACCAATGAATCACATCAAATGTTAGATACCGAATAACAATGTATTGCAGCTAGAGTTGAATTTTTTTTCTCTAGCTGTAATTTGCTTGTTATAGTAAAGCAATAGCTTAATGCTAAGGATAAGCCATTTTTTTTATGTATTTCATTCAACCTTCTCGCCATATTCCATATTTAGAACAGGTGCTAGACACACTACCAAGTGTGCAAATGATTCGCATAGAAGACATTGATCTTTATGACCCGACTATTATTGCTATTGCCGATATCCAAGATTATTTAGATTATAAATGGACACTTCCCACCATTGTCCTTGCCTTTGAAAATGAAGGTAGTGCTTTAGCCCAAGCTTGGGAACTCGGTGCTTTAGCAGGTTGGATGTGGAATAAACTGCCCAGTAACCCACAGCAATCCTTACTCAAAATTGATGCTCAATATAAGCGTAATCAAGACAGTCGCGATCTGCCTTCCGCAGCAGAGTTACAAAAGCGACTTTTACCAAACCCTATAGAACTCCAAAACTACACCGTTGAAACGTTTTTTCAACCTTCTGCTTATTTGTCCGGAGACTGGTTTGATTATTGGAAAATTAGCGATAAAGAAGTGATGTTCTATTTGGCTGATGTATCCGGTCATGGGGTCACCAGTAGCTTATTAACCTCTTGGATGGCTGCTTTTCATGGTCGTGCCAAAACACCGCGTGGGTTAATTAAGAAACTCAATGGCATGTTGGTTCAAGAGAATATTGAAAAGCACATCACCATGATTGCAGGGATTTTAAACCTCGAAACACATCAACTTCGCTGGTCGAGTGCAGGACATTACCCCCCCGCAATTATCTTTGAGCCAAATCAAGCTCCTAAAATATTACATACCAGTAGTTTTCCTTTAGGCCTTACTGAAGAACTAGAAGTTGAAGAGCATGAATGTGTACTCAACCGTCATGCCCGCTTCATTATTTGTTCCGATGGCGCACTCGAACCCTTCAATGGCGGACTGAATGATCAGTTCACACAATTGGTGTATCATTTGCAAAATCAATCCTTTGAAGCACCAGAGCATGTTGCAGACGATATTGCCATTTTAAGTTTACGTCGAATGAATTAATTAAATTATCAATAACTTATTACAATATCCTATCTTCTAAGACTGTTAGATACTTGAGTAAGTATTTGCCCTATGGGATAATTTCCTATCCTTCTCTGCAAATGGCATTTATATGTCAACAGGTCATGTTGAATATGCAAGCTTGAATGGAACGCATATTTTTAAGCTTATTGGCGAAGTGCGTGCCCAATCTTGTATCAGTCTAGACAAACTTTTAAACCGTATTGAACAACAGTCAAATGTTGTTGGTGCAATCGTAGATTTAACCCAAACTACATTCATCGACAGCACTGTGTTAGGCATTTTGGCAAAGTTAGGCTTAAAGCTTAAACAGATCCATAATATCCAAGCTGTCATGTTGTCCACCAACTCTGATATCACTACCTTAGCCAACAGCATGGGGCTAGGGCAGGTTTTTGTGATTTTAAACTACTGCGGCGATCCAAACGTTTGTACCCTCGAACTGATGGAAGAGCACATTACACATCGTAATATGTTAAACACCGTACTAGATGCACATAAAACTTTGATGGAACTGAATCAAAGTAATCAAAATATGTTTGAACCTTTGGTCAAACAGTTGCAAAAAGAACAAGACAGCCTCGACCAAGTGTCACAGCAACAAAACGCATAACAACAAATTTTGTAGGCCCATTTATGACTTTACTTTCTGTTGTACAGATGAACTCTCAAAATGACATTGAAGCAAACTTCCTTGTCATTGAGTCTCTCATTCAACAAAGTAAAGCAAATGGTGCTGAACTTATTGTGTTCCCCGAAAACTTCGTTTGTTTTGCCGCAGGCAAACAACGTGAGACCGCAGCACAGTTTGAAGACATTCAAAAGCGTTTAGAAAATCTTGCTCATCAATATCAGATCTGGATCGTCGCGGGTACCCTCCCATGTCCGTTCCGTCCAGATGGTTCTGTTATTGAAGATGGTCGTGTTCGTACAGTCAGTCTTTGCATTAGCCCTGAACGTACTGAAGCACGTTATGACAAAATTCATTTGTTTGACGTACAAGTTGGCGATGCTGTGGGTGGCTACCAAGAATCTAAGTTTTTTGAACCTGGTACAGATGTCGTTGTGGCAAAAACACCTTTTGGCAATATTGGTTTGATGGTTTGCTATGACTTACGCTTTCCTGAACTGGCTTTAACTTTACGCGCGCGTGGCGCAAATATTTTGACTGCTCCTGCTGCATTTACCTATACCACGGGGCAAATGCACTGGCAGTTATTATTACAAGCCCGTGCGATGGATAGCCAAAGCATCGTGTTAGGCGCAGCGCAACAAGGTTGGCATGGTGAAAAGAGACAAACTTGGGGACATGCAGCAGCAACCAATAGCCGTGGTCAAGTTTTGGATTTGATTCTTAACCCAGGCGCGCAGTTGATTACGGTACCTTTTGACTTGTCGGAACAAGCTCAAATTCGTGAAAGCATGCCGTTAATGCAACACCGAAAATTAGTGCAATTTTAATCAAGCCGCGATCATTTAAAATAACGTCAGTCTTCGCACAAAAACTTCATATTGATTTGCTGCTCTTGCATTGAGTAGCTCTAGCTCTCATAAAATACATGACTCTATTTATCTTTAAAAATTAATAATCCCTCGAATCGCTCTCAGTTTTCATTCACATCGACAAGCCCCGATTGCGAATGTTAAAAAACAATAATAGGCATTCATATCATTGATTTTTAATAGACTAAACCCTCAATTTAAACGCAAGCATACTCTGTATAAATTTACAAAAACACTGCTTATTCTTTCTGCAATTTAGGACAGGATAAGAACTCAAATACAATATTCAGGGAATCACAATGTCTTTAGAAAAAGTAGTTTATACAGCACATGCTAAAGCGACAGGTGGCCGTGATGGTCGCGCAACCTCTTCTGATGGAATTTTAGATGTAAAACTTACCGTTCCTAAAGAAATGGGCGGCGCAGGTGGTGGAACGAACCCTGAACAGCTTTTTGCCGCAGGTTATTCTGCATGTTTTCTAGGTGCAATGAAGTTTGTTGCTAACCGTGACCAGTTAAAAATTACACCTGATGTTTATATCGAAGGTGATGTTGGGATTGGCCCGATTCCAACAGGTTTTGGTATTCAAGTGACCTTGAACATTCACTTAGAAGGTTTAGAGCAAGCAGAAGCCCAAAAATTAGTGGATGCAGCACATATCGTTTGCCCTTATTCAAATGCAACGCGTGGTAATATTGATGTGACATTGAATGTAATTGTTTAAGTCATCTCTTCTATCCCAAAGTCATAGCTTTGGGATAGAGATTTTATAACTTACAAGGGTTTAGAAATATCTTTTTAAATTTCTTTTGATCATCGATTTCATCTGCCAGCAAAATCAAATTTCCTTTTTGATCAAAATAAGAAGTGCCTTGGAACACAGTATATTGGGCAATATCAAAAATAGGGACGTTTTGAAAAATAGGGTGCTGAGTACTGATCAAAATATGTCTTTTTTTCGAATTTAATTGGCGAGCTGTGATTCTATTGTGTTCAGAATCAGTTTCAATTAAACAATTATTTTTCGTATCAATAGCGATAAATTCTTGAGTCACATCATCTTTTTGTTTATTTCTCGATAGAAAACTA
The DNA here is from genome assembly GCF_019209785.1 of Acinetobacter sp. CWB-G5. NCBI lineage: Bacteria > Pseudomonadati > Pseudomonadota > Gammaproteobacteria > Moraxellales > Moraxellaceae > Acinetobacter > Acinetobacter sp. CWB-G5. The sequence continues at coordinate 55,162 of NZ_JAHUTF010000013.1, read as the reverse complement.
TGAGCCTGACATGGGCTACCACATGACATTTGAACATGATAATAATTTTGATTTAAACGCTCAATGTTTGGTGATTTCATACCGCCATAAACTTTTTCTTTCTTGCCATTGGTGTTTCTAATGACATCACAAGACCACTCCATTTCATCATTGCATTGTTTATAAACATTAAAAGTTTCATCTTTTGCAAAACTGAGTGGAGTAAAAAATACCATACCACTCAACACACCAAACAAGGCTAAGGATTTATTCATCATTATAAAGTTCTTTATTTTCATTCTAAAAGTAAAACGAAATCTGTTATGAAACACATCAGGTAATTTCAGGATAATACAACTACACACATAATCCGTATCCACTACTCGATATTCTATTATTCAGCAGCGTCATTGGTCACACGCAATACTTCTTCCAGTGTGGTTTTCCCCGCCAATACTTTACGCAAACCATCATCACGAATAGAACCTGAGTGTTGTCTTGCATAACTTTCTAGCTCAAACTCAGCTGCATTGCCATGAACTAAACGGCGCATCTGATCGTCCACAGCAACAATTTCATAAATTGCCGTCCGCCCCGTAAAACCCGTATGTGAACAACGTTCACAGCCATTCGGTTGAGGTAACTGAAGTTCTACTTTTGGGTTCAAATGCTGAAACAGTTGTGTTTCAAAAGTATCGGCATCATGCCAAATGGAACAATGGCTACATAAGGTTCGCACTAAACGCTGTGCAATCACACCAATCAAAGAACTCGACAGTAAAAATGGTTCAATGCCCATATCTTTTAAGCGGGTCACCGCACCAATGGCCGTATTGGTATGCAGTGTAGATAAAACCAAATGCCCTGTGAGCGATGCTTGTACCGCAATTTCAGCCGTTTCCAAGTCACGTATTTCACCCACCATGACTACATCAGGGTCTTGTCGTAGCATGGCCTTTAAGGCTCTCGCAAAAGTCATATCGACTTTGGTGTTGACTTGTGTCTGTCCAATCCCTTCCAGTTGATATTCAATCGGGTCTTCTGCGGTCAAAATATTTTTCGATCCGTCATTGAGGTCCGAAAGTGCTGCATAAAGCGTTGTGGTTTTACCCGAACCTGTCGGTCCTGTGACCAAAATAATCCCGTGTGGACGATGCACCAATTGAGTCAAGCGTTCATAGTCAGGTTTCAATAAGCCCAAATGAGTCATATTCAAACGACCGGCTTGTTTATCTAATAAACGCATCACCACGCGTTCGCCATGTGATGATGGCAAAGTCGATACACGCACATCCACTTCACGCCCAGCCAAACGCAGTGAAATACGCCCGTCTTGCGGAATCCGTTTTTCTGCAATATCCAGTTTTGCCATGACTTTAATACGAGACACCAACAGCGGTGCTAGTTCACGGCGTGGCTGCACAATTTCACGTAATTGCCCATCGACACGTAAACGCACCGACAGTTTCTTTTCAAAGGCTTCAATATGAATATCGGATGCGCCAACACGAATGGCTTCAGACAATAATGCATTAATCAAACGAACAATTGGAGCATCATCTTCTTGATCCATCAGATCTTCAGCTTCAGGCACTTGGTCAGCTAAACTGAGTAAATCAGGATGATCTTCTAAACCTGCGGCCACTTGTTGTGATTCGCCACTGTCCCCTGCATAGCTACTGCTTAAAAGCTGATGGAACTCTTCATCACTACACAGTTGATGTTGTGCTGCCACACCTAAAAAACGACGTGCCTCTTGCAAAGCCAACAACGGCGTACTTTCACGGCGCACAATAAAGGCTTGATCGCCTTCGTAACGCAACAGCACGCCATGACGCTTCGCAAAACTATAGGGAATTTGTAATTGTTTAAGCACTTGCATCTTAAAATTATAATAATGATGAAAAATATTATTTTGAGTGTACTCTAAGCATATGACAGCGTGAAGTCTGTTTTTCACTGATTTGCAATATAAGGAAATGTGCTGTTGCCTAATATGAATGAACTGTTTGAATCGGATAGCCCCAATTTAAAATGGTGGGGGGAATACAACTTTGAGTTGAATCAAGCCCGTGCGTGGCAGTTCGGCTCATTACTTTTTCGCCTCACCCGTGGTCTACAAGAATGGCGTTTAGAGTTCCATCGTCCTCAAGTTCAGTATGACTATGAGCAAAAATGGCATGCGATAGAAGACCCACATTTCGCCTTTCCACAACCGGTTGAAATTAAACGTTACATGTTTAAAAACACCCATCATACGATTCAACTGATGCCACGTTTGGCCGATCGTTCAGTCGTGATTAAACCTGTCGATCCGATTTATATTCCAGCGGGGCAGCGCGGGACGCTGTATATCAGCACCCCGTTATGGATTTCGGGCTTTATTGAAGGTCAGCGAGATCCCCTATTTGATATTCCTGTGATTTTACCCAAAGAAACTTGGTTTGGGCCAAACCACCGTACAGGTGAAATTGCCTACGCTACAGCTGTCGATGGTCGAACTGAATTGCATCAACTCAAACCACGTGCATTTCGTGCAGTGACTCCCATTGAGTTCCACAACACCAGTCACTTACAACTGCGTTTTGACCGCATGAACGTGCCTGTTTCAGCCCTGCCTTTATTTTATAGTGAAAGTACGGATCGACTTTGGACATCGCAAATTAAAGTCTTGCATGAAGGTGCCGATCGGCCACCGCGAATCCGTATCGAAAATCGTACGCCTCCGCATGCAGGCAAAGTGATTTATGTGCATCCACCTCGCTCTTCGGCGAGTGCGTTATTTAATATGTTTGATTCATTCTTCTAAGGGGGAAATATGCCAAACTCAAATATTCCCCAAGAAATTACCAGTAGCCTAAAAGGCATTTTCACCAACATCAATACAGAACGATTAACGGAAATCTTAATTGCCTTAGTGCTGTGTTTTGTTGGGTTTCTCTTGGCACGTCTGGTTTCAAATGCCTTTATCCGAACCATTGGCACCAAGTTTAACGCCCACCAACGACTGGTCTGGCGTCGTGGTATTTTTTACTTTATTTTCCTAATTTTTGTGATGGCCAGCCTCAAAGAAGCTGGTTTTAAACTCAGTGTGTTTTTAGGCGCAGCAGGTATTTTGACGGTTGCTTTGGGTTTTGCCTCACAAACCTCTGCATCCAACTTAATTAGTGGGTTGTTCCTGATTGGTGAAGGTTCTTTTGAAATTGGTGACACCATTTCAATCACCCTTATTCGTGGCAATACCATTGAAGGTGAAGTCATTTCAATTGACCTCCTCTCGGTTAAGTTACTCACTCAAGACAACATTTATGTACGACTGCCGAATGAACAACTGATTCGAGCGCCTGTTCACAACCTCTCTAAGTTTCCAATACGGCGTATTCCCATCACCCTAGCGATTAACTTTCATGAGAACATTATTAAAGTACGTGAAGTGCTGATTGATGTGGCTAATAAATATCCTTTGGTGCTGGCCGACCCTAAACCTGCCGTCACCGTCACCGCCTTTCGCGAGTCCTCGATTGAATTATTATTTGCCGTATGGTGTCAGCAAGAACACTTTTTGCAAGTGCGTGATGAAATGCAGGAACGTATTCGCAATGGTTTCTTAGATAACCAAATCGAAATTCCTGTGCCGAAAATGGGTTTTGTCGATCATCCGCTTTCACGTCCATTATCCAATGAAGAAATTGATCAATATGCCAATGCACAAGCCTTGAAACGAGAACCGAATATCAAATAAATTGTCTCAGCTCCTTATGATCCCTGTAGGCATAAGGAGCTGAACTTGTTTAATTGGTCTTTTCATCAAGTTCAGGCATCGGTGCAATATACGCAATCACCAACATCACCAAACCTGCACCTAAAAATGAAATCACGCGGGTGAGTGTCCCAATGTGAGATAAGTCAAACAAGACCAATTTTAGCGTCACCAAAACCAAAATACAGCCGCCGAAAATCCACAATGAACGCAAGTTGCGTTTGGTCGCCGTTAGCATGCAAATGAAGGCCAAACTGACCCAAAGCAAAGTAAAGCTGAGTTGCACCAAGGCGTTTTGCCACATTTGCCAGTCATTATAAGGTGTTAGGAAATAGACATGCAGCGCACGTAGCACCACATAACTACTCAGCCAAAGGAGACTCGACATCATCAAAATGGCACCCAGACTTTTTTCCAAGCCCGCTTTCATCTGTAAATTCAGCATCCAAATAAACCCAATCAGCATCGCAATACTGATCAGGTCGAATGGGTTGAATATCGGCAACCAATATAGCTGAAAAACTTGCTGGCTAAAGATCTGAGAACAGACGATCCAAAACAGCATAAGCACTAAGGTATTACGCGCCTGCCAAAACTTTCGCCATCGCGTTTGAGTCGATTGTGTGTAGCACCATGCAGCAAAGGCCAGTGGTAAAATAACCATGCTCAGATACGGCATACTTGGAATGAGGGTTAAGCTGGTCAGCGCCAAACTCAATAAAGCCCCCAAACTCACCCACTCCTGCTCATCCTCCACTCCCTGTAGCGGGCGAAGCCACAGCAACGTGAGTAATCCACTCGTTAAAGCAAACAATAGACGGTCTAAACCAGACGACCACATAATGACGCCATCATGGCTCAGACCCACCAAGAAAATGAAGGCAACTGCATACAGCGGAATCAAACCAATCCATTTGGGTAATAGCCATGACCAACTGACTTTGCGGTAGAGCAACCATTCATTCAGTACCGTATATAAAAGCACAATAATCAGCAGTGCCATCGTCACCTGACTTTTACTGTCGATTTCATCCAAAAGTAGGATAAACAACATGCTGGTTGCTGAAAGCAGTTGTAAGCAAAAAAAGGCAATGGTGGCAAAAGACAACTGTTGTCTAAAGCGCTCTACACTGTTGGCAACGGCAACCACAGCAAAATAACTCAGACACAGCGCCCAATAGACTTCCGTTGGAAAACGATTGAGCTCCACCACATAATACAGACTTGAGAGCCCTGCCACGGCCAATAAGCCCATCGCCAAATAACGACTCAGGGCGGAATTTCGATATAAGGCATACATAAAGATCAGTGCACCCTCAACACTCCAACCCACCACACCCCACTGGTCAGGCAGCAAAATAGGGGGAATCAGCGCCAAGAAGACCAAAGTCAGACTAAGATAACTTTGCGCAATCAGCTCAACACTGTGGGCTCTTTTTAGCAGTTGATAAAGCATGGCATAGAGCGCTGCAAAGCCTAGACTAAAGCCTGCCTGCCAAATCGTTTCCTCAAAATACATTACATACAAAAAAGCAAAAGCAACAATAGGGGCAGCAAAAATCAAAGCCACATCCAAGATCGGTTTCAACTTAAACTGAGTTAAATCCTCACGCGCCAACAGTTGGCTATAACGAAAACTCAACCAAATAAAGACCGTACTATGTGCCAAAACCAACACGGCTAGCATGTCTCGCTCAGGTGCTTTACCCTGATAAAAGGCATAAGCGCCGCCTACGACCACCGTCATTAAAAAAGCAATTTGATTGAGGACTTTCCACGGCCTGAACGTGCTTAAAACAGCAACCGCAATATTGATGACCAAATAGTAGGCCACCAGTTCTATCGCAGTGGCATTCCGTACAGGCAAAGTAAAAGGTGCCAAATAAGCAATGATCAGCGCCATCAACGCCAGCTCAATCGACTGCTGTTTTAAACTGAGCCAAAGTGTAACCGCCATCACCACCACAAAGTACAGGCTTGCAATCGCTAAACTTGCAATCACACCGTTGTAGTAAGCAAAAAACAAAGTCAAAAATAAACCTGACAGTCCAAGTGCTTCCAAAGCCAAAGCAAAACTGCGGTTTTTGTGCCGAAGCACATAACCAAAGATCACAACGCCCACACTTACCGCAGCAACGAGACTCAGCTTAACAGCGAGACTCAACTGCCAATGTTCGGTGGCAAAGCGTAATAATAAAATAAGCCCAATCAGCAGTATCACAATCGCAACTTTTAAGACAGGATTGCCCTGCCAAAGCCAGCGTTTCACTTGCTCACTGAGACTTAAATCATCTGTGTTGTTTAGAGTAGTGGGTAAAGAGGGAGAGTTTTCAGATTCTAGGATTCGGTCGGATATCACCTGATATGGCTGTGCTTGCACGGATAACAATAGATATTCTAGACGACGCAACCATCGAAAGAAAAAGAACAACCAACCACTGATCCCCAATCCAATGAGTCCGCCCCATTGCCCCACCATGCCGATTAAAATGACGAAAGCAGCAAGGTAAAGCGGGACTTTTGACGTTGGCTGAAAAGCAATACCCCGTTGTTCCGCCAACCTCGCACTGGGGTGTTCAATACTATCAACATAGTGCATGACACTCATGATCAAAGCAATTCCACACAATGCACTCAACAGCGGCACGGCCAAAAACCATGCTGCAATCGCAACAATCGTCAGCCCCATTAACCACATCATGCGAATTTCACGCTGTCCAGTTTGCATCCGTTCTCGATCTCTTTTTCTCATCTTCAAATAATACATCAGCTTGTAGTACATCTTTAAGCGCATAACCGTAACCATCTATGCCAATCGGTACATCAATACACTTTGTTCTGTGCCAAAATCACGTACAATAAACGGGTTATTTGGATAAGGAATCTTGCAATGCCACCATTTGTCTTGGTCGATGGCTCATACTTTTTATTTCGTGCTTTTCATGCTTTGCCACCGCTCACCACGTCAACTGGCTTACATACCAATGCAATTCGTGGGGCAATTTCTGCCATCCAAAAACTGATGCGTCGTACCCAGCCAACACATATGGCGGTCATTTTTGATACACCAGAACCAACTTTTCGTCATGTGCTATCACCAATTTATAAAGGTGACCGCCCAAGTATGCCTGAGGAGTTATCAGAGCAAATTCCGTACTTGCATGCCTTAATTCGTGCTTTAGGTATCCCCTTGTACATGCTACCGGGTGCTGAAGCAGATGACATCATCGGGACATTAGCCAAACGTGCGGAAGCCGCGGGACAGCAAGTGCTGATTTCCACAGGTGATAAAGACATGGCTCAACTGGTGACCGATAAAGTCACCTTAGAAGACAGCTTTAAAGACAAGCCGATGGATGTGAATGGCGTGTTTGAAAAGTTTGGGGTGTGGCCAAACCAAATTATTGATTATCTGACCTTAATGGGCGATGCCTCTGACGGCATTATGGGTGTTCCAGGTGTTGGTGCAAAAACTGCGGCAAAACTGTTAACAGAATATGGCTCGATTGGTGGCATTTTAGAGAATGTCGATAAAATTAAAGGCAAAGTCGGTCAAAACATCAAAGAACATGCTGATGGAATTGCTCTAGATCACCAACTGGCAAGTATTGTCTGTGACTTAGAGACAGGACTGACCTTTGACGATCTTAAACTCCAAGATCCGAATACCGAAGCCTTGCGTTCACTGTATACCGAGCTTGAATTCCGTCAGCAGTTGCAATCACTCGATCATCCAAACAATCCGAATAGTGCAACCTATAAACAAGCAACACAAGAAATTGTAAAATCAGCACAATCTGAAACTGTTATCAATACAGAAGATCAGGCCGTTCAAAGCAGTGTCGATGACCAACTGGGTCAAGCGAATTACCATACTGTGCTCAGTGCAGAACAGTGGACTCAATTATTCAAACGTTTAAATACAGAAAAACGTTTTGCCTTTGATACCGAAACCACCAGTTTAGACTATCGCGTAGCGCAAATTGTTGGTTTCTCGGTCGCGTTCGATGCGCAAGATGCGTATTACGTTCCACTTGCGCATGATTATGAAAATGCACCTGCGCAGTTAGATCGTGAACAGATCTTGGCGCAAATTAAACCTATTTTAGAAGATGAGTCGGTTCAGAAAATCGGTCATCATTTGAAATACGATGCACATGTCTTAGAAAATCATGGCATTGAACTCAAAGGTTGGTATTTCGATACCATGTTGGCCTCTTATGTACTCAATGCTGTAGCGACTCGTCACGGGATGGATGACGTTTCGCGTCTCTACCTCAGCCACTTAACCACCACTTTTGAACAAGTGGCAGGTAAAGGTGCAAAACAGAAAACCTTTAACCAAATTGAGATCGAAACCGCTGCACACTATGCCGCTGAAGATGCCCATGTGACCTATCGCCTGTTTGAAGTGCTCGATGCCAAACTACAAAAGCATCCCGAACTGGTCAATATTTTGCACAATGTCGAAATGCCAGTTGCCCGTGTCCTGACCATCATGGAGGAAAATGGCATTGAATTGGATCTAGGCTTCCTTGACCAACTTGGTGTTGAGTTTGCCAATACCATGGCCAACCTTGAAAGCCAAATTACCGAACTGGCAGGACAAAGTTTCAATGTCAGCTCGCCGAAGCAAGTCGGTGAAATTCTGTTTGATAAACTCGGACTTAAGGGCGGCAAAAAAACCGCAACGGGTCAGTACAGTACCTCTGAAAGTGTTTTAGAAAAGATTGACCACCCAATTACCGAGCTGATTCTAGACTATCGTGGGTTATCCAAACTAAAAAGCACCTATACCGATGGCTTATTAAAACAAGCCAACAGTGATACCCATCGTGTGCATACCAGTTACCACCAAGCACTGACCGCAACTGGTCGTTTGTCTTCGACCGATCCCAACTTACAGAACATTCCTGTGCGTGAAGAAATTGGACGCCAAATTCGTAAAGCCTTTATTGCACCACAAGGTCGCGTGATCTTGGCAGCCGATTATTCACAAATTGAACTGCGTTTAATGGCGCATTTTTCACAAGATGAAGCCTTGGTCGATGCTTTTAATCATGGACAAGATGTACACCGTCGTACAGCGGCTGAAGTCTTAGGTGTCGCACTTGAAGATGTCACTTCAGACCAACGTCGTCAGGCCAAAGCCGTCAACTTCGGTCTACTCTACGGCATGTCTGAGTTTGGCTTAACCCGTCAACTCGGTTTTAGCCGTGAAGAATCGCGTGGCTATATTGCGAAATACTTCCAACGTTATCCGGGCGTGCTCGACTATATGGAACGTACCCGTCAAATTGCACGTGAACAAGGTTTTGTCGAAACCATTTTAGGCCGTCGCTTGTATACGCCCGATATTATGGCAAGCAATAAAATGATCAAACAAGCGGCTGAACGTGCCGCAATTAATGCACCGCTGCAAGGTTCTGCTGCGGACATTATTAAAATGGCGATGATTGCTGTTGATCAAATGCTGCCTAAAGATCAAGCCAAAATGCTACTTCAAGTACACGATGAATTAGTCTTTGAAGTCGATGAAAGTATTGCAGATGAACTGGCTTCGAAACTGGCAGACGTGATGCAGTCCGTCTTGCAAATTTCTGTGCCATTGTTGGTTGAAGTCGGCAAAGGTCGAAACTGGGATGAAGCCCACTAAAACATTTGCGCCTTTCTCCCAGGAGTAAGGCTAGTATGGAGGTCATTTGCCTCCTAGAAGAAATATCAACGTCTTCACCTAAAAATTTCAACCACAAAAAAAGGACTCGCAATCGAGTCCTTTTTTATATCGCTACAATCTTATAAACCAGTGAGCAGGACAATCGCCACTTCATTCATAATCATTTCAGCAATATACAACGCCAAGAACGCTACGATTGGAGAAAGATCAATCATCCCCATATTGGGCAATAAACGGCGAAACGGTGCCAATAATGGTTCAGCAAGCTCTTGAATCACTTCGATATAAGGCGAGCGTGACTGCGTAAACATCACGACCCAACTTAAAATAATCGTTGCAAAAATCAGGTAACGACAGAAACGAATTAAGTCCTGAATCATGGTCACAAAAGTTAAAATGACCAAATGTACAGGACTATTCGGCATCGCTCCAGAGAGATACATGACGCCAAAAATTTTCAGTAAGTACAATAAAACCAAAAGCACTAAAGCCGCTAAGTTAACGCGGCCTTTCGCTACATTTGGAAAAATACGACCAAACATATCCACAATTTTTGTGGCTTTTACGGTCGACATCACCACTGGGTTATAAAAGTTAACCGCTGCCAACTGCATGAGAAAGCGGAAGAACACCAGTAAAATTGCAACGTTAATAATGATGCCAAAAATTAGCGCAGAGTTTGCACCCATACTTGAACTTTCCTAAATAAAACGATTATTTGCTACTTTCACTCAACTCTTGAGCAAGTTCCTGACTGCGCTTTTGAGCAGCAGCCAATGCAGCTTGGATATTTTGTGAAATTTGTGCACGATCAAACACTTCAAGTGCCGCTTGGGTTGTACCATTCGGTGAAGTAACATTTTTACGCAATTCAGCTGGTGTATTTGAGCTGGTAATTGCCATTTGTGCCGCACCCAGTGCAGTTTGCAACGTCAATGCCGTTGCCACTTTTTCATCTAGACCGAGGTTTTTACCTGCACGGATCATGCTTTCCATCATATAGAAAAAATACGCAGGACCTGAACCAGACACCGCAGTCACAGCATCAATTTGCGCTTCCTCGCCTACCCATAAAGTTAAGCCAGTCGCAGCAAGTACTTGGCTCGCCAAATCACGGTCTTCTTTATCTACAGCCTCAGTGGCATATAAACCATGCGCACCTGTTTGTACTAAAGCAGGTGTATTTGGCATTACACGAACAATACGATTAGTGCCAGCTAATGCAGCAATCGTGGCAATTTCAGCACCCGCAACGATCGAAATAATCAACTTACCGTCAAATAAACCATTTAATGGTTTTAAAACATTGGCTAAAACTTGAGGTTTAACCGCTAAGACCACGACATCGGCTTCACGAATAGCAGATGCGTTGTCCTCAGTCACCACCAAGTCTTTTTCAGCCAATAAATGACGAACTTGTTCAACAGGATCAGAAACCGTAATGCGAGTTGAAGGTAAACCACGTGAAATCAAGCCACCAATGAGGGCTTGAGCCATGTTACCACCGCCGATAAAACAAATATTACGATTCAACACTGCGCTCATGATTATTTCTCTATCCTGAATTTTTTAACTAAGCGATTAAATTTGGTTGCCATCCACCCGCTTCACAATAAGCCGACTCGACCAACCAAAATCCTTTAGGCGTAAAAACACCAAGCATAACATTATCTATGCTTAATATTTGTATTGTATGACGTTGCCACGGAAAAATTTGTGCGCTATGAATGGCTTTTTTCAACGGCCAAGCCCCAACACGTCCATACAAATGCAGTTTTTCCCCACCTAAACGTGGTTTTATCTGTAAAGGCTGCTCTAATAATGCAGAAGACAGTCCATATTTTTGTGTTTCAATGTGATATTGCCCTGAAGCCAATGCATAAGCTTGATCTAAACTAAACCGTTGCTCAATTGACTCAATCGTCTGAAATTGTTCCGCCAAATACTCGGCTTTACTGACACGAAAGAGCTGTTGTTGATAGCGTACATAATAATATTGGTTCCAATGCAATGCGGCTTGAGCATCCACTTTGGATTCAATCACCTCATCAAACAGGCGTTGCACCATATCAAAAGCAGGGCGATATAAATCCTCACCTTTCATCCAAGCAGAGAGCAACTGTCGCTGTCTCGGTGCAGATAACTGACGAAATGGGGTTAAATTTAAAACCGCAGCATTCCCACAACTAGTCCAGTCTTGCGCCAACACATCGACTAAAATCGTTTCGGCATCTTGCATCAAATAACTGGTGCGTGCCAAAGCTTGCTGCATTTTCGGAAAGCGTTGTTCTAAAATTGGCCACAATTCAGCTCGGCACCATGCCCGATCATAACTGGTATCAAAATTGGTTTGGTCTTGAATATTTCTTAGCTGCATCTCAGCGGCCCACAGCTTAATTTGCTGTCTGGACAAAGCCAATAGCGGGCGCCAAATTGTAAATTGCTCTCGTATGTCGATGCTCTGCATGGCGGCAAGTCCATGAATTCCCGCACCAGAGAGTAAACGGAGTAAAACGGTTTCAGCTTGATCTTGTTGATGATGAGCGAGAACTAAAATTTCATTGGCAAGAAGATGCTTCTGAAAGGCAGCATAACGTGCACTACGTGCTTGGCTTTCTACATTGCCTGTATCAACATCCACCGCTTGAATCACACATGGGACATCCAAGACATAGCATTGTTCTTGAACAAAGCTGCCCCACTGCGGACTGACATCCTGCAATTGATGATCAATATAGATGGCACGAATGCGCTTGGGAAATAAATGAGACATCAAATGGAGTAGCAGCATGGAATCCATGCCACCACTACATCCGATTAAAAAATGAGGCTGTTCAGGCGTATCCTGAAACTCAGTTAAGACACTAGCCCTAAATTGTCGCTGCCAAACTTCATTAAACGTTGGTAACGTGCTTCGCATCGTTCATTCGCATCCATTGGTTGCAACTCAGCCAATGCATCTTTTAAAACGGTTTTTAAAGCATGCATGACTTGTTCTGGGTTGAGATGAGCGCCTTCACCTTCATCGACCACATATTCAACAATACCAATTTTCTGTAATTTTTCAGCAGTCAAGGCCAAAGCTTCGCTGGCTTGCTCTGCTTTTTCAGCTGTTTTCCATAAAATAGATGCACAGCCTTCAGGTGAAATGACTGAATAAATACTATGGGATAACATCACTACACGGTCAGCCACACCAATACCCAGTGCACCACCTGAACCACCTTCACCGAGTACGGTTGCAATGACAGGCACTTTCAAGCTTGAAAGTTGTGCCAAAGATGTTGCAATTGCTTCAGCCTGACCACGTTCTTCTGCACCCACACCTGGATATGCACCCATGGTGTCAATAAATGTAAAGACGGGTAGATTAAAACGTTCAGCCATATCGAGTAAACGTTGTGATTTACGATAACCTTCTGGGTTACTCATACCAAAGTTATGTTGTAACTTTTCACGCGTACTACGACCACGGTGTTGACCCACAATCATGACTGGCTGACCATCAAAGCGAGCTAATCCACCGATCATTGCACCATCATCACCAAATAAGCGATCACCATGCAAAGCATCAAATTCGGTAAAAATTTCACTCACATAATCTAAAAATTGCGGACGCTCAGGATGACGTGCAATTTGAACCGTCGTCCATGCTTTGGATTGCGCAGCTTTATTCTTCATAGCTCAACCATAAATCCCTAATTGACCAATTTATTCATCGACAAATTGTTCTGATTGGATATCCAGCTCAACATCCCAATGCTTAAATTGCGCTTGCTCATCATGCAAGTCTGCAACCAACAAAGGCCATTGCGCGGCATTACCAGAAACACTCAGCTGCCATTGTTGCGCATTGCCTACTGTTAATTCAATGGCAGGAAGCATCTGATCGCTACGACTATGATTGAGTAAAACAGCAAGGCGAAGTAACAAACACAGATAGACTAATTTGTTGCCGCCGACTTTCATCACATCGACACGCGCGTCACTACGCAGCTTACGACGGTGATGGGCCACCAAATGTGATAGATGGTTTTGATCAATTTGCGAGAATCCCGCAATGTCAGAATGTTGCAACAAATATGCACCATGACGATGGTAGCCCGCATGACTAATCGCTAAACCAATTTCATGCAGATAAGCTGCACGACGCAGTAAATCACTGTCTTCTGTGGTTAATTTTAGTGAGTCCGCCACACCATCAAACAAATGCTGAGCCATGTTCACGACCCGTTCAGCTTGTTTTGGATCGGCGTTATAACGGCCCATTAACGCTTGTACAGAACGATCTCGAATATCTTCATGTTGAAAACGCCCCAGTAAGTCGTACATCACCCCTTCGCGCAGGGCACCATCTGAATACACCAATTTATCCAGTTCGAGTACATCGAAAATGGCATAAAGTATAGCGATTCCGGCTGGCAAAACTGCTCGACGGTCTTCTTTTAGACCATCAAATTCCATCTCAGCGACGTGTTTATATTTGAGCAATTTTTCTTTAAGCTTATCTAAACCGTCACGGGTGAGTTCTTCTTTTTCATTACTCCAACCCATATTCACGGTAATTTGACGACACGCTTTGATGGTTCCACTCGAACCGACCACCGTATCCCAACCCGCTTCTTTATAGGTATTTGCAATACCAGACAGTTCCTTACGTGCTGCAACCACGGCTTTATCAAAACTTTTTTGGTTAATTTCACCATCAACAAAGAAGGCTTTGGTAAATGCTACACAGCCCATTTGTAAAGATTCGGTATGAATGGGTTCAAATTCTTCACCAATAATCAGCTCTGTTGACCCCCCACCGATATCAATCACAAGGCGGCGCCCACTGTTTACCATAGTGTGCGATACACCCAAATAAATCAGACGAGCCTCTTCACGACCTGCAATAATTTCGATGTGCTTCGGCAAAATTTCTGCCGCTTTTTGAATAAATTCATGTCCATTTTTGGCTTGGCGTAGCGCATTGGTCGCCACAATTCTTAAACGATTCGGCTGAACCGAACCTAAGCGTCCGACAAAGCGAGATAAACAGGCCAAACCACGTTGCTGTGCGGCTTCTGTTAAGTTTTTATTTTCATCTAAACCCGCTGCTAACTGTACTTTTTCTGACATTGACGCAACTTTTTTCACTTCGCCATGGTCCACTCGCGCAATCGCTAAGTGGAAGCTGTTCGACCCCATATCGATGGCAGCAAGTAACTCTTCATCAATCAAAAAATCAGACATGATTTAATATAAACCTATACAGAATTGTGCTTAGATTAATTCACCTCCATGCAATTTAAAAGCCATTTGTGGTCAGAAATTGACGAGCCTTTAAAATTTCGGCATATATGACAATTGTGTTACACGATCAGTAACATCGTGAGCTTCAATTAGACAAATTCAAACTAAAGGTTGAAAATTTAGTAATCCATCTACTCAGTGATAGCAGGCTATGACATACTATTAGCCATAAAACTATCCAAAAATTGAAACTGGAGCTATCCATGTCTGGCAATATCGTAAATACAACTGATACAAACTTCGACGCTGATGTACTTCAATCAGACGTTCCTGTGCTTGTTGACTTCTGGGCAGGCTGGTGTGCGCCATGTAAAGCAATTGCACCTGTATTAGAAGTATTGGCGAACGAATACGAAGGTAAAGTGAAGATTGTTAAAGTTGACGTAACTTCTTGCGAAGCAACGGCTGTGAACTATAACATCCGCAACATTCCTGCATTACTTATGTTCAAAAATGGTGAAGTTGTTGCTCAACAAGTGGGCGCTGCACCAAAATCGAAATTGACTGCTTTCATTGAAGAAAACATTTAAGCATCCGTTTAGATTGAAAATGAAATACGCTGCCTAAACAACAGCGTATTTTTTTCGGCTATAAATTGACAAGTCTGTCTTTCTCTCTTATATTGCATGATCAAGAGATAAAGGATTATTCAATCCTGTCATTTTCTTAAAAGACACAACACATAAGATCGCCGCTCGGCAATACAAATTGTTTTGACACGTTTCTCTTCAAACAATGAATCAGTCCTCTGAATTGTTATAGTTCAAATACAATTGCGTTACTTCATTGCATGTCTGCGGCTAAATGTTGCTTCCTTTTCATCCTGTAATTTAGAATTTTTGATTCTTATCTGACCTCCTATGAATTTAACCGAACTCAAGAAAAAACCGATTGGCGAACTCATCAAAATTGCTGAATTTATGGGCCTCGAAGGAATGGCTCGTAACCGTAAGCAAGACATTATTTTTGCCATCTTAAAGCGCCATGCGATGAATGGCGAAGAGATCTTTGGTGATGGCGTTTTGGAAATTCTGTCAGATGGCTTCGGCTTCTTACGCTCTGCAGCAGGTTCTTACCTTGCAGGCCCAGATGACATTTATGTTAGCCCATCTCAAATTCGTCGTTTCAATCTACGTACTGGTGACACCATTACGGGAACCATTCGCCCACCCAAAGAAGGCGAACGTTATTTTGCACTGTTAAAAGTGAACCAAATTAACTACGACACGCCAGAAAACTCACGCAACAAAATCTTGTTTGAAAACTTAACACCTCTTTTCCCAACCGAACAATTGGTGATGGAACTTGGTAACGGGACGACAGAAGATTTAACTGCACGTGTAGTTGACTTGGTTGCACCTATCGGTAAAGGCCAACGTTCAATTATCGTAGCACCGCCAAAAGCGGGTAAAACCATGTTGTTACAAAACATCGCTCAGTCGATCGTGCGTAACAACCCTGAGTGCTTCCTGATCGTTCTTCTCATTGACGAACGCCCTGAAGAAGTGACCGAAATGGAACGTACTGTTCGTGGTGAAGTCATTGCGTCAACGTTTGATGAATCTCCTGCTCGTCACGTTCAAGTGGCTGAAATGGTGATTGAAAAAGCAAAACGTTTGGTTGAGCACAAGAAAGATGTTGTGATTCTTCTTGACTCCATTACCCGTTTAGCACGTGCTTACAACACGGTTGTGCCTTCATCTGGTAAGGTTTTAACTGGTGGTGTGGATGCACATGCGCTAGAACGCCCTAAGCGTTTCTTCGGTGCAGCACGTAATATTGAAGAAGGTGGCTCACTAACCATCATTTCTACAGCCCTGATTGAAACTGGCAGTAAAATGGATGAAGTGATCTACGAAGAATTTAAAGGTACTGGTAACCAAGAAATTACACTGGATCGCCGTATTGCAGAAAAACGTGTCTTCCCTGCGATGAACATCAAAAAGTCTGGCACCCGTCGCGAAGAGCGCTTAATGTCTGAAGACAATCTACGTAAGGTTTGGATTTTACGTAAGTTACTTCATACTCAAGATGAACTTGCAGCAATGGAGTTCTTACTTGATCGCATGAAAGAAACTAAAACCAACGATGATTTCTTTGATCAAATGAAGCGTAAAGCAACCAGTTGATCCGACCTGCTTCACCTAAAAAGGCTGTCTTAACGACAGCCTTTTTATTTGGTTGACTTAGCTTACACAAAGCAACATTTTATCCGATTCTCTGTAAACTTATTTGCAAGTTTTTGATAAACAAAAATTTGAAATAAAAAACCTTCATCTTTTTAAATGTTTATTCAGCACTTCTCCAATACAAACCTCATCATTGATTGTTATTTTCTGTTAAAAAAGCCCTGTTTTTAGACCTTTTTTATCACTTTTTTCATCCCAGCTAGTAGCAATTCAAAATGCGCAGTGATAGCATATTTGCAGACCAGTTAGGCTGCTCCTGCATTGTTAGTCCCTAGCAAAATTAGGAACAATAAAAGCACACAACAGACTAACGTCGGTTTTTTTTAATCTCATATTTTAGAGAGTGATGCCATGTTATTCAAAAAAATCGCTATTGCTGCTGCAGTTGCTACTACTTTAGCTTTCGTTGGCTGTGCTAAGAAAGAAGAAGCTCCTGCTGCTGCTGCTGCATCTGAAGTTGCTGCTGCATCTGAAGCTGTTCAAGCTGCTTCTGAAGTTGCTGTAGATGCTGCTGCTGCTGCATCTGAAGCTACTGTTGCTGCTTCTGAAGCTACTGCTGCTGCTTCTGAAGTTGCTGCTTCTGAAGCTCACTAATCTCTTAGAGATTAGTCAGAAAAAGAGAGCCCTTGGCTCTCTTTTTTTATGCTCAAAATTTATCAAAAAACGACGTTCCATTATTTGGCAAGAATTGAATCAGCCAAACGATCATCAAAAATTCTAAGCAAAAAAAAGCAGATCAATCGATCTGCTCATTTCCCACACGCTGGCGGAATTTCTGCCCTGCGCGGAAGGTCACTACACGACGTGCAGAAATCGGAATTTCTTCACCCGTTTTCGGGTTACGACCTGGACGTTGACGTTTATCACGCAACTCAAAGTTACCGAAACCAGAAAGTTTAACTTGCTCACCAGAGATTAGCGCTTGGCTAATCTCGTCAAAGAACAACTCGACCATTTGCTTAGCTTCACGACGGTTTAAACTCGTGAGCTCACTTAGATGGTCAGCCATTTCCGCTTTTGTTAATGCTGTCATGAAGCCCTCAATGTCGCCTGATAAGTGTTTTCCAACACTTGTAAAATATGATCCATACCGGATTTAATTTCAGCATCTTCAAGCGTACGTGATGGGTGTTGCCAAAGAAGTGCAAATGCCAATGAGCGCTTACCGTCTTCAACGCCTTGCCCAGTGTACACATCGAACAACCAAGTCGAGTCTAAAAGCTCACCACCTGTTTTTTCGATAAGTTGCTGAATTTCACTTACATTTATCTTATCACTAATTAAAAGCGCAATATCACGTCTAACCGACGGAAAACGTGATAATTCTGTAAAATTAGATACATAAGTTTGCAAAACAGCCGATTGATCAAGTTCAGCCACCCAAGTTGTGCTCAAATCCAGTGCATCTTCTAAAGATGGATGTAATCGACCAAAGTAACCAATAGATTGGCCATCGACTAAAATCTCAGCAGACTGTCCTGGATGCAACCAGCTACGCTCAGAACGAACATAGTCTACTTGCACACGACCTGCTGCCAATACTTCTTCAATTTCACCTTTGAAATCAAAGAAATCCATAGCTTGAGGTTTAGCATGCCAAGTTTCTGAAGTTTTTGCACCTGTTGCAATCACTGCAAGGGTAGGAATTTGTTTCAAATCATGAATAGATTCAGCATCTTGATAGTCAAAACGCAAGCCTAATTCAAAGAAACGTACACGGCTTTGTTGGCGGTTTACGTTGTATTGCACACACGGAATCAAACTAGAGAGCAATGTTGAACGCATCACCGCTAAATCACTTGAAATCGGGTTAGCCAAAGCCAAAGGATTCACAGCCGCATTGAGTTGCTTCTCAAGCTTTAAGTCTGCAAAGCTAAAGCTAATCGCTTCTTGATAACCCAAAGTCACGAGAGTTTGACGAAGCTGAGCCATTTCAAATTGGTCTTGATATTGCGCCAATTGCGCTTCAATTTTTGGCAAACTGATTTGAATATTGTCATAACCATGAATACGCGCAACTTCTTCAATCAGGTCTTGGTAGATCGCCATATCATAACGGTGTGAAGGCGGTACTACAGACCACTGACCTTCTGCTTTAACCGTCACAGCACAACCTAAACGGGTTAAGGCATCCGCGATAAATGCAGCATCTACGCG
This sequence comes from Acinetobacter sp. CWB-G5, assembly GCF_019209785.1. Classification (NCBI taxonomy): domain Bacteria; kingdom Pseudomonadati; phylum Pseudomonadota; class Gammaproteobacteria; order Moraxellales; family Moraxellaceae; genus Acinetobacter; species Acinetobacter sp. CWB-G5. The sequence continues at coordinate 36,105 of NZ_JAHUTF010000013.1, read as the reverse complement.
ATAACCGAGCAATTGATCCACTTGTGCTTGTTCTAGCTCAATCGCTTCACGCTTCGGTAAAACAGCTGCTTGTTCCGCTATCGTAATCGGACCAAACTCACCACCCGCCAATTCTGCAATCAATTGTGATGCACGGTGCATCGCGAGTATTGGGAGTTCAAAATCCACGCCACGCTCATAACGCTGTGACGCATCGGTATGTAAACCAAAGCTGCGGGCACGGCCTGCAATGGCTAATGGAGCAAAGAATGCAGACTCTAAGAAAATGTCTTGGGTTTCATCGGTAACAGATGAAGACAAGCCACCCATGATGCCTGCAATCGCTAATGCTTTTTCATCATCCGCAATCACCATGACTTTTTCATTGAGCTCAACTTCTTGTTCATTCAGTAGAACCAATTTCTCCGCCGTATTCGCTTGACGAACTTGGACTGAACCTTGAATTTTTGCTGCATCAAAAGCATGGAGCGGTTGACCCAACTCCATCAGTACATAGTTGGTAATATCAACCAAAATACTATGCTGACGAATCCCTGAGCGAACCAAAGCACGTTCCATCCATTCTGGGGTTGCGGCTTTGGTATTCACGTTTTTAATCACACGACCCAAATAGCGCGGGCAGCCTTCAGTGCTCACCACAACTTTTTTCTCATCAGCAATGGTCGCAGCAACGGCATTAATTTCAGGTGCAGTCACAGTCAGTTGGTTAATTACCCCAATTTCACGGGCAATACCACGAATACTAAAACAGTCACCACGGTTTGGCGTGATGCTGATATCAATGACATGATCATCTAAATTTAAATATTCACGAATATCCACACCGACAGGTGCATCAACGGGCAGCTCTAAAAGGCCATCAATTTTGTCTTCTAGATCAATTTCAGATGCACCACACAACATCCCTTGTGATTCAATGCCACGAAGTTTGCCTTTCTTGATTTTGAAATCGCCTGGAAGCACAGCACCAATGGTTGCCACAGGGGCTTTCATACCAACCCGTACGTTTGGTGCACCACACACTATTTGTAACGGCTCGCCTGAACCAATATTCACAGTGGTCACACGTAAACGGTCTGCATCAGGATGTTGCTCTACCGTCAACACCTCACCAACAACCACGCCAGTGAACGGTTTTGCCGCAGGCGATAAATCATCGACCTCTAAACCCAACATGGTCAGTTGATCAGATAAAGTATTGCTATCAACGGCTGGGTTAACCCATGTACGCAACCAATTTTCGCTAATTTTCATTTTGTTAAAAACCTATAAATCTAAATTTTTGAATCCCCCTCTAACTCCCTCTTTTGGAAAAGAAGGAGAACCCCGAGTCATCACAAACAACTCCTCTCCTTCAAGGAGAGGCTGGGAGAGGTATAAATCTGTTTAAGCAAATTGGCGTAAGAAACGCACATCGTTTTGGTAGAACATACGTAAGTCATTGATGCCATAACGAAGCATCGCAAAACGTTCCACACCTAGACCGAAAGCAAAGCCTTTGTATTTTTCAGGATCAATCCCTGCTGCCTGTAAGACATTTGGATGTACCATGCCACAACCAAGCACTTCTAACCATTTACCACGCTCATCCATAATATCCACTTCAGCGCTTGGCTCTGTGAATGGGAAATAAGATGGACGGAAACGTACTTTTAAGTCTTTTTCAAAGAATTCGTTTAACAGATTGACCAATAAACCTTTCAGTTCTGCAAAGCTAGTATTTTCAGCTACATACAAACCTTCAATTTGATGGAACATTGGCGAATGCGTTTGGTCAGAGTCACAGCGGTATACACGACCTGGGCACACAATACGAATCGGGGGTTGCTGGGTTTCCATGGTACGAATCTGCACACCCGAAGTATGGGTACGTAACAAATGTGTCGCATCAAAATAGAATGTATCGTGCATTGCACGCGCAGGGTGATGCCCTGGAATATTTAAAGCTTCAAAGTTGTGGTAGTCATCTTCAACTTCTGGGCCAGTTTCAATCACAAAACCGGCTTTGGTAAAGAACTGACAAATGCGCTCTTGCACTTGAGTAACAGGGTGAATACTACCAATCGTTTGACCACGACCCGGTAAAGTAATATCCACCGTTTCACTTGCAAGTTTTTGCGCCAAAGCTGCTTGTTGTAATTGTGTTTGGCGTTCAGTTAAAGCACCGGTAATCGCTTCGCGGACTGCATGAATTTGCGCACCAAAATTTTTACGCTCTTCAGGGTCCATTTTACTTAAAGCTTTGGATTGCTCAGCGAGCTGGCTTTTCTTACCCGTAAACTGCACTCGTACTTGATCGAGTGTAGCAAGGTCCTCTGCTGCTGCAATCGCAGCAAGCGCTTCAGTGGTCAGGGCTTCCAGTGACATAGTAACTCTCAAAGCAACAATTTATAAAATTAATAAAACCCCATATTCTATCAGTTTTTAAGCACGTTGATGAAGCTCTACGATCAGGAAAATTTGTTTAGTACATGGTTTTATAAACAGGTTAAGATAGTGACATCACAGAAGAGAACAACAAACAATGTCGCTTGATCCTATTTGGCAACAACAACTTACTTTAGTTACTTATGGCAATGAATATTTGCGCCACAACCTAAGTTTCCAACGTTGGTTAGAACATGCCATTTTTGACCGACATTGCTTTCAGTTTCGTGATCTAAATAGCCAACATTTACTGGCTCAGCATTTTCAAGTGTGGCTTGAAGCCTTAAAAAAACAAGGGGTCAAACAACTCAGTCTGCATAGTTCAACATTGCTAGCAGATGAAAAGAACCCTAACCCAAATGTTGAACTCCTCGCTACCCCCCATATTATTGTGAGCCATCAAGCACAGCAAAAAACTGCTTGGATTTTTGGTAAAGAACTGGCGGAGTGGTACAGCGCTGAACACGATTTTATAATTCCAAAAACACAACAAAGCTCAATCCGTAGTGAAAATTTATGGCGTTTTGAACTGAATCACAAACTCAGCAAACGCATTGAAGCAGACTTACAAACGCCGAAATGGGATGAAATCGAAAACTTTACCGAACAAGAACTGTTTAGTGCGCCATTTGCACAAGGTTTAGTAGAGCCTGAGACGGTAAACTTACCTTACTATGGACAACAAGATGCCTCAGATGAAGCCCATCATCTCGCTCTTTTACCAACAGACTACGCTGCTGATTATGCACACCAAACGCTGTATCGTTTAGATGCTCTATCAGCATTGATCCAGACTAAGATTCAACATCCTTACAATGCAGAAGGCCACGTGCTCACGCCAGATGAGCAATTGAATCTACGTCATTTTGAACAAAAGATTGATGATTTAAGTACCAAGTTTATCGTGAAAGTGGCCAATCACTATCAAACCGCGCAGCTCACACCCAAAGACACGACTACACCACTTAATGCTCGCAATCATTCAACACCTAAATTAAGTGCGATAGAGACCAAGCCTCATGAAACACACCACAAATCTGGGAAAACCGGGGTATTTGCTTTAATCGTAATTACGATTTTGATTTGTGTAGTGGGCTATTATTTTGGCTTATAAGCTATTAGAGGTATATCAAAGCGCTCCTCTCTAAGAGCGTTTTTTTATGGGCTCAATTTCTTCAGGCGGTAATAAGAAGGTTGAAAGGCTGGATTTTGATTTGCACCTTATGCTGATTGGCATGTTGATTTATATAATGATTAACCGAAACCACCTCGCCTTCAAGCTCCGCATCAGGTCCATACATAATTTTGACTGACTCACCTTTTCTGGGAATCATTTGTAATTCCACCGTGATACTTCCCTGTCCCATCCCAGTAATTTCTGCAAGCATATCCTGCTCCTTTTCTTTTTAATCTTTTTATTTATTAGGCATCGGCCATCTTTGAGATTAAAGCAGATTTATGTAACTAAAGCTTAAAGGTTCATCTTGATCGCTGAGTATGTACTGATATTTTTTATTTAAACGCTATGCTTTTCAACAGCCAACTGATTTAAAAAGCAACTCACCTGTTTTGGTGTCTTTAAATGAATCCACTGTATATGTTGATATTCAGGCATCTGCATCATTTTTAAGTATTTCTGTCGGTTTTTAGCATGTGTTTTGATCATCCACCAAATAATCGATTCCCGACCAAACATCCGCAGCAAACTTTCCCGATTATTTGAGTTTTCCCATAAATCCTGTTGCGCCCATGCCCGCTGAACCGCACGCTTCACAGAACGGTAAAGGTTGACTGGAAACGGTAAGTCCAACCAAATGACAGTATCAATTTCCGCCCATTTCACAGGAATGGCGCGGGTATAGTTACCATCGATCACATAGCCCTGTGTCGCCTTTTGTACTTCCGACTCAATCTTGGCAAAGAACACCTCATCGGGACATTCTTGCCAGTCGTCTAACCAAAACAAATTATCCAACTCGATATAATGCAAATCTAACTTTTCGGCCAAAGCTCTGGAAAATGTAGATTTTCCCGTGGCAGAGGTTCCTACGACATTGATTCTTTTCATTGTACTGGCCTAACGCTGATGCGGTCTTTCTTATCATATGTAATTATGGTTGTATCACAGTCTCACCTTTGACCCATAAAAAATTTGATTCAAAAGATAATCGGCAATAAAAAAGACCGCTAAAAAGCGGTCTTTCTTTAAGTCTTAAAGACTTATGCAGCTAATGCATCTTTAGCTTTAGAAGCTAAAGCAGCAAATGCAACTGCGTCATGCATAGCGATGTCAGCAAGTACGCGACGGTCGATAATCACTTGAGCTTTTTTCAAGCCAGCGATCATACGGCTGTACGATAAACCATTTAGACGAGCACCAGCATTAATACGCGCAATCCATAGAGCACGGAATTGACGTTTTTTCTGACGACGGTCACGGTAAGCGTATTGACCCGCTTTGATTACTGCTTGGAACGCTACGCGATATACGCGTGAACGAGCGCCGTAGTAACCTTTAGCACGAGCAAGAATTTTTTTATGACGGCGATGAGCCTGTACACCACGTTTTACACGAGCCATTTATAATCTCCTTAGATGTATGGGCACATACGACGAACTGAAGCAACGTCACTCACGTGAACCATTACACAGCCGCGTAATTGACGAATACGCTTAGCAGATTTTTTGGTCAAAATGTGGCGTTTGAACGCTTGTTTACGCTTGAAACCGTTAGCAGTAGCTTTAAAACGCTTAGCTGCACCACGGCGAGTTTTCATCTTAGGCATAACAACCTCTTTTGAACACCTGTTCGGAACGTTTGCACCATTGCAAAACGACCTGCAGGTAAGGGAGCGAATATTCTAATCGAACTTTGTCTAAAACAAAAGCAAATAATCAACAATAAAAGCAAGCTTAGTTTATTTCCCGATAAGCTTTAAGCGATGAATTTATAACCGAGGTTTAGTCCAAGTCGTATAATGCCTCATTCATTCCATACTGTACCCTTATGAACACCACACAGGATGCTTTTGCCGTACTCAGATACCGAGACTTTTCTATTGTTACACTCAATCAATTTTGTCTGACACTTGCCATTTTGATTCAGGAAATTATTGTGGCGTATTCTTTGTATAAAATTACCAAAGATCCTCTCACTCTAGGCTTGATTGGTCTGGCAGAAGCAATCCCCTTTATTGCGCTCTCCTTATGGGGCGGCTATTTTGCCGATCGCTTTAATAAACAAACCATCATGAAAATCTGCTTATTCTTTGCCATTCCTCTGCCCTTGGTTTTATGGGGGTTATTTCATGCTTATGGCTTAAAGCACATTGAACTCTCCACCCTGTCATGGGGTGTCTATGCCGTGATCTTTGGCCTAGGAACAATTCGAGGTTTCTACAATCCATCCGCAACATCACTCAAACCTTTTTTAATTCCTCGGGAAATTTATGCCAATGGTGCTACATGGACCACCATTGGTTGGCAAAGCGGGGTGATTATTGGGCCAATGCTCGGTGGATTTATGCTGGCATTTTTAGGCCGTGAAACCAGTTTAATCAGTGTAGCGGTACTGCTCAGCCTATGTTTCTTACTCGTCAATCTTTTAAGCAAACGCACTTTTCCTAAAATTGAAACGGAACGTGTACTACAAAGTTTAGGTGAAGGCTTTCGTTTTATTGCCAAAACTAAAATTGTCCTCTGGGCCATCTCACTCGACTTAGTCTCGGTACTGTTTGGTGGTGTGATTGCTTTGCTCCCGATCTTTGCTGAAGATATTTTGAAAATTGGGCCCGAAGGATTGGGCTATTTACGGGCAGCGCCATCGATTGGTGCACTCATTACCATGATTGCGCTGACACGTTTTCCGCCCACCCGACATGCATGGCGCAATATGCTGCTTGCTGTTGCTGGTTTTGGCCTATTCACCTTATTGTTCGCTTACTCAAACTATCTCTGGCTATCTTTATTTGCTCTTGCTATGACGGGTGCATGTGACAGTATTTCAGTGGTAATTCGTCAGACTATTTTACAAATTTATCCTCCTGAAAATATGCGAGGCCGTGTTGCAGCTGTAAATGGTATGTTTGTGTCGAGTAGTAATGAACTGGGGGCATTTGAGTCAGGTCTTGCAGCAAAATATTTAGGCCCTGTGATTGCAACGGTTTTTGGCGGCAGCATGACGCTCTTGGTGGTCGCACTCAGTTGGGCTAAAACCAAAGACTTATTTGGTGTAGACATCACCCAAGCCGAGCAAAAATAGTTTTAATTTAACAATATAACTTGCGAGTCTTTCTAATTCAGGAAATACTCGCAACAATTATTTAAGTCATGCGCACTGGATGCGTTATAAAAGAAATCGATCATATGAAACCACTCTTCTTGCTCGCATTGTCTACACTGCCCTTTCATCTCAGTCATGCAGCTCAACCACCATTAGAACTCACCATTCAAAAAAGTTCAGCTCAATCGGCGCATTTGACCACGCGTATTCAATGGGTAGATTTTCCCAAACCCCAATATAAAAATAGCGATTTAAATCAACAAAACCGTGCAGCAATTATTCGTGTGTATGCAGATGAAACAGGTGATGTAACCAAAGCGACAGTCCAAGAAACGACGGGAATCAAAGCTTTGGATGAAAAGCTGGTAAATGCCGTACTTCAAGCCAAAGTAAAACCTTTTATGGAGGACGACACCGCTTTAGCTGTCATTGGTTATCAAGTTTTTAATTTAAACCTAACCCCAAATGATGCCGAAGCATGTAACTACACCTTCGACTCGAAGAATTGGCTTGCACAACAACAGCAGCAAAAAGTGCCTTTTCAATATCAGGCTCAACCTAAGCTTGCGCTAGATTCTACGCAGTTGAATGATCATGACCGTCAAATTAAATTTAGCTTTAAAGCCGATAAACACGGCAACATCAAGAAGCCTAAAATTATCAAAGGTTCAGGTATTTACGCGCTTGATCAACAAGTTTTACAAGCCGTTGCAAACAGCAAAGTCAGTGTTAAACGCACGGCAAGTACACTGTGGCTCTATAAAAAGTCTAAATTTAAAGATGCGATTGAATTCGATCTAAATGCTTGTCGTTAAAAATTTAGCATGACACGAGTTTTTACTCACTCGTGTCATCTCTCTAGATAAACTTTAAACCCATTCAGCACATATAAGCATATGGCTAGTTGGTCTCTGAAAATAATTAGAACTGACTAAACATCCAATACACAAAAAGATAGCGTCCGATTTTCGCAATACTCACCATCACGACAAAACGAACAAAGTTTTCTTTGAGTAATCCTGCAATGAGGGTAATCGGATCGCCAATGATGGGGATCCAACTGAGCAATAAAGACCAAAAACCATATTTTTGATAAATACCCTGTGCCTGCAACATCTTTTGCTCTGAGACGGGAAACCATTTTTTATTTTTGTATTGCTCAACTTTCAGGCCGAGCCACCAATTCACACAGCTACCTAAAATATTGCCTAGGCTTGCAACAGCTACCAATAACCACACTGGATACTGCGTCTGAGCCAACAATCCCACCAAGACGGCCTCTGACTGCAAGGGTAGCAGTGTCGCCGCCCCAAAGGCAGAAAGGAAAAGTAGTCCTAAGGCCCACATCATTTTATGATTTTAAACCCAGCTTTTTCTTGGTTGAGCTGTAAGCAAAACTTGACCAGATCAATGCCAGAATCAACAAAGACCAACGTGACCATGAATATTTATCGGCAATCGGTTCAATTGCAGCTCGAAGTACCGCCTGATCTTTGGTATTCAGCAGTTCAATGATTTTTTGAATGTGTACCGCTTCAGCTACAAATAGCACCAAACATCCCGCAATCCCCACAATAATACTGAGATAGATTTTAGGATTCGCTTCAATAATACGGGTTAAATTGAGGAAAAACTCTTTTTTCATTACGCTGATGTCCAAACAACCTTTCAACAAAAAAGCCACCCATCGGTGGCTTTAAAGAATGGCTTATACCTTGAAGGTGCTAAGCTTAACACAGTTCAAGTCAGCGCTTCTGTAACTAATTCACTTGAAGCGCCAACGCACGCTGAACTGCAGGACGCGCTTGAATACGCTCCATATAAGCCTTCACATTTGGATAGTCATTTATATCAATTTGTTGCCATTCATAACGCAAAATCCATGGGAAAATTGCCATATCCGCTATCGAATACTCGCCAGCCACATAGTTTTGACCAAAAAGCTGATTATCTAGTACAGCATACAAGCGCTTGGTTTCATTGACATAGCGTTCAGTCGCATACGCAATACGTTCGGGTGCAAATTTACTAAAGTGATGGTTCTGTCCAAGCATTGGACCAAAACCACCCATTTGCCACATCAACCACTGCTCAACTTCAACACGAGACTGTTCATCGCTTGGATAAAACTGTCCTGTTTTACGCCCTAAATACTGCAAAATCGCCCCTGACTCAAACACAGAAATGGCTTCACCTTTGGGGCCATCTTGATCCACAATCGCAGGGATTTTATTGTTGGGTGAAATGCGCAGAAAGTCGGGTTGAAACTGATCATTTTCTAAAATATTGATGGGAAAAACTTGATACTCCAAACCCATCTCTTCTAATGCAATGCTAATTTTATGTCCGTTGGGTGTTCCCCAATAGTACAAATCGATCATTCTTATTTCCTGAGTTTATTCACTTATTTTGGATACACGATATCATAATTAAACATGACTATTTTTATGTAATTTTATATATTACTTAGCTTTTATGCGAATAAAAAATGACTTAACAACATGAATAAAATCATTGATATTCCAAGCCCAATCGATCTTAAAGATCCGCTACATGCGACACAGTGGGCAAAGGAAGCAAACCTTAAACGACCTTACCGCATCGAGTTCTTCGAACACTATATTTCTCAATTTTTAAATCATCCAAAACCAGATGTCCGTATTTTAGAATTAGGCTCAGGCCCCGGTTTCTTTGCATATGAGCTCTTAAGTAGACGAGCTAATATTCATTATACAGCCGTCGATTTTTCAGCGGCTATGCATAACTTAGCCAAACAACCCTTAGCTGCTATTCCCCATACATCCGTAGATTTTATCATCGCTGATTTTAAACAGCAGGATTGGTATACAGTTCTGAATGGTCAACGCTTTGACTATGTCGTGATTCATCAAGCTTTACATGAACTTCGCCATAAAGCATATGCTTATGAGTTTCATAAGAGTATTGCACAGCAAGTTATCCAACCCCATGGCTCCTACTTCATGACCGATCACTTGGCCCAACCTGATGGAAATATGAAGAATCTCGAACTGTATATGACCAAAGATGAACACATGCAAAGCTTAAGTAACGCTAACTTTAGGGATATTCAGATTGGACTTGAGATAGACGGCTTATGCACTTTGCAAGCAACTTTATAAGATCATAATCAAATTGGTTAGTAGCCTTCTCTTGATATTGCAATAAAAAAAGCACTGCATAGGCAGTGCTTTTTTAAGATCAATGGATCATTACTTTTTCTTTTTAGGACCAAGCAACATACCCATTTGACGACCTTCCATTTTTGGTGATTGCTCAACAACACCAATTTCAGCCACATCTGCTTCAACTTTTTGAAGTTGAGCCAAACCAAGCTGTTGGTGCGCCATTTCACGACCACGGAAACGAAGAGTAATTTTTACTTTGTTGCCTTCTTCAAGGAACTTAGTGATTGCACGTAGTTTTACGTTGTAATCACCAACATCAGTACCCGGGCGGAGTTTGATTTCTTTCACCTGTACTTGATGCTGTTTTTTCTTCGCTTCTTTCTGCTTTTGCTTTAGATCAAACAAATGCTTGTTGAAGTCCATGATTTTACAAACAGGCGGTTCAGCGTTTGCTACGATCTCAACAAGATCAAGCTCAACACTTTCAGCAGCGCGTAATGCTTCTGCCAAGCTAACAATACCTTTTTGCTCACCATTTTCGTCTACAAGACGGACTTCTTTCGCACGAATTTCATCATTCAAAGCAGGACGGTTTGATTTGTTACCGCCCTGTTGATTACGGTCAGGCTGTTTAATCGCTGTTACTCCACAATGTACCGGCCGCGTTCGGCAACGGCTGCTTTTACTAGGTCAACGAAAGCGTCGATTGACATAGTACCCAAATTTGTTCCAGAGCGGGTACGCACGTTCACTGTACCTTCCTCTACCTCACGGTCCCCAAGTACCAGTAAGTAAGGAATACGCTCTAATGTACGTTCACGAATCTTAAAGCCGATTTTCTCATTTCTCAAGTCTGAAATCGCACGGAGACCGTTTTCTTTAAGTTTAGCGACGACTGACTCACATGCTTCCGCTTGTGAATCGGTAATGTTCATCACACATGCTTGGATTGGTGTTAACCAAGGTGGCATAAAGCCCGCATAGTGTTCGATTAGTATACCAATAAAACGTTCAAAACTGCCAAGTATTGCACGGTGCAACATTACCGGTTGATCACGATCATTGTCTTCAGTGACATATGACGCATCTAAACGTTCTGGCAAATTGAAGTCACATTGGATTGTACCACATTGCCATACACGGCCTAAGCAGTCTTTCAGTGAGAATTCAATTTTCGGACCATAGAATGCGCCTTCACCCGGTTGAAGTTCCCACTCCAAACCAGCAGCATCTAAAGCATCTGCTAAAGATTTTTCAGCCATATCCCAAAGTGCATCATCACCCACACGTTTCTCTGGACGTGTAGACAACTTCATTTGCACTTCTTCGAAACCGAAGTCTTTATACACATCTAAAGTCAGTTGAATGAAGTCAGCCACTTCTTGACCAATTTGCTCTTTGGTACAGAAAATGTGTGCATCATCTTGGGTAAAGCCACGAACACGCATAATGCCGTGCAATGAACCCGATGGTTCGTTCCGGTGACACGAACCGAACTCGGCCAAACGAATTGGCAAATCACGGTATGACTTTAAACCTTGGTTGAACACTTGTACGTGACAAGGACAGTTCATCGGCTTAATTGCATAGTTACGGCTTTCTGAATGTGTCGTGAACATACCATCTGCATAGTTTGCAGCATGGCCTGATTTTTCCCAAAGCGTGAAATCAACCACTTGTGGGGTACGAATTTCGAGGTAGCCATTGTCTTGCTGAACTTTACGCATGTATTGTTCAAGTACTTGATAAATGGTCCAACCGTTTGGATGCCAGAACACCATACCTGGTGCTTCTTCTTGCATATGGAACAGGTCTAAAGCTTTACCAATTTTACGGTGGTCACGCTTTTCAGCTTCTTCAATACGTTTGATATACGCTGCAAGCTGTTTTTTGTCTGCCCACGCTGTACCATAAATACGTTGTAACTGTTCATTCTTCGCATCGCCACGCCAATAAGCGCCTGACATTTTAGTCAACTTGAATGCTTTTAAAAATTTAGTATTTGGCACGTGTGGACCACGGCACATATCCAAATAATCTTGATGGTAGTACAAGCCCATTTCTGTTTCTTCAGGCATGTCTGCAATCAAGCGTAATTTATAATCTTCACCACGCGCTGTGAATTCTGCAATCACCTCATCACGTGGTGTCATTTTTTTGATGACATCATAGTCTTGATCGATGAGCTTTTTCATGCGCTCTTCAATGGCTACCATGTCTTCTGGTGTAAATGGCTTTGCACTAAAAATATCGTAATAGAAGCCATCTTCAATGACAGGACCAATCACCATTTTCGCTTCAGGGAACAATTGCTTAACCGCATGTCCCACCAAGTGAGCGCAAGAGTGACGAATGATTTCGACACCTTCTTCGTCTTTAGGCGTAATAATTTGAAGGCTGGCATCCGTGGTAATCAAGTCAGATGCATCGACTAAACGACCATCGACTTTTCCTGCAACTGTATTTTTCGCAAGACCCGGACCGATGCTCAGTGCAACGTCCATCACAGATACAGCTTGATCAAATTGTTTTTGATCGCCATTTGGCAAAGTGATAATTGGCATAAAAAATCCTTAAGGAGTGATGCCCCGTACCATGGAGCATGTCACCGCGAGATTATGATCGAGGTAAAACCTCAAAAGATAAAAACGGTGGATAAATAAAATCAGTCGAATTTTACACGTGTTATCCACAGGATTAAACCTTTTCCCCTAGAAAATTCACGTTTCGGCGCATTTTGAATTCATTTGCCAATCCATCAGCCTCCCTAGAATGAGGGAATTGATGTGCCGCAATCCTCATCGCTACATTTTAGAATGACTTTATCGGTCACTTTTTATTAAACAATGCTGCAACACAAGCATATACATATTGCTCACAAAACAAGCTAGAATCGACCTAAAAGCGCTTATATCGCACAGAATCCATAGATTCAGTTTAGATAAACTAAACAAAAAAGTTCAATAAATTCATCTAAAAAGCGCAACTCGACTAAAGCATAAATGCAAGATGGCTGAAAAATGCATATCTTTTAAGCAATGGAAAAATAATACTGAATTTGGAGTGATAAACATGGTCAGCGCTTATGACGAACTACCAAGAACCCCCGCAAACTTTGTGGCTTTGTCACCGCTGCGTTATTTAGAACGAGCTGCCTATATTTATCCCCATCAAGATGCCATCATTCATGGACACCGTCATATTTCATGGCGTGAAACTTATCAACGTTGTCGCCAATTTGCTTCTCAGCTGCAAAAACTAGGGATCACTAAGAATGATACCGTCTCGGTACTATTGCCCAACATCCCTGCAATGATTGAGGCACATTTTGCAGTACCCATGACAGGTGCGGTACTAAATACGCTGAATACACGCCTAGATGCAAAAACCATTGCGTTCATGTTGGAACATGCCGAAACCAAAGTCCTTTTGGTCGATCCTGAGTTTGCATCGGTTGCACAAGAGGCTTTGGCTTTAGTCAAGCGTGACATTTTTGTGATTGATGTAGATGATGCTGAGTACGAAAACTGTTTTGCAGCTCCGATTGGTCAGATTGAATATGAAGACTGGTTAACCGAAGGCGATGAAAACTTTGAGTGGCATTTACCTCAAGATGAATGGGATGCCATTAGCCTAAATTACACCTCGGGAACGACAGGTAACCCGAAAGGGGTGGTCTATCATCACCGCGGGGCTTATATCAATGCAGCCAGTAACATCATTGCTTGTGGCATGACACCTCGTGCGACCTACTTGTGGACCCTCCCCCTGTTTCACTGTAACGGCTGGTGCTTTGCATGGACTATGGCAGCCAATGGGGGCACCAACATCTGTTTACGTAAAATTGACCCTGAACTCATTTTCAAACTCATCGCTGAACACAAAGTCGATTATTTCTGCGGTGCGCCGATTGTGTTATCAATGCTGATCAATACCCCTGAAGAGCAACGGATTCACTTTGAGCATCGCGTTGAAGTGATGGTGGCAGGTGCTGCACCTCCTGCTGCAATTATTGAGGGCATGCGTCATATTGGCATCAATGTCACCCATGTCTATGGCCTCACTGAAACCTATGGCCCTTCTGCGCTTTGTGCCTCTCAAGCAGGTTGGTCAGACTTATCGATTCAAGAACAAGCGCAACTGCACTCACGCCAAGGTGTACCGTACCCACTGCAAGATGGCATGAAAGTCCTTGATCCAGATACCATGCAACCTGTCCCGCATGATGGTCAGACCATGGGCGAAATTATGTTCCGTGGCAACATTGTGATGAAAGGTTATCTCAAAAACCCTGAAGCGACCGCAGAAGCCTTTGCAGGTGGTTGGTTTCATACAGGCGATCTTGCAGTCTGCCAACCCGATGGCTATGCCAAAATTACTGACCGCTCTAAAGATGTGATCATTTCTGGAGGTGAGAATATTTCATCACTAGAAGTTGAAGAAATTCTCTATCAACATCCTGCTATTTTAACGGCTGCGGTGGTCGCGAAGCCCGATCCTCGCTGGCAAGAAGTGCCCTGTGCATTTATTGAACTCAAAGCAGGCAAAGAAACTACGCCTGAGGAAATCATTGAATTCTGTAAGCAACATCTGGCACGTTTTAAAGTCCCGAAAGATGTGGTGATTACAGAAATTCCAAAAACGTCGACAGGCAAGTTACAAAAATTTGTTCTACGCGATTGGGCCAAAGAGCGTGCAACGGGCGAGTTTAGCTAAACATTCAGCAGTCTATTCAAGCAAATATTCTCACATAAAAAAGCGACCTTGAAGGTCGCTTTTTTATGTCTAAATGACTTAATTATCTGAAATTAAAGCCACTTGCTGAATGTAGTTAAACAACTTCAAACGCGAAGCTTTAAGTTGTTCTTCATCAGCCTGCTGTTTCATATCACGGTGAATACGCAATACATGCTGACGAATGGTATGACGTTCCGCGGCATTATAGGTTTTGGAAAACTCATTAATGACCACATCACCATCTTTGATCATACGGTCAACCCAACGCTGCAATTGAGCGGTTTTTTTCGCGCCTTGTTGCGGTGTCAAATAAGACAAAATCACCGTTTCATCTTCATTACGCAACAACTTCCCAATGCGTAAAAATTGGCGACGACGAGCTTCATTTGATGTAATTAGTTTTACATCCAAAAGGGCTTCAATCAAACGCTCTTCAACAGGTAAGTTTTGAATTTGTTTAGTGTTCAACTCTGCAAGTTGAGAACCCAAAGATGCCATACGTTGTACGGCTTTTTTCTGTTCAGTTTTACTTGCACGTCCTTCTAAAGATTCAAAGTCTTCTTCAGTAAAACTATGCGGTCGACGTGCCACGATTAATCTGCCTCGTAAAATTTTGCTGCAAATAGTGCCTGAATCTCAGATAAAGCTTGTTCTTCATCTGCGCCTTCAAGCACCAAGCGTAAAGTGGTGCCCTTTCCTGCGCCTAGCATCAGGAGGGACATAATATTTTTAGCATCCACCAATTTGTCTCCTTTTCCAATTTGGATTGAAGAACGGAATTTGGTGGTCACTTCAATGAGCTTGCCAGATGCACGCGCATGTAACCCTAGTTTATTAATTACATCAACAGTTGTGTCAATCATGCCCAGTGCTTCATTTCTCGATGGAGGACCTGAATAGACCATTTTGCCTCAAGGGCTTTTTTTAGTCTATCCACAATATATACAGAGCGATGCTGCCCACCTGTACAACCAATTGACACGGTCATATAGTGACGATGCCCTTCAGCAAAAGCTGGTAACCATTTATCTAAAAACTTATAAATATCTTGGAACATTTCGTGCGTTTGCTCACTTTGTTCCAAAAATTTTTGCACAGGGGCATCTAGTCCTGAATACTTCCGCAGTTCTAAATCCCAATGCGGATTCGGTAAATGTCGAACATCAAACACATAGTCAGCATCTAACGGGATACCGTGTTTAAAGCCAAAAGACTGCAAAATCAAAATCAGGTTATCCGACTGCCCCAATTTTGACAGCAAGGTATGCTTTAAATCGTGCACACTTTTATCGGTGGTATCAATATGCACAGTTGAGCGCAAATTAATCGGCAATAAAAGGGTTTTCTCTTCTTGAATACACTGGTTCAAACTTTGAAAGCGTGTCGCCAACGGATGTGGACGACGTGAAGCACTAAAGCGCGCAATCAGCTCTTGGTCACGCGTGGTCAAATAAATAATATCGACCGTACCATGTCTTTGCAATTGTTCAAACACCAAGTCGAACTCTTGCAAATCTGCACGTGTACTGCGTACATCCACACCAAGCGCCAACTGCTCAAGGTTATTTTCCCGATCCAGTTTAGCCACAATCTCTGGGAGTAAGGCCAAAGGCAAATTATCAATACAGTAATAACCGAGGTCTTCCAATACTTGTAATGCAGAGGATTTACCTGAACCAGACTGTCCTGTAACAATTAAAATGCGCTTCATCTTAATCCTTTGAGAGGTGAGCTTGCCTAAATATGTTTCACTTTCAAGTTATCAATTAAACGAGTTGCCCCGAGTTTCGCCGCAACAAAAAGCACCAGATCTTGGTCAAACGCATCTAATTTCTGCAATGCAGGTGTGCGTGCTTCCACATAATCCACAACAAAACCAGCCTGTGTCAATGTCGCCTTTATATTTGCTAACACATCCGCTAAAGCAGTACCGGTTTGTAGCGACTGTTCTGCCGCTTTTAAACTTTGGTAAATGGTCGGTGCCTTTTGACGGTTTTCTTCGCTTAAATAACCATTACGGGAACTTAAAGCCAAACCATCTTCTGCACGTGCAATTGCCACACCCATTACCTCAAGCGGCATATTCAAATCACGAACAAACTGACGAATCACAGCCAACTGTTGATAGTCTTTTTCACCAAAGAAAGCAAAATTAGGTTGCACAATATTGAACAGTTTCGTCACTACAACGGCGACACCATCAAAATGACCTGGACGTTGTAGACCACACAAATCATTGGTGATATCTGAAACAGTAATATTGGTCAAACGTGGACTGTTGCCATACATTTGCTCAACAGTTGGTGCAAACACGATGTCACAACCAACCTCGGCCAACAAGCGCTGATCTTGCTCCAAGGTGCGTGGGTAACTGTCAAAATCTTCATTGGGTCCAAATTGAATCGGATTCACAAAAATGCTAACTACAACCACATCACAGAGTTTTTTCGCTTCGCGTACAAGGTTCAAATGTCCCTGATGCAAGTTCCCCATGGTCGGGACGAAACCAATACTTTTTCGAGCCGTTCGCGCAGGGTTCAATGATGCTGATAGGCCTTGGATCGTGGTTTCAGTTTTCATGTTTTACAGCTCGACTTGGAATGTTTGTTCTTTCGCAGGGAATGAGCTATCTAGCACAGCTGTATGGTATGCCTTGAACGCATCCAAAATCGCCGTTTCCCCTGCTTGTTCTTTCATAAAGTTACGCACAAATTTTGCAACACGACCAAAAGTCAGTCCAAGCATGTCTTGTACCACCAAGACTTGACCATCGGTATCCACACCTGCACCAATACCAATGACAGGTACATGTGGGAACAACTCACTAATTTCTTTGCCGAGCTGTGCAGGCACACACTCTAATAACAACACAGCAGCGCCCGCATCAACCACCGCTTGGCAGTCCGCAATCAGTTGGTCTGCCGCTTCACGTGTACGTGCTTGTAATTTATAACCACCAAACACATGTACCGACTGTGGGGTTAAACCTAAGTGTACACATACAGGAATACCATTGCGTGTCAAAACATGAACCGTTTCAGCTAGCCATGCACCGCCTTCGACTTTGACCATTTGCGCGCCCGCTTGCATCACTACTTTTGCACTTTGCAAAGCATCATTTAAGGTGGCATAGCTCATAAACGGTAAATCGGTCATGATCAAGGCATGTTGATTACCACGGCGTACAGCTGCAGTATGGTAAGTCATATCTTCAACTGTAACAGGCAAAGTGGAATCACGACCTTGTATCGCCATACCTAGTGAATCGCCAATTAAAATGGTATCAATTTCAGCAAGTTCCATTGCCTTTGCCATACTTGCATCATAGCAAGTCAGGCAGGAAAATTTGCGACCTTCTGCTTTAAATTTTCTTAAGTCATTTAAACTAATCATCAAACTATTCCTTTCAACATATTTAGCTCGGCTAAATTAAATCTCTGCCCAATTGCCTGCATCCAGTACGCTCAACGTGGGTTGTTGTACAACAGGCAACTGTTTCAACGCAATACCATCAATGTGTAAATTGGGGTCTAAATCCAGCAATGGAATCAACACAAAATCACGCTCCATCACACCGACATGTGGCACGGTTAAGCGTTCATGCTGAATTTTCTCTTCTGCATAGATCAGTAAATCTAAATCTAAAGTGCGCTCACCCCAATGGCGTAAACGCACACGTCCCGACTCTTGCTCAAAACGTTGCAGCTCATCTAGCAAAGCCAACGGTGCCAAGTTTGTGCTGAGTTGCACCACGGCATTTAAATAATTAGGCTGGTCTTGCGGCCCCATCGGTGGGCTTTGATACAGCTTGGAGATCTTTACACCGCCAAGACTAGCCAACTTGTGCACCGCTTCAGTCAAAATCACTTTAGAGTCGCCTAAGTTGCTACCTAGACCAATGTACGTAACGATGCTCATTGTGTCGGTCCAAAAATCACACTGCTTAAATCACGCTGAACACGTTTACGTTTTAAAATTGGGTGATCTGCACCAATCTCGGTCGAGCTATGACCTGCTCCCGTACCAATCTGGGTACGAGCTTCAGCGTGTTGCTTCGGTTTACGTGCACGACGACTACGCGACTCTTGCTCTTGTACCAAAGGCTCAATTTCATGACTTACCGTTTTAGCAATCGCCGCTTCTTCAGCACTTGCTTTACCGCTGCGACGTGATTTTGCACGTTGGCGGTTATATTGGCTGATAGCACGTTCTTTTTCATCGGTGCTCATCAACTGATACGCGTCCCACCATTGTCCCATGCCGAGCGTACCCTCATCACCGGATTTTTCGCGAAGCAACAAGAAGTCAAAGCCTGCACGGAAACGTGCATGGCTAGATAAGGCTTGAATTTGCTGTGCTTTCGGATTAAGTAACCGAGTTTGCATTTCCCACACTTCACGAATGAAGGTTTCGGCAAAGCGCGGAATAATAGTCCGCGTGGCTTGGCGTTTTAATACATCAAGTCCTGCTTGTGCACGCGCTTCAGCTGCAACCACACCTTTACTGCTATAAAACTCACAACGCTCTAAGAACGGTTGCCATAACAATACCGCATAGAAAAATGCAGGGTTGATGGTTTTGCCCACTTGAATACGTTGATCGGTATTTTTAGCAGCACGTTCAATAAATGGAGTGATATTCGGTTTGATATCTGCAAATAACTGCTTCCAAATACCGAAATCGATCAACATTGGCAGCACCCGATTTAAATGCCCCATCGTGAACAGCTTCTGAGATTCATCATATAAACGGTGCGGTGAAACATCGCGTAGCAACTGCGTCATTTCCAAGGTGAAAACATCGAGAATCTGCTGATCGATTGAGAAACCTAATTTTGCAGAAAAACGTAAAGTCCGCAGCATTCGCACAGGATCTTCTTCAAAACGCGTTTGTGCATCGCCCAGTAGACGTAAGGTTTTATTTTTAATGTCATCCACAGCATGACAGAAATCTAAGACAACGCCCTTACGTGGCTGATAGTACATTGCATTAATTGAAAAATCGCGGCGGGCAAAGTCTTGCTCAATGGTGCCCCAATTGTTATCACGCAAAATCATGCCTTGTGCAGAGGTGACTTCTTTCTTCGGCGGTGCACGGAAAGTTGCCACTTCAACCAACTCACGACCTGAATAGACATGAGCCAGCTCAAAACGGCGCCCGATAATACGGCAACGTCGTCCGAAAACTTCTTTTACCTGTGACGGTGTTGCATTGGTCACTGCATCAAAATCTTTGGGATTTAGGCCAAGCATCATGTCGCGGACACCGCCACCGACGATATACGCTTCATAGCCTGCCTTAGTTAATGCATCGATCACATCTAAAATGTAAGAAGGTAATTGAGCGGTTGATAAACCACATTTTGACGCGCGCAAAGTTTGCAAAAGCCGCTGTCTCCTACGCCTAAACGTAAAATTCTAAGATGACGCTAATCATATATCTAACACAATCAAAGGGCAATTTGATTATCGAAAGCAAAGCAGGATTCTGATCAATTCACCAATAAATGACACTGCTTTTTTCACAAGCCTAAACGGGCTTTATTTTTTGCAAAAATCGCTGGTCCAATACCGCGCACCTGTTGTAACTCATCTATGGTCTTAAATGGCCCTTGTTTCTGGCGATAGGCCACGATTGCCTGGGCCTTTTTTAAACCCACACCCTGAAGTTGCTGCAATTGATCAACACTGGCTTGATTTAAACTAATTTTATTTGCGTTCGACACAGGTTGGGCCTGAACAGGCGACACAGCACATTTCACGCTCTTGGGGGCTTGAGTACGATCATCCCACGCCTGCTGCTCTGCTTTCCAGTTCAGATAGTTCTGATCAAAAGACTGTGCATAACCACTGGGCACCCAAGCCAATAAACTCAGCAATAACAACGCAATGATCAACAAACTTACTTTTATTTTTATCAATTCAAGCCACCATTTTTATTATTTCAGTTGTAATTTGGCTTGCTCCCACAGTTGATCCATTTCTTCTAAAGACATCTGCTCAATCTTTTTTTGTTGTTGCAAAGCCTGATCTTCAATGAAAGCAAAACGAGTGCGAAATTTATGAATCGTACTCAAAAGCGACATTTCGCTTGAGACGCCCAGTTTACGTCCAACATTGATCATTGAAAATAAACAATCGCCAAATTCATCTGCTATTTCATCGGAATTTTGCTGTTGAACCGCATGTTTCAATTCAGCTAATTCTTCTTCAAGCTTGGTATAAGCACCTGCTACATCTGGAAAGTCAAAACCGATCCGTGCTGCATTTTTTTGAATCTGTTCCGCTTGTTGTAAGGCTGGACCATGTTTGATGCTGTCTAAACGTGACTGTGCCTTACCTTGCTTTTCCTGTTGTTTAATTTGCTTCCAAAGCTCGCCTACATCTTCGGCAGACAAAGCTGAAAACTGCTGTGCTTGAAAGACATGGGGATGACGACGAATTAGTTTTTCTGTGATGGCATGAACCACATCTTGAAAATTAAAAGCCCCTTGCTCGGCATACATCTGTGACTGGAACACCACCTGTAGCAGTAAATCACCCAATTCATCACGTACCTCATCAGCTTTACCTGAACGCACAGCAGCTTCAACTTCATAAGCCTCTTCAATGGCATAACGGGTTAAACTTTCTGGGGTTTGCTGTTGATCCCATGGACATTTTTCACGTAATTCCCGCATCACGTTCAGCAATTGTTCCATGTTTATCTCTCTTCAAAAATCATATTGATAAAAATTACATTATGACGGCATTCATTTGTTATGCTCAATCCAATCACAACAATAACATCAAGAAAAAGAGCAACAAGGAGCCATTTCAATGCGCAGTATTTTGATTAGCGGTGCAGCCCAAGGTATTGGTGCGGCCATCGCCCGCTTATTTTATGCACATCACTATAAAGTCGGGATTTATGACATCAATAGCGCTCAAGCCCGACAGCTGGCAGCCAGCCTCGGCCCGAATGCCAAAGCAGGACAGCTCGATGTTTCCAACTATCAAGACTGGCAAACTGCTTTAGCCGAGTTTGTCGCATGGGCGGGCGAGCTCAATGTTTTGGTCAATAATGCAGGAATTCTATTCTCAGGGCCTTTTGAACACACAGAGATCAGCGCACATCACAAAACCATCTCGATCAATGTTAATGGTGTACTGAATGGCTGCCATGCTGCATTGCCCTACCTCAAACAAGCGAATTTTGCTCGTGTCATCAACCTTTCATCGGCTTCAGCTATCTATGGTCAAGCCGATTTAGTCTCGTACTCTGCCAGTAAGTTTGCAGTACGCGGTATCACCGAAGGCTTAGATACCGAATGGCAGAAATATGGCATTCGGGTGTTAGATGTCATGCCGCTATTTGTACAAACTGCCATGGTGCAGGATATGCAAGCGAAGAGTATTCAAAACGTGGGGGTACACTTAACTGCGGAAGATGTAGCTCAACACGTTTTTCAACGTACTGTTGCAAAAGATACGGTACTCACTGCAACCCATCAAGCCGTGGGTGCCAAAGCCAAGCTTTTATTTCAACTAAGTAAAATCAGTCCTCAATTTCTCAATCGCCTAACCAACTTGTACCTTTCTAAATAAAAAAAGAGCCTGCAATTGCAGGCTCTTTTTTTTTCAATTCGCTTAGTTACCTTGCACTAAACGACGCGCACTAATGATGCCCGGTTGTTGCTCCAATCGTGCCAACAGTTTTGATAGTTGAGATAAGCCTTTAACTTCAATCAATAATTTCATATTGGCAATACCGTCTGCTTCAGAGATGGTATTGACCTGACGAATATTGATTTGATCGGAGAAAATCACTTGAGTCAAATCTTTGAGCAAACCACGTCGATCATAAGCCTCCACCACAATTTGCACACTCTGACCACGCGTTGGCTGCATTTCCCAATCGGCTTCTACTGCACGCTCAGGTTCATTTTGAATCATGCGTAAGTAGTCAGGACACGCCACTTTATGAATACTCACCCCACGGTTCAAGGTGATATAACCCGCAATTGACTCACCATGCACAGGTTGACAACACTGCGCCACATGCAGCTCAACGTTATCTAAGCCATCAATCAGAATGCCATGCGCTGACAAAGTATGACTAGCACGTGGATTCAATGTCGGCTTCAGCACCAGTTCAGGTTCGTCCTGATCCAAATGCATATGGCGGTTCACCTGATTGATCAAGGCATGCAGACTAATGTCACCATTAACCAGTGCAATCAGAATATCTTCACCCGCTTTGACATTAAAATGATTGCAGTAATCATTCAAATCAATACTTTTTGGGTGAATTGCTAAACGTGAAAGTTCTTTGTTGAGCAGGTCACGGCCCACTTCCAAGTTTTTGCTGCGGTCTTGTTGTCTAAACCAATGGCGCAGCTTGTCACGCGCACGTGCCGTCTTGATATAACCTAAAGAGTTCACCAACCAATCACGGTTTGGCTCACGGTCTTTCTTGGTTAAAATCTCAACTTGTTCACCCGTTTTTAAGGTATAGGTCAGCGGAACATAACGCTGATTCACCCGCGCGGCATAACACTTGTTACCGACTTGAGTATGCACATGATAAGCAAAGTCGAGTACGGTCGAACCACGTGGGAGCTCTTTAATATCGCCATCACGGCTAAACACATAAATCTTTTCAAAGTCTTCAAAATCTTGAATTTGCTCAAAATTTTCAGAGTCTTCATCCGACTTATGTACATTCGCATCATTGCGTTCTTGATAGTGTTCAAGTACTGCACGCAATGAATGTAAACGATGGTTAAAAGAGCGATCGGTATTCTTACCGCCCTCTTTATAGTTAAAGTGCGAACACACCCCGAGCTCTGCTTCTTCATGCATGCTCTTGGTACGAATCTGAACTTCCAGTGATTTGTTTTCCGCAATCACCGCCGTATGCAGTGAGCGGTAACCATTGGCTTTCGGATTGGTAATATAGTCATCAAACTGATGTGGAATATGTCGCCAAATTTGATGCACGATCCCCAATGAGTGATAGCACTCAGGTACAGTTTTAACCAAGACTCGAACGGCACGAATGTCATAGAGCTGATCGAAGCTCAGGTTCTTACTTTTCATTTTTCGATAAATCGAATAAATGTGTTTTACCCTACCGCTAATTTCAGCTTCAATGCCATGCTCATTCAAAGATGCACGCAATGTATCAATCACAAACTGAATATATTGCTCACGCTCCAGTCGCTTTTCATTCAGCAGCGTCGCAATTTCTTTATAGCGATCGGGTGCTAAATAGCGAAAGGCTAAATCTTCCAGCTCCCACTTTAACTGTGCAATCCCTAAACGGTGTGCCAGAGGTGAGTAAATGGTTAAGATTTCTCGTGCTACACGCTCTTGACGTTCTTTAGATGAAGTCGCCAATTCACGCAGTGCATAAGTTCGCTCAGCCAATTTGATCAGTACTACGCGCACATCTTCCGTCACCGAAATCAACATTTTATAAATGCCGTTTAAGTGCTCGCGCTGATTGTTATTAAAGTGATCTTCGAGGCGTTTATTCTGCTCAATGAGGTCAGATAACTTACCCATGGCCAAAGTGCCTTTGACCAGTGCATGCACTTGTTCGCCAAAATGCTCTTGTACTTCCGCCAAAGGAATCACGCCTTCGCGTACACCACGATAGAGCATCGCAGCAGCCAAGGTGTCTTCATCGACATGTAGATGGGCCAGAATATCCGCCATTTCAATACCGGTATAAAAGGTATTGGAACGATGATTAACCGTAGTTTCTAACTCTTTTTGTAAAGTCAAATTGGCAACTTCTTCGAGTTGCTCAAGCTTCGCATCATCTAATATGCTTCGAACACGATCTAACCATTCAGCCAAATCATGTTGAGCTTGTTCGGCATGCTCTACAGTCGCCTCCTGAGACAACTCATTGAGTCGCCCAGGTAGTTGCTCACGTACTGTGACCATACCCTTCTCCTACACTTTTACGCTTCATATTCTTTAATCGTTTATCTCATTATCTTTTTCAAACAATGCTATCGACTCAACGTGACCTGTGTGGGTAAACATGTCCATCACACCGGCTTTGACTAATCGATAACCCTGTTGTACCAACAGCCCCGCATCCCTTGCGAGTGTCGCTGGATTACACGACACGTAAACGATTCTTTTTGCACCAAAGTTAGGCATATAATGCATTATTTCCTCTGCGCCTGCACGTGGAGGATCTATCAATAATGCATCAAATCCTTGATTTGCCCAAGAATGATGCGAGAAATCTTTTGTTAAATCTTGTGAAAAGAACTTCAACTGACGAAGAACATTACGTTCCGCATTTTCTGCACCACGTTGAACCATTTCTTCACTGCCTTCAACACCAACCACTTGTCCTGTTGCTCCCACGCATCGAGCCAAAGGCAAAGAGAAATTTCCTAGACCACAGAACAAATCGAGAACACGTTCTCCTTGTTTTAAATCTAGCAAGTCACATGCCAATTTCACCATTTGCGGGTTAATGGTTGAGTTTACTTGAGTAAAGTCGTGTGGGTTAAATCCAAATGCCACATCAAAATCATTTAAACGATAATGTAAACGCATCTCTGCATGTTCATCATCCACACGCTTTAGACTGTCTGGGCCTGCAGCTTGTAAATACAACTGCCACCCTCTGTCTAACGCAAATTGTTTTAATCGGTTGACATCCTCTGTGTTTAATTTTTCAGTATGTCGCACCGTGAGGGCGATATCACAATCCCCCATGGCCAATTCTATATGACCAATGGCCGCTTTGGCTGTTAGACTTTGGAGTAACTGCTTTAAGCATGTGATTGAACCAAACTCTTGATCTAACACCAAACAACGATCAATTGAAGTCAGTTTATTGGTTTGACGCTCTCGAAAACCCACGACCAATTGATCTTTGTGCGGCAAATAACGCACCCCAATGCGTGCTTTACGGCGGTAGTCTTCACGTAAAGAGCGCAAAGGCGGCAACCATTCTTCCGGTTGAATCCCCGCAAAATGCTGCAAATGTGATTTAAGCACATCTTGCTTTAAGCGAATTTGTTCATCGGGATGAATGTGCTGCATATTACAGCCACCACAGCTTTTAAAATGCGGGCACTTCGGCTCAACACGTAAAGTAGAGGCTTCACTGAGAAGCTGGACAGCATCGGCTTCCTCTAAACGCTTTACCGCATGGGTAATCTGCGCTTTGACCGTTTCACCCGGCAATGCATAACTAATAAAGACTTTTTTACCCTGCTTGTCCGCAGGATGGTCTGGATGCGAACCATAGTGCGCTATGCCGCGTCCTTCATGCGAAAGTGACTCAACCTGAAAAATATAACTGGGCTGTTGAGTTGGACGAGGTTTGGCTCTATGTTTCATGTGTACCTAAAGATGGGAAGGGGAAAAATCAGCAGCGGTAAAGGCCGTCTGCTGTGAGGTCTCACGCCACACCGACAAAAAGTCTTGATGCTGCGGCTGAGCCTGTAAAAACTGGATGGTTTGATCAATAAAATGACGGTGGTCTTGAGCGAGCAATTGCCCTTTGAGCAAAAGCCAACGCAAATACACCAACCATGTATTTAGCACATCACCTTCACAATAACTGGTGAGTTTGAGCCACTCCTGTGCCCGAACATATTCAGGTACATGATAAGCCCCATCGCCTCGTTTACCGGGATACCCCAATAAATGGGCAACATCATCTAGCTTTTGGAAATGACGTCCATTAAACATTGCCATCACATCCATCAGGTCGATGTGACGCTGATGATAACGGTTCTGATAGTTATTATAGCGCTTTTGTGTGTCAATTTCGCCTTGATCGAACAAAGCAGGTGCAGTTAAACCATGATACATAGCACGAAGCATGATTACAGGTAAGTCAAACTGAGCACCATTCCAGCTCACTAAAGTTGGTAAACGCTTATCAAATATAGATAAAAACTTACTGAGGATTTCTGCTTCCGAATATTGCTCACGGCTAAAAGAAAAAAGTTTCATCTGGCCTTGGTCATCCAGCCATAAGCCTGAAATACACACAATTTCATGCAAAGCCAAACGCTGAAAATCCATGCCTGATTCTTGGCGACGCAATTTGGTCAGTGCCGCCTCCAAATCAGCCTCAGGCAAATCTAAACCATATAAATGCGCCCCCGATCTCAAATCAGTCATTGTTTCAATATCAAAGGTGAGAACAGGTAAACGCATAGCAGGACTCTCTTTTATTGTTTTATTCAGGATCGACCACAGAGAAAAGACCCGTCGATAAATAACGGTCACCACGGTCACAAATAATGCACGCAATGACGGCACCAGGGTTTTCTTCAGCAATTTTAATCGATGCCCACACCGCACCACCTGAAGAAGTTCCTGCGCTAATCCCTTCTTTTTGCGCCAATTTACGCATGGTTCTTTCTGCTTCAATTTGCGGAATATCAATAATCTGATCAATCCGACTGCGGTCAAAAATCGTTGGTAAATATTCTTCAGGCCAGCGGCGAATCCCTGCGATACTTGAACCATCCGATGGCTGTAGGCCAATAATTTGAATGTCGGGGTTCATTTCTTTGAGATATTTAGAGACCCCCATAATGGTACCTGTAGTGCCCATTGAACTCACAAAGTGAGTGATTTTTCCACCTGTTTGCTGCCAAAGTTCAGGCCCAGTCGTTAAATAATGTGCTTCAACATTATCAGGATTACCAAACTGGTTGAGTACGTGCCCTTTGCCTTCTTCTTGCATTTGCAAAGCCAAATCACGTGCACCTTCCATGCCCTGTTCTTTGGTTACTTCAATCAGTTCCGCGCCATAAGCACGCATTGCATCTTTACGTTCTTGGCTCATGTTGTTGGGCATAATCAGTTTCATCTGATAGCCACGCATCGCAGCAACCATCGCCAATGCAATGCCGGTATTTCCACTGGTCGCTTCAATCAAGGTATCGCCCGGCTGGATTTGCCCTCGCTTTTCCGCTTGCATAATCATGTTATACGCGGGACGGTCCTTGACAGAACCTGCGGGGTTGTTACCTTCTAACTTTGCCAATACTGTTGCTTGAGTGTGACTTGCCAGACGCTGTAAACGCACCAGTGGAGTTTTTCCAACATAGTGATCTAACAAAAATTCGTCTGCTTGAAAATCAGTGGATGTAGTACTCATTCTTTGCACCTTGATCGAGGTGCGCCTATTGTATGGAAAAATGCCTGTCCCTGCACCCATTTAGCGTGCTTTTTCGTGAAAGTGATTAAAGCACCATCGATTTTTTATAAAGCGTGCTACACTTCAAAGCATAGGGAATAAATCACTTGCACCATGTCAAATATCAATAAAAAGTTATTTAATCGTCTGCACTTAAACCATGCTTATGGACAGCTCATTGCACTTATTTTCGTGCCGATTATGATTTTGGCCTGTGTAGGTGCATTACTGGTTATTACCGAAACTTCAAATGCCGCCAAAGCCCAACAGCGACAAATGGCGATAGCGATTTTAACGCGCTATCAGCTAGATGCGGAAGCGGCGATCAATTTGGTGAATGCCTCCCCTTGGCAGTATGAAAATGCACGTTATTTGATGCAAAAGATGTTAGATGAAAAACATCTGATTCGTGCCGCAATTATTGATGACAAAGGCAATAACAAACTCAGCATTGGCTACCAAGACCAAGCGCCATGGCCCGCGCTGAAAAAAAATACTGATTTTTTTGGCCCGATGAATTTTAAAGGCAATACGGTATATGGTTTGCCCATCAACCAATTTACAGGCACACCTGCGCAGTTGGTGGTTGAATTAGATAACCAGCCCTTACAAATTGCCCGTTATCGCGTGTTGATTGTGTTGATTGCGACAGGTCTGTTGACACTCTTATTGCTTTTACTCTGTTTAAATTTCTACTCGCGTCGCTGGATTGCGCCGATGTATGAAATTCGCATGCAGCTGCAACGTTTAAATGCCGACACCCTAGATCAACACATGCTGATTAACAGTACTGGTGAATTACGCTTACTACAGCGCGATATTGCCAATGTGGTGAAACGCCTGCATTTTAGTTTTTTAGAGTTGAAAGAACACACTGAGCAAACGGAAGATGATTTACGTCGAACCCTTGACACGTTAGAAGTGCAAAACATTACCTATCGTCAAGCGCGTGACCAAGCCATTTCAGCAAGTCAGTCCAAGTCTGTATTCTTGGCCAATATCAGCCATGAACTGCGCACGCCACTGAACAGTATTGATGGTTTTATTCACCTGTTACTGCGTCAAGACAACCTCAACAATGATCAAAATCTTTATTTACAAACCATCCGAAAATCATCTGCACACTTACTGGCACTGATTAATGATGTTTTAGATTTTTCAAAAATTGATGCAGGTAAGTTAGAACTCGATACTGCAACGTTTGATCTAGAAGAAGCAATTTTTGATGTTATGGATATGCTGTCTCCTCTTGCTGCACAAAAGCATATCGATATGGCCTTTTACTATGCTGACAATGTGCCAAAGCATGTGGTTGGAGATGCCCTACGCTTTAAACAAATTTTAACCAACCTGATTTCGAATGCCATTAAGTTTACTCCTGATGGCGAGATCATCGTCCGCGCAAGAATGGAACAAGATGATATTGGACAGTGCCTATTGCACTTTAGTGTACAAGACAGCGGTATCGGACTCAGTGGAACCGACCGTAAAAAACTGTTTGAGTCTTTCTCGCAAGGCGATGCTTCGGTCACGCGTCAATTTGGCGGTACAGGTCTGGGCTTAGCGATTTCCAAACAGCTGGTGCATTTGATGCAAGGGCAAATTGGATTTGAGGACAACCAAGAACGCGCGCCAACCGAAAAAGGTTCCACCTTCTGGTTTACGGCCATGTTTATGGTTAATGAAGAGGATGAGTACGTCGAGCATCCTCAGTTTAGCGATATGCAAGTGGTCTCGTATTTGGCGCATCCTGCAACGGCCAATATCCTGCGTCATTATCTTGAAGATTATGCTGTGGAGCACATCGAATCGAGTTCAATTTTAGACTTGTTCAGTCACCTCAACAGACTGCCTCAAGATGTGGAAAACACATGGTTGATTGTTGACCACAGTGGTGATACCGAAGCCTTATTAAAAGAAATTCGTCAGCGTTATAGCGGTAACCTTGCGGTTTATGGCTACCAAATGTCACTCGATTTGACCACACTGAATGAGTATCGCGCACGACCATTATACCAACCGCTCAGTCGGAGTGCTTTGATTCAATTACTCAGCAATCAACCGCTATTTGAAGAAGATGAAATAGAGTCCTTCAATGGTCAAGGCTTACATATTTTAGCGGTGGATGACCATCTCCCTAACCTGATTGTCCTTGAAGCACTACTAGGCGAATTGAATGTCACGACAACAAAAGCTTTAAGCGGCCAACAAGCCTTAGAGATTTTACAAGAGCGCGCTGAACACGACAGCAAAGCTTTTGATTTGGTATTTATGGATATTCAAATGCCTGTCATGTCGGGTGTCGATACCACACGTGCCATTCGTGCGCTGGAGTCAACCATTGAAAACCATAAGCGTTTGCCCATCATTGCCCTCACCGCACATGCATTGGCCGATGAAAAACAAAAACTACTGCAAGTCGGCATGGATGACTATGTCACCAAACCGATTCAAATTGATCAGATTATCCAAATCCTGACCCATTGGACCACTGATCGTTTCAACAAAGGCTCACCCGTTGAAAAAGCCATCGTGATTGAAGCACTTGATCCGAAGGTACTCGACTGGCAGCAAAGCTTACAGTTAGCCGCCAACAAAGAAGACTTAGCAGTCGACTTACTGCGTATGTTAATGGATAGTTTTGATACTGAGCTGCATGAAATGAAGCAGTTGATTGAAATGGAAGATTTCCCACAATTGGAGCATGTGCTACACCGTCTGTATGGTGCAACACGCTATGTCGGTGTACCCAACTTACAAGAAGCAACAGGGACATTTGAACAGTTTGTTTCAACCTTACGTAAAGAGCGTCGTAAAGCAGATGAACAGTTTGTTCAAGAAACCATCAAGCGTTTCAATGAACTCAAAGTTGTGATTGAACAAGTACAACATGCGGCACAGCAAATTTTAATCAAACATAGCCCATAAAACATTCAAAAAAGCATGGCACCAAAGACAAGTTTCGACGTGACTCTTGGTGTCATTTATCCGCACGAGAGCTATGCTATGCTCCATGCGAGCAAAAAATAAGAGTTCTCATCATGGCTTTACTTCGCATTGAAAACAAAAACGGCATTGCCACAGTTTCACTAAACCGTCCAGACAAACGCAATGCGATGAGTTTCGACCTGTTGCGCGAATTGGTTAAAACTGCTGAAAAAATTAAAAAAGACCGCAGCATTCGCTGTGTCATCCTCACTGGTGAAGCGCAAGTCTTTAGTGCAGGCATTGATCTTGCCGATTTGAACAATCCGAAGAATCGCGCCTATGCCGCATGGGAGCTGATTAAACCGGGACAAAGTCTATTTCAAAAAGCTTTCCTAATTTGGCAAGAACTGCCTGTTCCTGTGATTGCCGCGATTGAAGGGTTTTGCTTTGGCGCTGGTATGCAATTGGCTTTAGCGGCAGACATTCGTGTCGCACACCCTGCAACCAAAATGTCGATTATGGAAAGCCGTTGGGGACTGGTTCCGGATATGGGACTGACGCGTTCTTTGAAAGGTCTAATCGGACTAGATCTTGCCAAAGAATTAACACTTACGGCACGTATTTTCGATGCAACTTATGCCAAAGAAATCGGCTTAGTCACACATCTTGATGAATCACCGCTTGCTAAAGCTCAAGCCATTGCAGAAGAAATGTTACAACGTTCACCAGATGCACTCATGGCCTCAAAATATGTGTTGGATGCTATGCAGCATGAGCCTAAAAAATCCTTACGTTTGGAAAAAATTTGGCAGCTCAAATTACTGTTAGGTAAAAATAGCCAAATCGCACGTAAGAAAGATAAACAACCCGACGTGCAGTATCTACCACGCCAATATAAATAACAGTATTTAATCACTGACAATCAAAGAGGGTCCCATGAGTTTCGATCGACACACTAAAATTGCATTTCTCGGCATGGGACTCATGGGCAGCCGTATGGCCACCCGCTTACTTCAAGCAGGTTTCGAAGTCGCTGTATGGAACCGTACCCGCAGTGCCTGCGATGCACTCATTGATTTGGGGGCTACAGACTTAGCACTACAGAATATTGCTGAATATCCTATAGTCCTAACATGTTTAGCCGACGACAAAGCTGCACTCAGCGTTTATGAACAAATCGAACCGTTTTTGACGGCGAAGCAAGTGATCATCGACTTTTCCAGTCTTTCGGTGGAGCAAACCCTGAGTCTTGCAGCACGTGCCGAACAAAAACAGGTGCAATGGATCGACTCACCTGTTTCGGGGGGGACTGTCGGTGCGGAACAAGGTACGCTGGTCATCTTTGCTGGTGGCGATGCACAGACGATTCAAGACTTGTCTTTGATTTATAATATCTTGTCGCAACGTGTCACCTGTATGGGCAACACGGGAACAGGACAAGCCACCAAAATTTGTAATCAACTGATTGTGGCAGCCAATAGCACTCTGATTGCAGAAGCGGTTGCTTTAGCAGACAAAGCTGGTGTGGATACTCGCTTACTCGCACCTGCGCTTGCAGGCGGTTTTGCCGATTCGAAACCCTTTCAAATTTTAAGTCCACGTATGGCGACTCACCTGTTTGAGCCCGTACAGTGGAAAGTTCAAACCCTGTCCAAAGACTTGAACAACGCCGTGCAGCTTGCTGCGCAGCACCAACTCGACATTCCTGTTGCAGCGCGAGCACTTCAGCAATTGCAAGCACACCAACAACAAGGCTATGCTGAAGCTGATCTTGCCTCAGTCATATTACAAGTAGAACAACAAGCCAAATAAAATTAGGAGAAAATCATGACCAAACTTGCTGTAAATTTATCCATGATTTTTACCGAAGTACCGCTGCTTGAGCGTTTTGCTTTGGCTCAAACCGCTGGCTTTAAACATGTGGAAATCCAATTTCCCTACGAACTCAGCATTGAACAAATTCAAACTCAGCTTACGCTTCATGACTTAAGTCTCTGCCTTATTAACGTTCCTACGGGCGACTTAATGACAGGTGGCAATGGACTCGCAGGCATCCCTGGCAAAGAGCTAGAGTTTCATCACGCTCTTCAGTTAGCAGTGCAATATGCCAGCGCACTCAAAGTGCCAAGTGTGAATATCCTTGCTGGCAAACAACCCCTAGATGCCGACCTACTGCCCTGTTTAAATACCTTGTCCAAAAACCTGAAACTGGCATGCCACATGTTCAGTGAACATGACATTCAACCTGTCTTTGAAATGATCAACGGCACAGATATGCCGCGCTTTCTAGTGCAAAATATTGCCCAAGCACAGGAAATGCTAGAAGCAGTACAACACCCTGCACTTAAAATGCAATACGACTGCTATCACATGGCCATGATGGGTGAAGATGTACTGCAAGGCTTACAAGAAAATATTCAAGCTATTGGTCACATCCAATTTGCAGACTGTCCGGGGCGGCATGAACCAGATACTGCACAAATTATGTATGCAAATATTTTTGAATGGCTACAACACAGCAGTTATGACGGTTTTATTGCGGCGGAATATCGACCAAAAACTGTTTCAACTCAGTCCTTTGCATGGAAGGCAAAATACTTTGCTGCACATCCTCAAAGTTGAAATGTTGCGGATTTGAAATTTTCGCCTAAAAACGCTATATTATAAGATGAGTTATTGTCCGGAAAAATTCCCTTTATGAATTTAGAACCATCGCCCAGCGCTTCTAATTCTCACGATTTCGCAATGAATACCCAAGCTGCCGACGTACAAGCTTGCTTAAAAGTTGTACATGAAGCCCTTGAAGATGTAAAAGCAAAAGATATTTTAGCGATTGATGTCAGCCTAATCAGCAACGTCGCTGATGCAATTGTGATTGCAAGCGGTACATCAACGCGTCACATCAAAGCACTTGCTGATAACGTTGCTGAAGAAGCACGTAAAGCAGGTTTTCGCCCTCTCGGTGTCGAAGGCGAACGTGATGCAGAATGGATCTTGATTGATCTTGGCTTTGTTGTTGTGCACGTGATGTTGCCAACAGCACGTCGTTTCTACGACCTAGAAAGCCTTTGGCGTGCAGCCCCAGAAGAAACTGTAGCCTAATATGAAAAGAGCGACCTGAAGGTCGCTTTTTTTATGTCTAATTTTATTTAAATTAAGCGATGCATATCGACCATTGGGTAACGCTCTTTCACTTGGCGCTTCACATGGGCATAGAGCTGATCTGCTTTTGCTGGACCATAAAACTCACAATAATTTTCATAACAGACCGTCAAGACCTGCGCATACTGAGTCATAGGCAAAGCTTCGAGCAACGCTCGATCATTCAAGGCCTGATACCTATCAATCACAATGGATAAAGCGTCTAGCTGCGTTTTTACCTCACGCTCAAACTCCTGCACATCAACGGCTTTGACCGCTTGACAGATATTTTGCATAAAAAACGTCAATGCATCGAGTAACGCTGCTCCCCCTTGTTCGCTTTTCGATGCTTTTGCAGAGGGATTCAACAACACTTGTTTTTCAACTTGGGCCATCTCGGCCAAGACATTTTTGAGCATGTCTTTTCGGAAGTAACGTAATTCCTCTGTGGTGCAAACTTCACTCAAAAAACGATTCAGGACAAAGGAGGGTTGATCACCATATTTCGCTTCCCAGTGATTTAATACTTGCTCTAAAAGTGTTCCTTGTAAGTACCGACTCAGTCCACGCTCGATCGCTTGGCGTTTTTGTAAAATAGTTAATGTTTCAGTCGACATGAGCTATCCTCTTTCATTAATGACGTTTGGTCATATCATCAGTTTCAAACGTCACATCACGCTGAAACTCGGGATAAGACAGTTCTGCATGTTCTGTATAGTCCAAGCCACGTTGTTCATGTTGTTTACTCACCCGCAAACCACCAAGAACGAGGTCCAAGACTTTAAAGACGATCAATGCCACACCAAAACCCCACGTAAAGGCTGTCAAAATCCCCAAGCCTTGTACCGCAATGATCCCCGCATTAAACATATTGTTTTCAAAAAACAAACCCGCTGCCAATGTGCCCCATGCCCCACAAAAACCATGCACAGTCACCGCATCGACCACATCATCCAAGCGGAGTTTTTCCATCACCACTGGTAAAATACTGACCAACACACCTGCAACCGCCCCACTGATGATGGCATACAGTGGACTCATGGTTGCACAGCCCGCCGTAATTGCAACCAGCCCACCCAAGGAGGCATTAATGGTGCCGCGCATTAAAATTGCTTTACCACGTATTAGGGTATAAACCATATAGGCAACTGCCGAAGCACACGCCGCCAAATGTGTATTCAAGGCAATCCGCCCAATACTCACATCCGCCTTCACAGTAGAGGCCGCATTAAAACCAAACCATGCCAGCCATAGAATAAAACCGCCTAGCGCCACCAACGGTAAATTATGTCCTGCCAAATAATGGACTTGTCCATTGCGCCCAAAACGCCCTAAACGAGGCCCCAACACAATAATTCCGGCTAAAGCCACCCATCCACCAATCGAATGCACCACCGTTGAACCTGCAAAGTCAATGAAACCCATGGCTTTTAGCCAACCTTCGCCATCAAATAAGCTCCCCCAAGCCCATGCACCAAAAATCGGGTAGATCAAACCACTGACCACCGCAGCACTCACAATATACGCCACAAAGTGAATCCGCTCAGCCATCGCCCCACTGGCAATCGTCGTGGCGGTGGCAGCAAACATCATTTGAAAGAACAAGAGGTTCCAGTGCCAGTCATCCATGGCATTGGGGGCAAAATGTGAGGTTCCTATCCAGCCACTCGAATTGACACCAAACATCAAACCAAAGCCAATCAACCAAAAGACCAAGCCTCCTAAACAGGCATCCATATAGTTTTTCATGAGTACATTAATGGTGTTTTTAGAGCGCACCGAACCACTTTCAATCAGGGCAAAACCTGCTTGCATGAAAAACACTAAAATGCCACCGAGCACCACCCAGACACTGTCGAGCGAGAGACGAATTTCTTGAATATTTTGAGCCTGTGTTGGCAGGGGCTCTGCAGCAAAACTGGGTAAAGCAATACAGCACACAAAGAAGAGTAAGTATTTTATTTTTTTCATGAATAATCCCCCAAAGATTATTCATCTCAACTGCAAAATCAATGCCAGTGTTCCAACACCTTATAGATATTTAATCATGATCCATGCCCACCAATATAAATGGACAATTCAAACAAGGCGAAAAAGCGATACACCATAAAAGGGCCAAAGCGCATTTATCAGCTGATTGATAAAATGTATTAGTTCCGACTTAATCTGACACAGAGCTTGAAAAAGAAGAAGTTACCGATTTTGATTAAAGGTGTCGAATCTCAATCAATAAAGGTAACTTCTCATGTTGCATACTAACAATCAAAT
>NZ_JAHUTF010000012.1:0-67871 GCF_019209785.1 Acinetobacter sp. CWB-G5 | reverse complement strand
ACAACGTAGAAATGTCAGTAGAATTAATCCACCCAATCGCAATGGACCCAGGTCTACGTTTTGCGATCCGTGAAGGTGGCCGTACAGTTGGTGCTGGTGTAGTTGCTAAAGTAACTGCATAATCATCTGATTGTGTGAAAAAAAGCGCTCCTTTGGGGCGCTTTTTTTATAATTGTATTTAATTCATTTGTTTAACTTGTTGGAGATAAGGGGCTCAAGTTTTCCTTTTTGTTGACGCAATTGTTTCGGCGGAAGTTCAAACCAGCGTTTAGTGGCTCGGCTTAAGGTTGGTTGCTCAGAAAATCCTAAAATATCGGTCAGTTGACTCATTGAGATATCAGTTTGCCAAAGATACTGTGAAGAGAGCTCTTTACGAATATCGTCTTTGATGGCATCAAATGAAGCACCTTCCTGCGCCAATTTTCGCTGTAAGGTACGCGGATGTAATGCGAGCATGCTGGCTACATGTATTTTATTTGCACGTGGTGTGGATAAATGAAGGCGGAGGGCTTTTCGTACGTTTGCGCTGACTTTTTCGGTAGGATTTCGAAAGTAGCGATGAATATAATCTTCTGCAATTTCCCGCAAGGCAGGGTTTGTACTATGCGGTTGGCTGTCTAAAGTGTGTCTACTTAGGTGTAAAGCAGCACGGTTTTGATTGATTAAAATAGGTGCACCAAAGAAACGTTCATATTCCTTGATTGAAACTAAAGGCATATGCGGAAGTGATACAGCCTTCAGTTCATAATTTTCTGCTGCTAGCCATTTGAGAATACGGTGTGTGGTCCCCAAACAATTATCAATGGTCTGTCGTTGTGGTACATAACTATTAATTCGAATTTCAAAGATTACATCTACCGCATCTTCAAAAAGAGAACTTTGCTCTTTTAAAGAGATTGCTACGCCAGGTCCATGCAAAATAAAAAATTAGAGGAATAGTCAATTATGCCACGCATCGATGAAGCGCTTTGCATAATGAGGCCCAATATTCCTAAGATGCTAATATCTTGATGTTTCGAAATCCGTAGCCCAAGATCAGGACACTTTGCTAGATATGCCGTGTGCTCGTAAAGGTCTATAACGTTTTTTTGGTCGAGCCAACATCGTCCTGTCTGATTTGTTCAAGTGTGATCTCGTGTTGTGCAAGCAGAGGTTTAGGGTCAAAGCTAAGGTCTTGCATAAACTCAAGATAACCCCGAATTCTACTTGCATGAACCATTATTGTCATGTCTTCTAAAGTTAAATATATGTCTCCTCAAGTCAAGTTAAAATTTAATCAATTGCTAGTATAAATACGGAATAACAAAAACCGCGACATGGAGCCGCAAAAATGCAAATGGAATATGATGTTGTAATCATTGGAGCAGGTTTGTCTGGAATTGGCATGGCTTGCCAACTTGTTCAGCAAAACCCGAATAAAACCTACACAATTTTAGAACGTCGACAAGACTTAGGTGGCACTTGGGATTTATTCCGTTATCCTGGTATTCGTTCTGACTCAGATGTCATTAGCTTCGGTTATAAATATAATCCATGGAAAACAGACACCGTTCTTGCAACAGCGGACAAGATCAAAGCATATTTGCGCGAAACAGCACAAAAGTTTGGTGTTGATCAAAAAATTCGTTATGGCGTTAAAATTGTTTCAGCAAATTTTTCAACTCAAACCAACAAATGGACGGTAGAAACTGTTAATGAGTCGAATGGTGAAATTCAAAAATTTACGTGTAATTTTCTGGTTTCTGCAACGGGTTACTATAATCATGATCAGGGTTATACGCCAAAGTTTGAGGGTCTAGAAAACTTTAAAGGTCAATTTGTGCATCCACAAAAATGGCCTGAAGACTTAGATCATCGTAATAAGCGTGTGGTGGTGATTGGCAGCGGTGCAACAGCAGTGACCTTAATTCCAGCGATGGCTAATGAAACTGCACATATCACCATGCTACAACGCTCACCAAGTTACGTAATTAACGTACCAAATACTGATAAGTTATTTGATGCTGCGCGCAAAGTATTCTCTGAAGAATTGGTTTATAAATTTTTCCGTAAACGTAATATTTTAATGCAACGCGGTATTTATAAGATTTCACGTCGCTTCCCGAAACAAATGCGTTCATTCCTACTTTCTAATGCACAGAAAGAATTAGGTGAACAATACGATATGACGCATTTTACCCCGAAATATATGCCATGGGACGAGCGTTTATGTGCAATTCCTGACAATGACTTATTTGAAGTGATTCGTGAGGGTAAAGCTTCAATCGTAACCGATCAGATTGAACGCATTACAGAAACTGGAATTTTACTCAAATCAGGGCAAACGCTAGACGCAGATATTATTGTGTCAGCAACAGGTCTAGAATTGCAGATGTTGGGCGGAGTTAATCTTTCAGTTGATCAAGAACAAATTCGTCCAAGTGATAAATTAAGCTATCGTGGTGTCTTGCTTGAAGATGTACCTAACTTTGCTTATTTATTCGGTTACACCAATGCACCTTGGACCTTAAAAATTGATTTAGCCAATGATTATATTTGCCGATTAATTAATGAGTTGGATATTCGTCAAATGACTGCAGTGAAGCCTGTAGCCCCTGCTGGCGAAAATACAGGCGAAAGTATTATTTCAAGTTTACAAGCAGGCTATGTACAGCGTGGCTGTCACGAATTGCCTCGCCAAGGGAAGTCTAAG
The DNA here is from genome assembly GCF_019209785.1 of Acinetobacter sp. CWB-G5. Taxonomy (NCBI): domain Bacteria; kingdom Pseudomonadati; phylum Pseudomonadota; class Gammaproteobacteria; order Moraxellales; family Moraxellaceae; genus Acinetobacter; species Acinetobacter sp. CWB-G5. The sequence goes on along the minus strand of NZ_JAHUTF010000012.1, from coordinate 65,179 downwards.
GATTGGTTTGTTAGCCATAACTACGAAGTGGACTCTGAAATGTTTGCTCAATCTTTAGAAAGTCCAGGTCTGGTCTGGTCTACCGAAGCCAAGCAAATAAAGGCGAAAGGTAAAATCAAAGCCGCATAGGAATTGCGCAATATTTTGCTCATATGGCATCCGCCATATGAGTGCAAATACAAGACATAATGGAATAAGTATAATGAACACGTCACAACTCAACTTTATTAGCCAAGGTACGCGTTGCGCTGGCACCTTGCAGTTACCCTCTCAAAATCGTAAAGCTCCAGTCATTATTATGGCGCAAGGCTTTGGGATGATTAAGGATGCAGGCTTACCCAAATTTGCAGAACGCTTCGTAGCACAAGGCTACGCTGTGTTTTCTTTTGATTATCGTGGCTTTGGTGAAAGCGGTGGACAACCACGTCATTGGGTCAGTCCTAAACGCCATTTAGAAGACTGGAAAGCTGCGCTCGATTTCGTAAGAACACTCGATTCAATCGATACGCAACAAATTATCCTATGGGGCTATTCATTCTCTGGTGGACATGCCATTCAAACTGCGGCGCGTGATGGAAAAATCAAAGCCATTGTTTTACAAGCACCTCACGTCAATGGTAAGTCGAGCCTAAAAGGGGTTCCACTGACTAAATTGGCAAAATTGAGTGCTGCTGGCTTTATGGACTTGTTGGGAGGCTGGGTCAACAAACCTGTTTATCGTCCAATTATTGGTCGTGGGCATGAAGTTGCAGCAATGACCACACCTGATGCTTGGGATGGGTATTTATCTCAATTACCTGAAAATGCTAAATGGGAAAATAAAACTCGTGCACGTATCTTTTTAGAAATAGCCAACTATAACCCTGTACGTTTTGCACATCAGTTATCTATGCCCGTGGTGGTCATTTCAGGTCAACGCGATACCATTATTCCTGAACAATGCATTCGTGCTGCAGCACAGAAAATGCCAAATGCTGAATACTATATGCTGAACAGCAATCACTTTGAGTTATGTGATGGGGAGCTATTTGAGCAAAATATTACTTTGCAAATTAACTTCCTCAAGAAGCATTGTCCAGCACATGCTGAGCTTACTGTCGCGGCATAATTAAAAAGAGGCTTTTAGCCTCTTTTTTACATTCACATGATTTTATATTTTAATTGTCTAACAATCTGCCTTCAAAACTGTCCTAAACTGATATTTTGCTGACCCTAACTGCACTTATGGGTGAAGTCCAATCGCGTAAGATAAAAAGACGAAAACAACTATAAGTAGTGGATGTCTTCAGGATATTCATAGGAGCAGAAAGATGAATGCGAAGGTAAAAATCACTAACCGTGCGGGTGCGAGTTTCCCTGTACGTCGGATGAACTTTGAGTTTGAAAGCGTACCTGAATATTGGATGAATGGTTCAGCTGGACTGACCCATTTTATGACCGCGCTGTCGGCACTCTTTCCAGCAGGTGAAATGTTTTTTATCGATAGTGTTCGTGCGGTTAGACAGCATCCCTCGATCAAAGACAATGCTGAATTACAAAAAGAAATTTCAGCCTTTATTGGTCAAGAAGCGATGCATACGCAAGAACATGAAGGTTTTAATGCGTCTGCGCAAAAGTATGGGCACGATGTTGCAACACTTGACCGCTATACGGATCGTGCAATTCAAACCACGCGTAGAGTGTTTGCTTTTCTAGGCAAGCCTGTGGGTATTACTCAAGAGATGGTGGATTTAACAGCAACCACCGCGCTGGAGCATTTCACTGCAACCATTGCCTCTCAGTTGTTGGTCAATAACCACATTCAAGAACTGATGAGTGATGAAACCATGAAAACCATGTGGTTATGGCATGCCATTGAAGAAAATGAGCACAAAGCTGTGGCTTATGATGTGTTTGAAGGTGTTTTTGGTAAGGGAGTCAAATCCTATTTACTGCGAACAGGATCGCTGGTTGCAGCCATGGCCATTTTATTCTGCGTGCAGTCGTATTTTGTGTTTCGTTTATTACAGCAAGATAAACAACTGAACAGGGCGGCGTTGAAGGATATTTATACCTATGCATATAGTCCATCGAAAGGAATTATTACAGGGATGGCACGCGAAATGATCATGTACTTTAAACCGGGTTTTCATCCTAATCATCACGACACCGACGCGTTACTTGAGAAATGGAAGCTAAAATTAGGGTTTTAAGCAGTTTTGGCTCTTTGAGCGATGTAAATCGCTCTTTTTTTTGTTCGGTTTTAAGCACAAATTTTTTATACTGTGACCTCCACATTTTAGAAAGATAAACGAAGATGATTCGTTTAATGCAAGCTGCGGACTTAAGCCAAGTTGCGCGGATTGAAAATTTAGTTCAAACCCATCCTTGGAGCCTACAACAGTTCCAAGAGTCCATGCAGTCTTATCACAGTACTGTGATTGAACAGGCAGGACAGGTGGTGGGTTTTTGTATCCTTCAGCCCGTTCTTGATGAGGCCAATTTATTGTTGATGGCCATTCATCCAAGCCAGCAAGGCAAAGGGCTGGGGTATCAGCTATTAGATGCGTCACTGGCACAACTCAAAAACAACCCGATACAAGTGTTCTTAGAAGTTCGTGAGAGCAATCAAGCAGCGATTGCCTTGTATGAAAAGTCCGGTTTTCATCAAATTGATTTGCGTAAAAATTATTATCCTAAACCAGATGGTGGCCGTGAGCATGCCATTATCATGGTGAAATCGTGTAGTGATGACTTTTCCGAGTTGTTTAAATGATAGAACAGTTAAGCTTCTGTATGGCGCCATTATTTAATAATGGCGTTATTCCACCCCGAAGGTAGGGTGGTCATTAAGGAGTTTCCCAGTTGCTGCACTTCCTCGCTGCTCAGACTATGATTGAGCCTGCGCCACTGACCATCAATCAACAATTCTAGCGGTAAATACTGCGATTTGTAATTCATTTTTTCTGAGTGCGGCACCCAATAGCCCAAATACACAAACTGTAAAGCGCGTGCCTTGGCGAGCTCGATTTGTTTTAAAATGGCGAAAGTCCCTAGTGAGCGTTTGTTTTCATCGGGATCAAAAAACGTATAAACCGCAGATAAACCATCATCTAAAGGATCGCAGGTTGAAACACAGATGAGCTGGTCTTCTTTCCACAGCTCTAAGAAAAAGCTCTCGGTACAGCTATGCACGAGGAATTTATCAAACTGATCGCGGCTAGGCGGGAACATGTCTCCATCGGCATGGCGTTTAAAAATATAACGCTCATATAAGTCATAATGTTTTTTGGTGGCATCCGCAGTGCGGGTAATTTTTAAAGTGAGATCTTGATTGCGTTTCCATGCTTTTTTTTGACTGCTGTTCATTTTAAATTCGCGCACTGGTACGCGGCTAGATAGGCACTGTCGACACAGATGACACTCTGGGCGGTAGACAAAATCACCACTCCGGCGAAAACCCACCCGAGAAAGTTCGGACAGCGTGACGACATCAATACGATGCGCTGGATCGAGAAATACCATCCGGGCTGACTTTTTTTCTAGATAGCTGCAGTCATGCGGTGGCGTGATGTAATACTGTAAATCATTCAGTAGGGACTTCGGGTGATACGAATTCATGATAAATCCCTCTATTATTCTTTATTCGGTCAGTCGCGCATTTTGCGCTATTGTTTTACTTGAAAATACACCCTCCTGATACATTTTCCAATCGATAGCGGGTTGATTTACAACATCTTGTAACGATTTTAAGTAGGTTTGCCGAGAAAGTGTACAAGCACCGAGGCTTAAAAGATGATCATTGACCAATTGGCAGTCGATCCAAGGCAGCTTATTTTCACGGCCAATCAACATCAGCGTATAAAATGCCATTTTTGAGACATCCGTTTCGGTACTGAACATGGACTCCCCAAAACAGCCGTGTCCAATGCTGATGCCATATAGTCCACCAACCAAGCGTGTTTGATCCCATACTTCAACACTATAGCCATAACCGGCATCAAACATTGCACAGTAGCCATCTATAATGTCTTCACTGATCCACGTGTCATCAGCGTAGCTGCGTGGTAGTGAGCAGGCACGGATCACCCGTTCAAAAGCTTGATTGATGGTGATGTGATAATCCTGCTTTTTCATGCTCCGAATGAGGGTTTTACTGGGCTGATAATCCTGCGGGCGTATGATGCAACGTGGCTCGGGGCACCACCAGCAAATGGGCTCGCCTGTTGAGAACCATGGAAATAAACCATGGGTATATGCTTCAAACAGGGTAGAAGGGGAGAGGTCTGCACCGATACAAATTAAGCCTTCACCCTCGGGGTCAACTTCAAGCGGATCGGGAAAGATATACTCAGAAGGTGGTAACTGCTGCATAGTGGTGTGTATATATGATAAAAAATGATTTTAAGATCATACATAAAAAAACCGCCTATGGAAGGCGGTCTTTTTCAAGGCTTAGATTATTCGCCTAAAGCATCCAAATACTTTTCTGCATCTAGCGCAGCCATACAGCCAGAACCTGCTGAAGTGATCGCTTGGCGATAAACGCTATCAGCAATGTCACCTGCTGCGAATACACCAGCGACAGAAGCAGCTGTGGCATTACCAGATGTACCGCTTTGAACTTGGATATAGCCATCACGTAAGTTCAATTGACCATCAAACATTGCGCTGTTTGGTTTGTGGCCAATGGCAACAAACAAACCTTGAACATCAATATCTTGTGTAGATTCATCTTGAGTCGATTTTAAGCGAACTGCGGTTACACCCGTGTTGTCACCTAAAACTTCATCCACTTGGTGATTCCAAATGATGCTGATTTTGCCTTCTTTTTCTTTCTCAAATAAATGATCTTGAAGGATTTTTTCAGAACGCAATGAATCACGACGGTGAACCAAAGTCACATGCGATGCAATGTTAGACAAATATAGTGCTTCTTCAACGGCAGTATTACCGCCACCCACAACCATGACTTTTTGGTTTTTATAGAAGAAACCATCACAGGTTGCACATGCGCTCACGCCTTGGCCCATAAAAGCAGCTTCAGACTCAAGACCTAAGTACTGAGCGGTCGCACCTGTGGCAATAATCAGTGCATCACAAGTGAACTCATCCATGTCGCCTTTGAGTACAAATGGACGTACAGAAAGATCGACTTCATTGATATGATCGTAGATGATTTCAGTACCAAAGCGTTCAGCATGCGCTTGCATACGTTCCATCAGTGCAGGACCTGTTAAGCCTTCAGGGTCACCTGGCCAGTTATCCACTTCAGTCGTTGTCGTTAGCTGACCACCGAGTTGGATACCCGCAATCAATGTAGGCTTTAAGTTGGCACGCGCAGCATATACCGCAGCGCTGTAACCCGCAGGGCCTGAACCGAGAATAATCAAACGTGAGTGACGAGCGCTCATACGTAGAATCCTTTTTTTATTTAGAAATTTGTGGAATTATACGTGAAACTCTATAACAGTTGTGTGAGTTCAATGTCGATATTATTGATCAATCAAATCGATTTGAGCTATATAGAAGAAATATGCGGTGTAGAGCGGGAAAAAGTGGAAAAATCATCTGCTCGTTATACATAAAGCATTTAAGAATAGTGCATCTTTTTATAAAGAAGAGGTGCATAATATGACGTTTATTGTGAAACTTTTGCTTTAGGTTTCGAACAAAAACATTAATGAAGAATTTGTTACAGGACAGTATATGACTGAGGTGTCGGGTGCTTATGCACAGCGCTTATTAATGACATTATTTTTAGTCTCGTTTGGCATTTATTTGTTCCTTGCTACCGTGACCTATACCCCATTTGATCCGGGCTGGATGCATATATCAAGTGATACTTTGCAAGTCTCGAATGCCAGTGGCGTTGCTGGGGCGTGGATTGCTGACTTACTGTTCGGTTTTTTAGGCTGGGCAAGTCTACTTATTCCTGTGTTTTTGTTCATTGAAGCCATTCAAGTCTGGTGGCCGCATAGTTTTTTAAACCGTCCATTTCGTTATGCTGCACAATTCTTTATTTTGCTTGCAACCGCCAGCTTACTGTTCTTGTTTTGGAAAGTTCCAGCGGACACTTTAGACAATGCCTCTGGCGGCATTATTGGTTATGAACTGGGACAAAGTTTGTCGCAGATTTTAACCATTTACGGTGCAACCTTATTTTTGGTCGTGTTTACCGTGGTCTTATTGACCTTGGCTTTCGGTATCAAATGGAACCGTACTTTCGCGACCCTCAAAGCAACTCCTGCGTATTTACAAGATTTATTTTACCGCAACGTACCTGAAAGCGAGTCTGCCTTTGATCGTACGACGCCAAGCGTCAAAAAAGAAGTGATTGCAACGGCACCGAAAAAAGGTATTGAAGCAACGGAATTGGTCGAGGCGCCAGTAGCCGTGCAAGAGACATCAGTTAAAGTACCTCAGCGCGACTATTCAGCAGAGCATTTGTTTAATGACATGGTGGCCAAAGAGCAACGTGTTCAAGAACAACAGGTGGATGTGGATGATGAAGTAGAGCTTGAGCGGACTATAGAAAAAGCGCACCAATTAGAACAAGACAGTCAGCGCGTGGTAGCGACAGGGGAAGTGTGGCGTGCATTAAACTCAGCTGAAGATCAACGTCATAAAAATGATATTGATGCTTTACTTCGTGCTGCCGAAGAAGATCGCCCATTTAGCCCAGAACAACATTTTCAAGCAGTGGTGCAAGATCATACAGCGCCAATTGCTGATCCTCATTATTTCCAAGACGATGCTCCTGCACAGAAGAAAAATGTCGATTGGGATGATGATGAAATCTTTGACGAGCTGCTTGCTGCCGTACCCAATGGCAAAACAGCAACGGATGTTCACAGCCCCTTCAATACGCCTGAACCGGTGTCTCATTTACATGTGGTTGAAGATCCAATTGCGGTAGCCGAGGTTGCAACCTTAAGTGCTGCTGCAAGTGCCGTTGCATTACAACCAGCGCCGAGTGGAATTGCAAAAGCACAGCTTGATGAGTTGGATGATTTAGACGAATTCCTTGCTGAAGATTGGTCGGAGCAGAAAGTTGCTGCTTCAGATGTACGGACTAGCAGTAGTTATGCGCAGTCATCTGCTTTTGTACAAGCACCCATTCAGCATCATAATACAGTGAGCACAAGTGCTACAGCGGCTGTAGCCAAAGAAGTTTTGTCCAAAGAAGCGTTTATTGAAGCATGGCAAGATACCGCTGGAAAACCGCAAGACGAAGAAGAGTTTGACTTTGATGCTCCATTGACTGATGCATCAGGCCGTCCAATGTCTTTGTCCATGCAAGTAGCAGAGCGTCGTCGTGACTTATCACCGTTGCCAGGACTGGATTTACTGGATGAAGTTGACCTGAATAAAAAAGTCAATTTCACTGCTGAACAGTTGGCGCGTTTATCTGAACTGCTTGAAATTAAACTACAAGAGTTCAATGTCAAAGCTAAAGTGGTCGAAGCACAGCCAGGGCCTGTAGTAACTCGTTTTGAGTTGGATTTAGCACCAGGTGTGAAAGCCTCTAAAGTTACCAATATCTCACGAGATCTGGCACGTTCAATGTCCATGGCATCTGTACGTGTGGTTGAAGTTATTCCGGGTAAACCGTATATCGGGATTGAAGTGCCGAATAGCACACGTGAAATGGTGCGTTTAATCGAGTTGTTGACCATTCCTGCTTTTACCGATCCGAATAGCATTCTTTCGATGGCAATGGGCAAAGATATTTCAGGTAATCCTGTCATTGCTGACTTAGGTAAAGCCCCGCATATGCTGGTTGCGGGCACCACAGGTTCAGGTAAGTCTGTTGCAGTGAACTCGATGATTTTATCGATGTTATTGAAATATACGCCGAATGAGTTGCGTTTAATTTTGATTGACCCGAAACAGTTAGAACTTGCTAACTATAACGATATTCCACATTTGCTTACCCCTGTGGTCACGGACATGAAGGATGCTGTCAGTGCCTTGAACTGGTGTGTGAATGAAATGGAACGTCGCTATAAGCTGATGTCTTTCTTAAAAATTCGTAAGCTTGCGGACTATAACCGTAAAGTGGAAGAAGCGATTGCCAATGGCGAAGAGCTGATTGATCCGACCTGGAAAGCCAGTGATTCGGTTGCCGGTGAGCGCGCACCACGTTTGACTCCATTACCATCGATTGTAATTGTGGCGGATGAGTTTGCCGATATGATTATGCAGGTCGGTAAGAAAGCTGAAGAAATGATTACGCGTTTGGCACAAAAGTCACGTGCCGCAGGCATTCACTTGTTACTTGCGACGCAGCGTCCATCGGTCGATGTAATTACGGGTCTGATTAAAGCCAACATTCCAACACGTGTGGCTTTACGTGTGAACTCAAAAATTGACTCTCGCACGATTTTGGATGCTGGTGGGGCGGAAGACTTACTGGGTCATGGTGATATGTTGTTCTTAGGCCCGGGTAAAATTGAACCTGAACGTGTACATGGTGCCTTTATTGCCGATGATGAAGTCAACCGCATCTGTGATGCGTGGCGTGAACGTGGCTCGCCAAATTATGTTGATGAAATCTTAACGCCATTTGATGAAGAGCCAAGTTCTCGTGGCTTTGAAGATGGTGATGGCGATCCAAACCGTGATGCACTTTATGACCAGTGCGTATCCTTTGTATTGGAAACACGCAAGGTTTCGGTGTCCTCGCTACAACGTAAGTTTAGTTTGGGCTATAACCGTGCCGCGCGGATTGTCGACCAAATGGAAGAAAATGGGATCGTGAGTGCGCAAGGTGCGAACGGTAAGCGAGAAATTTTAGTTTAAAAAGAAAGCCTGCGGATTGCAGGCTTTTTCTTAATCATTCAGTTTAGGCATCCAGTCATGCAAATTATTGATGCATTAATTCCATTGGTAGTACTCATTGCCATGGGGTATGTATTAAAGCGGTATCGCTTTTTAACGGTGGAGTTTTGGCAAGGCGCTGAAAGACTGAATTATTGGATTTTGTTTCCTGTTTTGCTGTTCAGTAGTCTAGCCACCGTTCATTTTAATGTCGGGCAAGTCTTGCCAGCGCTTGCTGTGGTCTTTACTGTGACCTTGCTGATGAGTGTGGTGCTGTGGGTATTAAAAGCGCTGTATGGTACGCCTGTGGCGCAATTTGGCGTCTATTTACAGAGTCATATTCGTTTCAATACTTATATTGGTTTGACCAGTATGGCTTTGATTTTTGGCGCTGCGGGGATGCAAGTCTTTGCCATGATTATTGCCTTTGTCATTCCATTGGTGAATGTACTGTCCGTACTTGGTTTTTCTCAAGGGCAGGGACTGTCTTATAAAAATATTGCGTGGTCGGTTGCGAAAAATCCGCTGATTCTGGCTTGTCTGGTTGGGATCATTTTTAATTTTTCAGGTATGCATTTGCCCGAGAGCATTAGCCAATCTTTAAAGCTAGTAGCAGGGATGAGCCTTCCGCTTGGGCTCTTGTGTGTGGGCGCAGCACTCCAGTTTAATGCGTTAAAATATGCGGGTCGAGCGCTAATCTTAAACACTTTTGGACGTTTAATCTTGGTGCCTATTTTAGCCTATGTAGGCTGTCTTTTATTTGGTTTAGCAACATTTGAAACCATGATTGTGGTGGTATTCTTCTCGCTCCCAACGGCCTCAGCAGCCTATGTCCTAACCAAATATTTTCAAGGGGACAGTCAACTCATGGCAGCAATCATTAGTTTGCAAACTTTGTGTTTCGGTTTGACTTTTCCACTTTGGATGTGGTTTTTACAGTCATAAAAAATGCCAGTCTCCTAGAAATGAACTGGCATTTGTAGATCATGCGCATTAAGCAGATCTAGGTTTAGGCGAATTTAGCCAAAACCTCTAAGAAGGGAGCTGCTTGACGTGGATAAGCGGCAATCACGTCATGGATACGCTGACCTTCTGGATTGGTGGCATTAATGTCGCGACCATCCGTTTTAAATTGGGTGAGCAGTCGCTCATAATCACTTGGGCGCATGTGTTTAAATGCATGGTACAACACATGAAAATCGCCATTCACACCTTCAGGAGGAAGCTGAGTTAAGTAGGCAAATACACGCTCATCTGACCATTCTTCATTGAACGTTGCTGGCTGAGATAATGCCATAGCAATCTCCTTGCTGGTTTAATCATTAAAAAAGGCAAAATATGGGAGACAAAGAAAATACTTTCTTGTGTCTGCGCATATTCTGCCTTGATTCAATTTGCTTGACTAATCAAAAATCAGATTAACGTTCTTCAGGCAAATTGATATTCATTTCAAGCATTTCAATATTCGCTTCAGAACGTACAGCCATTTGAATGTGCTGTTCATCTACACCGCGAACATAGCGATTCACCACTTGCATGATTTCTTTCTTCATTTGGTCGATTTTGTCTTGGCTAAGACGTTTACCTAAACCACTTTCAGACGCTACGATGACTTTCAAACGATCCTTCGCTGTTTGAGCACTAGACGGTTTTTCATCATTACTAAAAAGCTTACTCCAAAATCCTGCCATGTCTACGCTCCAAATAGTCGTGCTAACCAGCCTTTAGGCTTCACCGTAATATGACGGTAAGGACGTTCGTCACCTAAGAAACGTGCCACAAGGTCATCATAGGCCTGACCTGCTGATTCTTCAGTAAAGAGAATCACTGGTTTACCTTCGTTCGATGCTTGTAAAACGCTCTTACATTCAGGAATTACTCCCAAAGTTGGCACACGTAAAATATCTTTAGAAATGTCGTCAATGGTTAACATTTCTTGTTTATCGGCACGTTCAGGGTTGAAACGTGTGATACACAAGTGTTTACGAATACGACCTTCATTCATTTCAACTTTTTTGGTTTTGCTATCGAGCATACCAATAATACGGTCAGAGTCACGTACAGATGAAATTTCAGGATTGGTCACAATAATCGCTTCATCGGCATGGTACATTGCTAAAATTGCACCGCGTTCGATACCTGCGGGTGAGTCACAAATAATGTAGTCAAACTCTTGTGACAACTCATCCATGACACGTGCTACGCCTTCATCAGTTAAGGCATCTTTATCACGGGTTTGCGAAGCAGGTAAAATATATAAATTCTCGATATCTTTATCGCGGATAAGCGCTTGTTGTAATCGAGCTTCGTTATTTAATACATTGACAAAATCATACACAACGCGGCGTTCACAACCCATGATCAAATCAAGGTTACGTAAACCTACGTCAAAATCGATCACAACAGTTTTGTGACCACGTAGGGCTAAACCTGTTGCAAAAGATGCGCTTGTCGTAGTTTTGCCTACGCCACCTTTGCCTGATGTTACGACAACAATTTTCGCCACCGAATCCACTCCTGTTATGGTTTAAATCCCCTTATTTATCATTTGGGGCTTTTGGTGTTTATTTATACATTAAAATTCAAGCGCTTCAAATACAAGCTCTTGTTGATCATTTAAGTAAATATGTGTTGGGCGTTTTAAATGCTGCGCTGGAATATCATCTGCAACACAATAGGTCCCTGCAATTGAAACCAATTCGGCTTCTAAAGCATGACAGAAGATGCGTGCAGCGCTGTTTCCGCCCGCGCCGGCAATGACTCTACCACGAGCACTACCATAAATATGTATATTTCCTGAAGCAATCACTTCCGAGCCACTGTTAATGCCTGCGGTAATAATGATATCGCCTTGATTTTGAACCAAGCACTGACCAGTACGTAAAATTTCGTCATGGTATGAAGTTGCATGGCGAATGACAGGTGCTGCCGCAACTGGTGCATTGGTAGAAGCTGTCGCAGCAGGAGCTGGGGCTTCAACCACTTGCTCTTTGGTTGCTTTGACTTCTTGAAGTTGCGAGCTAATACCATGACCTTGCGCTGGAATCACAGGGAACTGAATGGCACGGGCTTGTTCCGCCAAAATTCCTTCTTGTACTGCCATCGGCTGTACATCTAGATCCAGCAATAATTGAATCAAGGAAATTAACTCTTGCTCCACGCTACTTTCCAGAACAACTAACGCCCCAGCAGTCGATGCATTTTGTAATGTTTTACTTAATTGCTGTCGGATTGCATCATGATCATTGGTGTCAAGGGTAATGCGAATCGCATTGACCATTCTGCCAGTTATCCGGATATCAGCCATAATTTTTCCTTAAGACTTCTCAGATTTATTTTTTACTAAAGAAGTGATGTTGTAAATAGAGCAAATCCTAGAACAAAATGAAGGATTGCACTAGCTGCGTTTGTAATATTTTTACCTTAATGCTTATTCTTTGGCTTGATCATCTTTTTCAAGCTCTTCTAACCACTGTTTCACCTTAACTTGCTTGCGAATGGCATCCAAACTTTCATAGACCACAGACTCAACCAACTGTTCCAAAGACTGATTATCGATTTTTAAATCACTGACTTTTTCAGCTATCAAGCGATAGGTGGCATTGGGCTGTGCTGGATTTCCCACCACCATCGGTTCCAGTAAACCTTGTGTGATGTTTTCACCAAGTCGTTGTCCGATACTTTGAATTTGTTGCTCAATTCTTCCACCCACAATTGGGATTAAACGCAGTAATTGGGTGAGTTCAGGGGTATCTTCAATCGCACGATTCACAATCAGACCAACATTTTGAGCAATAAAATATTGACGTTGTTTCAGTTCAGTGGCGAGAGATTCTTGTAAAATTTCAGCCAATGCTTGTGCAAATAAAGCCCGGTGATGATCGACGAGATCATGGATAATTTTTTTATGGGTCGAACTGGTATTTAATTCGTGCTTCACCCCATCCAAGACGGTAATCACGACGCGGTCAGAGAGCTCTTCCATCACCACGCGGTAGTAAAATTTGGCCTTGGCTTGTACCGACTCAGGAATCACGTTATAGCCCAACTCATGCAGGCGAAAAGCAATCACCCCCGCACGAAATAATCTTAAAAAACGTAAATGAGGAATAATGGCTAAAATTTCGTACCAATGAATGAAGGGAAAGAAAAACCAGCGACGATGGTGTCGATACACGATGGCAATGCCCCAACGCACCAATAATTCAGTAATCAAGAACAGAATAAACCAAGCTTCTGTGGTGATAACCCACGGATGCAAATGCTCACGATAGAAGCTTAAGACACTTTCTAGGTGAATGGCATGGAAAAACCATCCACCGATATTGCTCATGATAAAAAAATTAGCACACAAACAAAACAAGTTAAAAATGATGAGAAACACCATAAAAATGTCATAGATCAAAAACAGTTTGAAATACAAACTTTGTGGATCAACCTGATGATATTTAGACTTTTTGACTTGGTTATTCTGCATCATGCATAGACCCTTACTCGGTTAAATTGGAGGTTGAGTATTTGGCTTTCATTTGTTCAATCAACTGGTCTTTTTCAGTCCAAAGTTGATCGACCCACTGTTGGAATTGTTCACGAAAGTCTGCATCGTCTTCATAGTTTCCAGCGAGTACCCATGCAGGAATATCAATTTTACGTAAATTGACCGCAATCCGTGGGACTTCCCCGAGCCAAAATTCGCTATAGCCAGGTGCGCCGTCGGGATAAACAATGGTCATATCTACCAAGGCATCAATGTCATTACCTAAAATACTTAAGGCCAAGGCCAAGCCACCCGCTTTCGGTTTAAGTAAATTTTGGTAAGGCGACTGCTGCTGTGCATGTTTTTCTTGCGTAAAACGCGTGCCTTCCAAATAGTTTAACAGGGTAAAGGGTTGGCTAAGCAGTTGTTCACAAGACTTGCGTGCCTCTTCCATATCGCGTGTTTTCAACGCAGGATTTTTTGCAATTTGTTCTTTACTATGCCGCTTCATCATCGGGAAGCCTAGAATTTTAAAGGCTTGGCCGACAAATGGAATAAAAATAAGTTCCCACTTGGTAAAGAAGCGGGTAAGGGGCATACGGGTTAAACCAAAATATTGGTTAACCGTGGTGTCGACCCAACTTTGATGGTTGCAAGTCATGAGGTAACGGCCCTGCATACTTAGCTCAAGATCATCGTCGACAGAAATGTCCCATTTCGTGTTGGGTAAGACATGATCGATTAAATAATTGTTCACAGCCAGCCAGCTGTTGGTGATTTGAATATTGGTCTCATCCACTTTTTTAGATTTTTTAAACAATTTGGTCAGGCCAAGCGCGAGCACTGGCGGACCATGAAAAAAAGTACTGCCTGTAATGACTGAACCAACAGTTAAACCACGTGTGATTTTTTTTAATAAAGGTTGTTTTTGGTTTGGCGATGACATAAAAATAAACCCTAAAATATAATGCGTTTCGCAACTCGTTCTATTTTCTAAAGGTCAATATAGTACGGGATGATCAAATAGAAAAGCACCAAACATTAACTGTGTAGAAATTGTGACGAAGAAAGTCTTGAAAAGGAAATTTTTTATTACATATTGTAAATAAAGGCTTTATTATTAACAAAAAATCAATGGTCTAGATCATCGTTTTACGACAATATTCGTTCTATAAACAAAACACACAAAGAAGGAGGCATGCGATGCGTGCACTAGCAATTTCCGCAGTCGTTGGGGCAATGGTTCTTACAGGTTGTCAAAGCACTGGTAATAACATTGGTGGTGTAGAATACGATAAAGCTGCATTAGGAACCTTAATTGGTGCTGCTGCTGGTTATGGTATTTCTAAAGGAAACGCAAACACGAGCCGTCAAAACAACCGTGCTGCAGCGATTGGCGCAGTTGTCGGTGGTGCAACGGGTGTTTACCTTGACAACAAAGAGAAGAAACTTCGCCAACAAATGGCGGGTACTGGTGTAGAAGTTAACCGTAATCCAGATGGCTCTGTAGGTTTGGTTATGCCGGGTAACATTACCTTTGATACCAATAAATCAAACATCAAGCCGAACTTTTATTCAACTTTAAACAAAGTTGCACAAACCTTAACTGAAGATAACAAGAGCGGTATTCTTGTAACAGGTTATACAGACAGCACAGGTAATGATTCAATCAACATTCCTCTGTCTCAAGCGCGTGCGCAATCTGTAGCAAGCTACTTGGCATCTCAAGGTGTTTCTACAACACGTATTAATGCACAAGGTCAAGGTTCAGCAAACCCAATCGCGTCTAACGCGACTGCTGAAGGCCGTGAGCAAAACCGTCGTGTAGAAATCAGTATCTACGCAATTCAATAATTTTTATTGAAGACTGAAAAACCACCTTCGGGTGGTTTTTTTATGACTGTTAAAATATGAATTTGCATTATGCATCTGTAGCGGAGATGACTATAATCGAGCTCGGAATGAAATAGAGGAAAGACTATGTCACTGGCAAGTCAATTAAACGACAAGCAACTTGAAGCCATGAAATACACTCAAGGACCCTTGTTAGTACTTGCAGGGGCTGGTTCAGGTAAAACTTCGGTGATTACCCGTAAGATTGCCTACTTGGTGAAACACTGCGGCATTCCTGCTTATCGTATTACCGCGATGACGTTTACCAACAAAGCAGCACGTGAAATGAAAGAACGTGTCACCAAGCTGCTGTCACGTGAAGAGGCAAAAGGGCTTTCAGTCTCGACCTTCCACACCTTTGGCCTAAACATGCTGCGTTTAGAGCTGAAACACACGCCATTAAAAAATAATTTTTCTATTTTAGACGCAGACGACTGTAAGCGTATTTTGATGGACTTGATGCATCGTGACAATTTATCTGGTGCGGAAAGTAAAGAACTGATTGCCAAAGCCATGAAGATGATTTCAGATTGGAAAAACGACCTGATTCCGCCTGAGCAAGCACACACCACCTGTGAAACCGCAGAAGATGTTCAGTTTGCGCACTTGTATCAACTGTATGAGCGTAATTTACGCGCCTATAATGCGGTCGATTTTGATGACCTAATTGTGATGCCGACGCGTCTTTTACAAGAAAATGCAGAAGTTCGTGAGCGCTGGCAAAATCGCATTCGCTATTTATTGGTCGATGAGTATCAAGACACCAACACCGCGCAGTATATTTTGGTGAAATTGCTGGTCGGGGTGATGGGACAGTTCACTGCGGTGGGTGATGATGACCAATCGATCTACGCATGGCGTGGTGCCAAGCCTGAAAACATGGCTTTGCTGAATGAAGATTTTCACAATTTAAAAGTGATTAAGCTCGAACAGAACTATCGTTCGACCAGTCGTATTTTGAAAGCAGCCAATACCGTGATTGGTAACAATCCACATATTTTTGATAAAAAACTGTGGTCAGATAAAGGCCATGGTGAAGTAATTCGAGTGATTACGTGCCGCAATGATGACGATGAGTCAGAACGCGTGGTGAAAGACTTAATTACCCATAAACTGATGAATGGTAAAAATTGGAAAGATTATGCCATTTTGTATCGGGGTAATTTCCAAGCACGTGCACTGGAAACACAACTGCGTCAAATGCAGATTCCGTACAAATTATCAGGCGGTCAGTCGTTCTTCGGACGAGCTGAAATCAAAGACGTGATGAGCTATTTGCGCGTCATTATTAACCCTGAAGATGACAGTGCATTTTTACGGATTATCAATACACCTAAACGTGCCATTGGGCCTGTGACTTTAGAAAAGCTGGGTCTGTTTGCACAAGAAAATCATTTGTCGTTGCTCTCTGCAGCGGGTGATCAGCGTCTCACCATGGTGATTCCTAAAAAAGCCACCACACAGTTGGCGGAGTTTGCAGACTTCATTACCACCTTTACCCGTGAGTTGCTTGAGGATGATGAACCTGTGCCCATTATCCGTAAGATGATGGTTGAAGCAGGCTATATCGACTATGTCAAAGAGTCTGCGGCGACGCCTGCACAGGAAAAAACCAAGCTAGATAATATTGAAGTGCTGTATAGCAGTATTCAAAGTTTGATTAACCGTGCTGAAGATGTTGATGAGAAAAACATTGAAAGTGTAATTCGTAAAATGGTGTTGCTAGATATGTTAGAGCAGCAGCAAGAAGAAGAAGACACTGACAAAGTAAACTTGTTGACGCTGCATGCATCCAAAGGTCTTGAGTTTCCATATGTTTATCTGATTGGTCTTGAGGAAGAATTGCTGCCGCATAAAAACTCGATTGCCGCCGATACAGTTGAGGAAGAGCGTCGCCTGATGTACGTGGGCATTACCCGTGCCCGTCAGGGTTTAACTATCACGCTTGCAGAACAACGTAAGGCAGGCGGTCAAATGAAGCAAATGACACCAAGCCGTTTCTTGGATGAGTTGCCGCAAGATGAGTTGGAGTGGCTGGGGCGTAAAAAGAAACTAGCGGGCAATGTCGATCCGAAATTACAAGCGCAGCATTATTTAGACAATTTACGTGCGTTGATTAAGCGCTAAATATTTTTTTGTTTTAGAAATTTATTGTACTAGGAAAAAGAGAATGAAAGTTCAGGTTAAAGTGTTGGATTCACGTTTAGGCAATGAATGGCCAATGCCAACCTATGCGACAACGGGTTCAGCAGGCTTAGACCTTCGTGCATGTGTTGATGCTGCGACCGTCATTGAACCAGGACAAACTGTTTTGGTCAAAACAGGTCTGTCGATTTATATTGAAGACCCACACTTTGCAGGTTTAATTTTACCGCGTTCAGGCCTAGGTCATAAGCACGGCATTGTTTTGGGTAACTTGGTGGGATTAATTGATTCGGACTATCAAGGTGAGTTAATGGTTTCAGTTTGGAACCGTAGTCAAACTGCTTTCAGTTTAGAACCGGGTGAACGTCTTGCACAGTATGTACTCGTACCTGTGATTCAAGCACAGTTTGATATTGTGAATGAGTTTGAAGCGACAGAACGTGGTGCAGGTGGTTTTGGACATACTGGTCAAAACTAATCTGTCAGTGATAAATTAAAACAACAAAGCCTCTCCTTGAAAGAGGCTTTGTTGTTTTAATGCTGAATGATCATTTTTAGTTCATAAAAAGTTACAACTCTTTTTTTGAATCCTTAGTAAAATTAAATGCAGCGTTAAGCATAAAAACAAGGGCAGTTGATAATGAATTGCTCAAAATGAATAAATTAGAAGTTAGACCTATGGATTTTCAGCCAAAATTTCCTGCACATATTTTTCGTGCCTATGACATTCGTGGCAAATTGGATGTCATGAGTGCTGAGCTGATTCGTGCCATTGCACAGGCGCTCGCAACGCAATACTTAAATGCTGGGCAGACACGTCTAGCCATTGGTTATGATGCCAGACAAAGTAGTCCTGCCTTTGCAGAAATTATTTACAAAGAATGTCTTACACAGGGCTTAGATGCGAAAATTATCGGATGTTGTGCTAGCCCTGTGTTGTATTACACGGCACGCCAGTTTGATGGCAATGGAATTATGGTGACAGCCAGCCACAATCCGAAGTCGGATAATGGGATCAAATGGATTATACAAGGTGAGCCTCCTTTACCTGAGGCAATCCAACAGGTGGCACGCGATGCAAATGAATATTTTGACAGCCATGCAGAGATGAACTGGCAAACGTTGTCACATCAGATCGTGCCTGAATATTGTCTGGCTTATCAGGTGGCATTGCTCAATGATATACAGCTCATGCCTCAACCTCGACCCTATAAAGTTGTGGTGGATGGTTTATACGGTTCAGCGGGGCATTGTGCCGTTTTGGTCTTAAAGAAACTCGGCTGTGAGGTGCATGCTTTACGCTGTGAGGCCAATGGTGAATTTCCTGAACATGCCCCCGATCCCTCTCAAGCCAAACATTTAGATCTGCTACGAAACGCCGTGCAACAGCAGCATGCTGATGTCGGTATTGCTTTTGACGGTGATGGTGACCGTGTTGTATTGATTGATGAAAAGGCCGTAATCATTTCTGCAGACCGTTTATTGTCCTTGTTTGCGCACATGTGTTTGGTCGATCATTCTGAGCATGAAGTGGTTTTTGATGTGAAATGTTCCACCATGGTTCGAAATACAGTATTGGCCAATCAAGGTATTCCAAAAATGATTCGCACAGGCAGTTCCTTTTTGCGGAAATATTTGGCGCAATCTGAAGGACATGCTGTTTTTGGCGGTGAATATGCAGGGCATTATGTGTTTAATGATGGTCGTGGTTTTGGTTATGACGATGGTTTATATGCCGCACTACGTGTGTTGGAATACTTAAGCTTGAAGCAATGCACTTTGTCGGAAGCACTGGCAGACTATCCAGAACGTGCTAGTACTGAAGATATTTATATCAGCACCCATCAGATTTCACCTGCGCTGGTTTTAGCGAATGTGGAAAAACAAAGTCAGCACTTTCAAGCGGAAATGAGTAAAATTGATGGCGTAAGACTTGATTTTGAGGATGGATTTGGCATTATTCGAGCATCGAATACGGGCGAGTATTTTACCGTACGTTTCGACGCGGACAGTGATCAGCGGCTCCATCAAATTCGCCATAACTTTGTGCACATGCTGACGGCAGATTATCCGCAGATTGCACAAGACCTATTAGACGCCCATTAAGGAGAGGCACATGCCACATCAACATACTGGCCTCGACAAAGCACAAGTCCTGACCGAAGCTTTGCCGTATATTCAACGTTTTGCTGGAAAAACGCTAGTAGTGAAATATGGTGGCAATGCAATGACCGATCCTGAGCTTGAGAGCTCGTTTGCACGTGACATCGTTTTGTTAAAAACCGTCGGTTTAAACCCGATTGTGGTGCATGGCGGTGGTCCACAAGTGGATTCGTTTTTAAAGCAATTGGGGCGTGAGTCGGACCGTATTGATGGTATGCGAGTGACCGATCCAGCGACCATGGAAGTGGTTGAAATGGTGTTGGGCGGTAGTGTGAATAAATCCATCGTGAACTTGATTAACCAACATGGCGGTCGTGCCATTGGTTTAACGGGTAAAGATGGTAACTTGCTGCGTGCACAAAAGTTACTGATGGAAAAAACTGCGGAAGATGGCACAGTACAAAAAATTGATCTTGGCCTAGTCGGTGAAGTGACCAGTGTTAAAACTGATGTATTGGAAATGTTTACCAGTGGTGATTTTATTCCTGTGATTGCACCTTTAGGTGTGGATGAAGAGGGTAACACCTATAACATCAACGCAGATTTAGTGGCTGGAAAAGTGGCTGAAGCCTTGGGTGCTGAAAAGCTGATTTTGTTGACCAATATTTCAGGTGTTTTAGATGAAAATAAAAACCTGCTCACTGGTCTAACCACTCAAGAAGTTGACCGTCTCATTGAAACGGGTGTGATTTACGGCGGTATGATTCCGAAAGTGGGTTGTGCTCTAGATGCGGTGAAAGGTGGTGTGGTAAGCGCGCATATTGTGGATGGTCGTGTGCCACATGCAACGCTGTTGGAGATTTTCACCGATCATGGTGTCGGTACATTAATTACCAATCGCAGTAATAAACACTAAATATTTTGAAAAGCCTCCTCGGAGGCTTTTTTTAGGTCTATGCATTTTATAAAAATAGTTTTATGCGTGAATGTGTTCGGGTTATGAAGCATTGTGAATTGCAAGCCAGTGTGGACTCATGCACAATAAAACCATCATAAATAAATATGTTTAAATAAGATCAATATTATGTGCCAACTGCTCGGAATGAACTGTGCAACACCGACTGATATTACCTTTTCATTTCGAGGCTTTTCACAGCGCGCGGGGATTACTTCAGACCATTGTGACGGTTTCGGGATTGCTTTTTTTGAGGATAAAGCCTGCCGTTTATTCGTTGACAATCAATCTGCAGTTGAATCGCCGATTGCTGAATTAATTCGTAATTATCCGATCAAATCACGCAATGTGATTGCACATATCCGCAAAGCGACACAGGGAAAAATTAACTTAGAAAACTCACATCCATTTAGCCGTGAGTTGTGGGGACGACAGTGGATTTTTGCCCATAATGGCGATTTGCATAACTTTGATCCTGTACTGTCAGGACGCTTTACCCCAGTGGGTAATACCGACAGCGAACGTGCATTTTGCTATTTACTTGATCAGCTGGTGAACAAGTTTGGCTATACCGAGCCAAGTCTAGATCAAGTTTTTGATTTATTAACTGATATTTCTCCACAAATTGCAGAGCATGGCACGTTCAATTTCTGTTTATCGAATGGACAAGCCCTGTTTAGTTATGCCATTACCAAACTGCATTGGTTGGTGCGTGAGTACCCATTTAAACCTGCGCAGCTGATCGATATTGATGTTGAAGTTGATTTTAGTCAAGTCACTACCGCAGAGGATCGCGTGGCCGTGATTACTACCGAACCGTTGACTCAAAATGAAGCGTGGACGGCATTTGCACCCGGTGAAATGATTTTATTTCAATATGGCAAAGCGATCCGCCACCAAATGACCCATGTGGAACGTTTAATCCGAGAAGCTAAAGATCCGTCTTTAAAACGCGTTACTAAAGCAGATCAATATTAATTTATTTCAAAATGATTAGAATATAAAAGCATGTTGATAATAAAATAAAACATGCTTTTATTTTGGTACATACTTATAAAATAATAAAATCGATTAAATAATAACTGATTCTTTTGGTCGGATTTAAATTTATTTACTTATTTAAAATAAATACTTAAGTTTAATTTAATGAAAATAGTATAAAACCAACCAATTTGATTCACTTTTATTTTTAATTCTAATCGATATGATTAATTCATGTAATTAATCTATTAATTTTTATTGGGTGGTCGGAATGATAATGAAGTGGGTTCCAGAATATAATACTGGTATCGATGTGATTGACGATCAACACCGTCGTATTCTCGATTATATCAATGAAATTGATGCGATTGATGTCAATACTGACCGTGAACGCGTGAAACAGATTTTAGAAAATATTATTGATTACACACAGTCTCACTTCACTTTTGAAGAGTCTCTCCAAGAAGAGGCGGGTTATAAATATCGTGTACCGCACAAACGTGTACATGATTTATTTATTAAAAAAATTGAATCTTATCGTGACCGTTTTGAGCTGGGTCATTCAATCGAAGCTGAGCTGCATGAAGTGTTGTCGAAATGGCTGATTAACCATATCCAGCATGATGATGCAGATTATGTCGGCGCCGTAAAAGAAAATATGATGGGCATTATCAAAGAAAAAGAAAAGAAAAAAGGGAAAAACTGGTTTGCTCGTTTCTTTTCATAAGTGAGCCAAACGAGGGATAAAAACAATAAATTTTAATGATATTTAGCGCAGCAAATCATCAGTTTTGATGGTTTGCTTTTTGTTTTTGATTTTCATAAGCGAGCAAGGCAAAATAGCGCAAGACTTATTGAAGGAACGCATCATGCAAGACAATGCTCTGTCACGATGGTTATCGCCGCTGATGGCATTTTGTTTATCATTTATTATCATTGCCACACTTGCACCCTTGGTGGGAATTCAGGTTGAACGTCAGGTCGACTTTTGGTTACTTTGGTTAGTGACCATGGTGATCTTGGCTTTACCTGTGTGTTACTTAGAAATTGCCTTAGCCAAGCGTTCAAAAACCACGGCATTGAATGCTTTGTCGAGTTTGACACGTGATGCCGATGCTTCTCAGACGTGGCGCCTTGTGGGATGGCTTGCTGTCGTCTTTATTCCTTTTTTAGCGAGCGGCATGTTGTCTAATGCTGCGCAATTATTAAATCAATATGCACTGGCCGATATGACATCGTCCGTAATCTTTATTGCTTTGGCTGTGGTTGCCATCGCGTTGTCTTTTGCCCCACGTCTGCTGACCTTAGCGTTAACGGCGGTCGGTGTGCTGATTTCCTTAGTGCTTGCAAATCTTTCTGGTACAGGAACTGCTGAGTGGCAGGTGACACCAGTTGAATTTTCAGAATGGGGCAGTGCAACGGTATTGGCTCTGGTGGCAAGTGGTTTAGGACTCGGTCTGTACTGGCAAAATAGTTTGGCACAAGTTCAACAGCAAGATGCTGCAACCAAGACTGTTTTACCGATTTGGATTGCACAAATTTTGGCGGTAGTTGCTTTTGCATTTTTTGCAGTCCAAGCGGCATTGCCTGCGTATGCGATTGCTTTAACTGCGGTTGCAGCAGCGGCCGTGTTGTTACAGATGGCACGTGAGCAGTTGGCACAGCGCCAGTTAAATATTGTGATTCAGTGGCTCGTATTGCTAGCTGCAATGTTGGTGTGGTTGATTCCAGCCACTGGCCCGATTTTTAACATCTTACTGATACTGTGGGGCTTAGTGATTTGTTTGATTTATGCCATTTTTGCGGGTTGGATTATGAAAATTAGCCATTTACGTAAGTCGATGAACTTTAGTAATGAAGCTTTTTATAATATTTGGCGCATTGCCGTGCGTGTGGTATTACCTGTTTCTATCGTATTGGCAATTGTAGCCGTACTTGGAAAATTGATCTAATGCGCATGCTTCAACAAGTCTGGGTTGCTTATGCAACAGCAGACCAGCAGTTTCATATTAGTGTGCCGTTTTCTGAAGGAATGACGGCACAAGATGCGATTCAGCTGAGTGGTATAGGTTCGCAGGTCGAATTGCCTGAGCCTTTACAATTGGGCATCTTTGGTGTCCGCTTGAAAGACCTTCAACAGGTTTTACAGGCAGGGGATCGTGTTGAAATTTACCGACCTTTGAGCATTAATCCTAAAGATATTCGAAGGATACGTGCACAAAATAATCCTGTGGGTCGCTTTGCAAAAGGCAATCGCTTAAAACAATCGAAATGATATGAAAAACCCCTCAGTTGAGGGGTTTCTTTTTTAGAATAAGGCTTTATAGTGGGGGCGCGTTTAGAATCGCTTCTTTCGATGCTGGTAAGCCCGGCTGAGATGCAGGAATGGTTTCTAAGCCTTCAATTTTTTGCACAATACCGTTTGGGTCGAAATAGACTTTCAGGTGTTGACCTTGTGCAGCAGGAATCTTGGCTTTTTTAGCATACGTTCCTGGGGTATAATTGTAGATGTAGTCCCAACGTAGCGGATTCATTGGATCTGAAACTGTCGGGCTGCCAAGCAAAAAGCGAACTTGTTGATGGCTCATGCCAACTTGTATTTTTGACGCTTGTGCTTGAGTTAATGGCGTACCTTGAGGAATATCAACTTTATAAACGCCCAAGGTCGAACAGCCTGCGAGCAGTGAAGTGACGAATAACGCCAACATGATTTTTTGCATTTTGCTACACTATCCCAAATTAATTATGATGCAATTGAGCCACGGATAGATCATACTGCATCTACACTTTGTTGCATATTCTAACTTTAAATTTGTTGAGAGACCTTTTTACATGCCAATTTCAAATCAAGATCTACGCAAAGCTGGACTTAAAGTTACACTTCCACGAATTAAAATATTAGAACTACTAGAAAATTCAAAGCAACACCATTTAAGTGCGGAAGATATTTATAAGACTTTACTTGAACAAGGTGAAGATGTCGGTTTAGCAACTGTTTACCGCGTGTTAACGCAGTTTGAAGCAGCGGGTATTATTCAGCGCCATCACTTTGAAAATAACCATTCTGTTTTCGAAATCATGCAAGACGATCATCATGATCATATCGTTTGTCAAAACTGCAACAAAGTGGTTGAGTTTAGCAACGAAGTGATTGAGCATGAGCAGCACGAAGTCGCTGAAAAGCACGGTTTTACTTTAACAGGTCACTCACTCAACCTATATGGTTACTGTGATGCTGCGGAATGCCAAGAAGCACTGCGTAAAAAGTAATAATTTAGATCTAAAAAAGGGCTTCATGAGAAGCCCTTTTTTATTGCTTAGATAAATGCTTAAGCTTGTCCGTCAAACGTGATGTTTGCACTGGCATGCAATAGACGATCACCGCCTTCTTCAGACAACTTGATTTGTAAGCGTAAGTCGTTTGGAGAGTCGGCATGTTTCAGCGCATCTTTATAGGTAATCTGCTTAGCTTTGTACAAATCGAATAAGGCTTGGTCAAAGGTTTGCATACCGAGTTCACGAGAACGTTTCATCAGGTCTTTAATTTCGTGGATTTCACCTTTACGGATCAAATCGGAAATTAACGGTGAGTTAATCAAAATCTCAATTGCAGCGCGACGTGAATTACCGTCAGGTGTTGGAATCAACTGCTGAGCAACCATCGCTTTAAGGTTTAAAGACAAGTCCATAAACAATTGGCTATGACGGTCTGCTTCAAAGAAGTGAATAATACGGTCAATGGCTTGGTTGGCGTTGTTGGCGTGCAGCGTTGCAAATACCAAGTGACCTGTTTCAGCAAAGGCAATCGCATAATCCATGGTTTCACGGGAACGAATCTCACCAATCAGGATCACATCGGGTGCTTGACGTAAGGTGTTTTTCAGCGCGATTTCAAAAGAGTCTGTATCAATGCCCACTTCACGCTGGGTAATGATACAGCCTGCATGCTCATGAATAAATTCAATTGGGTCTTCAATGGTAATGATATGACCTTTCGAGTTTTGGTTACGGTAACCAATGATTGAAGCCAAAGAGGTCGATTTACCTGTACCAGTTGCACCCACAAAGATGATGATGCCACGTTTGGTCATGGCTAACTCTTTGAGTACAGGCGGGAGTTTTAACTCATCCATGGTTGGGATTTGCGTCTCAATTCGACGCAAAACCATACCTGGCATATCACGCTGTTGAAAGGCACTGACACGAAAACGTGCCGTTTTATCCCGATTCATAATCGCGAAGTTGCACTCACGTGTATCTGCAAATTCTTTACGCTGTTTTTCACTCATAATCGAGTTGAGCAGTTGCCCCGCGACATCACCCGTCAGCTTACCCTTAGCCACAGGCACAATTTGACCGTTAATTTTCATGGAAGGTTCAACATCAGCAGTGATAAATAAATCTGACGCTTTTTGTTGAATCATATAATTGAGTAAGTCGTTAAAATCCATATCTATACCCCAAATCCATTGTTTTCTTATAAGAAGGTTTCAGGTTGCTTGGCAGCTGTACGCGCAGTCTGTGGACTGATCACCCCTTTGGTGACCAAGTTTTTCAGACTTTGATCCAGTGTGGTCATACCGTAGTTTGCACCAGTCTGAATAGCAGAATACATCTGTGCCACTTTGTTTTCACGAATTAAGTTACGAATGGCAGGAATACCAATCATGATTTCATGCGCGGCAACACGACCACCGCCATTTTTCTTGAGTAAGGTTTGAGAAATCACGGCTTGTAGCGATTCAGATAACATGGCACGAACCATGTCTTTTTCTTCAGCAGGGAATACGTCAATCACACGGTCAATGGTTTTTGCCGCAGAGGTGGTATGTAGTGTACCGAAGACCAAGTGACCCGTTTCAGCGGCAGTGAGCGCCAAACGAATGGTTTCAAGGTCACGCATCTCACCCACGAGGATAATATCGGGGTCTTCACGGAGTGCAGAACGCAGTGCTTCGTTAAAACCATGCGTATCACGGTGTACTTCACGTTGGTTGATCAAGCATTTTTTTGACTGGTGTACAAATTCGATTGGGTCTTCAACCGTTAAGATATGGTCATAGCGGTTATCGTTAATATAATCGATCATTGCCGCCAAAGTGGTAGATTTACCAGAACCAGTAGGCCCCGTCACTAAAACTAAACCACGTGGTAATTCACACAACTCTTTAAAGGTTTGCCCTAAACCTAAGTCTTCCATGGTCAGGACTTTAGAAGGAATGGTACGGAATACTGCACCTGCACCGCGGTTTTGGTTGAATGCGTTCACACGAAAACGAGCAATACTTGGAACTTCAAAGGAAAAGTCCGTTTCTAATTTTTCTTCGAAATCACGACGTTGTTTGTCATTCATGATGTCATAGACCAGTTTATGCACTTCTTTGTGTTCTAAAGCTGGTAAATTGATACGACGAACTTCACCATCGACACGAATCATCGGTGGCATACCTGCAGATAAGTGTAAATCTGATGCCCCGTTCTTAGCCGAAAAGGCTAGTAATTCTGTGATATCCATTATTTCCCCGAGTTCATTTAAATGCTAATTATTTTGATAGAATAATAAGGCTTTCAATCAACTTAACCAACAGTTTGTTGAAAGGCAAAGCAAAAAAGATGACCGAAATGAGACCCTCGTCAATGAATATCTTGCAAAATTCACGTCAATACGTGTTATCCCAAATTCAACAGGCCTGCGAAATTTCAGGTCGTGACGTGGAATCTGTAGAACTTTTGGCGGTTTCTAAAACACATCCGAGCGAAGTGTTACGAGACATGTACGCTTGTGGTCAACGCGCCTTTGGTGAGAACTACTTACAAGAGGCTTTGCAGAAGATAGAGGCGCTACAGAATTTAGACATTGAATGGCACTTTATTGGGCATGTACAACGCAATAAAACCAAACATTTGGCTGAACAGTTTGCATGGGTGCATGGAGTTGATCGTTTAATTATTGCAGAGCGTTTATCGGCGCAGCGTCTGATAACACAACCACCATTAAATCTTTGTCTACAGGTCAATATCGATGGTCAAGACAGCAAAGATGGCTGCCAACCTGATGAAGTTGCTGAGTTGGTAAAAAGTATCAGTCAGTTGCCTCACATCAAACTGCGTGGGTTGATGGTGATTCCTGCACCGAACAATACTCAAGCCTTTAAGGCGGCGAAAGTGTTATTTGACCAAGTAAAAGAGCTGCATGTTCACCCTGAAGACTGGGATACCTTAAGCATGGGTATGTCTGGCGATATGGTCGATGCAATTGCAGCTGGGTCGACTATGGTTCGCGTTGGAACTGCCTTGTTCGGGGCGAGAGATTATTCACAGCATTAAGTTTAAATAGGGCTTCTTGAGCTTGAAGGCCGCGAGAAGTGCTTAATTTACAATTATATAAAACTAATAGGCTGCTGAAAAAATAGGCTTAATTTAAACTCATGAATTGAACCGTCTATAGATTAGACAGATGAACCCTGAAAAATGATTGCCTGACAACGATAAAAATTGTATTTAGGATGAAGCCAAAATGAAAAAACTCTATTTATTTATCTCCCTGCTTCTGAGCTTATTTGTAGCAGCTTGTAGCAGTACAAATACCAAAATGAGCGAGATGAGTGCGGAATCTACGGTTCAGAATGCTCAGGTCGCTAAAAGTGAAAAATTAGGCACCAAGTGGGGCGATGAGATCAGTTCAAACGTCACGGAAGTCAATTTAAAACGTTTATCCAGTAGCCCAATTGCTGAATCACAAGTTCGCTATGCCAGCAAAAAATACGTGGGGAAAGCCGTGAACAGT
Organism: Acinetobacter sp. CWB-G5; assembly: GCF_019209785.1. NCBI lineage: Bacteria > Pseudomonadati > Pseudomonadota > Gammaproteobacteria > Moraxellales > Moraxellaceae > Acinetobacter > Acinetobacter sp. CWB-G5. Next base: position 37,036 of record NZ_JAHUTF010000012.1, on the reverse strand, counting down.
CTGTCATTGGCCGCTGGAAAAATCAGTTTTTCGATTGTAGATGATGCACAGCGTCCACTGCCTTTATTTCGAGATGGTCAGCAGTATTATTTATCTGGAAAAGATGGACAAAGTTATCAACTCAAATACCAAAACCATAGCAATAGCACATTTGAAGTGGTTGCCAGTGTCGATGGTTTAGATGTTATTGATGGACGTGCAGCATCACGCAGCAATTCAGGGTATGTGCTTCGTCCACAGGGGGAGTTGATTATTGAAGGCTTCCGTAAGAGTGACTCTGCGGTGGCATCCTTTACCTTTAGTCGACCTGAAGATGCCTATGCTGCAAACTCAGATCATGGTTCCATCCAAAATACAGGTGTAATTGGTACTGTGATCTACCCGCTACAGTCTATGGCGGCTACAGACACAGCCGCAGATACATCTAAATATGCACCTCCACCAAAAGCATTCCCAGCGGATTAAAGCATTCGTTTGGATTTCACAGGGAGCACTTACATTAAGTAGGATGCTCCCTTTATTTCTAACCGAGAGATGGTGTCTTAAAACAGATCAAACTTTGACTTTCAAAAATCTGAAATTATCCCACCACCTCAATGGTACTGGCACCTGCGCCCAAAGCTTTAACTTGGATTTGCACAGGAATACGTTCATGCATTTCTTGGATGTGTGAAATCAGCACGACTTTACGTCCTTGGTTTTGCAGTTGATCGAGAGCATTCATGACCATGTGAAGGGACGATGCATCTAAAGTCCCAAAGCCTTCATCAATAAATAGAGATTCGATTTTCATTGAGCCTGAGGCCATATTGGCAATGGCAAGAGATAGGGCAAGGGCAGTCAGGAAAGACTCGCCCCCAGAGAGTGATGCAACGGAGCGGGTCTCTCCATCCATGTCATGATCAATAATGGCCAGACTCAGCGAATGTTCTAAACGTTTTAAGGTATAACGTTGTGAGAGTTGGTTGAGCTGTTGGTTGGCATGTTCCAGTAAAATATCGAGATTATATTGCTGCGCATAATCACGGAATTTTTTGCCTGTTTTGTCACCCATGAGACCTGAAATTTTCCCCCAACGGTGTTCTTCCTGTTGTACGGCTTGAATCTGATCTGCAAATTGCTTTTGTTTCGCGACATTTTGCTGATGCAACTCAAGTTTGAGTTTGAGCTGGTCACGTATTTCAAGTTGTGTTTGCAGTGCCGCTTGATGCTCCTGCATTTGCTGTTGTAACTGTGCTGGGTCAATCTCAGGTTGATGGCCCAGATGTTCACTCAACTGCTCTTGCATAGTTTTCAATGCAGCATGTGCTTCATTTACTAGGCGTTCTGCATGCTGTAATTTCTGACGAATGTGTTGTTCCTGAGCCGAGCTAATTTGAGCCAGTGCATCTAAATCAGGCTTATGGAAATCAGGGTGCGCATTGAGCCAGTGCTGAAGGGTATTTTGTACTTGGCTGGCACTGGTCTGATTCTGCTGCAACTGGGCTTTGAGCTGTTCTAGCTGATTTTTTTCCTGTTCGAATTGATGGCGCAATTGCTCAAAATGCTGTTTCAGTTGTTGATAATGGCTTTGCGTCTGTTGGCGATGTTGATCGTGCTGGATGAGCCACTCATTGGCTTTGATGTCAGTTAAGCCAGTCATTTGTTGGATCAATTGATTGGCTATTTCTGTATTTTGCTGTCCTTTTTGTTTGATCTCATTGAGCTGCTCGTTGGTTTCAGTGATGTGCCTACTGGTATTTTCGATATTCAGTTGATTGGTCTTGAACTGTTGTGTGGTTTGTTCGCATTGCTGACGCCATTGTTCCAACTGTTCCAGTTGTTGTGAACGGGTATTTAGACGTATCAAGATTTGCTGAGCGGTTTGAGTGGTCTGCTGTTGCCAAGCTGTTTTTTCATCTTCAGGTAAACACTGCACGATATGCTGAACTTGGTTGTGCAAACCATTCGCTGTTTGTAGTAAATGTTCAATCTGTTGAATATTTTGGATGCATTGTTGCTGGGTTTTAATATTGTGTTGGAACTGCTCAGACTGTTGTTGGAGTTGTTGCAAATCCAACTGATATTGCTGAGCCATTTGCATGAATAGACTCTTCAACTCCAATGCCGTTAGGGTGAAGTCGAGTGCCATATTTGCTGTTTGACTGTGCTCGATTAACACGTGTTGCAAAGTACTAATTTTTTCAGAAAGTTGCTGAATTAGAGCTTGGCGTTGTTCTATTTCAGTATTCAGTTTAGTCAGCTGTTGCTGCGCGCACTGCCAGTCATCAAAGCAATTCTGTTCTTTTAGCGTTGCCTGTTGTTCCTGCTGTTGTTGAAGCTCAAACAGGGCCTTGGAGAGCGCAGTATCTTCCACTTTATAAGGATGTGAGGTACTGCCACAGACTAAACAGGGTTCGCCGTCTTGGAGTGCCGAGCGTAAATCTTCGATATTTTCAGCATGCAAAAGTCGTTGTTGTTGCAAAACCTGTTGCAGTTGGATGCGTTCACTTTTTGCAGCCTGAAGGGCTTGTTCAGCTTGTCGGCTATTGTGTTGCACGGCTTGAAGCTGTGTTTTGGCGTTGTCGAGCTGTACTTGCTGTTCTGTAGATTCAGCCTGTAAGTCAAAAAACTGCTGAAGTTTTTGCTCAATCAGCTCGAATTGACTGAGCTGATTGATTTTCAACTCGCGTTGCTGCTGTGTCTGCGCAACTTTGATTTCAAGCTGTTCGATCGTCCCGAACTGTTGTATCGACTGCTGTAATTGTTCTTTTTCTGATGCTAGCCGATGTTCCGTTTGAGCACGTGGCCCGAGTTGATGTTCAATTTTTTGATATTGATGAATGAACTGTTCTAGCTGTTGAGTATGGGCGCTGAGACCTTTGTCTAAGCTTGTAAACTGTTGTGAGCTTTCCAGTTGCTGCTTACACTCTGTTTGCTGTCGATCAATATGTTGAATCTGCTGTTCAAGCTTTTGCTGCTGCTGAGTTAGGGGCAGTTTAGACTGTTCTAAAGCCTGCAATTTTTCCTGAACTTTCTTAAACTCAGCCCCAATAAAATCCCGTTCTTGAATACATTTACGTACCTCATTTAATGCATCATGATGGGTACGTTCAAACTGTTGTAGTTCATTCACTGCCATTTCAGCTTGCGTGAATTGGGCTTTTTCGCTTTCAAATGTAAGCTGTAAATGATCGAACAGTTGTTGCTGTTGTTGAATACGGGGCGTCAGTTGCTGCACCGTTTGCTGTAACTGTTGTCGCTGGAATACCACAGCACGAATTTCAGAAAAGATCTCCAAACGAGCCAAGTGTTCGCGCTCAGGAGCTAAATCTTGTTGTAACTTGCTTTGCGTATCGAAGAGTTGTTGTTTGCTAATGATTTCACTGTCGAGTTTATGTTTGCGTTCAAACCATTGTTGTTGTTTTTCTAGTTGCGACTTTTGAGCTTCAAGCTGTTTATAATCCCTGTCACACTGCTGAAACTGTATCGATAATGCTGTGACTTGTTCATCAGTTAACAGTTCAATATGACCCAGTACATTTTCCAGTTCTTTGCGCTGCGTGGCGACAGATTTGGTTTTCTCATAAGCCAGTTGACCAATTTTCCCAAAAATAGCGGAATTGGTTAGATATTCCAGCAACTCACCGCGTTCATTGTCCCGTGCTTTTAAAAAAACGGTGACCTCAGATTGGGCCAATAAAACGGCACGAGTAAATTGTTCAAAACTGAGCTGAGTGATGCGTTTGATATTTTCATCGACGGCTTTGGCTTTATCCGCAACCACAACACCATCGGTGACACATTTTAAAGAGCGCTGCACACTTTGCAGTTTACCATCGGTTTTTTCCCGCGAACGTTTTAATTCCCAACGTGCAATATAGCGTTTTTGGTCTTGTGCAATAAAGCAAAGCTCGGCATAACCATGTGCAGTGCCACGACGCAGTACGGTCAATGGAGAGTTGGTGAGCAGCTCCGAGCCATCGACATCTTGAAGTTTCCCATCACTGTCTTTTAGCCGTGGAATACGGTTAAACAGGGCCAAACACATGGCATCTAAAATGGTGGATTTACCTGCGCCTGTTTTCCCCACAATGGCAATCAGACCTGCACTGGCAAGGGGATCGCTTTCAAAATCAATCAGATGTTCGCCAGAAAGTGAAGCAAGGTTCTTAATTCGAATCGATAAAATATTCATACTAAACCTTTAAGCCTCGTGTTCATCTGCAAGGGATTGTTCTGCTTCACGCATTAAGCTCATGAAATCGTTTAACACTTCTGCATCATTGTGATAACCCTGTTTTTCCCAAATTTGCTGAAACAGTTTTTCTGGTGTAGGTGGTTCTAAACTCACTTTAGTTGGTGCATTGGGGTCTTGATCAGTCGTTAAATATTGACGCGAAATACGGACTAAACGATAACGGTCTTTGGGTAGAGCCTCTTCGAATTGTTGTCTTAAATTGGGCTGAGGTGGAACAGTAGTATGGTATTCAATATCGACATATTCACGTTGATCAATCTCTGAGATGATGCCTTGAGGCAATGCTTGCAGCTTTTCCAGTACCTCATTGAGTTCACCGCGTATTTTATGCAGTTGAATACTTCGTGGTATTGCTAAAACATTCAATTGAAAACGGGAGACATCGTTTTGTGTGGGATCAAGTGTCACTTCAACAACTTGATGTTTATAGTTAATTTCACTAAAAGATAGTGGAATGGGGGAGCCACTATAGCGGATATGCTCTTCACCGACTTTTTGCGGTTTATGCAAATGTCCGAGCGCCACATAGTCAATGATTTCATCAAATAATGCTGTTGAGAGTGCTTCTTCATTCCCAATCACAATAGGACGCTCAGAGTCTGAGGTTTCACCGCCTTGCATATGTGAATGAGACATTAAAATCAGGGCTTGATCCGCTGTTTTGCGGGCTTTGGCCTCGGCGATCAGTTGTTGATGCAAATAGGCAATTGCGTTTTGGCTATTGGTGGTGTGTTCATTAAAGCCTGTAATTTCAGCAGGACGTAAAAAGGGCAGGCTCAGGCACCATGCCAACGTATTTTGTTGCTCATCTAAAATCGGGACCAATAGGTGCTCAAGATCGATCTGCTGTTGGCTATTTTTATGAATCACTCCTACCGCTTTGGCATTGTATTTGGCCAGTAACGGTTCAACTTGTTCAATGCGGTAACCTGAGTCATGGTTGCCTGCAATCATCAGGGTTTGCATATGCGGTGCACGTGCATGCGCATCTGCTAAGAACTGATAGAGTTGCTTTTGTGCGGACGATGCAGGGTTGATGACATCGAAAATGTCTCCTGCAATTAAAAGCGCATGCGGTTGTCTTGCACTGATTTGCTCCAGTAGCCATGCTAAAAACTGTTCATGTTCATACTGACGGGAATGGTTATAAAAAAACTGTCCCAAATGCCAATCAGATGTATGAAAAAAACGAACAGCCATAGATACCCCAAGCTCAAAGCGCAATAGAGCTATAAGCTAACATAAATCAAAATTATGCGATGGATAATTGTCACTACGACGACAAACTCTGACCTGAAAGTTGAGGGCCTATTGTTAAGTTAAATTGCACAGAAAAATTAGTGAGTGATTATGTGAAAAAGAAAGTGATAGGTTTATTTGATTAACACTATAGTAAAAAGATAAATTTTGATTAAAAAATGTTCTTTTAATGGGGTATTATGTAAATCTATGAAATTGTATATCGTGTCATAGCCATAAAGGAAATGTGAAGATTGATCACGGATTCAATTTTGAGACTTTATAAGAATGATTTATGAAGAATGTCTAAAAAATAAGTCATGTATTGAGTAGGACAGGGTATAAGGAGAACGTAACTATGTCTGATTCTATTTTCAATTCGCCCCGTATTGTCAATGATCTGGTGTATAAGACGCTGATTGAATCAACACTTGCTATTCCTTGGAGTATTGATTGGGAAACTAAAACCTTTAGTTATATTGGCCCACAAATTGAAAAAGTGTTGGGTTGGAAGCAAGACTCGTGGAGAACAGTCGAAGATTGGGCGATGCGAATGCATGAAAATGATCGTGCGTGGGTGGTTGATTTTTGTGTGGCGCAGTCGATTTCGGGGGTTGATCATGAAGCAGACTATCGCGCACTGACCATCAATGGAGAATATATTTGGATTCGCGATGTGGTGCATGTAGTGCGAAAACCAGATGGGGAAGTCGATAGTTTGGTTGGATTTATGTTCGATATTTCGGAGCGTAAAAAACAGGAACAAGAGCTAGAAACACTGAAAAAGCAACTGGAAGAATATTCGTATCAAGATGGTCTAACGGGGATTGCCAACCGCCGCTTCTTTGAAGATAGCTACCAACGCGAATGGCTCAATGCACAGCGTGAACAGCAACCACTGACTCTCATGTTACTAGACATCGATTATTTTAAACAATATAACGATTATAATGGCCATATTCTCGGTGATGCTTGCTTGAAACAAATTGCACAATTACTGAAAAAAAGTGTCTCACGACCACGTGATTTGGTGGCGCGTTTTGGTGGGGAAGAGTTTGTTTTGATATTACCCGATACCTCACAAGCGTCTGCAATTGAAGTGGTGGAGCGTATTTTACAGAGTATTCGAACTGCTGATATTTGCCATAGCTCATCGCCATTGGATCAGCGTTTATCGGTCAGTTTAGGGGTGAAAACCATTATCCCAACCCAGAAAAATGACAAAATGGCTTTCTTAAAAGAAGTCGATCAGAATCTGTATTTGGCCAAAGAGCAGGGGCGTAATGGTTATGTCATTCAGGATGCAGAAGACGTCCAGCACTTAAACTCATATTAAATTTTTAGGGGCTTCTTCATCTATTGAGGTGGGGGAGCACTGAAAAAATCAGGACTACAAAAAATAAAGACCGACGATTCGAGTGATGATGAAATCGTCGGTCAAAGAAAACTGCTTCACGCTTAAATGTCGGCTGCTGACAACATTTAAATTTGGAGCCAATCTTATTGCTCTAGGAAAGGTCACCGTACGTATTGTGGATGCCGGTACAATGTTGACGGTTGCTGCGACCTTGTACCCTATTTAACGCACATCAACTTCGATTGGTTGACATGAAAATGAAAAAAAAATGATTTTTTTTTATAATGATTTTTTGGTTGGGTTTAAAGTAGCGCTATGGTTTCGCTAACACGATATTTTCTCTGGTTTTTTTTCATATGTTTTGTCTTTGGTTGTGTCTGTGGTGTACTCGCTGCGCTACTTCCGACAGGGATGGGAGCGGTATTAACGGCTGTACCTTATTTGGTGGCTATGATTTGGGTTTTACTTAAATTTATTAAGCAGCAGCGCCGTGCGCCAACCCAAGTAGAACGGAAAAAATTCACTTTAGGTTTTAGTCTGATTTTTTGGAGCTATAACTTTGCCTTTCTCATGTTAGGTTTATTTATCTTTGCGCAAGGTGATGTCGAAGTTTGGCAAAACTTTATGCTCTACGTCCAACAACCACAGTTTATCAGTATGGTGGTGATTCTGATTTTATTGATCGCGATTCCGCTGTATGTGCTGACTTACTGGTTTTATGGCAAACAAGCGGAGCGTATGGCGGCAAAAATGATCGATTAATCGTAAAGCTTTCTTCTAAATGCTATAGTTTGAGCAAAAGCATCATTTGAGATCACGCTATGCAAAAAGAACGTGTATTGGTGACAGGAGCGAGTGGCTTTATTGGTTCAAACTTGCTCGATTATTTATTAGAAAAAGATTATGACGTGATCGGCTTAAGTCGACAGAAGAATCTGCCTAAAATTCACCCGCATTTGACTTGGATTCGAGCTTTAGAAGAACTCAAGCATGATCGCATTGATTATGTGGTGAATTTGGCTGGCGAAAGTATTGCTCAGGGGCGGTGGACAGATGCCCGCAAACAAAAGCTGATCGCCAGTCGTGTTGAAACGACGACGATGCTCTATCAATATCTCGCTAAAAGAAAGATTCAACCGAAATGTATTATTTCGGGTTCGGCGGTGGGCTATTACGGTATTGATCCGACTGAACAATGGTCAGAGTGTTGTAATGAGCAGTCAGCGTCGCAGTCTATTTTTATGTCAGAGTTGTGTCAAAAATGGGAACAATCTGCACGGCAAGACACTTCGCAAAATACCAAAATTATTCGTTTAGGCGTGGTCTTTGGACGTGGGGCCGGCATTTTGCCGCAAATGTTGTTTCCGATCAAAATGAACTTATGTGGGCGTATCGGTTCGGGTCGGCAACCTGTGGTCTGGGTGCATATTCAAGATGTGCTGCGAGCGATTGAGTTTCTAATGCTGCATGAAACCACTGCACAAGTCTTTAATGTCGTCAGTCCAGAAAAAGTCACCCAGTCAGCATTTGCACAAACCGCAGCGCAAATTCTGAAACGTAGACCTGTACTTTCTTTACCCGCTTTTATGCTGAAGTTACTTTTAGGCGAGCAGTCTCAACTGGTGTTGAATGGTCAGTTTGTTCGCCCCGAAGCATTGAAAGCACAGGGGTTTGAGTTTAAATATCCCACTTTAAAAGAAGCCTTGATCCACATTATTCAACCGCAAAATTTACCCAAATAGCGTTTGATCAAGCAAAGCTTACTAAACGCTCAGGGCTATAGGCACTGGCGTCAACCGTTAAGTTTTGGCCTAACATCAATTCGCGTAGCAGTCGTGCAGATGCAGGCCCCATACATAGACCATTTCTATAGTGACCGAAGTTTGTCCAGAGATTGGCTATTTCAGGGAAGGGGCCGATATAAGGAACACCCGTTGGTGAACTTGGGCGTAGACCTGCCCAATGCTTCACAATTGGGAAATCTGCCAGCTCAGGCACCATATCCAAACAGGCTTTATAAATATTTTGCTGGGTCTGTAGAGACGGGCGTTGGTCAAAACCGACATCCGCCATGCTTGAACCACAAACGATATGACCATCCAAACGTGGAATCAGATACATAACCTGATTCATACACATGGTTGGTAGCCAGTTTTCAGGGGTTTTAAACAGTAACATTTGCCCTTGTACGGGGTTCACTGGAATGCTGCACTGGAGTTGTTCGGACCAATGTTGTGACCATGCACCTGTCGCAATCACCACATGATCTGCCGAATAGCTCTGACCATCAGCAGTTTTTATCCCTTGAACTTGCTGATTGAGCATGTCAAACGTATGTACCCACGCTTGCTCATGAAAGGTGACTTGTGGCTGCCGTTTGAGATATTCCACAATCGACTTGAGCAGTCGAGGATTACGGACGTTGGCCAATTGCGGAAAATGGATAGCTTGTTGAAAGCGCGTCGAAATGCGGGAATTGACCTGTTCCAGTTGCTCACGTTGCAAAAGCTCACAATGCTGCATCGGTTCTTGGTGTTGATCTTTATAATTTAGGCCAATGTCAAAATCAGCTTCATCAAAAATCAGCATACCTGTTTCGTGGATTTCAAAATCTATCCCCGAAACCGGACTAATTTTTTCATTCCATGCTTGATACATGCTTTTGCCATATTTGGCGAGGTCATTGACACTTTGTGGATAGCGCCATGGGTACATCGGGGAAAGAATCCCTCCACCTGCCCATGAAGCCGCTTGTCCCGCTTGCTGTTGGTCAAAAATCTCAACCGAACAACCATGTTCAATCAGCTCAAGCGCTGTCAGTAAACCACTGATTCCTGCGCCAATGATGGCAATATGCATTGCAACTCAATCCTTCTAAACAGGCTTTTATTTCATGTCTTTTAGTTTTAATGCAGCTTCTTCTGCAAAATAGGTCCAGATGCCATCTGCACCCGCGCGGCGGCAGCTCATTAGTGATTCAATAATCACGTTGTCCGATAACCAGCCGTTTTGGATGGCCGCTGCGAGCATGGCATATTCACCGCTGACTTGGTAAACGAAAGTCGGCACGCCGAAGTTGTCTTTGACTTCACGGACAATGTCCAAATACGGCATACCCGGTTTCACAATCACCATGTCAGCCCCTTCTTGAATATCAAGGGCAATTTCATGTAATGCTTCTGCGCGGTTGCCTACATCCATTTGATAGTTGTATTTGTTGCCACCTTTAAGATTGCTGGATGAACCGACCGCATCACGGAAAGGGCCATAGAAGCTCGATGCGTATTTTGCTGAATAGGCCATGATTGAGGTGTAGATATGACCATTGGCTTCAAAGGCTTGACGAATCGCACCGATACGACCATCCATCATGTCACTTGGCGCAAAGACATCTGCTCCAGCTTCAGCGTGGCTTAAGCCTTGTTTGATCAGTGCTTCAACGGTTTCGTCATTGAGTACATAACCTGTGTCATCAATGATGCCGTCTTGACCATGCGTGGTATACGGGTCAAGTGCGCCATCGGTAATCAGCACCATTTCAGGTAATTCTTTTTTGAGCAGACGTAGCGTGTTTTGAACCACACCATCTTCACGCCATGCTGCTTCGGCAGTTAAGCTTTTATCTTCTTGGGGAGTCACTGGAAATAGCGCCAGTTTCGATACGCCAAGTTCAAGTAAACGTTCTGCTTTTTTTAAGAGTAAGTCTGCAGATAGACGCTGCACCTTCGGCATACTGGGAATGTCTTGCGTTTGGTTTTGTCCCGGCAGTACAAATACTGGATAGATAAGATGATCTGTCGTTAAATGGGTCTCGCGAACCATAGAGCGCAGATGTTCATTTTTACGAATACGGCGCATGCGAGTAGCGGGGAAGGCGGGACGATTGAACGTATAGGTCATACAAATCTCGATAATCGGTATTAAACTAGGTCAGTATTGTAGACCTATCTTATGGCTTTGGGCACATATTGACGGGTTTTTATTGTTTTAAGAGTGAAGCAGATTGTTATGAGTAGTAGTGAAAAAAGCTGGACGGGCAGCATACACTTAGGAGCAAAAGTGGATATTGATGTGGTTTTTGAGCAGTTGGTTAAGGCTTTTAATGCGTCGCCATTTTTTAAGCACAACACCATGACCATGCGAGTCGTTGACGGGAAAATTGAAGCCTATATCGATATGCAAGATTACTTAATTGGCAATGTCGCGTTCCAAATTTTACATGGGGGCGTGGCTGCAACGGTTTTAGACAGTATTGGTGGCATTGTAGCGATGGGGGAGCTGTATAAAAAAGCGGAACCTGACACGATTGCGGACACCATTAAAAAAGTATCCCGTTTAGCTACAGTCGATATGCGGGTCGATTATCTCGCGCCGGGACGTGGAAAATACTTTATTGCCCGTGCTGAAACTCTAAGATTGGGGCGTAAAGGCTGCACGATGCGCATGACCATGGTCAATGACGAAGGCAAATCGATTGCAACAGCGATTGCTTCTTATGCTTATTAGTTTTAAATTAATTAAGTCTTTAATATTCAAGTGAAATTTATAGAATCCAATAGGAAGTTGGATGCTGAAAACTAAAATAGACTGAGCAGTTACAATTTATTTTCTCAAAATGTGATTATTTGCTCTTAGAATGCATCAAATTTTATTGTGACTTTCTCATCGACACCAATGCAGACAATACTTGTCTGATGTCCCTTTCGTAGGGATGATGCCGGCTGACCAAGTCTGTTAGATTTAGGAAAAATCAATGACAGATGCCCCAAATACACTGCCAGATACTGATCCAGCCGATCAAATCAATGATCAAGCACTGAAAGCTAAACGTAAGAAAAGCTTAGGTTTCGTGGCTGTGATCCTGATCATTGCTGCCATTTTATTCTTGATTTGGAAACTGTTCTTTAACCATTCGGTTTCAACTGATAATGCTTATGTGGGCGCGGAAACGGCCTCGATTACCTCTATGGTGACAGGCCAAGTTGAAAAAGTGTTGGTCAGTGACACGCAAACTGTAAAGCAAGGCGATGTGTTGGTTTTGGTCGATCATCGTGATGCCGAAATTGCTGTAGCGCAAGCTCAGGCCGAATTACTTAAAGCACAGCGCCAGTATAAACAAAGTGCGGCCAACAGCAGCTCTCTAAACTCGCAAGTCTTTGTGAGTGATGACGCCATTCATAGTGCTGAAGCACAAGTGGCTAAAGCCAAAGCGGAGTTAGATAAAGCGCAAGATGACTTGAATCGTCGTCAGCAGTTGAGTGCGACAGGCGCGATTTCTAAAGAAGAATTAAGCACGGCACAAGCTGCTTTAAATAATGCGCAAGCAGGCTATAACTTAGCGCAAGCGGGTTGGGCGCAGGCTAAATCCAGTCAGAAAGCTGCGCAAAGTAACTTGGCTGCAAATGAAGCTTTAATTCAAGGCAGTAATGAAAATTCGACCCCGGATGTTTTGGTCGCTCAAGCAAAACTAAAACAAGCCTTGCTTGATTTAGAACGTACTGAAATTAAAGCACCATTTGATGGGGTAGTGACGAGCCGAAAAATTCAAGTTGGACAGCGTGTGGCGCCAGGTTCTGTGCTCATGGTGGTGGTTCCAATTTCACAGTTATATGTCGATGCAAACTTTAAAGAAAGCCAGCTTGAAAATGTACGCCCAGGTCAAAAAGCGGTTTTAACCTCAGACCTCTATGGTGACTCGGTTGAGTTCCATGGCACGGTCTTGGGCTTCTCTGGTGGAACAGGTTCTGCCTTCGCGCTGATTCCTGCACAAAATGCCACAGGTAACTGGATTAAAGTGGTACAGCGTTTGCCTGTACGTATTCAACTCGAACCGAAAGAGTTGGCTGAACATCCTTTACGTGTTGGCTTGTCGATGGAAGCTCAAATCGATCTGAAATCGAAGTAGTTGCACATGAATAACTACGTTCCCTATGGTGACTTAAAGGGTGGTCGCCTGATGCTGGCGGCTTTCGTCCTCGCTTTGGCCAACTTTATGGTCGTGCTGGACATGACCATTGCCAATGTTTCTGTGCCTCATATTACGGGAAGCCTTGCGGTATCAAGTTCGCAAGGAACATGGGTGATTACCTCTTATGCCGTGGCTGAAGCGATTTGTGTTCCCTTAACAGGCTGGCTCGCAGGTCGTTTTGGCGGCGTGAGGGTTTTTACCTTAAGTCTGATTGGCTTCACCATATTTTCGGTACTGTGTGGTTTATCGACCAGTTTAGAAATGCTAGTTTTCTGCCGAATTGGTCAAGGTTTATTTGGTGGCCCGATCATGCCGCTCAGTCAGATGTTACTGATGCGGATTTTTCCTCCAGAAAAGCAATCCCAAGCGATGGGCATGTGGGCAATGACGACAGTGGTTGGCCCGATTCTTGGTCCAATTTTAGGGGGAACCATCAGTGACAACATGTCTTGGCATTGGATTTTCTTTATTAATATTCCTGTTGGGATCGCATGTGCTTTTGCAGCGATGCGTCTGCTTAAACCTGCGGAAACCGCCACGGCCAAACTCAAAATTGATCGCGGTGGATTGATCCTCCTGATTTTATGGATTGGGGCATTACAGCTCATGCTCGATTTGGGGCATGAACGTGATTGGTTTAATAGCCCTGCGATCGTGATACTGGCTTTAACGGCTGTGATTGGCTTGGTGATTTTTACCATTTGGGAGCTGACCGAACGGCATCCAGTGGTGAATATCCAAATCTTTAGATACCGTAGTTTCACAATTTCTGTCTTGGCACTGGCCTTTGGCTTTGGCGCATTTTTTGGCAGTATTGTATTGATTCCGCAGTGGTTACAGATCAATTTGGGTTATACCGCAACTTGGGCCGGTTATTTAACCGCAACCATGGGTTTTGGTAGTTTAGCTATGTCACCCATTGTGGCGAAATTGGCAACCAAATATGACCAACGTGCACTGGCCAGTTTTGGTTTGAGCATCTTGGGTGGAGTGACTTTGATGCGCTCGTTCTGGACTACCGATGCTGACTTTTTTGCATTGGCATTGCCGCAAATCTTGCAGGGCTTTGCTGTACCATTTTTCTTTATCCCATTATCAAACATGGCACTGTCATCGGTATTGCCGCATGAAATGGCATCTGCCGCAGGTTTAATGAACTTCTTAAGAACCATGGCTGGGGCGATAGGTGCATCTATTGCTGTCACTATTTGGGACGACCATACTAAAGTTGCACGTAGCGAAATGGTTGGTAGTTTGCATACAGATCAAACCCAGTCGGTGTTGATGCAGCAGGGAATGAGCGCGGAAGGTGTATTAGGCTATATTTCTAGTCTGGTGGATAAAGAAGCGTTGACCTTGTCGGCAAACTATATTTTCCTGATCTTGGCCTTGGTGTTCCTATTTGCAGCATCTATTATTTGGCTCTGCCCTAAACCTAAAATAGGGGCAGGCGGTGGCGGGCATGCGCATTAAGGTAATAAAAAACCGCTTTCTTGAAGCGGTTTTTTATTATGCAATTTTATGATGTTTTTGATATCTCAAAACAATAGCGTTAAATAATCAAAGTTCTGACTTTGCACGTTTCAAGGCAGATTGCCATTGTTGTAAGTGAAACTCACGTTGATCTGGACTCATTTTGGGTTCAAAAGCACGTTCAAGCTGCCAAGACTGTGCAATTTCATCCAAACTTGAAAATACGCCACACCTTAACCCTGCCATGGCCGCTGCGCCCCATGCGGTCGACTCCTGCATCTTAGGGCGTAGTACAGGCACATTTAAAATATCGGCTTGAAACTGCATCAGCATGTCATTTTGGCTGGCACCACCATCGACGCGGAGCTCTTTCAGCGGCTGCTGGATATCGGCTTGCATGGCGGTCAGTACATCAGAGACTTGAAAGGCAATGGACTCTAAGGCTGCACGAGCGATATGGGCCTTATTGGTTCCACGCGACATTCCACATAAGAGGGCACGCGCTTCACTGTCCCAATGTGGTGCACCGAGTCCAGTAAATGCCGGAACTAGCATGACGCCATCGGTATCTTGAACTGTACAAGCTAATTTTTCAACATCGCTACTTTTTTGAATAATGCCTAAATTATCTCGTAGCCACTGAACAATCGCACCGGCCATAAATACACTGCCTTCTAGGGCATAAGTGGTTTGATGTTGCGTTTTCCAACCCAGCGTCGAAAGCAGTTTGTTCTTACTGTATTGAACGGTCTCGCCTGTATTGAACAGCATAAAACAACCTGTGCCATAGGTATTTTTGGCAGTCCCAATGTCAAAACAGGACTGTCCAAACAGCGCAGACTGTTGGTCGCCTAATATGCCTGTAATCGGAATATTGGCACCGAGTAAGCCTGCCGCGGTATCGGCGACATAGGTGTCCGAGTTGATGATTTTTGGCAGTAATGCAGACGGAATATTAAATAAATCTAACAGCTCTTCATCCCACTGCTGGGTACTTAAGTTCATGAGCATGGTGCGAGAGGCATTGCTGACTTCGATGACATGTTGAGCACCTTGGGTAAGATTCCAAATCAGCCAACTATCAATCGTGCCAAAGGCCACATGCCCCTGTTCAGCCAGTGTGCGTAGACCATTGACATGCTCGAGTAACCAGACCAATTTTCCTGCACTAAAGTAAGGGTCAATTCGGAGTCCAGTTTTGGATTGAATCTTATCTTTTAGGTTTTGCTGTAGGAGTTGATTGCACCATTCAAATGCACGACGGTCTTGCCAGATAATGGCTGGTGCAAGCGGCTGACCTGTGCGTTTATCCCAAACCACGGTCGTTTCTCTTTGGTTAGTAAGGCCAATGGCTTTGATGTCTTTGGCTAAAATACGAGCAGAGGCCAGAGCCTGCTGTACAACGGCAATTTGTGAGCTCCAAATCTCTTGAGCATCTTGTTCTACCCAGCCTGATTGAGGGGTATGTATACGCGTTTCGCGTTGCGCCGTTGCCTGAACTTGACCTTGTTCATTGAAAATAATGGCACGACTCGAAGTGGTTCCTTGGTCGAGTGCAAGTAAGTAGCTCATAAATTATTTTATTGTTGGACTTGAAAACTAAAATATTAGCGCAATTATGTAATTAAGCGCATCAATATGTGTGTTTGTTTAGAAAATAGATCGTATTTTCTAGCAACTATGCTATGATTACCGCTACTTTGGGGGTGTTTCTGGCTTCGACGCTGGTGATGAAACTCATAGATGCATGTCGAGAGCGCATTTTCTCTCGTAAATCAAATTTGCATTTTTTAGTCGCAAACGACGAATCATACGCTCTAGCTGCCTAAGGGCAGCTTGTCCGCCTCTCCGAATACTTGTGGTTAGAGAGTCCGACTGAAGCGCACGCACACAAGTCCGTATAAAATCAAGCCTCGGGGTTTTGTACTAAATTAAGAGGATCGCAATTTGTACCCTGTTCGTCGGGTCACAAAGAGTTAAAACAATAGACGATATCTAAGCATGTAGTATTCTCGAGCGTAGTGCTGGCGGACGCGGGTTCAACTCCCGCCACCTCCACCAAAATTCTTTCCGAAGTAATCCATTGGAATCTAAAAAAGCCTTTAAACTCAATGTTTAAGGGCTTTTTTATTGGCTGTATTGTCCGATATTGTCCTATGCGATTTGACCCTATTTTTGCTTTGTGTGGGTAAAAATTGGCAAAATTTACCCAGAAATTAACACAACAAATTCTGGTTAAAGATATGTCACTCACAGATGCGGAATGTAGAAAAGCCCAACCGAAAGACAAGCAATATCGTCTATCAGATTCACATGGTTTATCGCTGATTATTACAACTAAAGGTCAGAAGTATTGGAATGTCCGCTATACTGTTCATGGGAAGCGTCAATCTGAGTCACTAGGACCATACCCAGAACTTAGTTTGAAAAAAGCTAGAGAAATGGCTTATGAACTTAAGTATAAACATTCAAAATCAGTACTTCATGAGGACATAAAGCCTTTCTTTAAAGAAGTAGCTGAAGATTGGTTTGAGAATCAGAAAGAAACGTGGTCCCCGAAGCACATTAGCAATGTCAGAGCATCTCTAGATGAATTGTATCTTTCATTAGAAAATAAGCGTATTAATCAGATTCAAGCACCTGAAATTTTACAGACCATAAAAAAGATTGAGGCCAGAGGCTCACTTGAAGTGGCTAAGCGTACTTTATCCCGCTGTGGCATGGTCATGAAGTACGCTATTGCACACGGCTATCGCTACGATAATCCTGCTGGTGATTTGGTTTATGCGCTGAAAAATAAGCGTGTAAAAAATTTGGCATCGTTACCAGCTTCAGAGATGCCTGAATTTTTAGGAAAAGTCAGAGCTTACCCAAGCGATCAGCAAACCCATCATGCCATTATATTAATTATGCTGACAGGTGTTCGGGTCAGTGAATTACTGCAAGCTCGCTGGGAAGAGTTTGATTTGGAAGGGCGTAAGTGGGATATCCCAGAAGAACGCATGAAGAATCGTCTTCCGCATCGCGTACCGTTGACGGACATGATGATTGAGGAACTGAAAGCTTTAAGACTTACCCATAATCAAGAATTGCTTTTCCCACATCGTCTAAGTAATAAAGAACCGATGCGTAGTGAATCCATTTTGGCAGTCATTAAGCGTTCGGGCTATGCAGGTCGAATGACAACACACGGTTTTAGATCGCTATTCAGTACAGTTGTAAATGAATCAAATTTATTTAATCCCGATGCGATTGAGCGCCAACTTGCGCATGTTCCTCAAAACAGAATTCGATCCGCTTATAACAGAGCACAGTATTGGGATGAGCGGGTAAAAATTATGGAGTGGTATGGGGAGCAAGTAAAAAATTGGATGAGTTTTGCTAAATAGCTCAAATTTAACCTGACAGTCTTAAGCAAATATCGGTAACTGTCAGATTAGGTTTGAACTAGTACACATCAAGCGGGTGGTGACAGCGATTACGAGCTTTAAGCAATTTACTGATCTCTTTGATAGTCGTCAGTACTATTCCCTTCCGAATCATCAACAGCACAGACAACGCTTGTATCACGAGCATTTCAAGATACCTTATGCTGATCTTAGAGATTTAGCCAATGATTTTCTTTATGCATTATCAGTGGTGAGGGAAATAGATCAATATTATCCGCTGGATTACTATCCTTTACATTTCCAAATCTTCTTTGAATGCGTACAAGCGCATCATTTAACACGTGTCGATTATGATCCACGTGATTTCTCTCCGTATTTTGCCGAACGCCTGAATACTTGCGCCTATGATATTCATCAGTACATGAGACAACCTCAATGTAAGGCTAGGCTTAAACAATCAGCTCAACTAGCATCACGGCAACATCGTAGTTTAGATCAATACATCGATCAGCTGTTTCTCCGCTATTCCCGCATTGTTGCAGTACGTATTGATTTTGGATATCACGAAGATGCGGATGCAAGCTATGAATTGATCTTTAAGCATCGAGAGTTGTTACTTCGTTATTTACGTGAAAAGCATCAGGGTGATGCACAAGTTGGTTATGTCTGGAAACTTGAATATGGGCTCAGAAAAGGCTACCACTTACACATGGTGATCTTTCTAGATGGCTCTCGGGTGCAGGAAAGTATTAGCCATGGCAAGATTATTGCGAATCATTGGAATGAGGTGATTACTGAGGGAGAAGGCGTTGCCTTTAATTGTAATGCTGTCATGAATAATTATTATCGTAATGGGCTTGGACGTGTTGATTATCATGATGAGGAGAAGATTCGTGATCTTAAATTCGCCTGCCAATATCTGACTAAATATGATGAGTATATTGAATTGATGCATTATGGCTATCAAGCCAATCAATACTGCGATGACCCAACGCGAAGACCTATCTACTCCGAATTAGGACGGGTCTTTGGTAAAGCAAAGTTGCCCCCTTATATTCCAAATTTAGGACGACCAAGGAGTAGAGTGGCGACAGGTTTTTAATTATTTTATTTCCATAACAGTGTCTGCAATGTTGCCCTTATAGGCACATTGCAGATTATTTCAGATACATATTATTGCCATGAAGATATCCACTCAATTAGGAGAATGACATGGCACATCAACTTGAACAAATGGCTTATGTCGGCCAAACCCCTTGGCATGGCTTAGGTAATCAACTGACCCAAAACCAACCCATTGAAGTCTGGGCACAGCAGGCTGGCATGGACTGGCGCATTGAATCTTCAGATGTCAGCTTTATGGCTAAAAATGATCGTGGGCAAAGCATCATTATGCCTTATGAGGAACAGCGAGTGCTGTATCGTTCTGATACCCATGCACCATTGTCTGTGGTCAGTCAGCGTTATCAAGAAGTCCAGCCTAAACAGATTTTAGAGTTTTATCGTGATCTGACCGAACAATCGGGCTTTGAACTAGAAACCGCAGGGGTACTTAAAGGCGGCAAGAAGTTCTGGGCATTGGCACGAACAGGGCAGACTTCGGCTTTAAAGAGTAAGGATGTTAGTAATGGCTATATTTTATTGGCTACGGCGTGTGATGGAACCCTTGCAACCACCGCTCAATTTACCAGTATTCGAGTAGTGTGTAACAACACCTTGGCGATTGCCTTAAAAGGTCAGAACAGCAGTGCGGGTGTGGTCAAAGTGCCGCACAGTACCAAGTTTGATGCACAGAAGATTAAACAGCAACTGGGGATTTCAGTGCGTGCATGGGATGAACACATGTATGAAATGAAACAACTGAGCCAACGGAAAGTCACGCAGACTGAAGCAGCAGCTTATTTTGATGCGGTGTTTAACAACACCAGTCTAAGCAATGCGGAACAAGATGAGGGGATTATTCAGTTTTACCGTAATGTGGCAGCGCAAGGGGGCCAACCCACTAAACCAGACAACAAAACTGAACCGAATGGACGCGCCATGTCTAAAGTTATGACCATGTTTAATGGGCATGGTCGTGGGGCAGAACTCAGTTCAGCCAAAGATACCACTTATGGATTGTTATGCTCAATTACGGAATTTGCCGATCATGAACGTCGTGCCATGAGTCAAGATCACCGTCTGGACTCTGCATGGTTTGGTGCTGGAGCAGGGCTTAAGCAACGTGGACTGGAACAAGCTTTACGCATGTTGGCTTAATTTCAAAGCATCTATTGATTAGCCTAAGCGGACTCATCGCAATACTGAAACGCTCAACATTACAAAAACTTAACTCTTTTTATTTAAAAGCTGTGTCTACGGACACGGCTTTTTTTATGCCCAAAATTCAAAAATGACAGGAAATCGCTATGAACTCAGCCGTAATTCATCCAAACAACGCCACACTGAATATCCAAACCAATCGCCCAAAACTGTTTACAGCAAAACGTTTCGTAGAGACTAAAAATATGACTCAAGCCGAATGGCTGGAAGTCAGACGCAAGGGTATTGGCAGCAGTGACTGTGCCGCAGCTTGTGGTCTCAATCCTTATATGTCGATGTTGGAACTGTGGATGATTAAGACAGGACGGATTCAACAAAATATAGAAGATGAAAGTGAAGGCCATGCACCCTTGTACTGGGGGAAAAGGCTTGAGCCTTTAGTTGCGGAATACTACAGCATGCATACGAACTATAAAGTCCGTCGGGTCAATGCCGTATTACAACACCCTGATCCAGACAAAAATTTCATGTTGGCTAACTTGGATTACTCAGTTGTTGGAGATGCCGATGTACAAATACTGGAGTGTAAAACCGCAGGTGAGTATGGTGCCAAGCTGTGGCGAGATGGTGTGCCTTTATATGTGCTTTGCCAAGTACAACATCAATTGGCAGTCACAGGTAAGCAAGCAGCACATATCTGTGTGCTGATCTGTGGACATGAAGCCTGCATTTTTAAAGTGACACGTTCTGAGTCTGTGATTCAACACATCATTAATGCTGAACGTTACTTCTGGGATTGTGTGAAAAAGGATACGCCACCTGAAGCGGATGCCAGTGAATCGGCAGCCAAAGCCCTACAGCTACTTTATCCTGAACATATCCCCTTAAGCACAACAGATCTTTCTGAAAATGAAGATGCCAATCAACAGTTTGAACAACTGATTCGAGTGCGCAATCAAGTTGAGAAATATCAACAGCAATTTGACCTACTCAAACACCAACTGCAAGGCCAGATGCAAAACGCTGAACGAGCGACCTTTAAAACGGGTTCCGTGACATGGAGGAAGTCGAAAGACTCAATCAGTTTAGACACAAAGACTCTGCTTAAGTCACACCCTGAATATCTCAGTCAGTACCCACAAAACAAGCAGGGTACACGGCGCTTCAATATTTATACCAATGATGATTGAAGGCGACATAGCCTAGACAAATCATTTAGCCACTCAATATTGAAGCACCTAACCAACCTAAAAACCCCATGCCTCAGCACATGGGGTTTTTTATGCCCATTTCATTTTAAGCAAACAACATATTTAAACCAAAGAGGAAATTACCATGATTAAAGGTCTAGCCATTACACCGCCAATACTCGGACGAATCAGTATTGGCAAGATGGTCGAGAAGAATGGCAAACGCGTCCCTGAAAAGGATGATCAATTTACCTTGACCTCCCAAATCCAAAATAAGGATGGGTGGGTGAAACATCCTTTAGATGAACAACTTAGAGCCAAAGCACCCAATCAGAAACTTCGTTCAATACCAGTACGGATGATCTTTAATGATCCTGAATTAAATCTACGTGCAGAGTACAGTTTATTTGACCGACAAACAGGACGTCCCGTTTGTATAGGTAATGGTGAAACTTGTCAGCGCTTAACCAATCAAGGCGTTGAACATCACCATTGTCCATCTCCTAATTTATGTCCTTTGGCACAAGGTGAGCTGTGTAAGCCTTATGGTCGTCTCTATGTGAATCTCGATGACTCAGATGAATTCGGGACTTTCGTTTTTAGAACGACTGGTTTTAATAGTATCCGTACTCTGACAGCAAGACTCAGCTACTACCATGCAGCATCGAATGGATTGCTGTCTTGTTTACCGCTACAACTCACACTGAGAGGCAAGAGCACTACTCAAAGTTATCGCACCCCAGTGTATTACGTGGACTTAGCACTCCGTGAGGGCATCCATTTGCAAGAGGCAATTCAAACCGCTAAAGAAATTGACCAGAAAAGTAAGCTGTGTGGTTTTAACCAAGTGGCTTTAGATCAGGCCGCTTTACAGGGCTATGGGAATGCGCGGTTTGAAGTAGATGGAGAGGAGGGGATTGAAATTATTGATGAATTTTATACTGAAAGCTCAGAACGGCAGGATAGGAAACAAACTCATGACTTAACGCAAGCTCAAGGTATTCAGGTGGGGTTGCAACAATCGGTTCAGGCCGTGAAATCATAAATGTAAAATTTTATACCGAGTCCCTATCATTTGAGCGAATACCCGCTCGCATCAATGATCAGGAGTAAATGTCATGAATGCGTTTGTTGGTGAAACTTTTCAAATGAATCAACTGATTAGTATTAAGGAAGTCATTAAATTTGTCGGTGTAGGTCGTTCAACGATATATGAAATGATGGACGAATTCTCACCGTACTATGATCCAACTTTCCCAAAGAGAGTAAAAATCACTCAAAACCGTATCGGCTGGTCAGCTTATGAAATTAACCAATGGATTGAAAGTAAGTTGGCGAGTCGTGAATAGAAGGGAGCAAAAGCTCCCTTATTTTTTTAGTAGACTGATCTAAAATATGAGGAATTTAGGCACATGGAAATATGTTCGTTTCTCAGCTAAAACTGGCTGTTGAGAAAAAAGTTCCAGTAAAAAGTTGTTTTCGTGTAAGTACAGCGGTGACAATTGCAACTATACCGAAGGACTTCTCATTTATTGTAAAGTTACAAATAAATAAAGCATGTTATTCAAATCAGGCTGCGGAATGTGATTGGTATAGGCTTGCATAGAAAAATAAACAAAATGATATGTGAAATTCACTTGTTTGATTTTTAATCTAAATTGCTGTGTTTCCGGCAAAATCAAAGAAATACTTCTTCCATAATGTATCTATCAGCTCGATATGAGGCTGAATTAACATGAAATAAGGAAAAACATAATGAGTAAAGCAGGTTGGCCAAGTACCACAGGAAATCCTTCGGGCGGTGGTCGTGATAATAATCCACCACATAAATGAGAGATCATCTGAAAATTAAATTATTGGTCTCTGAAGCAAATGACAAATATTTGTACGAACCTAAAACTGTTGCTGAAGTTGAGCACATCTTAGGTGCATCAGTTGTGCTATTAAAACAGCCTATATACGCATTGGGGCTTGGCTGTGTGATTAATGTGTTTAGAACCGTTCGGGCTTTAAACATTGGGCTAGAAATTGGTACAGAAAAGGATGATTGGAGCTTTATCATTCGTCCTGAGCATAATTTCAACCCAAGCGCTAGTTGTGCCTTTGAAGACAATGCTTGGCGACAGATTAGAAAATCACATGTGGACTCTCCTTTGTGGTTACAGACTGATTATGAAGACGCCGTAAATTTCTTTGAGGAAATTCGTTTCGGAGGTGGTTGGCCGAGTAAGACAGGCAATCCTTCAGGTTTAGGTCGCTACAACAATGTCTAAGTGACCTTAGCTACATCATCAAATTGAGCAGGCCACTGAAAAGTGGCCTTTTTGCTATTGTGTGCATAAAACATTTTCCATAAATCCATAAACTCACGAGTAGAGCAGAGTCCTTGTAGAACATCAGGAGCATTCATTTTCTGTCCTTCGTAGACAAGGAATTGGAAGTAGTAAATCAGCCACAGTGCATTCATATCGTTGAAGGTAACGGGATCATTATCATTGACGGTTCGTGAAATTAAAAAACGAGCATTCGACTCTGCAACTTTTTCATAGTTTTCACCGCTAAAGAACTTACTAACATCACAAGGAAATTTAAAAAATAGGTCGATATCTGTTAAGTAGCAGAATCGATCTTCAGCTCTCATTTTTTTAATCAGTTGACGTATTTTTTTTATATTTGGATGCTCTTCATTTTCATCTATGTTGTCTTGATCTTTAAATAATGTATTGATGGGATAACTTTCAAGTGCACTTATTGACGGAACTTCGTCTAAAGGATTTTTTACTGATAATGAAGTTACCAAATAGACGAGAAATTCTGAAAAGCTATTCGATGGACTATAACGCTTTTTTTTGTTTTTGAATCTAAATTTAAACAACTGATTAAAGCAGAGCGGCTGCATTTTACTGTCTAAGGTAGTAATGGTATCGAGATGAATCAAGAGCAACATGATGAGATGTGCAGGTTGGCTCATCTTTTCGAGCGATAAATAACTGTGTTCATGACCTGAGCTGACAATGCTTTGAATGAAGTGATGCAACGCAACGACACTTTCTTCTGAAAAACTTGCTAATTCAGCTTGATCGAATAGCTCGACATGCTTATTCCAATTTTTATAAATGTCTTCTTTTAAGGGGTAGAGGGATAGGCATTTCAGGATATAGGCAAAGCTGAGCTTGAGTTCTTCAGCTTGATCAGCCATTTGGCTGGAATGACTGTCTAAAACTTGAAGACCTAAAGCATCACAGAGCAGTCCTTTTAATTCAGATATGCTCAT
This sequence comes from Acinetobacter sp. CWB-G5, assembly GCF_019209785.1. Taxonomy (NCBI): domain Bacteria; kingdom Pseudomonadati; phylum Pseudomonadota; class Gammaproteobacteria; order Moraxellales; family Moraxellaceae; genus Acinetobacter; species Acinetobacter sp. CWB-G5. The sequence continues at coordinate 12,644 of NZ_JAHUTF010000012.1, read as the reverse complement.
TTCTTTTTCAATCTGACTAGCTTTTTTGACCGCTTGTTCTAAGTTTTTTCCCATATTACAATCAAATTTCATCAAGATTTGAAAATTAAATTGCATTAAATCCACGAGATACCTTTCTATTCGATTGATCAGTAAGTTAGTTAAGCGACAAGGTTTGGTCTAGTACCCTTAAGTTACCCATATATACACTGCCATACGACTTTAAAATAGTGTTAAATACGGGCATTAAAAATTTACGCTTTATTTTGGGTTCTTATGGATCATTCAGTACATAACAAATTGGTTTCATTTATCTGGTCAATCGCTGATGATTGTCTTCGAGATGTTTATGTACGCGGTAAATATCGTGATGTAATTCTACCGATGGTGGTATTACGCCGTTTAGATACACTTTTAGAACCAACTAAAGATTCAGTAGTTGAAGAAGTACGATATCAACAAGTCGAAATGGAACTCACTGAGTTTGATGATGTAGCTCTAAAAGAAGCATCAGGTTATGTGTTTTATAACACATCAAAGTGGACATTACGTTCACTCTACACAGCGGCATCGAATAACCCTGAAATTTTATTAGCAAACTTCGAAGAATACTTAGATGGTTTTAGCGATAACGTTAAAGAAATCATTCAATGCTTTAATCTCTATACTCAAATTCGCCACATGTCACATAAAAATGTGCTGTTAGATGTGGTCGAGAAGTTCTTATCACCGTACATCAACTTAACCCCTGAAGATGCATTAGACCCAGACGGCTACCGTTTACCTGCATTGACCAACTTAGGCATGGGTTATGTCTTTGAGGAATTAATTCGTAAATTTAACGAAGAAAATAACGAAGAGGCGGGTGAGCACTTTACCCCACGCGAAGTGATTGAGTTAATGACGCATTTTGTCTTTGACCCAATTCAAGAGAAATTACCTTTAACCATTACGGTTTATGACCCTGCATGCGGTTCAGGTGGGATGTTGACTGAATCTCAAAACTTTATTGATGAACGTTATGCCGTGGAAAAAGGCAACCGTGACGTGCTTTTGTACGGTAAAGAGATCAATGACGAGACGTATGCAATCTGTAAGTCAGACATGATGATTAAGGGCAATAACCCTGAAAATATCCGTGTCGGTTCAACACTCACTACAGATGAATTTGTCGGTACAAAGTTTGACTTTATGCTGTCAAACCCGCCGTATGGTAAGAGCTGGGCATCTGAGCAAAAGCATATTAAAGATGGCTCGGATGTGGTTGACCCACGTTTTGTGGTGAAGTTGAAAGACTATTGGGGTAATGAAGAATCGTGTGATGCAACACCACGTTCAAGCGATGGTCAGCTTCTGTTCCTCATGGAAATGGTTAATAAGATGAAATCGCCTGAGCATAATGGCATTGGTAGTCATATTGCCTCAGTTCATAACGGTTCAAGTTTATTTACGGGTGATGCTGGAGGCGGGGAAAGTAATATCCGTCGCTATATCATCGAAAATGATTTGCTCAATGCGATTGTGCAGTTGCCAAATAACCTGTTCTATAACACAGGGATTACCACCTATATTTGGTTGTTATCGAATAATAAACCCAAGCACCGTAAAGGCAAAGTACAGCTGATTGATGCAAGTTTAATGTTCCGTAAGTTGCGTAAAAACTTAGGAAATAAAAACTGTGAGTTTGCACCTGAACATATTGCTGAAATTATGCAGACCTATCTTGCAGGGCAAGATGTAGAACGTCAGCTTGATGAACAACATGAGGCAATGGGTATTGCGAGCAAAGTGTTTGATAACCAAGATTTTGGTTATTACAAAGTCAATATTGAGCGTCCAGACCGCCGTAAAGCACAGTTTAGCGCAGAGCATTTGCAAAGCTTACGTTTTGATAAGTCTTTGTCTGATCCAATGGAATATATGTATAGCACCTATGGCGATGACATCTATACCGAAGCGAAGCTTGATGCGGTTAAGAAAGATGTATTGGCATGGTGTGAAGGGCAAGAAATTACCCTAAACAATAAAGCCCAAGCCAAGTTATTTGATGTGAAGCATTGGAATGCTTTAAAAACAGCGTTGGACAATGCTTTAAGCATTATGCAACAAGTCGGCACAGATGAATTTTCTGACTTTAACCTTTTTAAGAAGAAAGTTGATGAAGTAATTAAAGCGTTAAAGATTAAGCTGTCGAATTCTGAAAAGAACAATATTTTAAATGCTGTGAGTTGGTATGACGAAAACGCAGAAAAAGTGGTGAAAAAAGTCGTGAAGCTCAATGAAGCCGAGCTTGCCGATTTGCTTGCACACTTGGGTTGTGTAGAAAATGATTTAGCTGACTTTGGCTATTATGCAACGGCGAAAAAAGGCGAATTTACCACTTATGAAAGTAACAGCGACTTACGTGATAGTGAGTCAGTACCGATAAAACAGCAGATTCATCAGTATTTCTTAGATGAAGTAAAACCGCATGTGGCTGAAGCGTGGATTAATCTGGATTCTGTGAAGATTGGTTGTGAAGTGAGCTTTAATAAGTATTTCTACCAGCATAAGCCGTTGCGTTCCTTAGAAGATGTAGCTCAGGATATTTTAAGTCTTGAGAAGCAAGCGGATGGTTTGATTGCACAGATTTTGGGTCTTTAAGGGGAAGCATGATGTTTGAAAAATATGATGCTTATAAAGACTCAGGTGTGGAGTGGATTGGGCACATCCCAAGACATTGGGAAATAGAAAAAGCCAAATGGATCTTTTTAAAAGCAGATCGACCAATACGCCCTAATGATGGAATCGTAACGTGTTTTCGTGATGGTCAGGTGACGCTACGATCAAACAGACGTACAGACGGATTTACTAATGCACTAAAAGAACATGGATATCAGGGGATACGGAAGGGTGATCTTGTTATTCATGCTATGGATGCATTTGCAGGGGCAATAGGTGTTTCTGATTCTGATGGTAAATCTACGCCTGTATATTCTGCTTGTATTCCTCGCATAAAAAACCGTATTAATGTTCATTATTACGCTTATTATCTTCGAAACTTAGCTTTAGCAGGATTTATCGAATCGCTAGCAAAAGGAATACGAGAGCGTTCTACAGATTTTAGGTTTGCTGATTTTGCTGAATTATTATTGCCGTTCCCAGAAATAGAAGATCAAGAAAGAATAGTAGCCTTTCTTGATCAGAAAACTTCTGAAATAGACCAAGCGATTGTCATTAAAGAACAGCAAATTGCTTTACTGAATGAACGTAAGCAAATTGTCATTCAAAAAGCAGTGACCCAAGGTTTAGATTCAAATGTACCGATGAAAGATTCGGGTGTAGAATGGATTGGTGAAATTCCTGAGCATTGGAAGATTTTAAAGTTTAAAAGAGCTTGTCAATTTATCTATGATGGAACACATGGGTCATACCCAAGAGTGGAACAAGGATATAGATTGTTAAGTGTAAGAAATATTATAGATAATGAGTTTGTTTTTAGAGAGGATGATAGTTGTGTTTCTCAAAAATATTTCAAAGAAATTAGTTCAAAATTTTTAATTTGTAATGATGACATTCAATTAGCAATTGTTGGTGGTACTTTAGGTAAGGCGGCAATAGTAAAGAACCTTGAAGAGGACATTGTCACTCAGCGTAGTTTGGCAACTCTAAGAACTCAACTGAAAGTATTAAATCCTAACTTTCTTTTATCATTTATTAGAAGTCCGAAATATCAAAACTTCTTATGGGCTAACGCTGGTTTTTCGGCACAACCAGGTGTGTATTTAAATACGATTCAAAATAGTTACTTGTGTATGCCTTGTTTGAAAGAACAAACTTTGATTACTGAGTATATTGAAACTGAAACAATCAAATTTAGTTATTTAATAGGAAATATTAAAGATCAAATTGAAAAGCTAAAGGAATATAAAACCACACTCATTAATGATGCGGTCACAGGCAAAATTAAAGTGGCATAAAAGATAAAACCTAGCGAACCTCGGTTGGCTAGGTTTTTTAATATTTCGGGGGGAATATGAGCTTATATACAGTAGACACAACCAATAAAAAACTGAAACCATTAGACGGTACGAAACTCAGCGAACAACAGTTGACAGAGCGTTATGACTTGCAAGAATGGTTAGTCAACCATCCTGAAGCATTGGGCGAAGAACTACTGATTATCCAAAAAGAATTTGATGGCTTTGATGGAACTGGTGAACGTCTTGATCTTTTGGCATTAGACACCAAAGGACAACTTGTATTGATTGAAAATAAACGTGATGACAGTGGACGTGATGCTGTATGGCAGGCACTCAAATATGCGTCTTATGTTGCACCGTTTACCTCAGATGACATTGAAGATGTCTTTGCAAAATATTTGTTTAAGAATAGACCGACATATCCTGATTTAGAGCCGAATGCGTTTGACGCTGACCAAGTTAAAAACACAGCCAAAATACTGATTGAACGCTTTTTAGAAGAACATCAGGAAATGGGCGTGTCGATTACGACACTCAATCCACGCAATAGCCAACGAATTATTTTAGTTGCAGGCGAGTTTCGTAAGGAGGTGACCAATACCGCATTGTGGTTACTTGATCGTAAAATTGATCTGAAATGCGTCAAGGTATCACCTTATAAACTAGGCGAACAATTGTTAGTGGATATTCAACAAATTATTCCTGTTCCTGAAGCATCGGAATATATGGTGCGGCTCTCTCGAAAAGAAGATGAAGAAACCATCGCCAAAGTAAAACAAGACGATCAAATCAATATTCGCTACCAATATTGGGAGCAATTGCTTACTCATTTTTCACAAAGTGAAAATTCACTTTATAACAATATTAGCCCGAAGACTGATCATTGGCTGAGCTCGGCAACAGGGATCTCACAATGTTCTTACCGTCTTCTTTTATTGCAGAAAGCGATTCGCGTAGATCTCGCTTTTGAGAAAAAAGAAGCTGTAGAAAATAAACTGTTATTTGATTTTTTCTATGAGCGTAAAGATGAGATTGAACGCAAATTTGGTCAGCCTTTAGACTGGCTGAGATTAGATGCAAAGAAATCATCCCGTATTGAATTTAGTCTGTATACCGAAGGGCATAACCCAGACTTATGGCAAAGTTATACGGCTTGGCACTTGGAACATATACAAAAGCTTGAGCAAGCCTTTAAACCATATATGAATGCAGCATATCAAGTGATTAAGTAAGAATTAAAGATTTAAAAATGGGGGTATAGGGTGAATACAGCAAATTTATTGGCACAGATTAGCCAACTTTTAGAGGATAAGCCGGACTTATCTGAAATAGCAGATGATCGACTAGGCAAACTTATCTCTTATTTAGAACAAAAAGAAAACGCATTGGAATTGAAAACCATCAGTGAATTACAGAAGGCTCATTTTTTTGTTGATAGTTATCAACGAGGCTATAAATGGAAGGAACAACAGGTTACGGAATTGCTGGATGACATTGATGAGTTTGAACCAAAGCAAGAAAGTGATTTCTATTGCTTGCAACCTGTAGTTGTAAAAAGAAAGACCGAGGGGACCCAATACTATTGGGAACTCATTGACGGTCAGCAACGGATGACCACAATTTTTATTATTTTGAATTACTTAACCAATGAACCATATTTCTCTCTTCGTTATGAGACTAGAGAATCTAGTACAGAGCATTTAAATAACTTAACTGGACTCACTGAAAATAACCTATCAACGATTGATGCTTATTACTTCTATACGGCTTATCAAGCTGTAAAAAAATGGTTTGAAGAAAAGGGTTCAGAATTTAACAGACAACATTGGAAAAATAAGCTTCTGCATCATACAAAAGTCATTTGGTACGCTGTACGTGTAGATCGGGATCAAGATTCAAAAAAGCAATCTATTGAAATCTTTAGCCGACTGAATCAGGGGAAGATTCCACTCACCGATGCAGAGTTGATTAAAGCATTATTCTTACAAAAAATTGCGAAAGCTTATGGGAATGATCATCTTGCAGTTCAGAAACAAACTGAAATGGCGAATCAATGGGATGCTATAGAGCAAGCGCTACAAAATGATGAATTTTGGGCATTCTTGAGTCCAGCACAACAAACCAATAAACACACGCGTATTGAACTTATTTTTGATCTTATTGTGGATAAATCGACTGATAAAAAAGCGTTAAAACTGAAAGTGGATCATCAAACTTTTATCCATTACGCCAATAAGTTTAAATCAGCCCAAGATGTGAAAGATTTAATTGAAACAGAGTGGCTAAAGGTTCTCACAGGGTTTCAGTATTTAAATGAGTGGTATGAAAATGATCATTTATATCATCTGATTGGCTATTTGATCGGGCAAAAATATAAAACTATTCAAGACATCTGGATTGTAGCTCAAGTTTGTAAACGAGATGAATTTGAAGTGAAGCTAAAAAATTTTATCCAACTTGAATTAAGTAATCTTTTCAAGAAAGACAATAATGCCAAAGAATTAGATTTTGATCACGTTTTCTATGATGTTGATGACACCTCATGCCGACCTAAAATTAAATCGATGCTCGTATTATTTAATATTTTTAGATATGAGCGACACAACACACGTTTTTCTTTTAAACGCTATAACCAAGTAAAGTGGGATATTGAGCATATCCATGCCCAAAAAAGTGAGGAGTTGTCTAGCAAGGATGATCAAATCAAGGTTTGGGTATCTGAGCAAAAGGCATTATTGGGAGAAATAGCAGATAGTATTTTGAAACAAAAGCTTGGAGATATATTAAGCCAATATGAGACAGTCTCTGATCCTACACAAAGAGAGCTTTTGTTTAGTGAATATAATGAAATTTTAGAACTCTTGATTGGTAGTTTTTCAGAAAATATTCAGACACTTGATAATTTATGTCTTTTACCAGAAAGCGATAATCGCTCTATAGGGAATGATCCGTTTTTTATTAAAAGAAAGAAGGTTTTACAAGCAGAAAAAGAGCTGTATGAATTAGCTAAAACTAACACAGCGAACTTTATTCCTTTGGCATCACAACAGGTCTTCTCTAAATATTTTAGTGATGATGTAAACCACATGCTGAAGTGGGATATAGCGGACAGGAAAAACTATAAAAAAGCATTATTAGACTGCTTTAAACAATATGGTATTGAATTTCACGATGAAAATGAGGGGTGATCAAAATGGCTAAATTGACATTGTGGAAAGCATTGGAACAATATCATATTGTTATTCCTACAATTCAGCGTGATTACGCACAGGGTCGAAAGAATGATCCAAAGATTACTCAAATCCGTAAAGCATTTTTGCAAGCCTTAGTAAAAAGTTTGACTGAAAATCAAGAGCTTGAACTTGATTTTGTCTATGGGTCTTTAAATCAAAAAACACTTGAATTGTTAGATGGGCAACAACGTCTAACGACTTTGTTCCTTTTACATTGTTATCTTGTGAATAAAAATAAGGTAAATATAAATGAAATTGATTTAATCAAAGAACAATTACAGAAATTCAGTTATCAAACGCGCACAAGTTCTAAGCTGTTCATTTCTCAATTGGTTGAGAAGTTAGTCGAAATGGAATGGATGGGTAAGCCTTCCGTGGCGATTGAAAACGAAGCGTGGTTTTTAGCAGTATGGCGTAAAGATCCAACCATTATTTCAATCTTAACGATGTTAGATGAGTTGGATTCATTACTAGGGTCAAAGACGGCGAATGAGCTTGAGAAATTATGGGTGAGTTTGAGTAGTTATTCAGTTCTGAATTTTTATCTGCTACCAATGAATGAGTTTTCATTAACCGATGAGCTATATATCAAAATGAATGCCAGAGGGGTTCAACTAACAGAATTCGAAAACTTTAAAGCATGGCTTCAGGGTTTTCTTGAAAATAAAATTGAGACAAGCAAAGCAAATCATTTTTTTCAGAGTATTGACACAAAGTGGACCGATTTAATTTGGACTGCTAGTAAAGACTGGAATAAATCTTTTGATGCGAGTTTTATTCATTTCTTTAAAATCTGTTTGCTATGTGAGCATCAAAAATATTTATTCAAAAATCAAAATTCTGATTATACGAATGAAAAAGATATAGAAAGTTTAGTGAGTCGTTTGAGACTTAATTTATTTATTTCGCAAACTGAATATATAGATTTATTCTCAAATGATGTCAACAATACGATTGATAACTTAACAGCGCTGTTAGATTTTGCTGTAGCACATCAAAAACAACACAAGATCTTCGAAATATTAAGTAAAGATAAGCCTTCCTATGAAGAGCAAGCGAACTTCGCAACCACTTATTATTTTACTAAGTATATTCAAAATATTGATCAATTTGAGGATTGGAACAGAATCAGTGGCTGGTTGGTAAAAAATGCTAAGGGTTACTATAACTCTGAAAAGTTGATGCTTTCAGTACTCGAAGCACTAGAACAATTAGCAATTTATATTGGTCATGACAATGTCCTCGATAAAATTAGTACTTTGCACCAATATCAGAACATTATAGAGCTTTGTAGTAAAACTGCTTTTGAGAAATCACATATTGAACATGAGATTGAAAAAGCCAAACTCATACTTCAAGATACAGCTTGGAAAGAATTATTAAAGAAATATGAAGAGCATAACTATTTCTACGGTCGCGTTGATTTTTTACTTGATTATGCAAAGATAGATGATCAGATTATCTGTATGGACAAGTTTACTTATTACGCTGAAACTGCAAAAAAATTATTTGACGATGAATTTATCAAAGACAAGAAATATCGACTACATCAGTCATTATTAAGCTTAGGTAACAGCTTAAACAACTATTTCGTTAAACGCGGAAGAAATTTAAGTTTTTGTTCGGCTACCTATAACTCATATCGTGATAGAGCAGAAAATTGGCGAGCTGTATTTGATCACAATAGAGTCTCTGAAAATAATAAATCCCCTCAGCTTAAAATCTTATTAGATATGTTAGAAGGGGATGTCAGCTTTGAAAAACTGAATGCCATTAGGAATCAAAATTTAGCTCAAATCTATGATTGGAGAAAATATTTTATTCTTGATGCAAATATTTTTAAGTATTGTTCTGATGCGCAGATTAGAAAGGAAAGTGATGATCTTATCTTTTTACTCAAAAAGTCAAAGCTTAGTGGGACACATGCGGAGCTAAGAAGTTATGTTTTATATCACACCTTGCAGACAGCAGAATACGGTTTAACAGGCACAGACCTCGATTATTTATCTGTTTCTAGCAGAGAGATCATGCCAAGTTTAAAAGTTCAAAATAGGCTTCGAATTACGTTTAAGAACGGTAAATTTATCAATGAAATCATTGAGAAAAATTTAGAAGCTGGTGAAGTTTCTAGATTAGCTTCAAATGAAGAAATGCAAGAGTTTAAAAATATCATCAAAGCACAACAACAAGTACTAGATGAAATTAAATACCCAGAAAGAGAAGAGGTTGCCTAATGGTCAGTTTAACCAATGAACGTGCTTTAGAAATGGCAATTGAAAAGGTACTGACTGGAACATGCCTTGAAAATATTAAAGCAGGTTTAACCGACATTGCTCTACCTCATAATGGCTTTGTATCAGGTTCACCTGCAAATTTCGACATGCTTTACGTCTTAGATACTCAATATTTCTGGCAGTTTTTAGAGCAAACGCAATCGGATGAACTGGCAAAGATTCAGAAATTTAACCCACATGATTGGCAAAGAAAAATCTACGAACGCTTTGATCGAATGATCCGTAAGCATGGGGTGGTTCATCTACTTAAAAAAGGTCTCGCTGTCGATCAAGCACATTTTCAGTTGATGTACCCTGCGCCGTTGGCAAGCAGTTCACAAAAGATCAAAGATCGATTCAAGCAGAACATTTTCAGCGTGACTCGCCAATTACGCTATTCAAAAGCCAATCCATTACAAGAAATTGATATGGTGGTGTTTGTAAATGGTATTCCAATCATTACCTTTGAATTAAAGAATGAATGGACTGGGCAGAATGCTCGTCATCATGGGCAGAAGCAATATAAACAAGATCGAGATATCACACAGCCATTACTGAGCTTTGCACGCTGTATCGTGCATATGGCTGTAGATACCGATGAAGTCTATATGACAACGAAGCTTGATGGAGCGAATACCTTATTCTTGCCTTTTAACAAAGGTCATAATGCAGGTGCAGGAAATCCACCAAATGAAGAAGGGCATAAAACCGCATATCTTTGGAAAGAACTACTTTCAAAAGAGAGTCTGGCAAATATCATTCAGCACTTTGTGCGACTAGACGGTGATGAGAAAACCTTATTAGATAAAAGGAATCTCTATTTCCCGCGTTATCATCAACTCAGTGTGGTACGCCGTCTCATTCATGATGTATCAATCAATGGTGTAGGACAGACTTATCTTATTCAGCATTCCGCAGGTTCAGGTAAGTCGAATTCGATTACTTGGGCAGCATTTCAGTTGATAGAGGCTTACTGTGAAAAGGAATCAGTTGCTGGAAGTAGAGGACTTGAACATCCATTATTTGACTCAGTGATTGTTGTTACAGATCGCCGTATTCTTGATAAACAGCTTAAAGAAAACATCAAGGAGTTTTCTGAGGTGAAGAATATTATGGCACATGCCCATAAGTCCTCAGAGCTGAAATCTGCTTTAGAAAATGGCAAAAAAATCATCATTACCACGATTCAAAAATTCCCATTTATTATTGATGGAATCGCAGATTTAAGTGATAAGCGTTTTGCTGTGATCATTGATGAAGCACATAGTTCTCAATCAGGTGTCGCTCATAACAAAATGAATGAAGTCATGGGGAAGGCTAACGAAGATAGTGATGGTGTAGATGCGCAAGACAAAATTCTAAGTGCTATGTTGGCACGTAAGATGAAAGGCAATGCCTCCTATTTTGCTTTTACTGCAACGCCAAAGAATACGACTTTAGAAAAGTTTGGTGAAAAGCAAGCTGATGGATCATTTAAACCTTTTGATCTGTATTCGATGAAACAAGCGATTGAAGAAGGGTTTATTCTAGATGTCCTGTCGAACTATACGACCTATAAGAGTTTCTATGAGATTGAGAAGTCTATTTTAGACAATCCATTATTTGATACGAAAAAAGCACAGAAGACTTTAAGAAGTTATGTAGAAAAAACACAGCAGACGATTGATATCAAAGCTGAAGTAATGTTTGATCATTTTATTCAACATGTTGTAAATACCAAGAAATTAAAAGGAAAAGCTAAAGGGATGATTGTGACTCAAAATATTGAGTCTGCTATCCGATATTACAAAGCGATTGACCGACTTCTAGAGCAAGCTGGTTATCCATTTAAACCGATTATTGCATTCTCTGGTGAGAAGAAAGTTGATGGTATTGAATATACAGAATCAATTCTCAATGGTTTCTCTGACAATGACACTAAAGATATGTTTGATCGAGGCTATGTCGGTGAAAAAAAACCTGCAGGTGTGAATGTAGATCAGTATCGATTGCTTATTGTTGCCAATAAATATCTAACTGGCTTTGATCAGCCGAAGTTGTGTACGATGTATGTTGATAAAAAGTTGGCTGACGTACTATGTGTTCAAGCACTTTCTCGTTTAAACCGTTCTGCACCAAAATTAGGTAAGCGAACCGAAGATTTATTTGTATTAGATTTTTTTAATGAAATAGAAGATATCAAACAATCTTTTGATCGTTTCTATACTTCGACCACCTTGTCACAAGCCACCGATATTAATGTACTTAACGAACTAACAGATGAGTTAGATGCTGTTGGGGTATATGAATCATCGGAAGTCGAAGACTTTGCCACAAAATACTTTGATTCAGCAGATGCGGAAAAACTGAGTCCGATTATTGATGTCGCTGTTGCACGTTTTGACTCAGAATTAGAATTGAGTGCTGAGGACAAAGCAGATTTCAAAATCAAAGCAAAACAGTTTGTGAAGATTTATGGTCAGATGGCATCAATTTTACCGTATGAAGTTCCAGCTTGGGAAAAGCTGTATTGGTTCTTAAAATTCTTGATTCCGAAACTTAAAATTGAAGATCCGGAAGCGGATGCATTGGATGAATTACTAAATTCTGTCGACTTAAATTCATATGGATTGCAGCGTAAAAAACTCAATCAACAAATTGAATTAGATTCTGAAGAAACTATTTTAGATCCGACAAATTCTAATCCCCGTGGTGCGCATGGAGGAGAAATAGAAGAAGATCCATTGGATGAAATTATTAAAACATTTAATGAGCGTTGGTTCGGTGGTTGGGCTGCTACACCTGAAGAGCAAAAAGTGAAGTTTGTGAATATATTAAAACAGATCAAGGAACATGCAGATTTTGAAAGCAAGTATCTAAATAATCTTGATCCGCATACCAAAGATTTGGCTTTTGATAAGATTCTGAATGAAGTGATGTTACGTCAGAGAAAGGTAGATATGGATATGTATAAGCAATATTCAAAAGATACTGCCTTTAGAATGTCATGGAAATATAGCCTGCAACAGGGTGTTATGCGATAAGGACAATTTATGTGGAGTTGGATACAAGGGGAGTTTTATACATTCCTGATGTGTATTAGTTCCGACTTAATCTGACACAGAGCTTGAAAAAGAAGAAGTTACCGATTTTGATTAAAGGTGTCGAATCTCAATCAATAAAGGTAACTTCTCATGTTGCATACTAACAATCAAATC
>NZ_JAHUTF010000011.1:63408-84813 GCF_019209785.1 Acinetobacter sp. CWB-G5 | reverse complement strand
AACGCCATTTGCAACATTACTCGATGGAAAACGTATTTGGGCTGAAAAGAATTTAGCTCAAATTTAACCTGACAGTCTTAAGCAAATATCGGTAACTGTCAGATTAGGTTTGAACTAGTACAAATTAAAGGTCTTTTACTATTGACAATAATTCTGATGCTATATCATCAATATCTCGCACTGATGAATTATGTACACATTCAACAATATGCCAATTAGCCTCAGTTTTAGCTAACTGTAAAAACTCCTCATATACTTTATGCAAATAGTCTTTATTTTCTTCATGTAAGTCTTTTTTCTTATCTGTGTAAGTGCGCTTTTCTTTAAGTTCAACAAGTTTATCACTAAAATATGGAGGAACATTTAAAAAGATATTAGTTGTAGGTTTTGGCAAACCATATATTTTATATTCTAGTTCAGATAACCATGAAATGAATTCAGTTTTCTCTTGATCATCAGAAAATTTTGCTGATTGATGAGCAATATTCGACGGAGTATATCTATCACAAATTAAAAAATCATTTTTTTCCAATAGGTTAAGAATTTTTTCTTTAGACTCAAAGCGATCACCCGCATAAAGCATGGATGCAAGTTTAGGGTGAATTTGATTTAGTCCACCGAACTGACCATTTAAGTAATTAGCAACTTCCTTTCCAAAAAAATTGGCTTGGTATTGGGGAAAAGAGATAGTCTCAACTGAAAAATTGTTCTCTCTCAAACTATTAACTAGTCGTTGAGTCTGAGTATTTTTACCACTGCCATCAATGCCTTCAATAGAAATTAGTTTACCCATAAATACTTTCAATCAAACTTTTTCAATAGAGTGTAGTGTAATGCCAATTTGATTTAAAGTCTTTTGAACTTCTTTAGCTATTGGTTCAAAAATTACCAAACAGTCATTTACTTCACAATTTATTGTACGTAAATCTTCGACTAAATTTGTAACTTTTCGACCTCCAGTTGTACTGTCGTCTACAATTAATGCTTTTTTCTTTTGAGAAAGTACTTCTCGCGAAGCAACATCGAATTTTGAGTAAATATAAAACTCATTATCGTTATCACATGTAAATTTTTCTTGTGAATCGACATGGAAAACACAGGGAACTTTTAAAAGTTTTGCTAGTTCATAACCTAAAATAGGTGTTCCATTTTTTGGAGTGATAATAAAGTCAAATGTTAAAGAGGGGTGTTGACTAAGGTAGCTACTTAGCATTTTTGCCATTAATTCACTTTTATTGGGATCCGTACTTGCAGACATTAGATCAATAAATTGTGGTAGCAAAACTGTTTGTCTTTTGCCTACTCTGAAGATGCGCTCTCTTTTACCAAAGATGAATTTTTTTGGGGTTTTATAAGTATAAAGGCTTATTAAATGTGAGACAGTTTGATGTAATGAAATTGATTTATTATGAAAAACATCTTTGATTCCTGATCTTGTTCTAGAAAAATTCTCTTCACGAAAATTTATACCCATTTCCTCAAGAAGGAGTTTTTGGCTAATGAGTCGCTTTTTTGCTAATTTTTCAGAAATAAAATTAGGTAAAAAACCACAAGCTTCTAGAACAAACACAATAGTACTTATCATTAAGATACCTAATACTATTGTATTTCCATACTGATCTACAAAAGACTTTAATATTTCCATAATATTAGTTAAACCAATTACTTAAAACTCGCTTATAAAGATCTTCATTAATATTTAATTGTTCAAGATTGTCTTTGATAATTTTATTTCTTAAATCTTGAGGGTAATACAAAGCATCTTTGAGATTTGTTTCTATCAGTCTTACTAATTGATAAGTCTGTTGAAGTGGCTGTAAAGCAGAACCATCTAAGGAAATTTCAGGATGTACAAATAAAGTAATCAGTTCAGAAGTACTATCACCTATTTTAAATTTATATTCAAAAAAATTAGGATTTTCAATAAAATCAATATCTACATAACCATAAATTTTTAGTAAATCTAGGATTACTTTTTGAGGATCCTCTGATTTTGATATGTAATCTTGCAAAGTTTTGTTGTCTTCAAGTAAATACAAGTTCGACTTGATTGTACTTATCAAATGATCAGCCATTTGTAAACTTCTCCAAAACTCAATTGCTTCGATACTATTGTGATACGTTCCTAAGTGTAGTTCAAATAGCTTGTTAAAAATAGTCTTTTCATCGTTAGACTCAACGGCAAAAAGATCCTCAGAGGGAATAGGGGCTTTTTTATGATCTATTAACTTATGATCATAGATAAACATGGAACCAACAATTGTTTGTATTTTATGCATCTTTATGTATTTAGCATAAATTTCTATATCCTTTATTGTGATGTTTGGCAATATAGGCTTTAAGTAAAGACAGACAGGAATTCGGGTTTGTCTACTTTCCTTAAAAATACTGAATCTTTTATATGGATCTGAGGTTGATTTTTCCCATATTTTATACTCTGAAATTGTTGTTGATGAGATAAAAATCGTCAATTGTCCTTTCCAGATAATATCCTTGTTTAGTTGAATAAGTTCTTCTTTAGAAATAATTCTTTTTGTAGCAAGTTGTATCGGATTTCCTAAAGTCATTAGAGATTTAATTAACTCTATAGTCGTACTTTTATTGTGTCTACTCCAGCATTCTGAGTAACACCCAATAGACAATATCGTTCCAAATTTACCTGTGATAAATTGAGGGTGATTGATTAACTCTTTTATAGCTTGATCAAAACTTATGGAGAGTCTGGGACGGTTGCCGATTGGAAAGCTTTGAGAAGGAAGGTAGCAGAATTTACATTTAGAATCGCATCCTAATGCTGTATTGATGAAAATCCGTTCTCTACTACCGTCAACAAACATACGACTCTCTTTGGATAATAAAAAAGAGTAGATAAATCTACTCTTTTTCAATAGCTTGGATTTTAAATTTTACTATAAATTAGCAATCTGCTCCATATTCGCTTTAATCTTCGCTAATTGGTCAGCAAACTCAGCCAGTTTCACTTTCTCACCTTCAACTACAGCCGCAGGTGCTTTCGCCACAAAACCTTCATTCGAAAGTTTGCCTGCAATGACGTCATGCTGCTTTTGCACTTTGTCTAAGTCTTTCTGCAAACGACCCAATTCCGCTTTCGGGTCAATTAAGCCCTTCATTGGAACGAATACAGACACGTGACCTACAACAGATGAAGAAGACAATGGCGGTTGCTCGCCATCAGCCAAGAACGTAATGCTTTCTACTTTTGCCAATGCTTTAAACAATGCTTCAATACGTGTGATCTGTGCTTTCTCAGCTTCAGTCGTGTTTTGTAGCAAGACTGGTAATAAACGCGCATTACCTAAGCCCATCTCACCACGGATGTTACGTACCGCACCAATCAAACCTTGAAGCCATTGCATATCGGCTTCAGCCTGTTCATTTACACGCTCAGGATTGGCAACAGGGTACTGCGCCAACATAATGGTTTCGCCAGAAATACCGAGTTTCGGTGCAAGCGTCTGCCAAATTTCTTCAGTCAAATACGGCATAAGCGGATGCGCAAGACGTAAAGATGCTTCCATTACTGCAAGGAGTACACGACGAACTTCGGCTTTACGCTCAACCGATACGTTTTCATCATTCAGAACAGGTTTTGTCAGTTCGACATACCAGTCACAGTATTCATTCCAAATGAACTCGTAAATTGCTTGTGCAGCCAAGTCTAAACGATAAGTCGCGAAAGCTTGTTGTACCGCAGCTTCTGCTTTTTGCAAACGGCTCACGATCCACTGTTCAGGCAATTCCCAAAGGTCTTGACGAACTTCAGTACCAATCACTTGCTCTTCACAGTTCATCATCACGAAACGGGTTGCGTTCCAGATTTTGTTGGCAAAGTTACGGTAGCCTTCAACACGCTTCATGTCGAACTTAATGTCACGACCGGTGTTGGCAAGTGCACAGAACGTGAAACGAACTGCATCTGTACCATAGGCTTGAATGCCTTCTGGGAACTCTTTACGGGTTGATTTTTCAATCTTCGCCGCTTGTTTCGGGTTCATCAGACCTGTAGTACGTTTTTGTACCAAAGTCTCAAGGTCAACACCGTCAATCAAATCTAACGGATCAAGCACGTTGCCCTTAGATTTCGACATTTTTTGACCTTCGCCATCACGAACTAAACCGTGAACATAGACCGTTTTAAACGGTACTTGTGGCGTACCATCTTCATTCTTCATGAAGTGCATCGTAAACATAATCATACGAGCAACCCAGAAGAAGATGATGTCAAAACCAGTGACTAACACATCAGTTGGGTGGAAGGTATTGAGGAAATAGTTTTCCGCATCTTTCTTGGCATCGCCCGTCCAACCAAGGGTTGAGAACGTCCAAAGCGCAGAAGAGAACCATGTGTCGAGTACGTCTTCGTCTTGGCTAAGCGCAACATCAGCAGGGATGTTGTTTTTGGCACGGACTTCAGCTTCGTCACGACCCACATAGATGTTACCTTCAGCATCGTACCAAGCTGGAATACGGTGACCCCACCAAAGCTGACGAGAGATACACCAGTCTTGGATGTTGTTCATCCACGCCATGTACATGTTGCTGTACTGTTCAGGCACGAACTTGATGCGACCGTCTTGAACCGCTTCAATGGCAGGTTGCGCCAATGGTGCAATTTTTACATACCATTGATCCGTCAATAATGGCTCAACGATCACACCTGAACGGTCACCGCGAGGTGGTTTCAAGGTGTACGGTTGGATTTGGTTTAACCAGCCTTCAGCATCAGCTTGTTCAACCAATTTTTTACGTGCTGCAAAACGCTCTAAACCAATATAGTCCGCAGGGGCAGGGATGGTTTTAGAAATTTGCTCACCCGCTTTCGCGATGTATTCAAATTCAGCCAATACTTCTGCATTTTTATTGAAGATATTGATGATTGGCAATTCACAACGCTTACCGACTTCATAGTCGTTAAAGTCGTGCGCAGGGGTGATTTTCACACAGCCTGTACCGAATTCTTTATCTACATATTCATCTTTAACGATAGGAACAGCACGACCTGTAATTGGCAGGATTATGTTCTGACCAACGAGGTGCGTATAGCGCTCATCATCCAGTGCCACAGCAACAGCGGTATCACCGAGCAAGGTTTCAGGACGTGTGGTCGCGACAACGATATGGTCTTTACCATCATGGGTACGGAGGTTTTTATCTTCAAAGAAATATTTGAAGTGCCACAGTGAACCTGCTTCTTCTTTATCCGACTCAACTTCAAGGTCAGAAAGGGCAGTTTGTAGCTTCGGATCCCAGTTTACCAAACGTTTGCCACGGTAAATCAAACCGTCTTCGTGCAGTTTAACGAACACTTCCTTTACAGCATTGGATAAACCTTCATCCATCGTAAAGCGTTCACGCGACCAATCGACTGATGAACCTAAACGACGGATTTGACGGGTGATGGTGTCGCCTGATTGCTCTTTCCATTCCCAGATTTTTTCGATGAATTTTTCACGGCCTAAGTCATGACGGCTGACACCTTGTGCACCCAACTGACGCTCAACTACCATTTGCGTGGCAATACCCGCATGGTCTGTACCCGGTTGCCATAAGGTGTTTTTACCTGACATACGGTTGTAGCGGGTTAACGCATCCATAATGGCATTGTTAAAACCATGACCCATGTGCAAGCTACCGGTGACGTTTGGCGGCGGAATCATGATACAAAATGACTCACCTTTTTCAGAGGGCTTGAAATAGCCACGTTCTTCCCAAGTTTGGTACCATTTTTTCTCGATCTCGGTCGGATCGTAAGTTGTAGCGATATTTTGCGCTGAATCAGTCATAGTTCAAACAGTTCAAAAGTAGATAAAAAATTGCATCTATTGTAGCAAAGAAATCGCAAATGGGGGCATGTAAAGCAAATGCGTTGATCTAGCAATTGCGACATGATGCAGAGCGCTTTATGATGTGTCTAAACCTAGAGTGCGCTTTGTTCGCAGTAAAAATCAAAAAAAGGGGGGATCACTATGACTTATCAAATATCATTAAAATTAAAACCTGAAACTCACCAACGCTTTGCCCACATTCATCAACAGCTTAATGCAGGCGAAAGCCAAAGCCTTGCCAAACCTTTGGGTGAGGTTTTAGCGGATATTTCATGTGAAGTGATTGATCAAGTCTTTGGTGATCTTGCACGCTTGTCTACCTCAGGCGATGGGGAGTCTGAGAAAATTATTCAGCATATTGTGGACACTATGCGTAAGTACATGCCGTGGTCCGTGTCGTTTTTTTCAAATGACCGTCTAATTCCAATGGTGAATTATCTAGAGCAAATGATGTATGACACCGAGAGCATGCATTTTTTAAGCTACCCAGTCGAAAAAACCTTAGTTACCGAACTTTTGGGTTGTGCGGAACAGATGGAAAAGGGTAATAACAGTTATGTTGCTCCAGCTTTGAAGGTGTTTACACAAATTGTCGATCAAGGGGTGACCAGTTTGGTTCGTGAACCCAAAAAAATGCTTAAATTTAATCTGGTGGTCGATAAAACACTGAATGGGGTGATTAACTTGACGACCCAGTTGGGCTATAAACGTTTTGATAAGTTAGGGCGTATCTATGATGCGCAGATGATGAGTCAATATTTTGATCATTTCCTGACTTTTTTAAATGATCAATCTGCAAATAAAACTTCGGTATGAGGCAATAAGGACATGGCACAGTTAAACAGTTTAGACGCTAAAGTGGTATGGATTACAGGGGCATCTTCAGGCTTAGGTGAAGCACTAGCCAAAGAGTGTGCTTTACAAGGGGCAGAGGTCGTACTCACGGCAAGACGTTTTGATGAGCTTGAAAAAGTTCGTGTCGGGCTGATGAATCCGGATCAACATATTTCCATTTGTGCCGACATCACCGACGAAGCTCAAGTCAGTCATGCCTATGAGCAAGTACTACAGAAAAAAGGTCGAATTGATTGGCTGATTAATAATGCGGGTTTAAGCCAACGTGCCTTGATTGCTGATACCAGCATGCAGACTGAACGTGCGATTATGGAAGTGGATTATTTCTCACAAGTGTTTTTAACCAAAACCGTTCTGCCGACATTTTTAGCGCAAAAATCTGGCCGTATTGCTTTTGTTTCGAGTGTTGCGGGGTTGTTGGGGACGCAGTACCGTGCCAGCTATTCAGCAGCCAAGGCTGCCATTCATATGTGGGCAAATAGCCTGCGTGCCGAAGTGGCCAATGAGGGTGTGGATGTATCGGTAATTTTCCCGGGCTTTGTTAAAACCAATGTCTCGTTTAATGCTTTAAATGGCGAGGGTAAACCACAGGGTCATCAAGACGAAGCGATTGAAAATGGTTTAGAACCCGATATTTTTGCGCAAACGGTGGTGAGTGCTTTGCTCAAAGGTGAAGAATACATCGTAGTCGGTGGACGTAAGGAGAAAATGGGGGTTCTGGTGTCTCGTTTATCGCCTACAACGTTGTATAAAATGATTCGTAAGATGAAAGTGAAGTAAATTGAAAAAGGCAGGAGGAAAGTCACTTCCACCTGCTTTTTTGGGGGATGTTGTTCCCATATTCCCTATACTTTGATAGAGGGGATAGAGTTGTACTACTTACTGATTTTATTTAAATAGTTTAAGAACAATTCCGCATTTTTCCCACGCACTTGCCAAGACATACAACGCACACCGCCGCCCATATGACAGACATTAGAAGACTGTACTGGAACAACAGTGCGTTTGGTTACGCTACGAATTTGCTGTAACGCGACAGCATCTTCTTTAATCCCAAATTGCGGGAAGTAAATCCGTTCAGGCGTGACCAGCATGTTGGTGTATAAACCACATGCAGAACCAAATTTTTCATCGTAGATTTCGCTGCCATCATAAGGGGTGATGATTTCGCGAATTTTAATATTGGGAATGCCGCGCTTTAAATCTGCTTTGAGTTGCTTGGCATAGTCGGGATCTTCAGGGTAAGAGTTAATCACCAATGTATTTTGGTCGACAAAGCTTACTACGCCATCGGCATGTTCCAAGCCCCCTTGTTCATCGGCTTCAATAAACGCAATCTGCTTTGCACCTGTTAGAGCCATGAGTTTTTTACGCGCTTCGCTTTCGGTGAGCTTGTTATCCGCTAGAAATTTGGTGCTGAGGACGACATTGCCATAACCATCTTCCACCCAGTTTCCGCCATCATTCAATAGTTTGCTTTGCGTAAACTGTAAGCCAGCCTTTTGGCTGTAGTATTTAAACTCGTCTTGTACTTCATCTGAAATGGCCTGACCTTTTTTAGCGCCACCTTGTCCTGCCGCCGTGTAGCGGAACATGACGGGTTGAGCTGGATTAGCGCTGGTGAAGTCGCGCATCCAAATGTCATGCATCGGTGCGATGGCCACATGCTTTTTGCCCAAGGCTTTGACATAGTCGGGGTAGAGGCCTTTGTCCGTCAGAACAACGACATTGTCTCCATTTTTAATAATTTTTTTTGCATAATCGACGTGAAAATCAAAAATATCATCAATCATTTTTGCATAGTACGCATCATTACTTTGAGGCGATGCCAGTACAATTAATTCAGCTTTGGCTACAAGTGGAATCATGCTGAGTACAGCCATACTTATTTTCATTGCTAAAGATTTCATTATCTGTGACCTATTTACAGTGTAGGTAATGTCCATTTTTATTGTGTTCAGTGTAGAGAATTATGCTCTAGTGAGCAATCTACCGTCCGAATAATGTACGATAGAAGGTGAGCGAGCATGAGCTACTTTGAACGCTCATGCTGTTTGAGTTTAGTGAATGGATAATTGGTCAATAGTGGCTGTTTGAGGACTTTGAATGGCAGTCCCATAAGCAAAGACTTCGACCATACCGCCTTGCATGCCCATTTCTGTGGTCGCCAGTCGCATACAAGCAATATGCGTTGCACCGTGCTTTTCCGCTTCAAGTTTGAGTCGGACGATGGCTTCACGACGGGCACGATCGACAACACTTTCATAGCTGGTGAGTCTACCCCCAAAAAAGTTTTGCACGGTCGCCAATACATATTTGAAATAATCATGAGAAATCACAACATTGCTACTGATCATGTGCCCAGACTGTTCGAAGCTTACTTTGCGTAAATTACCCACGGTAATGTAGGCAAGACGCTTCTCATTTTGTTCAAGCTCCGCCAAATGTTTACGTTCATTGTAGCGACCAAAGCCAAAACCGACGCTAAAGAGCACCGCAAAGATCAGCAGTTGGAAAACTAAACTTTCCATTGCTTAGGCCTGTGTTGGAAATGGATCGGGGAGATGGTTGTCTAACGGTGTGACACGGACTGCAGTGCCATAAACAAATAACTCAGATGCACCTTGGGCAATATTTGAGGTTGAAAAACGAATACCTACAATGGCATTGGCCCCTAAGCCTTGTGCTTTTGCAATCATACGATTCATGGCTTCTTGGCGTGATTCTTCTAAAAGCTCGGTATAGGCAGTGAGTTCACCACCGACAATATTTTTTAACCCTGCCAAAAAGTCGCGCCCGACATGTTTACTTCGAACCGTACTGCCATAGACCACATCCAGTTGTTGAGAAATGGTATGTCCAGGAACAGACTCAAGGTTACTTAAAAGCATAATGTTCAATATTCAAATGATTTGATTATCTTTGAAGATAGGAAAAAGCCCAGCAAAAAGCAATAAAAAAGCCCACCGAAGTGAGCTTTTGATGTTGCAAAGCTTAGTTTGCTGTTTTGTTGTATTTCACATCTGAAGATGAAGGTTGTTTCACCACTTGATCCGTCGTGTTGGCTTTTACGCCGCCACCGAGGGTTTTATACACTTCAACTTGATTGTTTAAGTTTGCTTGTTCAAGCAATAACAACCCTTGTTCCGCCGAGTACGATGTACGCTGTGCATCAAGTACAGTCAGGTAGTTATCAATACCTGCACGGAAGCGAGCAGTTGAAAGCTTATAAGTGGTGTTGGTTGCATCTACCAAACGACGTTGCGCTGCTAGACGGTCACCAATATTTTCACGTACTGCCAAGGCATCATTCACTTCGCGGAAAGCGGTTTGAATGGTTTTTTCATAATCTGACAATGCAATTTTTTGGTCAGTTTCTGAAATTTTCACATTGGCACGACGTGTGCCCCAGTCAAAGATTGGAATATCCAAGCTTGGGCCAAGTGACCATACAAAGGCACCTGATTTAAACAAATCGCTTAAATCTGTCGATGCATAACCGGCTGTACCCGTTAAGCTGATGGTTGGGTATAACTGTGCTTTTGCTGCACCAATGTTGGCACCCGCAGCAGATAATTGATATTCCGCAGCACGGACATCAGGACGGTTATTCAACAAGTCGCTTGGCAAGCCCGCTGTCAACGCCGTACTTTGGGTAATGCGTTTCACAGGTTGAGGAGACAATAAGTTTGCAGGAACAGGCTGACCCACCAACAGGTTGAGTAAGTTCTGTGCTTGTGCAAGTTGAGTTTTGTAGTTCGCAACGTCATTACGTGCGGTTTCAACCGAAATTTGCGCTTGACGTACAGGGACTTCGCTGTCGATACCCACATCAAAACGTTTTTTGTTCAGATTGTATGATTCAAGCTGTGCTTTTAAGGTTTGGTCTGCCAGTTTTAAGTTGGCATTGGCAAACGAATAGCTCAGCCATGCTTGTGCAACCTGACCAATCAACGAAATTTGTGTTGCATCACGTGCACTTTGAGTCGCTAAATAGCTGTCTAAAGCATTGTCTTTTAAGCTACGAACACGACCCCAAAAGTCTAACTCATACGCAGTTACGCCAAGGCCAA
This sequence comes from Acinetobacter sp. CWB-G5, assembly GCF_019209785.1. Lineage (NCBI taxonomy): Bacteria > Pseudomonadati > Pseudomonadota > Gammaproteobacteria > Moraxellales > Moraxellaceae > Acinetobacter > Acinetobacter sp. CWB-G5. The sequence continues at coordinate 74,039 of NZ_JAHUTF010000011.1, read as the reverse complement.
CATTATATGTTGTCATGGGTTTGTTGCTGCTGAGTGTATCTTGGCGAAGCACACTACCACTTGCACCAATGGTTGGCAGTTGGTTGTTTTCGCTAATTTGATACGCTTGCTGAGCACGTTGAATATTTAAAGTCGCCGTACGGAGGTCACGGTTATTGGCTAGTGCTAACTCGATGACTTGGACTAAACGCTGATCAGCAAAAAAGTCTTTATAGCCTTGTTCTGCAACAGATGGACCTGTCGTTGAACCAATATATCCTGTTGGGATATCCGCTTGAGCGACGGGTTCTGGACCACGCATGCTTTGACATGCAGTCAAAGCAAGCGCAAGTGCAGATACCGCAATGCTACGACCTGAAATAGACCATACTTTTTGCATCACGATGTTTGCTCCTGATTATTTTGTTTCTTAGGTTTGTATTTGAAAATACTACGAATCCAAACAAAGAATACTGGAATGAAGAAAATACCCAACAGTGTAGAACTAATTACACCACCAAGGACACCAAAGCCTACCGAGTGTTGACTCCCTGCACCCGCACCTGTTGAAAGGGCAAGCGGAAGGACACCAAAACCGAATGCAAGGGTGGTCATGATAATTGGGCGTAAACGCATTTTTGCAGCATGAAGGGTTGCATCAAACAAGTCTTCGCCTTGTTCTTGCAACTCTTTTGCAAACTCTACGATCAAGATCGCATTTTTCGCAGAAAGACCAATCACGGCAACAATCGCAACTTGGAAGTAGATGTTAAACGATAAGTTTGGATCGCCCTTAATGATCATACCTAACCATGTCAATGCAAATGCACCAAGAATACCGAGTGGTACAACTAGTAATACTGAAACAGGGATAGACCAGCTTTCATACAATGCGGCAAGACATAAGAAGACGATGAGCATAGAAAGAACAAGCAGCGGACCTGTTTGATTGCCCGAATCACGTTCTTCTAAAGATAAACCTGTCCATTCATAGTCGAAACCTTGTAAGCCCATAGACGGTAACTTGCCAATAATTTCTTCCATCGCGAGCATCGCATCACCCGAACTTACGCCCGGTGCTGGAGTACCTTGGATGTTTACAGAAGATACACCGTTATAACGCTCTAGACGTGGTGAACCATAAGTCCATTCGCCTGTTGCAAATGCTGAGAAAGGAACCATCGTGCCACTACTATTACGCACATACCACTTGTTCAAGTCTTCAGGCATCATACGTGTATTCGCTTCACCTTGGACATATACCTTTTTCACACGGCCACGGTCAACGAAGTCATTGATATAGGTACCACCCCAAGCCATGCTCATGGTTGTATTGATATCCGCAATGCTAACACCCATTGCACCCGCTTGCGCTTGATCAATATTGATTTGGTACTGAGGTGTATCTTCTTGACCATTAGGACGGACGCCTGCAAGACGTTTGTCTTGTGCAGCCATACCTAAAATAGCATTACGTGCAGCAATCAATTTCTCATGACCTTGACCACTTGCATCTTTCAACTGGATGTCAAAACCAGCCGACACACCTAACTCAGGCATTGCAGGTAACTGTAATGGCATGATGTAAGACGCATCTTTAATCATGTTCAATGACATGCCGCGTTGAATGATGGCACCAATTTGCGACTCAGGTGTCGTACGCTCACTCCAGTCCTTCAGTTTAATAAAGGCAAGACCTGCGTTTTGACCGACACCTGTAAATGAGAAGCCAGAAACTGTAAAGATCGACTCTACATGCTCTTTTTCTTTATTCAGGAAGTAATCCGTCATGCTAGACACGACTTTGTCTGTACGTTCAAGGCTTGCACTTGGAGGAAGCTGAACTAAAGTCATGACCACGCCTTGGTCTTCATCTGGTAAGAATGAAGAAGGTAAGGCTTTATACAGACCGAATAAACCTGCAAGCACCAGTAGATAAACCACACCAGAGAATATTTTATGGTGCGTCATGCGGTTGACACCGCTTTGGTATTTCACGGCAACTTTTTCAAAGCTACTGTTAAACCAACGGAAGAATCGCGCAAAAATATTATTACTTTCTGGCTTGTTTGCATCATGTTGTTTTAACAAGGTTGCACACAGGGCAGGGGTGAAGGTTAATGCCACGATCAGTGACAAAATCATTGCGGTAACAAGCGTAATCGAGAACTGACGGTAAATAACACCTGTTGTCCCCGCAAAGAATGCCATCGGTACGAATACTGCGGTTAACACACTGGTAATACCGACCAAGGCACCAGAAATCTGTTGCATTGATTTTTCGGTCGCAGCCACAGGGTCGAGGTGTTCTTCTTGCATGACACGTTCGACGTTTTCCACCACAACAATCGCATCATCGACCAGCAGACCAATGGCCAAGACCATCGCAAACATGGTGAGCGTGTTGATTGAGAAACCGAAAATGTTAATGACAGCAAATGTACCCAAGACAACCACTGGAACAGCCAATGTTGGAATAACCGTGGCACGCCAGTTCTGTAAGAATAAGAACATGACTATGAACACCAACACGATAGCTTCAATTAATGTGTGTACAACACTTTCAATCGACAGCTTAATAAATGGTGTGGTGTCATAAGCCAGTTGATCTTTTAAACCATCTGGGTAGTTTTTGCGTAGTTCATTTAAACGCTCTTCAACGGCAGCAGCAGTATCTAGTGCGTTGGCACCTGTTGCCAGCTTAATTGCAACACCGCCAGCAGCTTTACCATTAAATTTAGAGTCAAATTGATAGTTATCTGAACCGAGTTCAACACGCGCAACATCACCCAAGCGAACTTGAGCACCTGAAGCCGTATTTTTTAGAAAAATATTTCTAAATTGTTCAGGGGTTTGCAACATGCTTTGAGCATTCACTGTTGCGTTCAGCACTTGACCTTGCACAGATGGTGCACCGCCTAACTGACCTACCGCCACTTGCGAGTTTTGCGCATTAATCGCAGCTGCAATATCAGTGGGTGTCACTTGTAGGCTGGTCATTTTGGCAGGATCTAGCCAAATACGCATTGCGTACGAACCACCAAAGACTTGAAGTTCACCCACACCCGCAACACGGCTAAGCGGTTCAGAGATGTTTGAGTTTACATAGTCTTTAATGTCAGACGCAGATAGGCTTCCATCTGGAGAGTAAAATGCAAGAACCTGCATAAAGCTCGCACCAGACTTGGTGACTTTTACACCTTGACGTTGTACATCTTCAGGTAAAAGCGCCGTTGCCGATTGCAGTTTGTTCTGTACTTGAACTTGAGCAATATCAGGATCGATGCCTTGTTCAAAGTTCAAGTTAATAGACGCTTGACCATTACCCGCACTGTTTGAAGAGATATAACGTAGACCATCCAGACCATTCATTTGTTGTTCAATGATCTGAGTGACCGTGTTTTCAACAGTCTGTGCAGAAGCACCCGGATAAGTTGCAGAGATCGTCACCGTGGGCGGTGCAATCGTCGGATATTGGGCAACTGGCATTTTTGTCAGCGTGAGAATACCCGCCAACATAATCACCAGTGCAATCACCCACGCAAAAATGGGGCGATGAATAAAAAATTGAGCCATTCAGTCTACCCCTTATGCGTTTGAAGTAGCTTTTTGTTCAGTTTTCGCACCAGCTTCTGTCTTTTTAGCATCCGTTGTTGGAGCTTGAGGTGCTGCTGCTTTAGGTTGATACGGTTTCGCAACAACTTTCTGTTCAGCTTTAACTTTTGCTATTCCGTCAACAATAACTTTTTCACCTGTTTTAAGGCCTTCAGTCACAATCCAGTCTTGGCCTTGAATACCAACTGTAGTGATTTGACGAGGCTCTACTACGCCTTTGTCATTCACAATCATTGCCATCGCTTGACCTGTTGGTGTACGAGTCACTGCAATTTGCGGCACTAACATCGCATTCGGGATTACGCCTTGAACGATTTGTGCATTGGCAAACATACCAGGAAGCAACAAGTGATTCGGGTTCGGGAACACCGCACGAATCGTTACAGTCCCTGTATCTGGGTTGACACTGGCATCAGAGAACGCTAAGCGGCCTTCGATTGGATAGTCACTGCCATCTTCAAGTTTTAGTTTCACACGCGTGTTGTTACTGCTGTCTAAGCTACCTTTACTCAATTGTTGACGTAAACGAAGAAGTTCAGAACTCGATTGGTTGATATCAACATAGATTGGGTCTAAACGTTGAATCGTCACCAATGGTTCTGTTTGGTTTGCAGTCACCAAAGCACCGGCAGTAACTGTAGAGCGGTTGGTTTGACCTGAAATTGGTGAGCGGATGGTTGAATAACCTAAGTCCACTTCAGCATTTTTAACTTGAGCACGTGCTGCTGCCACTTGTGCTTCAGCGACATTTACTTGACCCACTAAGTCGTCATAGTCTTGTTTCGCAACAGCGTTGCTTGAAACCAGTTGCTGATAACGATTCAGTTTGGTTCTGAGTGTGCTTAAATTCGCTTCTTGTTGTAATAATGCTGCTTTGGCATTATCAAATGTTGCGCGGTTGGTACGAGAATCAAGTTCATAAAGTGCCTGACCTTCACGTACATAACTGCCTTCCGCAAACAAACGTTTTAGAATGATTCCACTCGTTTGTGGGCGAACTTCAGAGATTTCAAATGCCGTGGTTCTGCCAGATAACTCTACAGATTGTTCTACATTTTGCGGTTGTGCAACAATGACACCGACTTCAGTAGGTGGCATTTGTTGAGAAGCGCCAGCTTGCTGCGCATCCTTTGGATCTTTGCTACAACCAACAAGTGCAATACTCGTTGCTAATGCGCAAGCGGTAAGGGCTGGGGCCCAAAGCTTTGCCGACATCATTGTTCCACCTCGATTAGATTCTTATCTAAAAATAATTTGTATTTAATTGGGTATATCTGCCACACAAGATGTAAAGCAGTGAAATCCAGATAATACTAATGCTCCAACCTGCGAGAACGTCGGATGGGAAATGTACTCCAAGATAGACTCTTGAAATTCCCATCATTAGCATCCATAAAAGAGCAATGCATACAACATAACGATGTGCAGGAAATGGTCGACTTAAGAAAATGGCAAGACACGCCAAAGTGGCAGCATACATACTGTGCGCACTCGGAAAGGAAGCACCATAGCTCGTCACTAGGTGAAACATTTCTGGTGGGCGTGGTCTTGAAATTAGAAATTTAAGTAGCCAAGCAGAAGCAATACTTCCAACAACGCCTAAACCAATAAAAACAACATCTCTATACTTTTTATACCATGCACGATGGAAACACCATAGAGTGGTTAGAAATAATACAAACGGCATGCCACCGAGTGCCGATAAAAGTATTGCAAGTTTATCTATAGGCTCAGTTCTTAATGTGCTGAAATATTCGACCATCGCCAGATCTAAAGCGGTGAGTGGTTGAATGCTTAGAGCTAATGCACTGATTATAAATAAAATAATACCGATAAAAAGCAACAAGTAAGGCATGCTGGAACTCGTGTCATTTCAACCGATTTAAGCGCGGTTATTTACTGGGTTAAAGTGTACTCATCAGTACACTTTAATTCAAGTGTTGATTAATCATGTATAAAATTTTGTTCACAGTGTAACAAGAGCTCAAAATCGCTACAAAATCATTTTGTATGGTGTTTTGTATTGTTCGAACTTTCATCAACTTCAAGAGGTACTTTGGGTGGCCAAAAAAAGTCACTTGGTCGCGTTAGAAAATGGGTTAAAACCAATTTTGCTAACGGTTTCCACTGTTCAAAACGTACCCGGCGTGCGCGTAAAGCCACAATAATCGTGAGGGTAAAACTGACAAATAAGTTCGTCAAACCAATAGCGAGCACCCCGAGGAAAGATACAATAATCAAGCCAATCTCAGGACTACCATTAATATTCATCAGGCCTTGAATGAAGTTTGCTGAAGCAAAGGCAATATGGCGAATATCTAGGGGTAAACCCAAAATATAACCAATGGTTCCCATACTTCCTAACATAATCCCGAACAGAAAATTACCCGCCAACGCACCTAAGTTGCGTTCTATATAGCCTGCAAATTTGTCGAGTCGTTCTTGTCCCATGATGGTTTTGAGGCGAGGGTGTGCTTTTAAGCGTGGGCCAACTTTGCGATAAACCGCCATATTGTCAAAATAACCCGCCAAAAGTCCCGATAAAAACAAGCAGACACCCGCAATCGCGGCGTGCGGAATGGCCAAAGAGGTAAAAGGGTTTAAGTCATGTAAGACTTTCGCCGCTTTTGCATGGTTAAGTAGCGGTTCATGCATGCCAGTTGCCCATGCCCATGTAATAAAGGCGGCAACAGGGATGGCAATTGAGATATTGCCCAAAATAGCAATAAATTGGGTGCGAATAATATTAATAATCAGCGCTGCTAATTCAGCAATTTGCGCTGTTTTTGAACCTTTGCGCTGTTGTACGGTTGCCGCGAGTGCCGCCGCTGTCATTGCTGGTTGCTTGGTTGCCACGGTAAAGTGCAACACATGAATCAGCATAAACCCCAATGAGTAGTTCATGCTGTAAACAAAGGCTTGCATGAGCGGCGCCATGATCATCCGTGCTGACAAGATTTTCAGAGTCGCCATGGTTGCAATGATAACACCCGCACCCGCTGCGGATTTATACATGGCTAAAAAGCCTTGTTTGTCTGTACTTACATAGTGTTCGCCCGTTTTACTGGCATTTTCAGTCACCTGTAAAGCAATCAATTCACTATTGGTCGTCAGTAAAGAGCGCACACTCCGTTCACTATAAATCGCAGCCGTAATGTCGACTAAGAGCAGACTCACCGCTTCATAGTGTGCTTCGCCTTCTTCTACAATTAAATTGAGCAACAGTTCGACGCGGTCTAAGCATTGCTCAAGTAAGGAAATCAGATAGGTTAAACTGACACTGACCCCAATACGCTTGGTCGCACGGCGAATTTTTAATACCACATCACGACACTGCTCAATCATGACCAGTGCTTGAGAGGCATCGGGTGGGGCAACCACACTAGAGGTTTCTGCTTCTTGATGTGCCTTTTTATACTGTTGAATGAATTCAACAATTTCGCGGTTCTGCACTAAAAAAGGCGACTCATATTCGGTCAGTTCAGGCTGCGCATTAATAAACTCTGGATATAAACCAATACCACTAATCCGATAAGACAACACCGTAATGGCTTTAATCACTTCACTGCGAATTTTGACTTTTTCTTTTTGATTGGCATGCCCGTGATTGAGCAGGTTCAGTAGTTGTAGCCAGTCACTGTCCCGGATGTTATCGAGCCAATATTTATCACTTCGGTTGGGGAAAACGCGACGGACTAAATCTTGTAGTTGAGTTTCGTCATTAATCAGTGGGAGAAAATGTGCCCCTAAACGCTGCGACAATTGGTTCCAAAACCCATCTAAAGACAAGATACCTGTGTCGGCATAAAGACTGGTTTGTTTATATTGGGAAATAAGCCGCAGCACAAAGCTTTGTAAGGTCGATGCGGCATCGGGTGTGATGAGTAATGCTTGAATGAACGCTTGAAATTTGTGATGGATTTCATCGGTTTGATACGCATCTATTGGACGAATACGCTCCACCAACTCAATTAAAAGTTGATCATTTAAAACAGCTTGAGGTTGCTCAAGCTGTTGCTGCATTTGAGAAAACAGATCATTAAATTTTATATGCATAGGCAAGTTAAAAACATTTTAAAGCATCATTTGTTATTGAATTCGATGTAAAGCCAGTTGGGTTAAATTGACCAGTGCTTGACGATATTGGCTGTCAGGTAAAGCCTGTAAGGCTTGAAGTGCGGCTTCGGTTTCTTCATGCGCCCGTTGTCGACAGTAATCGAGTGCGCCAGAACTGTTTACGATAGCAATGACTTGATCAAGATCTGCCGTTCCACCTGTCGCAATACTTCGACGAACAATGTCATGTTCTTCACCCGTTGTATTTTTCAATGCTGAGATTAACGGCAAAGTCGGTTTGCCTTCCATTAAATCATCGCCAATATTTTTACCTAATGTTTCCGCATCTGAGGTGTAATCCAAAATATCATCAATGATTTGAAAGGCATTGCCAAAGTGGCCTGCAAATAAACGCAGCGGTTCACGGTACTGCGGTGTCCCAGAGAGAATGGCAGCACCTTCAGTTGCTAGTTCAAATAAACGTGAGGTTTTACCGTGAATAATATCTAAATAAGTTTGTTCTGTGGTTTCAGGTTGGTGCTGTGCTTGAAGTTGTAGCACTTCACCTTCGGCAATTTCACAAGTACCTGTAGAAAAATCTTTGAGTAAGGTCATATCGCCAAGATCGACTAACAAATCAAAGGCACGTGAAATTAGAAAGTCACCCACCAGTACTGCGGTCTGATTGTTCCAAGTCGCGTTGGCCGTTGGGCGACCACGACGTAAGCCAGATTCATCGACCACATCATCATGGACTAAGGTTGCGGTATGCAGCATTTCAATGATTGCAGCAAGTTTACGTTGGTGTTCTAGGTCTTCTGCACCACAGGCTTTGGCAGCCAATAAACACATAATGGGACGCATGCGTTTACCACCTGCTTCAACCACATGTTTACTCACCGCCATGACCAATGCCACTTTAGAGGTAATGCCTTCATTAATAAATGTGTCCATCGTGGCAAAGTCTTGAGCTACAGGGGCGAGAATATCTTGCTTAAAATCGATGGTCATTTGAAGAGCGGCCTCATCTATATAAAGTGATAAAAATCAGCATTACCAGTATTGTGTAAATAGGAATACATGTCTAAATGATTCATTTCAATCATAAATAAGACTCGCTAGTGTGCGAGACTGTATTTTACGAAGACAGTTCCTTACTTCCCCAATGTATAAGCGTACTGCATTTGTAGGCTTATTTACATTTTAAAAATCAATTCATCTATACTATAGCGGATTGATTTTAAAAATCTATTTCATTGTAAGCAAAGTCAAGCAAGAGTTGAACTGTAATTTGTTGATTGAGTTTTTCTCGATTATTAAATAATCGTTAATTTAGTCTAATAAGTTCGGCAAATCTCTTGTTGTTTGAGTCAATATCACTTAAAATCCTTGCCCTTGATTAACCCCAGTGGCGTTCGTATTAAGATCGATATCTTCCTTTATCGGCACGACGACACGGGCATGTTTGGAGTACATTATGTACGCAGTAATCCAAAGCGGTGGTAAACAGCACCGTGTTGTAGAGGGTGAAACCCTTAAAGTTGAATTGTTGAAAGCTGAAACTGGCGCAACTATTACGTTTGATGACGTATTAATGCTAGTAAATGGTGACAGCATTCAAATCGGTGCTCCAGTTGTTGCTGGCGCTACTGTAACTGCTGAAGTAGTTAGCCATGGTCGTCACGACAAAATCCGTATTGTAAAAATGCGTCGTCGTAAACACTACCGTAAACAACAAGGTCACCGTCAATGGTTCACTGAGTTGAAAATTACAGCTATTTCAGGCTAATCACGAGGAGTAATGAGACATGGCAACTAAAAAAGCCGGTGGTTCGACTAAGAACGGTCGTGATTCGAACCCTAAAATGCTTGGTGTTAAAATTTACGGTGGTCAATCTGTGACTGCTGGTAACATCATCGTTCGTCAACGTGGTACAGAATTCCACGCAGGTCAAAACGTTGGTATGGGCCGTGACCATACTTTGTTTGCAACCGCTGACGGCGTAGTAAAATTCGAAGTGAAAGGTCAGTTTGGCCGTCGCTACGTAACTGTTGAAGCGTAAGTTTTAATAGTAAGAAAAACCCACATTTTGTGGGTTTTTTTTCGTCTATTCATATTGTTAGCTTATTTTTCTTGTGTTTTTATATTTTGAAATAAAGCACCAAATACCAATAAATAGTGATGTGCATCACAAAAAAATAGGTGTGTAATAAAGAAACAAAATTAAAAGAAAGGCAGACGGATATGAATAAAATAGATACAAATGTCTTGGGCAATCCAAGCAACCAAGTAGCAGAAGTTCTTGGTCAAAAGTTAAAACAAGAGCAAAGTCATATCAGCGTTGCAGTCAAAAATGTAATTCAGCAGTACACACTTGAACCTAATCAATATGTTCGTATTGAAAAGTTTACTGCAAAAGTATTGTTACTTAGTGCCTTGATGATGACTGCAAATAGTGTTTGGGCAACCAATAATGATAAAGAAAGATGTGATGGGTGGGGTGCTACTTGGTATTGTCCAGGAACTCCAGGTCCTCAAGGGCCTACTGGTCCTGCTGGGGCAGATGGTGATAGTGCTTATCAGGTAGCTGTGAACAATGGTTTTATAGGTACTGAGGAGGCATGGTTAGAGAGTTTGCAAGGTGCAACTGGAGCGCAAGGTGAACAAGGCCTCCAAGGTGTGAAAGGCGATACTGGAGCGCAAGGTGAACAAGGTTTACAAGGTGTGAAAGGTGATACTGGGGCACAAGGTGAACAAGGTCTCCAAGGTGTGAAAGGCGATACTGGAGCACAAGGTGAACAAGGTCTCCAAGGTTTACAGGGTGAGCAAGGTATCCAAGGTGTAAAAGGTGATACTGGAGCGCAAGGTGAGCAAGGCCTCCAAGGTTTACAGGGCGAGCAAGGTGTAAAAGGTGATACTGGAGCACAAGGTGAACAGGGCCTTCAAGGTTTACAAGGTGAGCAAGGTATCCAAGGTGTAA
>NZ_JAHUTF010000011.1:0-63308 GCF_019209785.1 Acinetobacter sp. CWB-G5 | reverse complement strand
AAGGTGATACTGGAGCGCAAGGTGAGCAAGGCCTCCAAGGTTTACAGGGCGAGCAAGGTATCCAAGGTGTAAAAGGTGATACTGGAGCACAAGGTGAACAGGGTCTTCAAGGTTTACAAGGTGAGCAAGGTATCCAAGGTGTAAAAGGTGATACTGGAGCACAAGGTGAACAAGGTCTCCAAGGTTTACAGGGTGAGCAAGGTATCCAAGGTGTAAAAGGTGATACTGGAGCACAAGGTGTAAAAGGTGATACTGGAGCACAAGGTGAACAAGGTCTCCAAGGTTTACAGGGTGAGCAAGGTATCCAAGGTGTAAAAGGTGATACTGGAGCACAAGGTGAACAGGGTCTTCAAGGTTTACAAGGTGTGAAAGGTGACACTGGAGCACAAGGTGAACAAGGTCTCCAAGGTATCCAAGGTGTAAAAGGTGATACTGGAGCGCAAGGTGAGCAAGGCCTCCAAGGTTTACAGGGCGAGCAAGGTATCCAAGGTGTAAAAGGTGATACTGGAGCACAAGGTGAACAGGGTCTTCAAGGTTTACAAGGTGTGAAAGGTGACACTGGAGCACAAGGTGAACAAGGTCTCCAAGGTTTACAGGGTGAGCAAGGTATCCAAGGTGTAAAAGGTGATACTGGAGCACAAGGTGAGCAAGGCCTCCAAGGTTTACAGGGCGAGCAAGGTGAAACGGGAGCAACAGGATATAATGCTTATCAAGTTGCGCAAGTTAATGGTTTTAACGGAACCATCACCGAATGGCTCGCGAGCTTAAAAGGCGATATGGGTAACACAGGGATGACTGGTGCAACAGGTTTTAGTGCTTATGATGTTGCAGTTGGTAATGGTTTTGAGGGCAGCATTACTCAATGGTTAGCAAGTCTTAAAGGTACAAACGGTACCAATGGGATCTCTAAAGAAGTGATGGATGCTGCTGACACCTACATCCTGAATGAAGCAAAAACTTATGTGAACCAAGTTGGGCAACAAACCCTCAATCAAGCAAATGCTTATACGGATAGTCGTGTAAATGCCTTGAACCGAGACATGCGAAAACTCGAAGATCGAACCTATGCAGCAGTAGCATCAAGTATTGCAATAGCATCTTTACCGCAACCGACAGATGCTGGCTACAATATGTTTAGTGCCGGCGTGGGTACATGGGAAGGTGAGCAAGGTTATGCTTTTGGTCTCAGCGGTGTGACTGAAAGTAACAAATATGTATACAAAGTAGCTGTGACAACCAATAGTGAAGGTGATTTCGGTGCAGGTGCAGCAATTGGTTGGCAATGGAAATGACAGTGATAATTCTTAACCTCAGTTAGAAAAGCCTCTGCACATTCAGAGGCTTTTCTATATGTAAAGAGCACATCTGATCTTCATCATGATGGATATTTCACAACATTAAGCACCAATAAATATACAAATCTTCTTATATTCTCAATTATTAGCCATAAAATTTGATTTAAGATAGCTCATCTAACAAATTGCGACTGCGCAAATTATAAAAGGTGAGATTATGAAAATGCTTCGTAAGACTTTATGTGCAATGACAGTAGGTGTAGTAACACTTGGCCCTGTTATGAGCAGTACAGTATTTGCAGCTCCGGTTGCAGCATCGGAGCAACAAGCGACGACGAGTTTAGTGAAACAGTTGAGTGGTATCCAAAGTATCAGTTCTAACTTTGAGCAAACCACCAAAGTCACAAATTCATCTAAAGCACCGAAGAAACAAGGTTTATCTGCCCAGCACATGAATCAGACCTTTAAAGGGGTGATGAAAGTTGAGCGTCCAGGGAAATTCTATTGGGAAACTACAAGCCCTGCAAAACAAACCATTGTGACTTCGGGCAAAACGGTTTGGATTTATGATCCAGACTTACAGCAAGCAGTTCGTCAGACTTTAGATGAACAGGTGGCGAATACCCCTGCACTATTATTGTCAGGGAATACGGAACAGATTCGTAAGTCATACCGTATTACGCAACCAAATCAGAGTAAAACTTACTATACCCTGTACCCAAAAAGCGATGATGGTGCGTTTCAAAGTTTAACGATCAGTTTTGGTGCGAAAAATGCGCCGACGCTAATGATCTTAGAAGATTCTTTAGGACAAACAACCTATGTGCGTTTTAATAACACCAAGGTAAATACCAATATCCCAGCTTCAACCTTTAATTTTACTCCGCCTAAAGGCACAGACATTATTGACCAATAAAATGAGTCTGTTGTTTAAAACCACCTTCGGGTGGTTTTTTATTGGGTCACGTTCAGTTACATAACGTGGTGGGAAGTTATGGCTGTGCTTTGTATAGTCTGTGCTATTGAATACTTAACTGCGGGTAAATCATGATATTACTTCATAACAATAAAATTGGATCTGTCTTTGCAATGATGTTGTGTGTTGGATTGCTCAGCGCATGCCAGCCACAAAATGACAGTAACGCTGCAAAAAATGAAGAAACAGCTAAACCAGCTCAAGTTGTACAGACCTTGCCATTGATTGAGGCGAAAGTTCGACCATTACAATTGGCGCGTTCTATTGCTTGTGATGAAGAAGGGTGCACCAAATACCAGCTGTACAGCTTGGACACCAATGTTCCATGGATCAATCAATATTTTGATGAGCGGATGAAAAAAGCCAATCCTGTGGCGTTTGAAAGCTCGAAGCAGGCTAAGCCACAGATTGATGAAAACATGCTCAGTGAAACTTTGTCTGATGTCCGTTATGTGGCGCAGCGTGGCAAATATGCTGATTTTGTCTTGATGTATTATCACTACCCAGCGCGTGCCGCACATGGCATGTATCACAACGAATACATCACCTTAGATTTGGCAACGAAAAAACGGGTTGCGCTGAGTGACATTGTGGTGGACAAGACTGAATCGCAATTATTAGATGCATTATATAGTGCCAATAGCATGTGGCTGTCTGATCATAATATTTCACGCGAGCAATTGAAGCTGACCGATAATTATTATATGAGTGCCAAAGGTGTGGTGTTTGTCTATCCCTTATACGAATTAGCATCTTATGCAGAAGGGATGTCTGAATTGGTTTTACCATATCAACAAGCCAACGGCTTAATTAAGGCGGAATATTTGCCGAGTTTTGTCGATTATGCAGCTGAACGAGAAAAAGCGAGCAAAGAAAAGCCATGAAAATTGCTGTAATAAGCCACAGCTAGTGATCGCGTGACTGTATTTTTCGGCCTGAAGCGCTTACACTATAGCCAGTTTTTTTCTTTGCAAAAGATTGGCTATGATCGACCCGAAATTACTCAGAAATAATATTGAGGCTGTAAATTTAGCCTTAGCAAAACGTGGTGTACAACTGAATGTTGAAGAATGGGCATCACTAGAAGCTCGCCGTAAAGAGATTCAATCCAAAACTGAATCTCTTCAGGCTGAACGTAATTCGGGTGCAAAACAAGTTGGCCAAATTAAAAAAGCTGGTGGTGATGCATCTGAAATTATGACGCGCATGTCAGCGATTGGTGATGAAATCAAAGCCGCAGAAGTCGCTTTGTCTGAATTACAAGCTGAACTTGAAGCAAAATCACTCAGCATTCCAAACTTGCCAGATGAGTCTGTTCCTGAAGGAAAAGACGAAAGTGATAACGTGGAAATCCTCACATGGGGTACGCCGCGTACGTTTGACTTCGAAATTAAAGATCACACTGACTTAGGTGAGTGGATGGGTGGTCTTGAGTTTGAAACTGCGACCAAATTGACAGGTTCTCGTTTCAGCGTGCTTAAAGGCCCACTTGCTCGTTTACAACGTGCGATTACCCAGTTCATGTTGAATACGCATACTTTGGAAAATGGTTATACCGAAGCTTATGTACCGTATTTAGTCAATGCTGACTCACTCCGTGGTACAGGCCAATTACCTAAATTTGAAGAAGATTTATTCAAATTACAAGGTGAAAAAGAGTATTACCTTATTCCAACTGCGGAAGTGCCTGTAACCAACTTCGTGCGTGATGAAATTATTGATGCAGACCGTTTACCACTGAAATATGCAGCACACACGCCATGTTTCCGTAGTGAAGCAGGTTCATATGGTCGTGATACACGTGGTTTGATCCGTCAACACCAATTCGACAAAGTTGAAATGGTGCAAATTGTTAAACCAGAAGACTCAATGCAAGCGCTTGAAGAGCTTACAGGTCATGCAGAAGGGATCTTGAAAGCACTTGGTTTGCCGTACCGTAAGATCATTCTTTGTGGTGGTGATATGGGCTTCGGTGCAACTAAAACTTACGATCTTGAAGTTTGGGTACCAAGTCAAAATACGTACCGCGAAATTTCTTCATGTTCAAACATGGGGGATTTCCAAGCGCGTCGTATGAAAGCACGCTACCGTGCAGACCAAAAGAAAACTGAATTTGTGCATACTTTGAATGGTTCAGGTTTGGCTGTGGGCCGTACTTTACTTGCGGTCATGGAAAACTACCAACGTGCTGATGGTTCGATTGAAATTCCGACCGTGCTTCGTCCTTATATGGGCGGCGCTGAGTACATTGACTAATAAAGTCGATGTACTGCACAGTTTTGTGCACAATAATTGCTTTAAGACAGTCAGATAAAACTCATTGAGGTCGTGTGTGGATATTTTTCCAATCTCTTTAAAGTTGCAACAGCAACCTTGTCTGATTGTCGGTGGTGGGCATATTGCTTACCGTAAGGCAGTGTTGTTACATAAAGCAGGAGCGGTGATTCATGTCATTGCTCCTGATATTGATGCAAATTTATTGCAACTGGTTGAAGAAAGCCAAGGGCAATATATCCAAGCGCTATATCCTGCGCAGATTCAACTCAATGACTATCGTTTAGTGATTGCTGCAACAGATGATTATGCGGTGAATACTCAAGTCTTTGAGGACTGTGAAGCGCTGAAAATACTGGTCAACAGTGTGGATGATCCACCGCATTGCCGTTTTATGGTTCCTGCCATTGTCGATCGTTCGCCTTTGGTGATTTCAGTGGCCAGCAATGGTACATCCCCCGTTTTATCTCGCCAAATTCGAACCCAGCTTGAAACCACTATTCCACATGGGATGGGTAAGCTGGCTGAGTTTTCAGGAAAATGGCGTGCAGCGGTGAAAGCGAAGATTTCCAATCCTGACGAGCGCCGTGTTTTTTGGGAAGACTTATATGCAAGTCCCCTGAAAGAACAGGTTTTTCATGACAATCTTGTAGAAGCAGATCGTTTAATCGAGCAAGCGCTGTTGGAGTGGAAAACGCCGAAAGGTGAGGTATATTTGGTTGGTGCAGGTCCAGGTGATCCTGAGTTGCTGACCCTCAAAGCATTGCGTTTGATGCAACAAGCCGATGTAGTGATTTATGATCGCTTAGTTTCCCCTGCGATTATGGAACTTTGCCGCCGAGATGCAACAAAAATTTATGTGGGTAAAGCTCGCTCAAACCATGCCGTACCGCAAGAAGGCATCAATGCTTTGTTGGTAGAATATGCTTCAAAAGGTCAACGTGTTTGCCGTTTAAAAGGTGGTGATCCTTTCATCTTTGGTCGTGGTGGTGAAGAAATTCAAGAGCTTTTTGCAGCAGGTGTACCATTTCAAGTCGTGCCAGGGATTACAGCAGCTTCGGGTTGTTCGGCTTATGCAGGCATTCCGTTGACACATCGCGATTATGCGCAAAGTGTGCGTTTCCTTACGGGCCATTTAAAAGAAGGTTCGCCTGAGTTACCTTGGGATGAGTTGGTCTATCAGAATCAAACGCTTGTGCTGTACATGGGCTTGGTTGGTTTAGAGAAAATTTGTGAAAAGTTAATTGAGCATGGCCAGCGCCCAGACATGCCTGTTGCTTTGATCTCGAAAGGTACCACGCCAGAACAAAAAGTGGTGGTCGGAACCTTAGCGGATATCGCATCAAAAGTTGAAGAAAATCATATTCAAGCGCCTACATTGACCATCATTGGTGATGTAGTAAGTTTGCGTGAACAATTACAGTGGCAAGATTAACTTTTGCCAGATTGAAAGAGTAGAGAAAAGCTGTGATCCATGTTGTTTTATACGAGCCCGAAATTCCTGCAAACACAGGCAATATCATTCGTTTATGTGCCAATACTGGAGCACAGCTGCATTTGGTTAAGCCGCTCGGCTTTGAGCTGGATGATAAAAAACTCAAACGCGCAGGTTTGGACTACCATGAGTGGGCGCGCATGCAAATTTGGGAAACATTCGATGAGTGTTTAGCGGATTTAGCTGAAAAAGGGGTTGATCTAAATGCGATTTATCCTCTAACCACCAAAGGAAAGGAAACCCCGCATACTTCGGATTTGAATCGCCCTGTGGCTTTACTCATGGGACCTGAGACGCGTGGTCTGCCTGAACAGGTGCGTATGTTGTTTCCAAAAGAGCATTGGATTCGTCTACCTATGGCTGAAAACTCGCGCAGTTTGAATTTATCCAATGCGACCGCCGTGATTGTGTATGAAGCATGGCGTCAGCAGGGTTTTAAGCCTTTAGCCTAATCAAATTGCTGTAACAGAGCCCGCTTAAGCGGGCTCTGTTTTTTCTAGCTTTTGATCGAATCCAGCTCTGGATTTTAAAACTTTAAGCATATTGGCTTCGACCCAATCTTTCATTTGATAGGCATTTTGAGCAAAGTCTTTGCCAATCTCAGTTAACGCGTATTCCACTCGAATCACGTTATCTTCATGAATGGTTCGCGTCAAAAAACCATCGCGTTCTAAGATCTTTAATTTTTGTGACAGTACTTTAGGTGAAATACCTAAAACATTTTTCTTGAGCTCATTAAAGTGCTGTGACTCCTGATCCAGTGTATACACAATCAATAAAATCCACTTGTCTGCAAATTTTTCAAAAAAAAGACGAGCAGGACAATCTGGATGAAAAATATTAAATTTCATTGGTTTATTCATTTCTAACCATGCTCCTTTTACGTTCTATCTTCATTTGAAACAATCAATCAGACCAGTTACCAAGTGGTAACTAATTGATACTAGGTTTCATAAGTGTATCATGAATACAGACTTAATGCAGCGCTGTCATCAGACTACGCTTTCGCAAGATACTGGCAATTGGATGGATCACATGATGAAAGTTTCAGAGGCTGTTGTTTTTATTACGGGTGGGAATCGTGGCTTAGGACTTGCCATCGCTCGGGAGGCACGTCGTCAGGGCGCTAAAAAGATCTATGTGGGTATGCGCCAGATTGGGAGCTTTCAGGAAGAAGGGCTTACCCCGATTCAACTGGATGTAAATGACGAAGCATCTATTCAGCAGGCAGCAGAACAATGCGCAGATACCACGATTCTTGTGAATAATGCGGGCATTGCACTTTTGAATGAACATCCTGTCGAAGCCAGTATTATCACGACTACGCAAAAGATTTTGGAAACCAATTTGTTGGGCTTGATGCGAGTGACGCAAATTTTTGCTCCGATTTTGCAAAAGAGCCAACAGGCTTATGTGGTCAACATTCTCTCGGATGTATCTTGGGAGCCAAGCACTGTTTTGACCAGCTATGCCATTTCTAAAGCGGCAGCATGGTCCTATACCAACTCAAGTCGTCAGTGGTTGTCTCAGTTTAATATTCAGGTCATGGGGGTGCATGTGGGTTTTATTGACACCGATCTGACTCGTTCATTACCCATTCCGAAGATTGCGCCAGAAACAGTAGCTCAAGAAATCTTTCAAGGCATCGAGCAAAATGCTTATGAAGTTTTGATCGGTGAAAAGACCCAGCAGTTGAAGCAGGGCCTAAGCGATGAAGTTGCAAGTTATGTGAAGCTCAAGCCCGATCAGGCCAGTATTTAAGATATTTCATACTATTTATTTTTAATGGTTTACGCAGCGTCATGCTTGACGCAGCAATGCCAATCAAGTGATTCAAAAGAGGAAACTAAAATGTCGAATATTTCAGTGGTTTTTTATTCAGGCTATGGACATACCAAAGTGATTGCACAAACTTTTGCGCAAGAAATTGGTGCAAATTTGGTGGAGATTGACCCAAATGGCGACATTTCAGAGCAAGATTGGCAGACACTGGATCAATCTGATGCAATTGTATTTGGTGCACCAACTTATATGGGTACTGCACCGTGGCAATTTAAAAAGTTTGCCGATGCATCTTCAAAAAAATGGTTCACTCGTGCATGGCAAGATAAAATTTTCGGTGGCTTTACCAATAGTGCAAGCTTAAATGGTGATAAGCAACTGACCTTAATTCAACTACAAACACTTGCATCGCAGCATGGCGGTATTTGGGTAAGCTTGGGCTTATTGCCTGCCAATAGTAAAGCGGCAACCCGTCAAGATGTAAATAATTTGGGTGGTTCTGTAGGCTTGTTGGTGCAATCACCATCGGATGCGAGTACGGATGAAATCCCAACCGGGGATCTCGAAACCACAAAATTCTATGCACAACGTATTGCTAAAATAACTAAACAATTTAAGGGCTAGTTTTTTAGCTCTAGTTTAGAAAAGAAAAAGACGCACTTGGCGTCTTTTTCTTTTGAATGAAAGATTAGAGCGGATCGTCAAATTCATTATGTTGTGGTGCAGGTTGCTTAAAGCCTTTGGTTTTATAACCTAAGTATAAAATACCAAACATTGCCCACCATAAACCGAATTTCAACGCGGTTTCTTCAATCTCTAGCCACATGGCAAAGATACTGAGGAATCCACACATTGGAATTATCACAAAGTTCAAGATATCTTTAATATTCTTTGTGCGGCCATCACGCAGTGCATATCTTGAAATCACCGATAAGTTTACAAAGGTAAATGCAGTTAACGCACCGAAGCTGATCATCGAAATGACGATGTCTAAGTCCATGAAGCCAGCTGTTAATGCTACAGCACCTACAATTAGGATGTTATAAGACGGTGTAAAGCTTTTCGGACTAATATGACCAAAAATCTTCTTGTTAATCACGCCATCGCGGCCCATTACATACATTAAGCGTGAAACGCCTGCATGTGCCGAAATACCCGATGCCATAACAGTTACAATTGCGAAGTACAGCACCACCGTTTTAAACGCAACACCACCGACGGCTTGTAAAATGTCAGGCTGTGTTGCAGCAACATCTTCAAAGTAAGTCTTTGGATCGTTCGGGAAGTAAATCTGCATGAAGTAGGTGCTGATAATAAAGATCACACCGGCCAAAAGTGCCGTTAAGAAAATCGCTTTAGGTAGTGTTTTCTCGGTATCTTTTGTTTCTTCTGCAAGCGAGCTGAGCGAGTCAAAACCTGTGAATGAGAAGCACAGCAAAGTCGCACCTGTAATCAGGGCACCCAGTGAAGTAAGCTCATTCCAGAATGGCTCTAAACTCCATAACTGATATTTCGCATTGACCAAAGTACCATCTGCGTTGACGCCACCAGCAAGTAAGCTGTAAACCATCCACGTGAAGTAAGCAATCACACCTAACTGTACAAAAACGATCAAACCATTAAAGTTTGCAACGAAGCGTGCACCACGTAAGTTGATCGCGGTCATAAATGCAGTTAAACCTACCACCCAGACCCAATGGTTTACATCAGGGAATAAGGCTTCAAGGTAAATCACGGCAAGAATGATGTTGACCATTGGAGACAATAAATAGTCTAACCATGATGACCAACCGACCATAAATCCGACATTCGGATGGATGGATTTTTGTGCATAGGTATAGGCTGAACCCGAGGAAGGGTAGCGACGAATCATGTGACCATAACTGATCGACGTGAATAAAATTGCAATTAAAGCAATGATATATGACGTTGGCACATGATAATGACTTTCTTCTGATACTAAACCGAAAGTATCAAATAATGTCATTGGTTGAATATAAGCTAAACCAATAATAATGATGTGCCAGAGACCTAGCGTTTTTTGCAGTTTAGCTGCCGATTGAGTCCCAGAAATATTAGTCAACGGCGTTATCCTCTTAATCGTTGATCAAGGATCAGTCATGTTTAATAAGGATCGTTTGAGACGAACGATCCCCCCTGTGTTTAATTTCAAAAGTGCGCCAATCTACATTAATTTGGCCGCTTTTGTCAGTAACTTTTTCAGATTTTTTAGCAGTTTTTATGCCAATAGGTATAAGGAAAGCATTATTCCTTATGGCAAATAAAAGCCCGATGTTTAAAAAAGCATCAGGCTAAGATTGTCGCTATATTGGCTGATTTTTTATGAATTACCAAGCTTTTTCTAAAATTGCTTTTAAATCTTTTAAGCTGGCTTCTTTCGGGTTGTAAATGATTGAACCATCGTTGAGGGCCTTTTCTGCCACCTCATCGAGTTGTTCTAAGGTCACTTTTCCTGTTTCACTCAAGGTACGGGGTAACTTGGTTAATGTGAATAAGCGATCACGCATGGTGAGTAATGTGCTGATGGCTTTGTCTGCACGTAAGTGGGCAGGAGTCTGCGCATAAATGTCTGGCCCTGCAAGCGGTAACAGGAGCTCTGCAATCTTGTCACCATTCACTTCCTTGTTAAATTCAAGCACATAAGGGAGGAATAGGTTCATGCATAGTCCATGCGGCAAGTGTGCAACTGCACCTAAGGCATGTCCAAGTGAGTGAACAAGGCCTACCATCGAGTTTGAAAATGCAATGCCAGCCATGGTCGAAGCTTGAGCCAATTCTAAGCGGCCGTTGGCATCGCTTGGATTATCCAGCACATTAAACAAGTGATTGCTGACTTTTTTAATTGCAGCCGTAGCATAGGCATCTGAAATCGGATTGTGTGCCATGCATGTATAGGCTTCGACGGCATGAGTCATGGCATCCATTGCGGTCATCGCGGTTAAGTGCGGTGGCAGGGTTTGGGTCATGCGTGGATCGAGAATCGCAGCATGCGGCATTAAATAGTACGATGCGAATGGCAGTTTGACATTTTTCTCTGGATCAGATACCACTGCAACCATGGTAACTTCAGACCCTGTACCTGATGTGGTTGGAATCACAAAAAAGGGTTTGAGTGGTTTCGGTAGGTTGTGTGCCCCAGAGTATTTGAGTAAGTCATCACCACCTTCAGATACCAAAATATTGGTGGCTTTCGAGGTATCAATCACCGATCCGCCACCGACAGCAATAATCGCATCGCACTGGTGTTCACGATATAAATTGGCGGCTTTACGCACCGTCTCTAAGCTTGAATCGGGTGGAACATCATCAAAAATTGCACCAATCACCGCATCGGTAGACTCAAATGCTGCTTCAATGGGTGCCAGTAAATTATTGGCACGTACACCTTTGTCGGTAATGATTAAAGGTCGGGTTGCCCCTAATGTTGCCAGTTCAAACGGAATGTGTTCTAAAGCAGCATGACCAGCGATCACTTTTACAGGACAGAAAAATTCGTAATAAGGCTTCGCCATGTTATGCACTCCGTTTTAAATATGATTGGGCTACTTTGAGATAAATATTTGCAGCACCAGTGAGTTTTTCTTTTAAGCCCAATTCAGTTGGGTATTCTTTGACGGCAAGTTCAGCGACCATTTTCGGTAAAATCAACGATTCCATTTTATTCAGACAGCGAACGAGGCGAATCGCATAAGAAATATCGCCATCTGCAATCATACGGTCGTGTGCAAAAGCTTGTGCTGTACTTTCTTGAAATGAAAACACCAAAAAGGCATGGCTTAAATGTTTAAAAGTGATGGTTAAATCTGCCTTTAAACTTCCCGGAGTAAGTAATTCGAGTTGATGGTTTTCGGTCACTTTGGCTAAAAAAGCCGGGCCGTTTGGAAAGACATTCATCGATAAGGTGAAATTGGCTGGAAATTTGGCAACTTCTTGTTGAATTTCACTATCGACTTGGCTGGCCATGACCAATCCTCGGCCAATCACATCCATCATAAGTTTGACATAGGTCAATTGCAGAGCGGGTTTCACTGAATTTACGTTAATCACTCGCTGTTGTCCTTTCTAAAAATAATTATTAGTTTAGAGTAAATACTCTAATTTATTTTTCCATGAAAAGCAAAGCCTTTATATATGCTGTACTTGAACTTCTTTAAAGTAACCGCTGTGCTGCAAAGTTTCAATAATGTCGGCACATAAGTTTTCAAAGCGCGGATAGTCTGATTTGAGGTCTGAGATACGCACCATTTCTAAGCCCGCATAGCCACATGGGTTAATGGTCTGAAACCCAAATAAGTCACAGTCAATATTTAAGGATAAACCATGATAACTGCGGCCTTTACGAATTTTAAAACCCAATGAGCCAATCTTGCGTCCATCGACATATACGCCGGGTGCATCAGGTTTGGCATAGGCTTCAATCTCATATTTTTTGAGTAACTCAATCATCAGATTTTCAGCATAAGACACCAAGGTGCGGACGTTCCAGCCAAGTCGGTTGAGGTCAAACATAAAATAGGCAACCAACTGACCGGGACCATGCCAAGTGACTTGCCCCCCGCGATCCGTTTGTACCACAGGAATGTTGCTGCTCATGAGGATGTGTTCAGGTTTTCCAGCTTGACCTTGGGTGAGCACGTCATGATGTTGCAAAATCCAAAGTTCATCTGGTGTGTCTGAATCTCGTTGTTCAGTCAGTGCTTTCATTTCTACAAAGCGGTCAGCATATGAAGTTAGGCTATCAAACTGGCGAATAATGAGTTGTGGTTTGAGAACGGCATCTGACACGGCACTTGCGTCCTTATAAAACAAAAAGTATGTCTGAAATTATAAAGAAAAGATCTAGAGCGTAGGGGGATTTCTTCAGTGAATAAGCTGAATTCAGTAGATCAAAAATTTAGGCACAAAAAAACACGCTCGTAAGCGTGTCTCATTGATACATCATTTGAATTACAGCGCCGTTTTAATTAACGGACAAGCCGCAAGGTCTGCATACAGTTGATGAACTTGTTCTAATTCTTCAAAACGCAATTGGGCAGTTAAAGAATGATATTTACCTGTGCGTGATGGTTGGACTTGAATCGATTCACCATCAAACTCAGGGAAATGTTTGACTAAAATTTCAACCACTGCAACATGTAACTCAGTGCTGGCAAAGCCAATGAGTTTGATTGGGTAGTCCATAGGGAATACCCAAAGATGTTCTTGTAATTCACGTGATGGTGTACGGTCTAACATAGTCATGAGCGTCAGTCCCCCTTATTTCAAACGCCTGCGAAACTGCAGGCGTTAGGTGTTGCTCTTAAATACTTAATGGAGACTCGCGATTAAATTTCAAGTCACCAGTGTATAGGTATCAATTAGTCGTTTTCTAGGAATGAACGTAAGTGTTCAGAACGAGAAGGGTGACGTAATTTACGCAGTGCTTTCGCTTCAATCTGACGAATACGTTCACGTGTCACGTCAAACTGTTTACCCACTTCTTCCAAAGTATGGTCCGTTGGCATATCGATACCAAAACGCATTTTCAAAACTTTCGCTTCACGTTCAGTCAAGTTTTCAAGCACTTCACGCGTTGCTTCTTTTAAGCCTTCAGACGTTGCAGCATCGACAGGAGAAGTGATGTTGCTGTCTTCAATGAAGTCACCCAAATGCGAATCTTCATCATCACCAATCGGTGTTTCCATCGAAATTGGTTCTTTGGCGATTTTCAGCACTTTACGCACTTTAACTTCGTCCATTTCCAAACGTTCACCGAGTTCTTCAGGTGTTGGTTCACGGCCCATTTCTTGCAGAAGTTGGCGTGATACACGGTTGATCTTGTTAATGGTTTCGATCATGTGTACTGGGATACGAATGGTACGCGCTTGGTCGGCAATCGAACGAGTAATGGCCTGACGAATCCACCATGTTGCATAAGTCGAGAACTTATAACCACGACGGTATTCAAACTTGTCTACGGCTTTCATCAAACCAATGTTACCTTCTTGGATCAAGTCCAAGAATTGTAAGCCACGGTTGGTGTATTTTTTCGCAATCGAAATGACCAAACGTAAGTTTGCTTCAACCATTTCTTTTTTCGCGCGGCGTGCTTTCGCTTCGCCTACAGCCATACGTTTTGAAATGTCTTTGATGCCTTTAACATCAAGGCCTAAATCTTTTTCAATGTCTGCAATTTTTTGTTGGAACGCTAAAACGTCAGGGCGTACTTTTTCAAGATAACCTTTTTGGTCTGGCGAAGCTTTCGCAATTTGTTCATCTAACCAAGCAAAGTTTGATTCTTGACCAGGGAACGAAGTACGGAATTGAGTACGATCCATACGACCACGACGTACTGCATAGCGCATTACTTCACGTTCAGAGGTACGGATTTGTTCATGAGTACCGCGGATCATTTCCGAAATGATGTCAAATAAACGTGGTGTAAATTTGAACATCATAAACACAGTTGCAAGTGACTCTAAAGCGTCTTCTGCTTCTTTGCTTGAACGACCATGTTTTTCGATGATGGTTCGGGTGTTTTTCCAAGCAGCACTCAGTTCGTCAAAGCGCGCTTTGGCAATTTCAGGATCTGGGCCAGATTCACCTTCAGAATCATCATCACTTTCAGACTCTTCTTCTTCCTCGTCGTCATCCAATTTCACATCTTTGGTAGACTTGGTTGAAGAATCATCTTCTTCATCAATTTCAGACTCTTCTTCAAGAACTTCTGGAATCGCTTCATCAGTTTCAGGGTCTAAATAACCTGAAAGGATGTCTGCAAGACGACGTTCGCCCGCTTCATAATCTTTGTATTCTTGTAATACCACTTCAACCGCATTTGGCCAGTAAGCAATCGAGTGAAGAACGTCACGAATCCCTTCTTCAATACGTTTTGCAATACTGATTTCGCCTTCGCGCGTCAACAGTTCAACAGTACCCATTTCACGCATATACATGCGGACAGGGTCAGTGGTACGACCAGGCTCATTTTCTACAGAGGCAAGAACAGCAGCGGCTTCTTCTTCAGCAACTTCATCGGCAGCTTCATTACCACCTTCAAACATTGCATCATCAGATTCAGGCGCACGTTCGTGCACAGGAATGCCAACGTCTTGAAGCATTTGAATAATGTCTTCAATCTGTTCGCTTTCAGTGATCGAGTCTGGGAGATGATCGTTAACCTCAGCGTAAGTTAGGTAACCTTGCTCTTTGCCTCGGCTAATCAGAGCCGCTACTTGTGAAGTAGGGGAAGTCATATCGCTCATCTTTGCTTACTCTTCGTTGAATCTGTGGCAGTGGAAAACTGTGCATCTGGGCACAATTCGCTTCATAAACTTATTTGTAAATAACTGCGTATTCCATCAGGGATAGTCAGCCAAAAGCTGCCTGATAAAATATTAAAAATATAAATTCAGTGATTTAGATGGGGGTGAATTTGTTGTTTTCAAGTTCATCCCTAGCGTGCTCAAGTTCAAAACCCAAATTTGAAATCTGAAAGATTTGGATTTTATGTGACCATTTAAAGTCGTAAACTATAAAGACGCAGGGTGGATTATATCATGCCATAAAAATTGGTTAGAAATAAAGACTAAAAATCAAATTAATTGCTCTAAATGCAAATAAAACTTGACAAGGTTCTGGAACCCATATAAATAGCGGCTAAGACCCTTCACATTTTTTCACTATGAGGTAGTTTTAGTGTCTTCTACAGATTTTGAACTAGATGATAACTACGCTGATGATGATGTTAATTTTGATGAGTCATCAAGTAAAATTAGTGCGAAAGAATCATTAGAAAAACGTCGCCTGATTGATGACCTTCTTGCACAGCGCCGTTTGGAACGTGAGCTTAAAGATTTTGATTACGACATCGACGATGACGACGATTTTGACGACGAAGAAGACTAAAATCAGATGTAGCATCGTGTCTGAAAATGCTATGCTAATGCCCTAATCAGTTTCTGAATTTGGATTTGAAATGAGTGCTTTAGATTTAGACTTATTGAGTGAATATCTAGATGGTGACCAAAATGAGTATGGTCTAGATTTTGCAGCGACTCATGGTTTTTTGTGTGCAATTGCAGTTGGTCCTACTTTTGCAAAATGGTTGGATGAACTTTTTGATAATAATCAAAAGAAAGTACCTGCCGAGATCATCGTGCAAGTGAAAGCTTGGCTTGAGTCTATTCGTCAAAACCTTGCCAATGAAGAAGGGATTGAATTTCCTTTTGAAATTGAAGAGGCCGATGTTGAGTCAAGTCTAGGGGATTGGAGCGTTGGTTTTGTCGATGCAATGTTCCTCAATGAAGATGCATGGTTCACGCCTGAGTTTGAAGAGCAACTGGTCGATCTTACTTTACCAATTATGGTATTTAGTGGGATTGATGAAGAAGATCCGCAAATGGAAACTTTCCGTCGTAACGGTCAGTTAATGGATGAGCTTGCAGAAGAAATTCCAGAGAACTTAAACGAACTTTATCTCATGTATCATACGCCAGCATAATTGTTCTTGCGTCGTAACATCAGCGATGCAGGCATTAGCAAGCAAATAAAAAAACGTCCCTAGAGGACGTTTTTTTATGCCCAAATTTTAGTGTTTAAACGCAGGTACCACTCATGCTTAATTTGTGAGAAATAAGCAAAGTCCTAAAGTTGCGAGTACGGTACCGATGACACGGTTAATACTCACTTGTTTGCGTAAAATTTTATTTCGGATCACTGGGGTAGAGCAGAATAGTGAAATGAGCAAGAACCACAGTAGATGACTGACCGAGATAAACATGCCATAACCGATTAAATGTGTTAGACCATGATTGCCTCGCAGTAACTGTGCAAAGATGCTCATCACAAATAGCGTAGTTTTGGGATTTAAGCTGTTGCCAAGAAAACCTTGTATAAATGCTTGCCGTGGATGCAGTAAAGCATGGGTGACATGGTCACTAATTTGCTGTTGGCTAAATGTTTTGTACCCGATATACATCAGGTACAGCGCGCCAATATATTGAATGATATGCAATAGGTTTGGAATGTAGTGCTTTAAGAAGCTGAGCCCCAGTACGCTATAGCAAATGTGTACCCATACAGCACAAGCAATACCATATGCGGTATAGATCCCTTGTTTACGCCCATACAGATAACTATTTCGGCTGACCAAAGCGAAGTCAGCACCAGGACTGATGACTGCAAGTAGGGTGATGATTGCAATCGCTATAATTTCATTCACTCATTGATCCTTGTTCAGGTTAAATTAAAAGGATTTATATATTTTTCATATATTTGCTATAGTGAAAATCGATTTTAATTATTACTTATCGATGAGTTTTTGGAATGATTGAGCGCGTGTCACTGAATTCTCTTAAGTTTTTTTATTATGTCGCCCGCTATGACAGTGTCACCATCGCTGCTGAAAAACTTTTTGTGACTCAAGGTGCGGTCAGTAAGCAGTTAAAAAACTTGGAAGAGGCACTGGGGTGTCGTTTATTTATTCGTGACGGCAAAAAGTTACAGCTGACGGGATATGGTCTAACACTGTTTGATTGTTGTGAGCAGGTCTTTCCTCAGATTGACCAGTGCCTCGTTCAGATGACAAGAAAAAAGAAGAATGAGAAGAAGACCTTAATCTTATCCTGTGAACCGACTATCGCCATGAAATGGCTGATTCCGCGCTTGGTTCAATTTAAGCTACGTTATCCTGAGATTGATATCAGTTTGTTAACAGGTGGTGGAGAAGCGGATTTTAAAGCGCAAAACATTGACTTAGCCTTAAGGCGTAATGATTTTGAGTGGAGCAAGGCCATTTATAGTGAAAAAATGGCGGATGAGTATATGGTTTGTGTATCGCGTCACAAGCATTTAGCCCCGATGTCACAGCTGTTTATTTCCAGTTCGCGACCTAAAATTTGGACACAATTTAAGGATGCATATAAAGCGCAGTTTACGCATTTTCAAAAAGTAGCATTGGAACATTTCTATTTGTGTATAGAGGCCTCTTTAGCAGGGTTGGGGGCAACAGTGGCTTCAGCTTATATGGTTGAAAAAGAGCTCGATTTTCAAATGTTAGATATGCTTAGCCCGATTGTGCAAGATGGCTCCGCTTATTATTTACTTTCGGCATCTCCTTTTGAGGATGATCCAAATAAAGTCATTTTTAAGGATTGGTTGATTGAAGAAATGAGAGCCAGCCAAACAAAGTTATTGGCTCTTTCCACTCAAAAGTACTAATCACGTGCAGCATTTGATTACTATCTTTATAAGTATAAAAAAGCACCTCAAATGAGGTGCTTTTTTATGGTAACTTTTTAAAACAATAGTCTGCGTACCAACCATAGGCAATATGAAAAATAGCGCCATGAATCGCGACCATACACAGCATAACGACAGCGGTGAGTCCAATACCAGCATTATCGACTGATTTCATAATCGCTTCAGCATTGGGGTTCATTAGCACTAAAAATAGTACAAAGAAACTACCAATGATAATTGCGACAGCACTTGAGCCCCAAACCAGTTGAATTTTTTCATGATTGTTTGGAACACGGTGTTCTTTTTTCACAAAGTGTCCGACACTAATCAGTGCACAAGCCACTAAGGTCGGAATTAAGGTTAAACCTCCAAGGTTTAGACCAAAGACCAGTACAGTGATTAACAGCACCAAAGCAATGCTATATACCGCCGCAAAATGCAGTAAATAGTGTTTCATGTATTTCCCCAAAATAAATAAATTAGCTGCGTGTTTTACGCAAATGCCTGCGATATAAAAACCAAAGGATAATCACAGCGACAATGGCAATAATGACATAACCGACTTTGCTAAAAATTTGATGCATCAGTGCTTGGTTTTCACCAAAGTAATAACCGACTGTTGCTAAAAATGTTGTCCAAATAATTGTGCCGAGTCCACTATAAAACATGAACTTCCAAAAGGGCATACGGCTCATCCCCGCAGGGATGCTAATCAGTGAACGCACCGCAGGAATCATGCGACCAAAAAATACAATACGGTGACCATACTGCTCAAACCAATCTAAGGATTTTTTCACATCGGCAGATTTGATAAACAGATATTTACCATAGCTGTCGACCCATCTGAAAATGTACTCTTGTTTAAATTGATAACCGATCCAATAGAGCACTGCTGCGGCAAAGAGTGAACCAATACATCCTGCAATAATGACCCCAACTAAAACCAACTCGCCTTGTGAGGCGGCATAACCTGCAGAAGGCATGATAATTTCAGAAGGAATAGGCGGAAAAACATTATCAAGAAACATGAGTAAGGCTATTCCCCAATAACCCAGTTGTTCCATGACAGAGATGATCCATGCAGTGAGATTCATATAGACCATAAAAATAAATGCGATAAGTTATCTTAAGGACTTATCGCATGTGGGTAAAGAATTGAAATGTATTGTTTTCTATTCATCGAAACGGGTGTGGGTTAAGGTGTGAATATAGACTTTACGTAAGCTATAGGCCAACGCAATCGGGATTAAACTAAGCAACGTATAATTTAAGAGATTTGAACTTAAATGGTAACCAATGCCAAGGGCAATACTTGAACCAATCAACATGCCCAAAACCACGATAAATAAATGCGTGCGTTGTTCAAGCTTGGCTTTGATTTGGTTGAAGCTGGTATTCTGATATTGCTCGATACGGCTTGCTGCGGCATTGCGAATCAGTGTGCGATGGCGTGGCATGATTATTTTATGCATGGCAATCATCCTATTTTCGTCGTTTAGGCATGTCATTTTTATTGTTATGTGGAGACCTTCAGGGCACCACTTTAGCTTATTATTTATACAGTATGACTCGGATTGAGTTAAATATTGTGACAAAATTGTTAAATATTTTTAAAAAACGCGAATTGGATAAAAGAATAAGCCCTCAAATGAGGGCTTATTCTTGACTTAAATCATCTGAATGATTTTAAAGGCGTTTACGTTTAGCCGCAGCAATCTGCGACTGGCGCATACGGAAGCCTTCTTTTTGTTTTTCTGTGGTTTTGTCGATACAGTATTTGCATGACACACCATGTTCATAGCTAGGTTCTTCTGCTTCAGCAGGAAGAAGTGGCCAACCACAAGCATGACACTTAATGTTAAGGCCTTCTTCAACACCATGAGTGACGGCAGTACGGCCATCAAAAACGAAACATTCGCCTTCCCACATGCTTTGTTCAGCAGGAGTTTCTTCTAAGTATTTTAAGATGCCGCCTTTTAAGTGATAAACCTCGTTGAAACCTTCTTGAAGAAGAAGGGAGGTCGATTTTTCACAGCGGATACCACCTGTACAGAACATCGCAATTTTTTTATCTTTGTGCTGTTCAAGGTTTTGTTTAACGTATTCTGGAAATTCGCGGAAGCTTTCTGTTTTCGGGTCAATAGCACCCTTAAATGTTCCGGCTTTGTATTCATAGTCATTACGTGTATCAATCAAAATGACGTCATCACGAGCAATCAGGTCATTCCATTCTTTCGGGTCAAGATAGTGACCGACTAAATCACGTGGCTTTACTTCAACGCCTAAAGTCACGATCTCTTTTTTAAGTTTGATCTTCATTTTACGAAATGGTTTGTCTGCACTGTCAGACTCTTTGTATTCCATTTCGTTAAAACCTTCATTCAGAAGGAATTGATGAATCATATCGATCGCGGCACGGTCGCCTGCAACCGTACCATTAATGCCTTCGCCCGCTACAATCAGAGTACCACATAGGTTGATGGTTTTTACCAAGTCTAAAAGACGTTGTTGCAGATCAGCAGGATCTTGAACTTCTTTGAATTGATAAAGTGCGGCAACAACCCAACCAGTCGTCGCTTGCTGTTCTACAGGTGCAAGCTGTTCTACAGTAGCGTTCATGGAGTACTCCAATGTATTTTGATAGATAATTTTAAGGCGCACATTTTACATGGAATTGAATCAAGATGCGAGATAAGTAAACATTTTAAATGGCTTCTCAAGTGGTAGGGGAGCGTGTATATTCAGTTGCCAAAGACAAAATCCGTTTTGTTTTGGTGCGTTTATTAACAGGAGTATGTTTTGAGTACAGATCGTCGAATTGCCTCTTTGACCCCATGTGCAGGGCGTTGTTCAACGGTATTTGGTGATTCTGTGTGTCGTGGTTGTCGTCGTTTTAATCATGAAGTGATTCAGTGGAATACCTACACTTCGGAGCAGCATCGTTCAGTTTGGCAACGCTTAGATGCACAACTAGATCAAATTTTAGTGCCAATGTTGCCTTTTGCTGATGTGCAGCAGGTCGAAGCTTTTGTTTTATCTAAACGCGTTCGTTTGCGTCCCGATGCATCAAAAGGGCGGAAGCTTTATCATGCGTTAAAAGTATGTGAAAAAAATAAGAACTTTACCGAAGAAAGTGGTTTAGGCATTCAAGCGCAGCAAGTGAAATCGATTTGGCAAGAGTTTGAGCGCCGTGTTCTTGCACTTGCTACAGCCAGTTATGATTTGGCTTTTTTGCGTGCTGACGCAATTCGGCAACATCTCATCCATATGGAAGAGGACGAATAAGTCCTCTTGGTTTGATATAGAAAAAGAATACTCCGCATACCTAAGCTATTTGCGAGAGTGACTGGGGAAAAGGGTTTTTTCGATGGTGAATGTATTTGAGCTGGTGTTGTACTGTACGGCTGTAGTGGTCATGATCGCAACACCTGGGCCAGTGATGTTGTTGGTTGCCAGTGCAGGTCTAAAAGGTGGATATAAACAAGCCTTAAAAACCATTTTTGGGACGAATTTAGCTTCTTTGGTTCTCATTGTACTATCTGTGCTCATCTTAAAAGGCTTTTTAAACATTGCAGAGCATTGGCTAAATGCGATTAAAATTTTAGGCTGCGTATATATTGCCTATCTCGGTTTTCAAATTTTAAAAGAAGCCATTGCACAAGAAACAGAAACATCACCTGTGCAACTAAAGGCGGTGCAGGGGGGCTTTAAGCAAGGTTTCTTGGTGGGGATTTCAAATCCGAAGGATATTATTTTCTTTGCCTCATTTTTCCCACAGTTCATTGGGGTCACCAGTGATGTCGATATCAGCCTTGTACTGTTGACCATTCTCTGGATTATTCTAGACTTCAGCACATTGTCTTTGGTTTATTTGGGTTTTAATAAATTATCGCAGTCCGCTTTGTACAATAAGTTGTTAGGCGTTTGTGGTGCGATATTGGTCAGTATTGCGCTCTATGGTATTTATACTGTCTTTGCTTGATGCTGATGGTGCTGCATCAAAAAGCCTCCATGTTGGAGGCTTTTTGATCGGGAGCCTAAAAATTAGACTCCGTGTTTAATGCGATATTGCAGCAATTCTTCAATGGTGATCACAGTTAACTGATGCGTTTGTGCATATGCCAACACTTGAATGCCAGAGGCCATAGTTCCATCGGCATTGGTCAGTTCACACAAGACACCTGCTGGTTTTAAGCCTGCTAAACGTGCTAAATCAATCGTCCCTTCGGTATGACCGCGACGGGTGAGCACACCGCCTTGGCGTGCACGAAGCGGGAATACATGACCAGGGCGGTTTAAGTCGCTGGCAACAGCCCCATCTTTAATTGCTGCTTTGACTGTGGTGGTGCGATCTTGCGCAGACACACCTGTGGTCACGCCAGTTGCAGCTTCAATGGTCACAGTGAATGCTGTTTTAAACTGACTTGAGTTATCTGACACCATAGGCACAAGGTCTAAGTGATCGGCCAATTCATCGGTCAGACATAAACAGACAATGCCAGAACCATCACGAATCATTCGTGCCATCGTTTCGACGGTGAGAGTTTCGGCAGCCACAATGAGGTCGGCTTCGTTTTCACGGTCAAAGTCATCCATCACCAAAACAGGTTTGCCTTGGCGGATATCTTCTAAAGCTTGTTGGATACGTTGTTCAGCTGGAGAAAGGGCTGAAAAGAAAATTTCGGGTTGAATCAAACTAGACATTGAAACGCTCGCGTAAAATTGAAGTACGGTTGAACATTTCAGGACTTTGAAAAATTGGCGTAGCAATAAATCCTCACAGGCTTGTACCTGAGATTCTATTGGTCACGTCGTCTTCTTTCATCCGGACTATACCGTCGGCTTTGGAATTGAACCAAATCTGCGAGCCAAATAGATGATTTCTACTTGGCTGGCTCGTGGGCTGATTCAGTCTAAGTCATTCAACTGAACTTACCACCGGTGGGGAATTACACCCCGCCCTGAAGCGATGTAACTCCATTATAGTGCTAAACATTTAGAAAAACAGGGGGAGTTTTAGAATGATCAGTTTTATACATAGAACAATTTTTGCTATAGCTTTGCTAAAGACCAACACTCTCTGCGCATGATTTCATTTAGTATGAGTTTAATGTTCAAAAATGAATACTTTAGAAGAACCATAAAACATGAATAAGAAGTTTTTTCTATAGGTTGAATGGTTTGAAATGATCAAGATAAAAATAAGAGAGGGGGCAGAGTGATTAAAATTCGTGAGTCTGAATATTCTTGGAATGCTGAATCCTTCATAAAGCATCTGCAAGTTTTTGGTTTTACACTCATTGCGGTCAGTATGTTGTATTTGGTTGCCGCCAATTGGTTTATGTTGCCACACAATATTCAGCTGGCTATTCCCCAGTTGTTATTATTCCTCAGTGCGGTTTGCAGTTTGTGGCTGACAAAACATGATTTTCTAGTGCAGTGTTTACATAGTATCTGTGGTTTGATGATTGGTTTAAGTCTGGCTGTGATTGGTCAAATTTATCAAACGGGTGCTGACAGCTATTTATTATTTCTACTTTGGTCTGTGCTGCTTTTACCGTGGTTATATCGTCCGAATATCGGTGTATTTTTCCTTTTATGTATTATCAGCCAATTGGCGCTGTTTCTGTTTTTTATACAAACCTTTTGGGGGGATCAATATCCAGATCTCTTTTTAATCAGTATTCATGTATTTGCACTGATTCAATTCTATTTCTGCAATAAATATTATTCGAAACTTCGTTATTTATTCTTACTATGGTTTGCCATTCTCTCGATTTGGCATATGGCGATGTATCTCTATGCGGATAAAAGCATTCTTTATTTCATCGTGTCTTTTCTCTTGTTGGGTATTTCACTGGCTTACTATTATCAAAATAAAGATCAGTTGTGTAGTGCACTTTCAGCCGTTGGCTTGGGCATTAGCTTTACCTTGATCATTGTGAAGGCGGTGACGGAGTGGTTTGGTCAGAATGAAATTGTTGAATTATTTTTTATCGCACTGATTATTTTTGCGTGGTTTGCTTTCATCACTTACATGTTGATTAAATTTATTCCACATAGTCGGTTCAATGCTATTCCCCTTGCTGTGGGAGCTTGGATTGCGGGCATCGTCTTTGCTACGTTGATGCTGACCTTTTGGGGAAATTTCTCTTTGCTTATGGGCGTTGTCTTTGTGGCTTTGGCGGCTTACTTATTGAAAGCTAAACAAAGTTTGTTTTTAAGACAATTTGCTTATTGTCTCTGGGTTGCAGGACAAATTGCGGTGATCTTTCACACCGTTGATTTAATCAATCAAATTCTTCCTATTCTATTGTTACAATTGGCGATGCTAGTACTCGCTTATTTTATGCGAACACATTGGTTCTTTGTCTTTGTTCAAATTTTCGGTTTATATGCAGCAGGTGTGGCGTGCATTTGGGATATTAATGCACATCTCAGTTGGCGTAATATTGTTGAGAATTTTGTCTATTTAGCACTTTGGAATTATGTTTTTTATTTGGGAATTCTGGCTATAAAATTCATAAAGCCAACTGAATATCAACGCAGTGTATTGCTTGCGGCACTTGGGATTATTCTATTTTCCATGGGCTTTTATACTTTATTTGGGAAATACGAATTAGCGAAAATTGAGCACATTCCTATATTGGCTTTTGGCTTACCGATTTTATGGTTTGTGCTTTTTGTCTTTTTACATACTCAAAAGCAGTTTCATTTATTTGCACATTTTATTTTGACTACTTTTGCAGTAGGGCTGATTTTTTACGGTTATTTCGATATTTTTATTTGTTTGGCCGTCATTTCATGGGCATTAAAAACACAAGATAAAGTGATCTATGGATTTGCGCTGGCAACTTTCGCTTTAATTTTAGGTTTTTTATATTATTCACTTGACGTGACCTTTCTAATTAAAAGTTTAAGCATGTTCTTGTCAGGTCTGATGTTGCTCTTGCTGACATTGAGCTTGATGCTATTTAAGCAAAAAGAGGAGTTCGGCATATGAAGAAAATGATTCCTCTTGCTTTGGCATTACTCAGCATCGCGGTATTTTTAGGCTTAATTTTTAAAAATGAATGGCACTTAAACAATAGTCAAACTATGTATGTGCGTTTGCAACCTGTAGACCCGCGTTCGATTATTCAGGGGGATTATATGGCGCTGAATTATCAACTTTATTTTGCGCCTCAGCATTTGAGTCCAGAAAGTACCAGCCAAGCCAACAGCAATCAAGAAGATCAGATTTTTTCAGGTCATTATTTTGATGAAGTGATTAAGAACAAATCTTCGGTGCTCACTTATGTTGAACTCGATTCACAGAGGCGCGTGATCCATAGCTATTTTGAGTTGCCGAAAAATGTTCGTACAGCTCGACTGATTTTACAAAACCCGAATAATCGCTATAGCGGGCTTTATCCTGCGTCGAGAAGTTTTTTATTTGCAGAAGGTTTGGCGGATTGTTATCAGCAGGCAGAATATGCTGAGTTTAAAGTCGATGAGCAAGGCAATGCGATACTCACTGAATTGAAAGGTGATCAGCTACAAGATTTAGGCTGTGAGAGCAAACGAGATTGGTTGAGCGGGTTTCGTACTGCTCAGAATTGATACAATTGCATTATTCTGCTCATAAAAAAAATCCGCACGCAGCGGATTTTTTTAATCTATTGGGCTTAAGCCACTTGTACTGGAATACAGTTTGCCATGTGACTTACAGTATTGTCTGGATTTGCATAAACTAAACGTGGTTTATGTGCATTTGCTTCAGCTTCTGTAAAATCACCAAAGGTAGCAATAATCATTAAATCGCCTACATCGGCCTGATGTGCTGCACCACCATTGACTGAAATGATGCCAGAACCTTCTTCACCACGAATTGCATAGGTACTGAAACGCTTACCATTAGTCACGTTCCACATGTGAATTTCTTCATATTCGCGGATACCGGCTAAATCCAATAAAAGACCATCGATTGCACATGAACCTTCATAATGGAGTTCAGCTTGAGTAACAACACAACGGTGGATTTTTGCTTTTAATAAACGAGATAGCATGGCTAGCGTCTCCTGAGTGGACCTAAGATCGTTATCTTATGGTTGAATCAATCTGAACTTGCTGGATAAGCAATCAGGCAAGCGCATTTTGCCTTTAAAATGACAGTATGGCAAGCAGCATGGTTCAACATTTTTTTGACTTATCAGTTTGGTTTGTAAGCATTGATTTGATTCATGGCAGGCTGAATCTCACCATTTACCAGCATTTTAGTGCGAGCTAATGCGTGATGGATTGCGTCATCCATTAAATTTTGTTCATTGCTTGGTGCTTTGCTTAAGACATGTCCTGAAACACGTTCTTTTGAACCGGGGTGACCAATACCAATGCGTAAGCGATGGAAGTTTGGACCGATATGAGGGACTATGTCACGTAAACCATTATGACCACCATGACCACCACCTGTTTTTAGGCGAATGACACCAGGGTTCATATCCAGTTCATCGTGAGCAATCAGTATTGCTTCTGGAGCAATATTGTAGAATTTAGCGAAGGGAACAACACTTTTACCAACAAGGTTCATAAAGGTTGTGGGTAATAGCAGACGGACGTCTTGACCTTCGATATTACCACGCCCACTCATTCCATTGAATTTTGGGTCTTTTTTAAGCGTAATGCCATATTGTTCTGCAAGGCGTTCAACAAACCAAAAGCCTGCATTATGGCGGGTTTGGGCATACTCAGAACCTGGGTTGCCCAAACCAACAATCAGTGAAATATTTGACACTAATTATACCAATAACACTTATGCGCGAACGAAGTCAGCGTGCATAGGCGTGTTTTTAGCTGGGTGACGTTGTAACGCTTTGATTTTAACGCTTTCAACTTTGTCGCCAACTTTGATTTCAACAACTTCTTCGAAGAAAGCGTTGTTTTCTAAAGCTTTAACAAGCTCACGAAGTTCTAAAGTAACAGCTACAGGTTCAGCAGCACCACCGTAGATGATAGCTGGAACTTGAGCAGCGTGACGAAGGCGGCGGCTCGCACCTTTCCCTTGGTTAGCTGCTTCACGCGCTTGAGCGTTTAATACGAAGTTTGCCATGATAGACATCCTTAATTTAAGTTTTAAATAAACTAGATCTGCGACCGACCTAGTGAGACAAAGCCCTGCACTGGGCAGGGCTTTTAAAATTCAGCGCTATATTATAGATAAGAATCAAACATTGCGCTAATAGATTCTTCGTTGTTAATACGACGAATTGTTTCAGCAACCATACTCGCAACTGAAACTTGGCGAATCTTACCAAGAGCTTGAGCTTCTTCAGAAAGAGGAATGGTGTCTGTAACAACCAATTCATCAATCACAGAGTTTTTCAAGTTTTCGATAGCTTTACCTGATAAAACAGGGTGAGTTGCATAAGCAACCACTTTGCGCGCACCAAATGTTTTCAATGCATCAGCAGCTTTACATAACGTACCTGCAGTATCCACCATGTCATCTACGATCACGCAGTCACGGCCTTTAACATCACCAATCAAGTGCATGACTTGTGATTCGTTTGCCTTTTGACGACGTTTGTCGATGATAGCAAGGTCAATATCGCCCATTTGTTTAGCAACAGCACGTGCACGAACGACACCGCCAACGTCAGGAGAAACCACCATGAGGTTGTCATGTGATTGTTGACGAAGGTCAGCTAAAAGCGCTGGTGTACCGTAGATGTTGTCTACAGGGATATCGAAGAAACCTTGGATTTGGTCAGCGTGAAGGTCGATCATTACCACACGGTCAATTCCTACAGTTGTCAGCATATCTGCGACGACTTTTGCAGTAATTGGAACACGTGATGAACGAGGACGACGGTCCTGACGCGCATAACCGAAATAAGGAATCACTGCGGTAATACGACCAGCACTTGCACGACGCAAAGCGTCAGCCATAACGAGGATTTCCATTAGGTTATCATTCGTTGGGGCACAAGTAGGTTGTACGATAAATACGTCTTTACCACGAACATTTTCAGTAATTTCGACAGCAATTTCACCGTCAGAAAATTGACCAATAGATGCAGCACCTAAAGGGATGTGCAAGTGGCTTACGACTTTTTGGGCGAATTGTGGATGTGCAGATCCACTAAAAACGACAAGATTGGGCATGAAGCACCCTTGGCGGTTGGCAATTTAGGAATTAGATGGCAGGGGTAGCTGGATTCGAACCAACGGATGCCGATATCAAAAACCGGTGCCTTACCACTTGGCGATACCCCTAATGCGGCAGAACTTTAATATTTTTGCGTCATTCTGTCAAGGTAAATTAACAGTAGAACAGCAAAGTGTTGCTCTGTCTTTTTTGGAAAATGGCAGGGGTAGCTGGATTCGAACCAACGGATGCCGATATCAAAAACCGGTGCCTTACCACTTGGCGATACCCCTAAATTTGATTACTGTAAAATGGCAGGGGTAGCTGGATTCGAACCAACGGATGCCGATATCAAAAACCGGTGCCTTACCACTTGGCGATACCCCTAGTACAGTCATCTACAGGTGAAATAAAATGGCAGGGGTAGCTGGATTCGAACCAACGGATGCCGATATCAAAAACCGGTGCCTTACCACTTGGCGATACCCCTATCAGGTAACGTAGAAATGTCTTATTGGTGATTCATTCAAGCTGTTGACCAAGTAAGCTTTACATGGTGCATTTGCAAGAACATCATCAATGTTCATATCACTCGTTACTTCAGTAAAAACACAAGCACCTGTACCTGTAAGTTTTGCAATACCGAACTGGTCGAGATATTGCATTGCTTCATCTACTTCTGGATATAAACTTCTTGCCAAAGGCTCAAAATTATTTCCAAAATCAGATGGCTTTAACTGATAGGCGCAAAATTTAGAGCTCTTCGTGTTTCTTGTCAATGTTTTTTGTGAAAAAAGCAATTGAGTGCTGATAAAACAATCAGGTTTTAACACAATGTATTGTTTTTGATCTAAGTTTATGAATGTTAAGTGCTCACCTATGCCTTCAGCCCATGCATTGCGACCATGGACAAAGATGGGAACGTCTGCGCCTAACTGAACACCCAAGTCTGCTAATTGCTCAGTATTTAGCCCGCACTGCCACAGTTGATTGACTACGATTAATGTCGTTGCAGCATCCGATGAGCCACCACCTAAGCCTGCACCCATCGGAATATTTTTTTCAAGACGAATGGATAAACCGGTAGCTGTTTGTGCATACGGCTTAAGTATCTGCGTTGCTCTATAAATCAAATTTTGACTCAAATCGACACTATTTAAGCCTTCAATATGAATCTCTTGATCCGTACGAGGCTCAAATTCCAACCAATCACATAGATCGATCAACTGGAAAATACTTTGCAGTTCATGGTAGCCGTTTTCACGACGACCCGTAATGTGTAAAAACAAATTCAGTTTTGATGGGGCAGGGACACGGATCATAAAGAGACAAACTAGCGGTTTTGAATGACCATTGTAATACGGTTTTCTGCACCATTTTCAAGTGCTTGTTTTAAAATCAACCGATTTGGCATATGGGCTTGTTCGTTATAGCTCAGCTCAACACTCCAACCATCTTCAATGATCTGTACTGCTCGTTTGGCACTGTCACGTTGGATTTGTGCTTGAACTGTTGCGGGTTTAGCCTGAACCCAATTGACTAAATGGGTAATGGGTGCCTGCCAGCCTGTTGCTGTTTTTAAAAGTTCTTCAGGGGTTTCAGCTTGGATGAGGCCAGTTTTAGCACTATTCAGGCTCACTTCACCTGGACGACCAGTAATTTGCGTTTTACCAACGCCTAAAATTCCACTGAGCTCGATATCAAACTCTTGTTGCTGTTGTACCCATGTGAAAAAAGCACTGCCTGTCTGTTCAGGCGTACGCACCCCAATTTTACCCTGTAAGCTAAAGTGTTGATCAGATTCGGTTTGTATGGTGTTTGGATCAAGCTGTGGTTTGGTAAATTGTTGACAGCCTGTTAGTGCCAAGCTACTTGCAGCAAGTAAGCTTAAGCTCAGATTTGAGAAAATACGCATAAAAACTATGAGCTCTTTTTCAGTTGTTGGGGTAACAATAAAGTATTGAGTTGATCCAATTGAGGATCATTTGGGTGTTTTTGTTTGAGTTGTTGTAACACAGTGGAGAATTTTTGCAGATCACCGAGCATATAGACTGAACGCGCATAACGTACCCCAATATTGACACTACCACTGATGAGATAGGCTTTTTCTAAGACTTTGGCTGAGGTGCTAAAGTCATTTTGTAAGTAACAAATAAAGCCCAAGGTGTCTAAGATGGAGGCTTGTTCAGGGGCATATTCTAAAGCATGTTCAACAAATCTACGTGCATCATCTAAGCGTCTGTTTTGCAAGGCTAAAGTGTATGCATAAGCATTGAGATAGGTTGGGCTATTGGGCTCAATACTTAACAGTTGATTGAGCAACTTTTCAAGTTTGTCTTTATCCGTATGTGGATCCAACATTAGCACTTCAGAATAGATCAGTTCAGGATCATCCGGTAAGTTTTTAATCGCCTCATCTAACAGTCGCATAGCTGCGGCTTTGTTATTCATGCGCTTTAAAATATCGGCTTGTGCCTGATACAAAAAGCTTGCATGTTGTGGGTAGTTCACGCGTTCTTGGGTTAGGAAGCGTAAAGCATCATTGGGTTTGTTTTGCAGGGTATAGATACTGATGAGGCTACGACGCGATACGGTATACAGACTACCATCGACTAGACGATAGTAGGCCTTGGCTGTTTCAAAATGCTGTTTTCGTTCAGCATTCACCGCAAGATAGTAATAGGCTTCATTTTGATATTCGGCCGAATTACGTAGTTCAACCAAATATTTTTCCGCTTTTTCGTACTTCTTTAAGTCAATACTGGTTAATCCCGCAATAAACAAGGCTTCTTCTTGTTTAGGCCATTTTTTTATCAGGCTCTCAAGCTTGGTTAAGGCTTCATTTGACGCATTAATTTTAATCAGATATTTGGCTTCGGCTAAACGGACATCGACATTGTCTCGGTGTTTACGACTTGATTTTGCATACCAATTACGGGTTTCTTCCTCTTGGCCGAGTGCGCTGAGTAAGTTGGCCTTCATCAGAATGTAGCCTGTGACTTTTCCGCGCTTTTTTAGGGCTTTATTGATGGTGGTTAGGGCTTGCTCAAGCTGTCCATTTTGCGCCTCTAAACCTGCAATCAACGCCAAAATAGAGGGGTTGTTCCGCTCCTTACTCGAACGTAGCGCTTGAATGAGAATTTCTTGATCTTCAGGTTCATCAGGGGCAATCCCCGCAAGGATTTGCTCTAAATCGGCATTGGCATCAATATTGAGAATTTTATCGAGTGTTTCAGCCGCAAGCTCATATTCATGTGCTTTGAGTGCAATGTGCGACAAATAAAATAAGGCTGGAACATCGGTGGGCTCTTGCACCACCCAATGCGTTGCAATGTCGAGTGCGGCATGCAAATCATTTTGCTCAAGGGCAATATTTAAAGCGCGTTGTTTAATGGTGGTGGAATTACTTTTAATCGCCAGCACAGTATAGTTGTGCAAGGCAGTCGCACTGTCTTGGTAAGCCAGTGCAAATTCGGCAATCATACTTTGTTGAATTGCATCATAATTAGATAGCGAAAAATCTCCAGCTGCTCTAAGATGAGCACTAGATGCCATGCTACCGACGAGTAAGAATGTGGTAGAATATTGCTTAATTCTCGCGCCGCTCAGTCGGCAATGTGTTTGACGCAATTTTTCTTGATCCAAGTAATGCTTTTTATGACACCGTTATTGCACAATAGCATAAATTTAGCGAAATGATGATCTGATATGTCTTTCTTTGCATTGGGTGTCAACCATCAAACCGCCTCCGTAGAATTGCGTGAGCAAATTGCATTTAACCCTGAAAAGTTAACGCAACTGCTTGAGCAACAAGGCCAAAACCAAGACTTAAATGAAATGGTAGTGGTGTCTACGTGTAACAGAACAGAAGTGTATGCCATGTCTGAAAACTCAGATATGGTATTGAACTGGCTCGCCCAAGCAAATGGCATAGATGTTAAACAATTGTTGAATCATGTATACCGTTATGAAAATGCGCAGGCTGTCACTCACTTGATGCGTGTTGCAAGCGGTTTAGATTCACTCATGCTTGGTGAACCGCAAATTTTGGGGCAGGTTAAATCTGCACTATCTCTAGCGAAGACTGCTCATACTGTTTCTCCTCATTTAAACCGAATTTTTGAATATGCCTTCTATGCGGCGAAACGCGTCCGCTCTGAAACGGCTGTAGGTAGTCATGCCGTATCGATGGGCTACGCGGTGGCTCAGTTGGCATTACAAGTGTTTAGTAAGCCTGAAAAGTTGACGGTCATGGTGGTCGCTGCGGGCGAAATGAATAGCTTAGTGGCGAAGCATTTGGCTGAAATGGGAGTCGCAAAAATCCTCATTTGTAACCGTACCCGTGAACGGGCTGAAACTTTGGCTCAAGAAATAGCCCAT
Organism: Acinetobacter sp. CWB-G5; assembly: GCF_019209785.1. Classification (NCBI taxonomy): domain Bacteria; kingdom Pseudomonadati; phylum Pseudomonadota; class Gammaproteobacteria; order Moraxellales; family Moraxellaceae; genus Acinetobacter; species Acinetobacter sp. CWB-G5. The sequence goes on along the minus strand of NZ_JAHUTF010000011.1, from coordinate 30,738 downwards.
CGTGTAGATGTTGAAATCATTGAATTTGATCAGTTGGCCAATAACTTAGCGCGTGCAGATGTCATTTCCAGTTGTACGGGAAGTTTACATCAGGTGATTCATTATCCAGATGTCAAAGCTGCTTTAAAAAAGCGTCGTTATCAACAAATGTTGATGGTGGATTTGGCTGTTCCGCGTGATATAGACCCGAAAGTGGAAAGTTTGGATGGCGTCTATTTATATGGCGTGGATGACTTGCAGTCGGTGATTGATGAAAACCTTGCTCAGCGTCGTCAGGCGGCGGTTGAAGCTGAGGTGATGGTCAACCAACTAGCAACCGAGTTGGTGACCCAGCAGAAGGTTAATCTCGCAGGTGAAACCATCCATGCTTACCGTCAGCAAGGTGAACAGCTAAGACAAGAAGAATTAGATCTAGCGCTGGCACGAATTGCGAAAGGGGAAAAAGCGGAACAGGTAATGCAAGAGTTTGCACATCGTTTGACGCAGAAGTTGCTGCATCCAACCTCGATTATGCTGCGTGAAGCAGCCAAATCTGAAGATCCGAGTCATTTTGAACAAATGCAAACGTGTTTAAATGAGACTTTTGCTAAACGTCGTAAAACTAAAAAGTAAATCCAAATCCAAAAAATGTAATAGGTTTAAGTAATCAGTCTTAAGCCTATTTTTTTGGTCAATTCATTCAGTTTTTGACGTAGATTACGCGATTCAAGCAGGCTTAAAGGCGCTTTTAGTTTTTGGCGCAAATATTTTTCTTCAAGCGAGAGAGCATATTCACTGGCCAGTTTGTCGGCCATTTCAGGTGTTTTGGTCAGAACTTCAATATTGGTGCGCTGCATAATATCGGCAATTGCGTTGGCATAACGGCTACACGCACCCAGCACATAATAGGTCGCCAGTTCTTGGTCGTCGGGCAAATCATCAAAGATGCCATCTAAGACTTGTAGCACATGCGCTAAAAGTTCATCTTCAGGTAAATAGGCGCGTAGAGTTTCAAAGTGAATATACAAAAACGGATGATGGATCAGAACGGCGAGGGCGAAGTCTTCATCTTTGGTGCGAATATTAAAAGACAACGAGGCATCGTTGCTGACTTGAGGTGTCCAGCGACGACCAAAACCAAGTTTTTCTTTGAAGGATTGATTTAGCAAATAACGGAAAGAGCCCGTTTTCGGCAATAAGTCCGTCAGTTGGCGCAACTCACTCATGACCTGACTTTTACCTTCAGGGCTACTAATGTCATGGTTCTGCGTCAGATGTGCAAAAACAAAGTCTGACAGTAGTGGGGCCTGTTGGAGTAGTTTATTAAAGTTTTCAATACCTTCGCGACGAATCAGTGAGTCGGGATCATGATCATTCGGTAAAACAAAAAACTTCAGCTCACGACCATCATTGAGCAAAGGTAACGCAATCTCTAAAGTACGACGTGCCGCTTTTTGTCCGGCCACGTCACCATCAAAGGCAATGGTAATCCGGTTGTTTTGCTTAAACAGAATACTTAAATGTTCGGTATTACTGGCAGTCCCTAAGGTCGCCACGGCACCTGCAATGCCATACTGCTGTAGCGCAATCACATCCATATAGCCTTCGACCATTAGCCAGTCTTGGGCTTTTTGTTTGCGGCCTTCATATAAACCATAAAGTAATTGGTTTTTATGAAATACCTCAGAGTCTGGGGAGTTGATGTATTTCGGTTTAATTTCGTCATTTAGAGCACGACCACCGAAGCCCACTACGCGACCTTTGGCATCGCGAATCGGAAATATGACACGATCCCGCAACAAGTCAAAGTCACGACCGTTGTCGCTGGTGCGAATCAATCCGAGTAGCTTTAAGCCTTCGATATCTTGTGGGAAGGCTTTCTCTAAGTGTTGCCAGTCCTCAGGTGCATAGCCTAAACGCCAATATGCAATGGTATCTCGGCTGAGACCACGTTGTTTAAAGTACTGCTGAGCAGCACGACTATGCGGTAGTTGTTGCTCATAGTATTGTGCGATATTTTCTAACAGGTCGTATAAGTTACCTTCTTGAACGGGGGCAGTGTTGAAGCCCTCGAAAGTATCAAAATCAGCATAACCCTCTTGGTAGTCCATGGACTGAAATTCAGCAAAAGGATCATGCTCAATCTGAAACTCAGGTTGTGCTGGAGCTGGTTCAGCTTTCTTGGCTTCTGCGACATCGACTTGTGGTTTTTGGACAGGTTTAGCTTCGCGCTTATACACCAGTTTTTTTGAGTCACGGTTGTCTTTTGGAAGTTCGATGCCTGTTTGACTCGACAAATCCTTCATCACATCAATAAAGCTACGACTGTCGATGTCCATTAAAAAACGAATGGCATTACCATTGGCCTGACAACCAAAACAGTGGAAATACTGTTTGTCACGATACACGTGAAAAGATGGTGATTTTTCTTGATGGAACGGACAACAGCCTGAATAGGTACGACCTGACTTTTTAAGTTTCACACGTTGACCAATCAGGTCGACAATGTCGGTCCGATCTAAAATTTGGTCAATGGTGTGTTGAGGAATAGCCATGTCGAATCGTCAGTCGCTGATGTTTTGAACCGTGAAAAGAAGCAGAGATGGAGGTTTTAAAATGCAAAAAACCATCGAATCTAGATTGTTTTGTATACCTTTTAGGCGTTTTGATCAAGCGGAAATCGCACAAAACAAAAGGGCAAGTATGATAACTTGCCCTTTCTAAAATAGCGAATATTTCAGAAGAATTATTCGGTTTCAGTAGTGATGTTTTGCTGTGTTTCAGGACGATCCAGTAAACCGAAACTGATACGGTTGGTAAAGCTGCGCTCTGTTGTTTGTTTCGGCTGTTCGATTTTTTCTTCAGAACTGTTTTGTTCTTCGCGACCAAATACACCTAAAGTCGCACGGTTGACCCAACTTGCTTCTTTACGTGCAGCGCGTAAGTTTACTTCACCATTCGATTTCACTAAATTTGGATAATTTAGTTTCAAGACATCGGTATATTGTTGTGCAGTTTGCTTATCACCCAATTGGTCATACGAATAAGCAACAGTTGCTAAAGCTTCAGGCACTTGAGGGCTTTGCGGATAATGTTCAATCACCCATTGAGCACGCTCTAGTGCTGCGACCCATGCTTTACGTTTGATATTAAAACGTGCGGCATTCATTTCGCTTTCAGCCAACTCATTGCTGATAAACTTCATACGTTGTGCGGCATCTACAGCATAAGTGCTCGAAGGGTAACGACGAATAAAGTCTACGAAGTTTTGATACGCCACTTTAAGATAGCTCACATCGCGATGTGCTTGCTTTAACGAAGTATAGCGAATCAAACCATCATAGTTTTGTTCCATATTGGCTACGCCACGGACATAGTAGGCATAGTCCACGTTTGGATGCTGAGGGTTCAAACGAATGAAACGATCAGCCAGTGCAATCGCACCTTCATAATCTTTCTGCTGAAACTTCACATAGAGCAGCTCTAGTTGAGCTTGTTGCGCATATTCACCTGTAGGGTAATAGGTATCTAATGCTTCTAAGTGTTTTGCAGCGTCGGTATATTGACCACTTTGCAGTGCTTTTTCTGCTTTTTGAATATAAACCTGTTCACTCGATTGTGGACCGGTATCTACCACTTCTTTCTTGGGATTGCTGCTACAGCCTACCATTGCAGATGCAATGCCAATCGTTAGAGCAAGCATTGTCATTTTATAATGTGGTAGCGACATAAAAATTCCTCTGTTAATACGGGCAATGAGCTACAATTGCGCTATTAAATCACTTTTATTTGAATGATCAAATGGCTCAAGCACAATCTTCCGATCCAAATTTCCCTGAAACCGATTTCAATTTACTTGAAGATTCTGAGGATGCAGATAACCATACTTCAAGCTCTACTGCAACACGTTTATCGTTGCAATTTCAATTGGATGAAACTTATCTGGGACAGCGTATAGACCAAGTTGCAGCAACGATTTGGAGCGACTTTTCGCGTGAAAAACTCAAACAGTGGCTAAAAGAAGGCCATTTGTTGGTAAATGGTAACAGTGTCAAACCGAAATATAAATGTGAAGGATTTGAACTGTTAACCCTTGAAGTTGAGTTAGAAGCCCAAACTCGTAGTCTGCCTGAAGATATTCCGCTGGATATCGTCTATGAAGATGATGACATTATTGTCGTTAATAAACCTGTTGGTATGGTGGTTCACCCAGGTGCGGGCAACTCATCAGGTACTTTAGTGAATGCATTATTGCATCACTATCCAAAATCGGCAGAACTGACTCGTGCGGGTTTGGTGCATCGTATTGATAAAGATACTTCTGGTTTGTTGGTCGTTGCGAAAAATTTAGAAGCACAATTTTCACTGAGCAAGCAATTGGCGAAAAAAACGGTTTACCGTGTTTATGACCTGATTGTGTATGGCAATGTGATTGCTGGTGGCACGGTGGATGAACCGATTAAACGTCACCCTGTAGATCGTGTCAAAATGGCGGTATTACCAGGTGGTAAAGACGCTGTAACACACTACAACGTGAAAGAACGCTTCCAACATTTCACCCGTATTCAAGCTCGTCTTGAAACTGGACGTACGCATCAGATTCGTGTGCATTTTAGTTATATTGGTTTTGGTTTAGTTGGCGATCCTGTGTATATGCCACGTGTACGCGTGCCCGCAGGCGCAACAGAACTTTTAGATGAGACTTTACGTGGTTTCAGACGCCAAGCTTTGCATGCAGCAGAGCTAGGTCTGAAACACCCTCGTACAGGTGAAGAAATGTTGTTTAAAGCGCCGTGGCCAGCAGACTTGGCGACCTTGGTTGATGTACTTCGTACGGAAAACAAAGCCTATTAAGTTATAGATGAATCATCATAAGGACAGTATATGCAATTTGTTCAAGGACTTCCGGCAGGTGTTTTTGTGGGGCAAACCCGTGTACATCATGATCGTGCTTTAGAGACCACTCAAACTGAATTACAAGGCTTTAATTTGGCTTTGCATGTACAGGATGATGCCGCACGTGTGCAACAGCATCGCATGATCTTGCTCGAAGAGTTTGCGGGCTATGGGGTCGATAAAATCACATGGATGACGCAAACTCACAGCACCATTTGCCGTGTAGTGAATGAGCAAATTGACTTTGATGCTCAAGAAGGGGATGGTTTGGTGACGCAGCGTACAAACCATGCCCTGATGATGATGACAGCCGATTGTTTGCCAGTGGTTTTAGGCAATGCAGATGGAACTGAAGTGGCCAATTTGCATGCAGGTTGGCGTGGGTTGGCGCATGGCATTATTGAAAATACCATTGCCAGTATGAACACTCAGCCGACATGGGCTTGGTTGGGTGCGGCTATTAGCCAACCTTGTTTTGAAATTGGGGCGGAAGTAAAAGAAGCCTTTTGTTCAAAGTATGCTGAGCTTGAGTCTGCATTTCAAACAGGTGAGCAAGCTGGAAAGTATTATGCTGACTTATATGCAATCGCAAAATTCATTCTAAAACAGCACGGGGTTGAAGTGGTCTCTGGCGGTGATCAGTGTTCCTTTAGCCAGTCGAATGAGTACTTTTCTTATCGACGTCATGCCAAAACTGGGCGTATGGCGACCTTTGTGTTTATGCAATAGTTTGGGTTTCTGATCAAGTGCTTGGCTGTTTTAATCCTTACACTTACTCCCCCTCAGCGAGTGGAAGTGTTAAACTTAACTCAATTCTTTGGTCTTAAAAGTTTTCATGTCTGTACCTGATCTTGTTTCTGCTGCACCTGTTCATGTGTGTGTGGTTTATCATAGCGCCTATGGTCATACGGCGAAAGTCGCTCAGTATATTGCACAAGGTGCAGAGCAGGCGGGTGCTGATGTGCATTTAATTTCTGTTGCTGCAGTACAGTGGGAGTTGTTAGATCAGGCCGATATTATTGTGATGGGTTGCCCAACGTATATGGGCAGTCTTACAGCAGCGCTTAAGCAGTTTATGGAAGATTCCTCTAAGCGTTGGTTAGCACGGGCTTGGCAAGGAAAACTGGCTGCAGGCTTTACCAATGGTGGTGGCTTAAGTGGCGATAAACTGGCGGTATTACAGCAGATTAATTTATTTGCTATGCAGCATGGTATGTTGTGGGCTGGTTTACCGTTTATGCCGACGGGACGTAGCCAACACGATATTAATCGGATGTCGAGCTTTTTAGGTTTGATGACTCAGTCAGACAACGCCAGTATTGAAATAACCCCACCCGAAGGTGACTTGGAAACTGCTCGAAAGTTTGGAAAATATTTGGTTGAGCTAAAAGCTGACTATTAACAGTTCTAATAATAAAAAACCTCCACATAGGAGGTTTTTTATTATTTATGCATAATACGGGCTTTATCACGTTGCCAGTCACGGTCTTTTTCCGTGGCACGTTTGTCATGTAGCTGTTTGCCTTTCACTAAAGCGATTTCTAATTTCGCACGTGGTCCTTTCCAATAAGCAACAAGCGGAACACACGAATAACCTTTTTGATTCACTGCGCCGAGTAACTTATCCAGTTCACGACGGTTCAACAGTAACTTACGGGTACGGGTCGCTTCAGGAACAATGTGCGTAGATGCACTGAGTAAAGGCTGAATTTGAGCACCGAACAGGAAAGCTTCACCATTTTTAAAGGTGATATAACTCTCAGACAGCGTCATACGACCTGCACGTAATGATTTCACTTCCCAGCCTTGCAGTGACAGGCCAGCTTCAAATTTTTCTTCAATAAAATAGTCGTGACGTGCACGTTTATTCTGTGCAATCGTCCCGCTGGTATTTTTTTTAACTACAGTTGCTTTCGCCATAATCAATTACTTCCAACAATGTACCTATTGTGCCTTAAAGCAGGGTTAAGGTGAAGTTTTTTCAAATTTATGGAGTTTCTTCACCTATAAAACAAGTTTTTGCTAAAATATGGCTCTACAAAATCAACAGAGTAAAAATGGATGTCTAAAACTCGCGTCATTTACCCGGGGACTTTTGATCCAATTACCAATGGTCATATTGATTTGGTTACACGTGCATCACGTATGTTTGATGAAGTGGTGGTAGCCATTGCCATTGGTCATCATAAAAACCCTCTCTTTAGTTTAGAAGAGCGTGTGAGCTTGGCCAAAGCATCATTAAGCCATCTTGATAATGTTGAGTTTGTAGGTTTTGATGGTTTGTTGGTAAATTTCTTCCGTGAACAGAAGGCAACGGCTGTACTGCGAGGATTGCGTGCAGTGTCTGACTTTGAATACGAGTTCCAGTTAGCCAACATGAACCGTCAACTTGATTCACACTTTGAGGCGGTATTTTTAACGCCGTCAGAACAGTATTCATTTATTTCATCGACGTTGATTCGTGAAATAGCACGTTTAAAAGGTGATGTGACCAAGTTTGTACCGCAAGCTGTAGTCGCTGCTTTTGAACGTAAACATCAACAAGGTTGGTAGCGTGTCTTTATATATAACCGATGAATGCATCAATTGTGATGTTTGTGAACCTGTGTGTCCCAATGAAGCCATTTTCATGGGGGAATTGATTTATGAAATCAATCCAGACTTATGCACAGAGTGTATCGGACATTATGATAAACCCCAGTGTCAATTGTTCTGTCCAGTGGATTGTATTCCGTTGGATCCTAATCATGCGGAAACTGAGGATGAGCTCATGGATAAATATAAAAAACTAATTGCTCAAAAAAGCGCAAGCAATTAAGTCTAAGATTTGATACTATGCGCCTCGAAGTGAGCCAGACGATCGCTGCTGTGGAGATCTCCGTGATTGAAGCAGGGGAGGAAAGTCCGGGCTTCATAGGGCAAGGTGCCAGGTAACGCCTGGGCGGCGTGAGCCGACGGAAAGTGCAGCAGAGAGTAGACCGCCTTCATTATGGTTTCGAGCAATCGAAATCGGAGGTAAGGGTGAAAGGGTGCGGTAAGAGCGCACCGCATGGCTGGTAACAGTTCATGGCATGGTAAACCCCACCGGAAGCAAGACCAAATAGGGATCCTTTAGGCATGGCCCATGCTGGATCCGGGTAGGTCGCTTGAGCGTATGAGTGATTGTACGCCTAGAGGAATGATCGTTCTCGACAGAACCCGGCTTATCGGCTCACTTCAACAAATTTTGATCAATTAAGCGCGCAAGGTACTTGACGTACTAGTGAGAAAACCACATAATGCGCGCACAGTTTACGGCTATGTAGCTCAGTTGGTTAGAGCACCGCACTCATAATGCGGGGGTCACAAGTTCAAGTCTCGTCATAGCCACCATTTTTATAGATCATGCTCTCAGCATGATCTTTTTTTTTGTGGGAAAGAAAGGCTGTGAAACTGTCTTTATTTACTTGCCATTTCTGAAATGGCCTTGTGGTTCGGCACCGTTTTTTCGATATTTAAACCAAAGCTGTGACTGCGGACATATTTTATCTTTTAAAATTTCCCCTCGCAGTTAATGTTTTCAGGCGTTAAATTGATCTGCATCTGTAATTTTTGAATGTGTTGCCAATTGGCTTGATGTTCGGGCAATGCAAAAATTTGATGATCGACTAAATTGAGTTTTTTTAAAGAGATGTGCTGACTTGCACAGTAGCGTCCTTCGGCTCTTTCTAAAGCCAAGTTTTGCTGTGCAGTTGGGCTTAAGCGATCTGCAGTCAGGATCTTTTGTTGTCCTTTGGCGTAGTTGACCAATATTTCTCGATCTTTTAGGCTAAATAATAGGTTGGAGTTGATATAGGTCGCTACATCACGCCGTACACCGTTATAGTCGGTGATCATGGGGGAAATCAGCTGACAACTGCTCAATGCTGTAGTACTTAGGATAAAGAAAAAACAGACTCTCTTTTTCATTATCTTTCTCGTAAATATGCCTAACTTAAATATAGCTTGCAGTATAAAAATAAGTTTAAAAAGAGTGGTTTGCTGAAAAATTGATAGTTTAAAGTGTTTTTGTATATTGAATAACCATTTGTGTGTAAAAAGGGTTGACGCTTGCCTTTGAACTTTGCATAATGCGCGCACAGTTTACGGCTATGTAGCTCAGTTGGTTAGAGCACCGCACTCATAATGCGGGGGTCACAAGTTCAAGTCTCGTCATAGCCACCATTTTAAAAGACCAAGCTCTCAGCTTGGTCTCTTTTTTTGTGCGTAAAAAATAGATTTGAATATGTCGATATAAAAAGCCCAAACACATGTTTGGGCTTTTTTATTGGAGAAAGTGCTTATACGCCAGCTTTCCAGCCATTCATGATTGGGTAGCGACGTTCACGGCTAAATGCACGTGAGCTGATACGCGGACCAATTGCACCTTGGCGACGTTTGTATTCATTGAAATCGACCAAACGAATCACTTTTGCAACCACTTCAGCATCAAAGCCTTTGGCAATGATATCATCTTGGCTCATATCTTCTTCGATATAGGCATACAATATGGCATCCAGTACATCATATGGCGGTAAAGAGTCTTGGTCTTTTTGATCTGGACGTAGCTCTGCTGAAGGTGGGCGAGTAATCACACGCTCAGGAATCACGGGCTTGTCTGAAATGCTGTTACGGTATTTCGCAAGTTCAAACACAATGGTTTTATACACATCTTTCAGTACCGCAAAACCACCCACCATGTCACCATAGAGCGTGCAGTAGCCCACCGCCAATTCTGATTTATTGCCTGTAGATAGGACTAAATTACCAAATTTGTTGGATAAACCCATTAGCAGTGTACCGCGGGTACGCGCTTGTAAGTTTTCTTCAGTTGCATCCGCAGGGCTGTTGCCAAAGAACGGATAAAGCGTTTGCATAAAGCTGTTTACAATAGGGTTGATTTCAGCAATCCCAAAAGTCACCCCCATACTCTTCGCTTGTTCAGCAGCATCTTCTACACTGATTTGAGCGGTATAGGTATATGGCATCATTACGGCTTGGACTTTGTCGGCGCCAATCGCATCAGCTGCAATTGTAAGAGTTAGAGCTGAGTCGATCCCGCCTGATAAACCCAAAATCACCCCAGGGAAACCTGAGCGCTGTACATAGTCACGGGTCGCCATTACTAAGCTTTGATAAATCTCTGCCATTGTGTCTAAAGCAGGCGGCAGCGCATTGGCCTTAAAGGCTTGTTGTTCTGCTTCGTATTCAGCGAAATACAGAGACTCTTTAAAGCTTTCTGCTTGAAGTACAACCGAGCCGTTTTTGGCAATCACGAAGCTTGTACCATCAAAGATCAGGTCGTCTTGACCGCCGACTTGGTTGGCATAAACCAAGTTGAGGTTCATTTGTTTCGCTAGTGCAGACATGGTTTCAACGCGGTGCTGTGGCTTACCGACTTCATATGGTGAAGCATTTAAGACTAAAGCCGTTTCTACATTGAGCTGTGCTAGTTGTTGTACCGTTGAAAGTGACCAAACATCTTCACAAATCAACACACCAAACTTATGACCCAAATATTCAAAAACAAGGTGTTGATGCCCTTCGGTGAAGTAACGCTTTTCATCAAATACGCTATAGTTTGGTAAGTTTTGTTTGTTATACACACCCAAAACTTGTCCATCTTTCATGACCGCAGCGGCGTTGTAGCGTTGACCATCTTCGGTTTGGTTGACAAAACCAAAGACCATCACAATATCTTTTACTGTTTTAAGTTGTTCAAAAACTTGTTGCGTGCGTTTGGTTAGGCTAGGACGTAGAAGTAAATCTTCTGCTGGGTAACCAATGCTCGAAAGTTCTGGAAAAATAATTAAATCAGCATTTTGTTTTTTTGCTTCATTGGCCTGCTCCAACATTTTTTGGGCATTTGCTTCAAGGTTGCCAATGTGCGGAGAGAACTGTGCAAGTGCAATTTTAAAACTTTTCATTTCCAACTAAATCCTATACCTATAGGGATATACACGACGATTGAGTTTGTTATAGCTATAAGTTCTACGTGGTGTAAGTGACGATAAACAAATAGAAGTATTAATCAATAATAAGTGCGAATACTATATACGAAATGCGATTTTTTTTAAGGGATATTCTAAAAAAAATCCGTAAATGTCCTTAAAAAGAACAAATTATTCTAATGTCTTTATGGAGTGTGATTGTGTGGTTTCAACCGCTTTTACAAAAAATACAGCAAAAGTTTGAACTTAAAAATCGGCCCTTGACTGAAGCGGAGAAAAAGCTCGCCAGCAGCATTTTTGGGAACAGTCTGAACACGGATTCGGTTCGAATTATCGCGCATCGGGCAGTGCTGCCTCATTATGCGATTAGCCCCAATGGACATGTCTATTTTAATATCAAAGACTGGTGCGAAAATTTTGCCGATCAATCCATTCATCAACAAGCTTGGTTGATTCATGAGCTAACACATGTTTGGCAAATTCAGCAGGGACTCGCTGTAGTCCGTAAGGCACTTTTTAACCGTCAATACCGCTATGCATTAAAACAAGGCAAGCAGTTTTTAAGCTATGGCATCGAACAACAGGCGCAAATGGTGCAAGACTACTTTCTCAAAAAACACTATGGCGAAGAGTGCTCAGCCTATGAGCAGTGTATTCCCTTTGTGGCACACAAAGCCTTGTTCTGACCCCGATAGATAAATCTGTAGAGTGATTGTTAGACAACAGATTTTAAAGTCATAAATTGCAAATCATTTGAAGAAAAATGCCAGTGGCATAGGGGAAGCGGACTCTTATTTTGAATGCAAAGCACAGGTAAAAATCGTGAGATTGAGCCTGAAAAATGAGCTAAAAATAAGAAGGAATGTCCTATGCGTATCGCTCTTCCATTGAAAGGCAAAGCCAGCCAAATTTTTGCAGGACCCGTATTCGATGCTGAAAAACAGTCTGCGATTATTCCGATTCGGCATATGAAATTTGACTTTGAAGCGGAGAAAATTGATCCCAAATTTTACTTAAATGCGGAGTTAGCCAGTGCTTACTTTGCATCACTCTCGATCTTTCTGACCTATGGTGAAGACTTGGTGATTGATACCGCCCGTTATCACCGCGATTTCCTCACAGACCCTGTATTAAAACAACGTGTGACGTCTTTGATTGGGCAGGAGGCATTGCATTCAAAGCTACATGAAGAATTGAACGATACTTTTAAACAGGTTGATTTGCCGGTTGGCATTTTTCGTTATTTAGCCGAAATCGTTTTTGATTACGGTTTTAACCGTTTACCACAACCGATGAAATTGTCTTTGATGGCAGGTATTGAACATTTTACCGCGGTGTTGTCTGAATACATGATGAACCATGAAGAGATTTTCTTCGATTCTCAAGATGAAAAGCAACGGGCGATTTGGATGTGGCACATGTTAGAGGAATCTGAGCACAAAGACATTGCATATGATGTGTTTCAATCACTTTCTAATAACTATGCTTTGCGTATTGTAGGCTTTTTTCCAGCCCTTATCACCATTTTGCTGCTGATTTCCATGGCGTCAGTTTTTGTCCCGTTTTATCGCAAACCGTCTAATTTGGTGAGTCTCAGTTATTGGAAGGATGTGCCGCGCAGTTTCAGCCTCTTGTTTGGGCTGAAACGAGGTGTTTATGGCAGTAGTTGGATGCATATTTTTGACTATTTACGTCCGAGCTTTCACCCGAATGACTATGACACTTCTGCATTTTTAGATTATTACAAAGAGCGTTTACTACACCCTGAAACAGGAGTATTAACCCCCTATTTCACTAAAGAATTTACTCCAGTACTTAAATTATAAAAAGGAGGTTATGACATGGGACTGTTGAGTAAAAAAAATAAACCAAGTGAAAAGGCTTACGCAGTTGTAACGGGTGCAGGCAGTGGAATTGGTCGTAGCTTTGCACTGGAACTGGCAAAGCGTGGTGGTGATGTCATCTGTGCAGATATTGATTTAAGCTCAGCACAGGAGACTGTAGATTTGATTCAGTCGATGACATCTTCGTCAGCCTATGCGGTGCATTGTGATGTTGGATTAAAAGAATCTGTACACACTTTGGCGGAGCAAGCGGAACAGCTTTTGGGGCATCCTGTCACCTTGCTCATCAATAATGCCGGAGTTGGGCTAGGTGGTAAGTTTGATGAGGTGTCGCTGGAGGATTGGCAGTGGTGTATGCATGTCAACCTGTGGGGGGTAATTCATGGTTGCCACTATTTTGTCCCCAAATTTAAACAGCAAGGTTTTGGTGCCATCATCAATGTGGCATCAGCTGCGAGCTATACTGCAGCCCCTGAGATGACAGCGTACAATGTGACCAAGTCTAGTGTTTTGGCACTATCAGAAACACTAGCTTCAGAGCTTCATGCTTATAACATTACAGTCAATGTGCTGTGTCCGACCTTGGTGCCCACTAATATTATGAAGAATGGGCGTTTGCCAAGTCGCTATTCTGGACTGGCTGACAAACTGCTGATGAACCATGCGTTTACCACCAGTGATGCTGTAGTCAAAAAAACATTAAATCGCTTAGATGCAGGTAAGCTTTATACCATTCCACAACCCGATGCCAAATTGTTTTGGTGGATGAAGCGCGCAGCGCCAAGCTTATACGTCAAGCTTTTAGGTCTGGGTTATCCACTGTTTAATCAAATCACAAAATAAGAACAGAGAAAAATGAATATGGAAACGCAATTAGAGATAGAGCAAGCAGATGTGCAAGCACCGTCTGATCAAATGCGAGATCAAACTACGACGCCAAAAAGTACGGAAGCTCAACCTAAGCAAACCCGTAAAAAGGCTGTGCTTCGTCCTAAAGCCGCACATACTTACGATACCATTGTTGTAGGTGCTGGGATTTCGGGCATTGCTGCGGCTTATAAAATGAAACAAGTCGGCTATCAGGACTATCTGGTTTTAGAAAAGGCAGAGAGAGTTGGTGGTACGTGGCGTGATAATAATTACCCCGGCTGTGGCTGTGATGTACCTTCGGCATTGTATTCATTTTCCTTTGCGCCTAGTCATCAATGGAGTCATTTATTTGCGAAACAACCTGAAATTTTAAGTTACTTGGAACAGGTGGTTGAGCAGTTTGAGCTGCAAGATAAAATTCGTTTTCAGCATGAGTTGCACAGTGCCAAGTGGAATGATGAGATGAATATTTGGCAACTCGAAACCTCTCAAGGGGCATATCAAGCACGAACCGTGATCTTTAGCACAGGGCCGATTACAGAACCATCCTTACCTAACATTAAAGGGATAGAAGGATTTAAAGGAGAGATGTTCCATTCAGCCCGTTGGAAACATGATTATGACTTAACGGGAAAGCGGGTTGCAGTGATTGGAACAGGTGCATCTGCCATTCAGTTTATTCCACAAATTCAGCCATTGGCGAAAGAGTTGATCGTATTTCAGCGGACTGCGCCGTGGGTTTTGCCCAAAGCGGATATGCAGCTCAATGCTAGCGTGAAGTCGCTGGTGGCCAAATTTCCGATGATTCAGCAAGGCTGGCGGAATAGTGTTTCCAGTATTTTAAATGGGATCAACTTTGGGCTTCGTCATCCGTCATTGCTTGAGCCAGTTAATTTTTTAAGCCGTCAATTATTAAAATTGCAAATACAGGATGACGCCTTACGTAAAGCCGTAACGCCTAACTTTTCGATCGGCTGTAAGCGACTTTTATTTGCCAATAATTATTATCCAGCACTGCAGCAAGACAATGTCACGTTGTTGCCACAAGGTTTGGTCGAGATTGATGGGCAGAGTGTCATTGCGGCAAATGGGGAACGATTTGAGGTTGATGTCATTATCTGGGGAACTGGTTTTGAAGTGGCACATCCTCCAATTGGCCAACGTGTATGGAATGCCCAAGGTGAGCGATTGGCCGACCTTTGGAAGGATAGTTCTCCAGAAGCGTACTTGGGTACAAGTTTGGAAAATGTACCGAATGCTTTTTTGGTATTGGGGCCAAATATCTTGGTTTATGACTCTTTTATTGGGATTGCTGAAGCACAGATTCAGTATATTGTAGATGGTCTACTAAAAATGAAGCTGCAAGGCTTTAAACGTATGATGGTCAAGCGAGATGTTCTGCGTTATCACAATGCGAAAGTACAAACTCATTTGAAAACCACAGTATTTAACCGAGGCGGCTGCTCAAGCTATTATTTGGATCAAAATGGGCGTAACTTCGCGGCTTGGCCGTGGTCCTTGGCCGAGTTAAAGCAACGTTTATCTGCGCTTGAGCTAAAACACTACGATGTTGTTGAGGCCTAAAGTAGCTTCATTAATAATAAAAAAGCCTGAGTTAACCCAAGCCTTTTAATACTTAAACTGTGTCACTTGTGAATTGTTGATTTAGAATTCAATATATAAAAAAACCACCCATGCGGGTGGTTTTTGTCTATCAACGCAGACCGAATTAACGGTTGATGTCGCGTTGAACTTCGCCAGTGTAAAGCTGACGAGGACGACCGATCTTATACGGACCGCTGTGCATTTCTAACCAGTGGCTGATCCAACCAACAGTACGTGCAAGCGCGAAGATCACTGTAAACATTTCTGTCGGGATACCAATCGCTTTAAGGATGATACCTGAGTAGAAGTCTACGTTCGGGTATAAGTTACGTTTGATGAAGTATTCATCAGAAAGCGCGATACGTTCAAGTTCCATAGCAAGAGCAAGCTGTGGATCGTTGATGCCAAGCGCACCAAGAACTTCGTCGCAAGTTTCTTTCATTACTTTCGCACGTGGATCGAAGTTTTTGTACACACGGTGACCGAAGCCCATGAGTTTAACTTCTTTAGTTTTCACTTTTTCCATGAAGTCAGCAACGTTCTCTACAGTGCCGATTTCATCAAGCATCTTAAGAACAGCTTCGTTCGCGCCGCCGTGAGCAGGGCCCCAAAGTGCAGAGATACCTGCAGCGATACATGCATATGGGTTCGCACCAGTAGAACCAGCTAAACGTACTGTAGACGTAGAAGCATTTTGTTCGTGGTCAGCGTGAAGCGTGAAGATACGGTCCATTGCTTTAGCAAGGATAGGATCTACTTTGTAATCACGGTCTGCTGGAGTAGCAAACATCATGTATAAGAAGTTTTCAGCGTAGCTTAAGTCATTACGTGGGTAAACGAATGGTTGACCAACAGTGTACTTGTAGCTCCACGCAGCCAAAGTAGGTACTTTAGCAATTAGGCGGATCGCTGTAATTTCACGGTGATCAACATTTTCGATGTCTAAGTTGTTGTGATAGAACGCAGAAAGCGCACCAACTACACCAACCATGATCGCCATAGGGTGAGCATCGCGACGGAAACCATTGAAGAAGCGGCTAACTTGATCGTGAACCATAGTGTGGTTACGAACTTTAGCATCAAATACTTCTTTTTGTTCAGCTGTTGGAAGCTCGCCATTGAGAAGTAAGTAGCAAGTTTCTAAGTAGTCAGCTTTAGTTGCTAACTGGTCGATTGGGTAGCCACGGTGTAAAAGCACACCTTTGTTACCGTCGATGAAAGTGATTTTAGACTCGCATGCAGCAGTAGCCATAAAACCAGGATCAAAAGTGAAGTGACCTGCGGCCAATACATCCTTAACGTCGATTACATCTGGGCCCAATGTGCCGCTGTAAATTGGTAATTCAATTTCTTTGCCATCAAGCTGTAAAACGGCTTTTTTGCCAGTTGCTTCAGACATTCAATAGATCTCCTGTCCTGGTGAATGATTTATCTGACTCGAAATACTCATCTTTTAATGCACGAATCAGACGGATTAAAAATTTGCTCTAAGAGTAGAGAGTGCTGAAATTTTGTCAATTATACTTATGGATAAAATGATGACTTCCGAAGTTATAGTTAAGATTTAATCCATTAAAATTTGCATAAAATCACAGCACCGACACACTATAATAAGTTAATTCAAGGAGCAAGTGCATAAATAAAAAATGTTGCTGGCGCAATTGTAAGCAGTTTTATATTGAAGAAAGCGCTTGAAAAGAAACAGAATTCAAGTCGTCATATATTTACATTTATTATGATTCTCGTAACTTACGCATCATTTTAAAAAGAAAATGCTGCTTTCGTAGTCATTGTTAAAAACAATAAGTGACTCAAAAAAAATGATTTAATTGTATAAAAAATAGCTTATTTGGTATTTCGAAAACGATATATAAGTCACTTTTTTTATTTATACGGATGTGAAAAAATTGTTTTAATTAAAATTTATTACGAGATATTTCAATCTTGTAGGGGATTAATCTCCTGCACCAACATCATGCATATTTATGCCACTATATTAAAATAAAATAATGAACATTTTATATATAAATAAAAAATGATTAAAATAAAGCAGTGAAATTAGCCAGTTTTAAAAACAAGACTTTTTTGTGCATCTTTAGTCTAAAGTCGAATTTTACCGTTTTTGTATAAATTTTAGCGCTTGAATTTGGTGTTTATTTTATAAAAACCAACCATATAGCTGAGATTTGAAGCTAAAGTATTGTAGCGCAAGGTATTTATCTATGTGTTAATGATTCTTATTTAAAGAATTTTTATGCAAAAAGGCCAAGGGCATTGTTTGTATTTTGATAGTTCACGTCTTATAATTCAGTGTCGTTTTAAGTTCAAACGCTATTTAATTTAGAGTTTTAAAGTAGCTGCTGAACAATGCCAGCTTTCCTTCGAATTAATTCCAACAAACTCCGGATGGAGTTTTTACTTACAGGATGCCCGCTGTGAAAAGCAACAGACCTGTCAATTTGTCCATGGGTCAAGTTTTAGAAGTAAACTTAAAATCCCCTGTGGCTATTGCATCAATTTTACACCGTCTATCTGGTGTCATCGTATTTTTACTCGTACCGGTACTTTTATGGATTTTAGACAAGTCATTGTCTTCTCCAGAAGGTTTTGCGCAAGTGCAAGCTATTTTCAATAGTTTCATCGTGCGTTTTGTCGTATGGGTATTTGTAGCCGGCTTAATTTTCCACTTTATTGCGGGTGTTAAGCATTTACTTGCGGATCTTGGCGTTGCTGAAGAACTGCAAAGTGGTCGTGTCGCAGCTACTATTTCATTGATCTTGTCTGCAATCGGTATCATTGCGGCATTTGTATGGATTGTTATCTAATGAAAAGTGCTACTGGTTTAACGGGTTCAGGTTCTCGTGATTGGTTTATCCAACGCGTAAGTGCTGTCGTATTAGCAGTTTATACGGTTGTTGTTTTAGGTTGGATCCTATGCAATGGCGGTTTTAGCTACGAACAGTGGTACGGCTTTATGATGACAGCTCCAATGAAGATCTTATCTTTATTAGCCGTCTTATCTCTTGTTGCACATGCATGGATTGGTATGTGGCAAGTATTCACAGACTATGTGACTACTCGTCAAATGGGTCCTTCAGCTTCAGGTTTACGCCTTGTACTGACTTCAGCAGTAATTATTGCTGTATTTGCATATGCGATCTGGGCAATCCAGATTTTTTGGGCGAATTGATAGGAATAGATCATGGGCGCTATAACCCCTAAAGAAGATTACACAAATATTCCACACGAAACTTTCGATGCTGTCATCGTTGGTGGTGGTGGTTCAGGTATGCGCGCGTCTTACCAACTTGCTCAAGCTGGTTTAAAAGTTGCGGTTCTGACTAAAGTATTCCCAACACGTTCTCATACAGTTGCAGCGCAGGGCGGTATTGGTGCATCTCTTGGTAACATGCAAGAAGATAACTGGCATTACCACTTCTACGATACTGTTAAAGGTTCTGACTGGTTAGGTGACCAAGACGCGATTGAATTCATGACGCGTGAAGCACCACAAGTGGTTTATGAACTAGAACACTTGGGTATGCCATTTGACCGTAACGCAGACGGTACGATTTACCAGCGTCCATTCGGTGGTCACTCTGCAAACTACGGTGAAAAAGCGGTTCCACGTGCTTGTGCTGCTGCCGACCGTACAGGTCACGCACTTCTTCACACGCTTTATCAAAGCAACGTGAAGATGGGTACTCAATTCTTCGTTGAATGGATTGCACTTGACTTAATCCGTAACGAAGCGGGTGATGTACTGGGTGTAACTGCATACGACCAAGAAACGGGTAAAATTGCAGTATTCCAAGCAAAAGCGACATTATTTGCTACAGGTGGGGCGGGTCGTGTTTACCGTGCATCAACTAACGCATATATCAACACTGGTGACGGTCTTGGTATGGCGGCTCGTGCAGGTATTCCATTACAAGATATGGAATTCTGGCAATTCCACCCGACAGGTGTTGCGGGCGCAGGCGTATTGTTGACAGAAGGCTGTCGTGGTGAAGGTGCAATCCTTCGTAACGATGCTGGTGAGCCATTCATGGAACGCTATGCACCAACTTTAAAAGACTTGGCACCACGTGACTTCGTATCACGTTCTATGGACCAAGAAATTAAAGAAGGTCGTGGTTGTGGTCCTAAGAAAGATTACATCTTGCTTGATATGACACACTTGGGTGCGGAAACGATCATGAAACGTCTTCCATCTGTATTTGAGATTGGTAAGAAATTCGCGAACGTTGACATCACCAAAGAGCCAATTCCAGTTGTACCAACAATTCACTACCAAATGGGTGGTATTCCAACGAATATCCACGGTCAAGTGGTTGTGCCTGAAGGTTCTGAAACTGAAGCATTTGCAGCACATTATGACAAAGATAGCGATATCTATTCGACTAATGCGGGCGATCGTAACTTTACGAAACCTGTTAAAGGCTTCTATGCAATTGGTGAATGTTCTTGCGTGTCTGTACATGGTGCAAACCGTTTAGGTACGAACTCGCTACTAGACTTGGTTGTATTTGGTAAAGCTGCGGGTGAGCACATCATTGACTACGTGACTAAACATCACGGTGATGAATACCAACCGCTTCCTACGACTGTACTTGAGCAAACTGTTGCACGTATCCGTAAATTGGATGATTCAACAACTGGTGAAAATGCCCAAGAAGTTGCAGATGCAATTCGTGACATCGTTCAAGATCATGCTGGTGTATTCCGTACAACTGCACTTCTTGAAGAAGGTGTGAAGCAGATTCTTGCGATTGAACCGCGTGTACGCAATATTCACTTGAAAGACAAATCTAAAGTATTTAACACTGCGCGTGTAGAGGCTTTAGAAGTTGAAAACTTGTATGAAGTGGCTAAAGCAACATTGATCTCAGCAGCAGCTCGTAAAGAGTGCCGTGGTGCGCATACGGTTGTAGACTTTGAAGAGTCGCCAGATCATCCAGCTTACCCATATGGTCG
Organism: Acinetobacter sp. CWB-G5; assembly: GCF_019209785.1. NCBI lineage: Bacteria > Pseudomonadati > Pseudomonadota > Gammaproteobacteria > Moraxellales > Moraxellaceae > Acinetobacter > Acinetobacter sp. CWB-G5. The sequence continues at coordinate 10,598 of NZ_JAHUTF010000011.1, read as the reverse complement.
TCGTGATGATGAGTGGATGAAGCACACATTATGGTTCTCTAGCGATAACCGTCTTGAGTACAAGCCAGTACGTTATAAGCCATTGTCAGTTGCTGCAATTCCACCTAAACCACGTACATTCTAATTGGGAGAAGTAAGATGAGTAGAGGTACTCGTACATTTAATATCTACCGCTACGATCCTGATAAGGATGCAGCGCCGTACATGCAAACTTTCAAGTTAGAATTGACTGATAAGCACCGTATGTTGCTTGATGCGCTTCTTGCATTGAAAGTACAGGATGAATCATTAACATTCCGCCGTTCATGCCGTGAAGGTATTTGTGGTTCGGATGGTGTAAACATCAATGGTAAAAATGGTTTAGCGTGTCTTTGGAACCTAAACGACTTACCAGAAGTGATCACAGTTCGTCCTTTACCTGGTTTGCCGGTGGTTAAAGATTTAGTTGTGGATATGAATCAGTTCTACGATCAGTACAACAAAATTCACCCATTCTTGATCAACAACCAACCTGCGCCGCCAAAAGAGCGTTTACAGTCTCCTGAAGAGCGTGAACACTTAGATGGTTTATACGAATGTATTCTTTGTGCATGTTGTTCAACTTCATGCCCATCATTCTGGTGGAACCCAGACAAGTTCTTGGGGCCTTCAGCATTGTTGAATGCATACCGTTTTATCATCGACTCTCGTGATACAGCAACTCAAGAGCGTTTGGCTCGTCTAGACGACCCATTCTCGCTATTCCGTTGTAAAGGCATCATGAACTGTGTATCAGTCTGTCCTAAAGGTTTGAACCCAACTAAAGCAATCGGTCACATCCGTAACATGCTTTTAGATGTAGCGGGTTAATCTGTAGGCTGATTTATCAGTTAAAAAAAGCACACCTTCAGGGTGTGCTTTTTTATTTGTATAGCTATATTTTTGCAATTAAAAATAAAGTTGAGTGAAAGTGTGAGGTTGGCACTATTTTTGTTTGTGATAGGTGGCTTTTGTGGAAATTGCACCAGATTGGTGAAAAGCGCGGCGATTTAAAACAAATGTCATAAATAAGTGCAAGTATGAGTCTGCAAAAAAAGTTATGAAGATGTTAATATGGATGTTGTTGATGGGGAGGGCATATTGAAAGATGATGCTCTCTTTTCGTATGTGTTTTTTGGAGTAGACTTTGGTCTACGTTGAAACTCAGTTTTATTTAAAGCACCATATATTAGATGAAATTTTGATATGTGTATTTCGCCAATTTATGAAAGGTATGTGTCAAAAAAATCAATTGAAATATGGGGAGTATGTTAAAATTTTTGCACGTTTATATTTAAAAAGTGTGCGTTAAATATGTACATTAATTCAACATTTAAGCCGCATTAGAGCGAGTATAAATGAAGAGTTAGTCGCTTTAGAAAAAATAATGCAACGCCTTATTTTTTCTAAGTCGATTTGCAAAAAATTGCTCGGTTTTGGCCGGGTATGAATGAGTGATGATGCCGCTGAGGGCGTTATGATTCATTGTCACATTGGGTAATTCTAATGTAGTGATAACGCCTCATGGCATCCGCCTTATGGGGACTAATGTCATGTTACCAATTTGACATTACTAATCATGGGTTCGCTTAAAAAGCATCCTGAAATGTTTTTGCAATAGGAAATGGGTCCACAAATGCAAGAAGTTGCTGACGCATTGCGTCTTGACACTGAACTTTCCGCTGATAGTGCAGCGTATATTGAAGAACTTTATGAGCAGTACTTGGCTGCACCAGACTCAGTAGAAGCTGACTGGCGTGCATACTTCGATAAATACCCGAAAGGTGATCAACCACACAGCAATGTACGTGAGCAATTCTTATTACTAGGTCGTAATTCAAGTCGTGTTCAAGCAGTGGTACAAAGTTCTGTTAGTACAGAACATGAACGTCGTCAAATTGGCGTACTACAACTGATTGCAGCGTACCGTAACCGCGGTCACCAAAAAGCGAAGCTTGATCCTTTAGGTTTGGCAAAACGTGAAATCGTGCCAGATCTTGACCTTGCTGCACATGGCTTAACCCAATCTGATTTCGACACTGTATTCAATACAGGTAATCTTTTGATTGGTAAAGACGAAGCAACTCTAGGTGAAATGGTTCAAGCCATGGAAGCAACGTACTGTGCTTCAATTGGTGCAGAATACATGCACATTGTTGATACCAAAGAAAAACGTTGGATTCAACAACGCCTTGAAGGTGCACGTGGTCAATTTAACTTCACTGCAGAACAGAAAAAACACGTATTAGAGCGTTTAACTGCGGCTGAAGGCCTAGAAAAATTCCTAGGTAATAAATACGTTGGCGCAAAACGTTTCGGCGTGGAAGGTGGTGAATCTTTCATTCCAATGGTTGATGCTTTAATTCAGCGTGCAGGTTCTGTAGGTTGTAAAGAAGTGGTCATTGGTATGCCACACCGTGGTCGTTTGAACCTTCTTGTAAACATCATGGGTAAAAACCCAGCAGACCTATTTGGTGAGTTCGAAGGTAAGAGCTTACATAAAAAAGGTTCTGGTGACGTTAAATACCACCAAGGTTTCTCTTCAAACGTAATGACTCAAGGTGGCGAAGTTCACTTGGCATTGGCGTTTAACCCATCACACTTAGAAATCGTTGGCCCTGTGGTTGAAGGTTCAGTACGTGCACGTCAAGTACGTCGTAAAGATATTGGTGGCGATGACGTATTGCCAGTAATTGTTCACGGTGATGCTGCATTTGCAGGTCAAGGTGTTAACCAAGAAACCTTCCAAATGTCACAAACACGTGGCTATACAGTGGGTGGCACGGTTCACATTGTGGTGAATAACCAAGTTGGTTTCACAACATCTGATCCACGTGATGCGCGTTCTACAGAATACTGTACCGACATCGCGAAAATGATCCAAGCACCGATTTTCCATGTGAACGGTGATGATCCTGAATCAGTATTGTTTGTTGCGCAATTGGCACATGACTTCCGTCATACTTTCCGTAAAGACGTTGTCATTGACATGTTCTGTTACCGCCGCCGTGGTCACAACGAAGCGGACGAGCCAGCTGCAACTCAGCCAATGATGTATCAAGTCATCAACAAGAAAACGACAACGCGTGCGCTGTATGCAGACCAATTGGTTCAAGAAAGCGTATTAGACCGTGCTAAAGCGGATCAAATGGTTGAAGATTACCGTGCTGATTTAGAAGCTGGTAAGCACGTTGCAAATGCATTGGTACTTGAACCAAATACAAAAATGTTTGTAGATTGGGCACCGTACTTAGGACATGACTATACAGACGTATGGGATACCACATGTTCTGAAGATCGCTTAAAAGAGCTTGGTCGCAAAATGCGCGAGCTTCCTGAAGGCTTCGTGATGCAGCGTCAAGTTGCAAAAGTGATTGATGATCGCTTAAAAATGCAAACTGGCGAAATGCCATTGAACTGGGGTGCTGCAGAAACTTTGGCTTATGCATCTATTTTAGATGATGGCTATTTGGTTCGTTTGACAGGTGAAGATGTAGGTCGTGGTACCTTCTCACACCGTCATGCAAAACTGCATAACCAAGTGGATGGTTCAACGTACATTCCACTTTGCCATATCAAAGAAAATCAACCACGTACTGCTATTTATGACTCATTATTGTCTGAAATGGCGGTGTTAGGTTTTGAGTATGGTTATGCCACGACTCTGCCTAAGAGTTTGATCATTTGGGAAGCACAATTTGGTGACTTCGCAAACTGTGCACAGGTGGTAATCGATCAGTTCATCGCATCAGGTGAAACCAAGTGGGAGCGTGTGTGTGGTTTAACCTTACTTCTTCCTCACGGTTTTGAAGGTCAAGGTCCAGAGCACTCATCTGCACGTTTAGAGCGTTTCTTACAGCTATGTGCTGAAGACAACATGCAAGTGATGACACCGACTACGCCTGCACAGATTTTCCATGCTTTACGTCGTCAAGCGATTCGCCCAATTCGTAAGCCAATGATCATCATGTCACCGAAGTCTTTACTTCGTCACAAGCTTGCAACGTCTACTTTAAGTGAACTTGCAAATGGTACATTCCAAACTGTGATTGATGAAATCGACAACATCAACAAAGCAGACGTAACACGTTTAGTGCTTTGTGGTGGTAAGGTTTACTATGACTTGCTTGAGAAACGTCGTGAGCAAGAGTTGAATAACACTGCAATCGTTCGTATTGAACAATTGTATCCATACCCTGAACAACGTATTGCTGAAGTTCTTGCTCAATATCCAAATGTGAAAGACATCGTTTGGACGCAAGAAGAGCCGAAGAACCAAGGCGCTTGGTTATTTATTGCTCCTCGTCTATATGATGATGTAATGAAGTCGGCTAAACCAGTACGTATCAGTTATGCAGGTCGTGAAGCTTCTGCTGCACCGGCTTGTGGTTCACCATATTTGCATGCAAAACAACAAGCTCAGCTCGTAAATGACGCTTTAGCGATCGTAGCTGAATAACAGGAGATTCTTAGTAATGGCAACCGAAATTAAAGCACCGGTATTCCCTGAGTCAGTTGCGGACGGAACAATCGCAACTTGGCACAAACAACCAGGTGAAGCAGTATCACGTGATGAAGTGATCTGTGATATTGAAACAGATAAAGTTGTTTTAGAAGTTGTTGCTCCTGCTGACGGTACAATTGCATCGATCATTAAAGGTGAAGGTGACACTGTTCTTTCAAATGAAGTGATTGCACAGTTTGAAGAAGGTGCTGTATCTGGCGCTGCGCAAACTGAAGCAGTTCAGTCTGAAGCGAAAGTAGAACAAGCAGTTACTCAAACTGAAGCGGGTGCTGCACCAGTCGTTGAACGTGCTCAAGTTGCTGATCAAGCGCCTGCTGTGCGTAAGGCATTGACTGAGTCTGGTATTCCAGCTGCTGATGTTGCGGGTACAGGTCGTGGTGGTCGTATCACGAAAGAAGATGTAGCAAATCACCAAACTAAGCCAGCAGCTCCAGCTGCAGCACCATTAAGTGTTGCTGTGGGTGAGCGTGTTGAGAAACGTGTTCCAATGACACGTCTTCGTAAGCGTGTTGCTGAGCGTCTGCTTGCTGCAACTCAAGAAACTGCAATGTTGACGACGTTTAACGAAGTGAACATGAAGCCAATCATGGAAATGCGTGCACAATACAAAGACGCATTTGAGAAGCGTCACGGTGCGCGTCTTGGCTTTATGTCTTTCTTTGTTAAAGCTGCAACTGAAGCGCTTAAACGCTACCCAGCAGTTAACGCTTCAATTGACGGTGATGACATTGTTTACCACGGTTACTATGACATCGGTGTAGCAGTATCTTCTGAGCGTGGTCTAGTTGTACCTGTACTTCGTGATACTGATCGCATGAACTATGCTGAAGTTGAAAATGGTATCCGTGACTTTGCTTATAAAGCACGTGATGGCAAATTGGGCATCGAAGACATGACTGGCGGTACGTTCACAATCACCAACGGTGGTACTTTCGGTTCATTGTTGTCGACTCCGATCTTGAATACACCGCAAACTGCGATTTTGGGTATGCATAAAATCCAAGAGCGTCCAATGGCTGTAAACGGTCAAGTAGAAATCTTACCGATGATGTATTTAGCGCTTTCTTATGACCACCGTCTAATCGATGGTAAAGAAGCAGTTGGTTTCCTTGTAACAATCAAAGAATTGTTAGAAGAACCAGCTAAATTGATCCTTGACCTTTAATTCTAAAGAATAAAACATGGGCTTAGAGCGATCCTCTAAGCCCATTTTTGGAGATAAAAATGTCTCAACAATTTGATCTTGTTGTAATTGGCGGTGGCCCAGGTGGCTATGAAGCAGCGATTCGTGCAGCGCAATTAGGTTTTAAAGTTGCTTGTATCGAAAAACGTATTCACAAAGGCAAACCATCTTTAGGTGGTACTTGCTTAAATGTGGGTTGTATTCCTTCTAAAGCTTTACTTGATTCTTCTCACCGCTACGAAGATACAGTTCATCATTTAGATGATCACGGTATTACAACAGGTGAAGTGAAGTTTGACTTGGCTAAACTTCTTGATCGTAAAGATAAAATCGTAAACCAATTAACTATGGGTATCGACGGCCTTCTTAAAGGGAATGGTATCGAATGGTTAAAAGGTACTGGTAAATTACTTGCTGGTAAAAAAGTTGAGTTTGTTTCTCATGAAGGTGAAACTCAAATTTTAGAGCCAAAATATGTGATTCTTGCATCTGGTTCTGTGCCTGTAAATATTCCTGTAGCTCCTGTTGATCAAGACATTATTGTTGATTCAACTGGTGCTTTAGAATTCCAAGAAGTTCCTAAGCGTTTAGGTGTTATTGGTGCTGGCGTAATTGGTTTAGAACTTGGTTCAGTATGGCGTCGTTTAGGTGCTGAAGTTGTTGTATTTGAAGCAATGGATGCATTCTTACCAATGGCTGATAAAGCATTGGCTAAAGATTACCAAAAATTATTGACTAAACAAGGTTTAGACATTCGCGTTGGCGCTAAAGTTGCAGGTACTGAAGTTAACGGTCGTGAAGTAACCGTTAAGTACACGCAAGGTGGCGAAGAAAAAACTCAAACTTTCGATAAATTAATTGTTTGTGTTGGTCGTCGTGCTTATGCAGAAGGTTTATTGGCTGATGATTCAGGTATTAAACTCACTGAACGTGGTTTAGTTGAAGTGAACGATTGGTGTGGAACTTCTGTTGAAGGTGTATATGCAATTGGTGACTTGGTACGTGGTCCAATGCTTGCGCATAAAGCAATGGAAGAAGGAGTAATGGCTGTTGAACGTATTCACGGTCATGCTGCACAAGTCAACTATGACACAATCATTTCTGTAATCTATACACACCCAGAAGCGGCGTGGGTAGGTTTAACAGAAGAGCAAGCGAAAGAAAAAGGCCATGAAGTAAAAACGGGTCAATTCGGTTTCGCTGCAAATGGTCGTGCAATGGCTGCTGGTGAAAATGCAGGTTTCGTGAAGTTCGTTGCAGATGCAAAAACAGATCGTTTACTGGGTATGCACGTGATTGGACCAGCAGCGTCTGATATCGTTCATCAAGGTATGATTGCACTTGAATTTGTATCAAGTGTTGAAGATCTTCAATTGATGACATTTGGTCATCCAACTTTCTCTGAAGTTGTGCATGAAGCTGCACTTGCAGTGGATGGTCGAGCGATTCACGCAATTCAGCGTAAACGCAAATAAGACAACGAAAAGAGCGACTACGGTCGCTCTTTTTTGTTTCAGGTGTTGTCTTCTCATGAAGAATCATCTAAAAATAAAGACAAGAAGTTTTAAAAATCCAAAATGGTTACTGTGATAGTAACCAGTTTCGGTGCAACAAAAAGTAAATAAGCAGTAATAAAAAGGTTAGTCGATGAATTTACATGAATATCAAGCTAAAGCGCTATTAAAAAAATATGGTATGCCTGTCCAAGAGGGCGTACTTGCCACCACTCCAGACGAAGCAGTAAAAGCCTTTCATCAAATAGGCGGAAAATTTGCTGTCATGAAAGCCCAAGTGCATGCGGGTGGTCGTGGTAAGGCGGGTGGCGTAAAAGTTGTAAAGTCAGCAACGGAAGCTGCTGAATATGCAAAAAGCATCATCGGGACCAACCTTGTTACCTATCAAACCGATAGCCATGGCCAACCTGTAAATAGCGTACTTGTCGCGGAAGATGTTTATCCTGTAGAGCGTGAACTGTATTTAGGTGCAGTGGTTGACCGCTCAAGTCGTCGTGTGACCTTTATGGCTTCAACCGAAGGTGGCGTTGAAATTGAAAAGGTTGCTGAAGAAACCCCAGAAAAAATTATCAAAGTTGAAGTCGATCCTTTGGTTGGCTTATTGCCATTTCAAGCACGCGAAGTTGCATTTAAGTTGAACCTTAAAGATGGTCAAGTGAATCAATTTGTGAAAGTGATGTCTGCTGCGTATCAAGCATTCATCGAGAATGACTTTGCTTTATTTGAGATTAACCCGCTATCTGTACGTGAAAATGGTGACATCCTATGTGTCGATGCCAAAGTGGGGATTGACTCAAACGCGCTGTACCGTTTACCAGAAATTGCTGCGCTGCGCGATAAGTCACAGGAAAATGAACGTGAGTTAAAAGCGTCTGAATTTGACCTTAACTACGTCGCGCTTGAAGGCAACATTGGCTGTATGGTTAATGGTGCAGGCCTTGCGATGGCAACCATGGATATTATTAAACTTTATGGCGGCCAACCTGCGAACTTCCTTGATGTCGGTGGTGGTGCAACTAAAGACCGTGTGATTGAAGCGTTTAAAATTATTCTGGCAGATACCTCTGTACAAGGGGTATTGATTAATATCTTCGGTGGAATTGTACGTTGTGACATGATTGCTGAAGCAATTATTGCAGCGGTTCAAGAAGTAAATGTGACCGTACCTGTAGTTGTTCGTTTAGAAGGGAACAATGCTGAATTGGGTGCCAAATTACTTGATGAATCGGGTTTAAAACTTATTTCTGCAAATGGCTTGTCGGATGCCGCAGAAAAAATTGTTGCTGCAGTAAAAGCGTAAGGAGTATCAATATGAGCGTATTAATTAATAAAGACACCAAAGTATTGGTACAAGGTTTTACAGGTAAAAACGGTACATTTCACTCAGCACAAGCACTAGATTATGGAACTAAAGTCGTTGGCGGGGTAACTCCTGGTAAAGGTGGCACAACCCATTTAGATTTACCTGTATTTAACACCATGAAAGATGCAGTTGCAGGCACAGGCGCAGATGCGACTGTGATTTATGTGCCAGCACCGTTTGTATTAGATTCAATTATTGAGGCAGTGGATTCAGGTGTTGGACTGATTGTGGTCATCACAGAAGGCGTGCCAACTTTAGACATGCTCAAAGCTAAGCGTTATCTTGAAACCAATGGTAATGGTACGCGTCTGATTGGTCCAAACTGTCCGGGTATTATTACTCCGGGTGAATGTAAGATTGGGATTATGCCGGGTCATATTCACCAACCGGGTAAAATTGGTATTATCTCGCGTTCAGGTACGTTGACTTATGAGGCGGTTGCTCAAACGACGAAACTGGGCTTAGGACAATCAACCTGTATTGGTATTGGTGGTGATCCAATTCCGGGCATGAACCAAATTGATTGTTTGAAACTGTTCCAAGAAGATCCGCAAACTGAAGCGATAATCATGATTGGTGAGATTGGTGGTACGGCTGAAGAAGAAGCAGCTGAATATATTCAATCGCATGTGACTAAACCTGTGGTGGGTTATATTGCAGGTGTAACAGCACCGAAAGGCAAGCGTATGGGACATGCGGGAGCAATTATTTCTGGTGGTAAAGGTACTGCTGAAGAAAAGTTTGCAGCATTTGAAAAGGCGGGGATGGCGTATACACGTAGCCCAGCAGAACTCGGTTCAACGATGTTCCAACTTTTAAAGGATAATGGTTTAGTTTAAGCTTTTTATATTTTAAAGGAAAAAGCCGTAGGTGTTAATTGCACATGCGGCTTTTTTGTGGGGAGTATTTTAGTTTGCTCTAAGACAAAAAATAATATGAGGGTTTAAAGTAACTTAATCCCTGTTGAAAATTATATTCTGCCGCATTGAAAAAGCCATACTGAACAAAAGATAAAATGGTGAAATTAGAGCAAGATTTGCTATGTACCTACCAATCTGAGTATCGATAAATATTTAGTGAGCAATGTTTCTATAGAGGACTATGCTATATTCATAATTAAAATAATTCTTTTGAAGACATAGTATTGCAGATGTTGAAGCCGATTCATTTATTATTTTTCCGCTGCTTATTCTTATTCGGATTGGCGATGAATAGCGCTTATGCTGAAAATGAAGATGTCTATTTGGCAGAGTCTTTGAGTGATGATATCTTCCACCATTATCAGCAGTTAGCTGCACAACATGATGAAGAGGAAAACGATTATACATTGATCAATAATGATTTTTATGAGAATGAGTATATTCGCGTATTTAACTACACGGCTTACAATTCGGATAGTTTGAGTCATAAATTGGGGACAGGGGAGTTTCACGGTTCTGACTTGGATATGCTTGGTGTTTCTTTTGGGTATGGTATCGAAATTAAAGTTAATAAAAGAAATAAAGTTGGATATGAGTACCTTTCAAATTTTCCTTATGATCGTGGGCAATTGATCCGTTTCTTTTGGGTGTTTTTGCACTAAATAGCTTAATTCTATTTATTCATAAAAATTTTTTTCCGTTACTGTTTAGAATGTTTTCACTCAATTGTAAGGTCTAGGATGTTTACATTAATTCTTTGAATTCACTAGTGGCGAGTGAGTCGACTTAAGAACGAAGATAACTTAAATTTTTATAATAGATGATGGGCTTACTGTGCTGAGTGAATTCTTAGGTTTATCGTTTTAAAAGCTTAAATGTGTATTTTGTAGAAAGTTGAATATTAAAGCAGATGATAAAAACGCGACAGATCGTCGCGTTTTTTGATTGTAAGTTGTACTAGTTCAAACCTAATCTGACAGTTACCGATATTTGCTTAAGACTGTCAGGTTAAATTTGAGCTAAATTCTTTTCAGCCCAAATACGTTTTCCATCGAGTAATGTTGCAAATGGCGTT
>NZ_JAHUTF010000010.1:0-85132 GCF_019209785.1 Acinetobacter sp. CWB-G5 | reverse complement strand
CCTCTTAGCGCTGATGGTAGTGTGGAGTTATCCATGTGAGAGTAAGTCATCGCCAGCTCATTAATTCAAATCCCCCTAACTCAAATGAGATAGGGGGATTTTTTTATGCGGAAAATATTAAAATAATAAATGAATCAATCGTCTAATTGAGGTTTAGGATAGGTTTCTACATACTGATTTACTTATTTATCGATCATGACATTTAATCTATCTAACATTTTTATTTTTAGATTTTTAAAAATATTGAATAGTCGATCAAATGTTCATAGTTTGTTAGCAATATCTTTAAATGGAATAATGAGTATGTCTAATAAAATTCAATATCAACTGAAAAAACTTCCTTTAATCTCATGTGCGTTGTTGAGCTGTTTAGCTTTTGGGCAAGTACATGCTGTATCTAATGATCAGGTCAAACATCTGGTTGAGTCAGAAAAAAAGAATTATTTAAATACTCTAGAGGCTTTAGTCAATATTGAGTCGGGGAGTAAAGATCTTGTCGGCGTGAATAAGATCGCTAAATATGTCGCCGAACAATTAAAAATGACAGGTGCTGAGGTCAGTATTGTAGAAGCTAAAGATATATATCGTATGGATGATACGCCCCAACAGACTGGTCCAATGGTAAAAGCTGTTTTAAAGGGTAAAGGCAGCAGTAAAATTATGCTAATTGCTCATATGGATACGGTGTATTTAACAGGAATGTTGAAAGACCAACCTTTTAAAATGGAAGGAGATAAAGTTTTTGGTCTTGGAATCTTAGATGATAAACAGGGGGTTGCTGCGATTATTCATACGCTTGATCTTTTAAAAAAGTTGAATTATCAAGATTATGGCACGATCACAGTCTTACTTAACTCCGATGAGGAGATCAGTTCGCCAGGTTCACGCAAACTGATTACTGAAACTGCACAAGACCAAGATGTGGTTCTGTCATTTGAAGGTGGTGGTAAAGACGGCAGTTTACGATTAGCCACCAGTGGGATTGGTGCAGCATATTTAGAGGTTCACGGGAAATCTGCACATGCAGGGGTTAAGCCTGAAGCAGGCATAAATGCACTGACAGAATTATCACATCAAATCTTACAGTTACAAGATTTATCGAATCCTAAAACAGGGTTGAAATTAAACTGGACTGTAGCGAGTGCAGGTAAAGTGCGTAACGTGATTCCAGACCTTGCGACTGCACAAGCAGATGTTCGTGCCTTGCAAGTTAAAGATTTTCAGCAAGTGGAACGTGTATTACAGGAAAGGATTAAACGTAAAAAGTTAGCTGAGAGTGAAGTTAAGTTAAAGTTTGAAATGCGTCGGCCACCTTTAATAGCAAACCCACAGGCAAAAAAATTGGCTGAACAAGCACAGCTTATTTACAAAACTGATTTTAACTTACCAATGAAGGTCTTAGCTGAAGCAACAGGTGGTGGTACAGATGCCGCATTTGCTGGCTTAAATTCGAAAGCAGCGATTTTAGAAGGAATGGGCTTATCTGGTGATGGTGCACATTCGAATAATGCTGAATATATTTTGGTCGAAAGTATTGTGCCGCGTTTATATTTAGCGACAAAGTTGATTATGGATTTATCGACCGCTCAAAAAGAATAAAGTTGGTATGAAAGAACTCAACTGATTTGAGTTTTTACATCATGAAAGATGGTGTTTATTTTTAGCAGCATCTTTCATCAATCTAAATATTAGAATCTTAAAAGGAAATGGGTGAGGTCTTAAATAAAAAATGCCATAAAGTGAGGGATATTCTGAGAGATTGGCATAGTTATAGTTGATGTTAATTTTTCATTCTTTGCTGCATAATTCAGCTGAAACTGTTGGGTTTCGGTGTATTGCTTGCTGTCCCAAGTGATTGGGCATTGGTATTTATTCTTTAAGGAATGAAGGGCCAGCTTTTTCGCTCTTAGATGTCAAATTGTTTCTTTTTAAATGAAAACTTCGAAATTACGTTTGCACAAAAAAATAAATGATAACGTGCTGTATATGATGATTTTTTAACCAAGCAAGCTGAATGTAATTCATGGTAAAATGATCGGCTTTCATCTTTGATCTTTATTTGAGATCTTTCATCTGCCAGCCGAGAATTGCTAGCCATGTCTACTGCTTATACTATGCAGACCGCGCCTAAAGCGTTGTTTGATTACGACAAATATTGGGCGTCATGTTTTGAACCTGCGCCATTTTTGCCGATGTCGCGCGAGGAAATGGACCAACTCGGTTGGGATAGTTGTGACTTTATTTTGGTCTGTGGTGATGCCTATATCGACCATCCATCATTTTGTTCGGGCATTATTGGCCGTACGTTAGAAGCACAAGGCTTCCGTGTCGGGATCATTGCACAACCTGATTGGACTAATGTTGAAGCATTTCGAGTTTTGGGTAAGCCAAATATTGCTTGGGGTGTGACTGCTGGGAATATGGATTCGATGATCAACCGTTATACGGCTGATCGTAAAATTCGTTCTGATGATGCCTATTCGCCAGATAATTTACCTAATAAACGTCCTGACCGTGCAGCAACCGTATATTGCCAACGTGTGCGTGAAGCATTTCCAGATGTACCTGTATTGTTAGGTGGAATAGAAGCGTCTTTACGTCGTATTGCACATTATGACTATTGGTCAGACAAAGTCCGTCGCTCGGTGTTGATGGACTCAAAAGCCGATCTTTTGATGTATGGTAATGGCGAGCGTTCAATTACAGAAGTGATGCATCGCTTAGCCAAAGGCGAAAAAATTCACGAAATTACCGATGTGCGTGGCACGGCATTTATCGTGAATAAGTTAAACCGTCCATCTAAAGCCAAGTTTGTGGAAATCGCATCGAATGATGTGGATGCCATTGGCCGTGTTGATCCGATCATCAATCCTTATGTGATGACTGAAGATTTAGATGGCTGTGAAATTGAAAAAGATAAGGGTAATTCTTTAACCCAATACCAAAATTTCCAAAAAGAAATTGTGACGAATCAAATTGTTCGTGAAGGGGATAAACTCGATTCTGATACACAAATTGTGCAATTACAGCCGTCTTCAAAGGCAATTAAACATAAATTACCGCCGCGTGAACTGGCTGTGATTCGTTTGCCTGCATTTGAAGCAGTGGCAGATGATCCCGTTTTATATGCACATGCCAACCGTATTTTGCACCTTGAAACCAATCCGGGAAATGCACGTGCTTTGGTACAAAAGCATGGCGAACGTGATGTTTGGTTAAATGCACCACCAATTCCGTTAACCACGGAAGAAATGGACTATGTGTTTGATTTACCTTATGCACGTCTACCCCATCCTGTGTATGGGGATGCTCGTTTCCCAGCATTTGACATGATCAAGTTCTCTGTCAATATCATGCGTGGTTGTTTTGGGGGCTGTACCTTTTGTTCGATTACAGAACATGAAGGGCGTATTATTCAAAACCGTTCAGAAGAATCAATTTTACGTGAAGTTGAAAAGATTCGTGATACCGCACCAGGCTTTACTGGCATCATTTCTGACTTGGGTGGGCCTACAGCAAACATGTATCGTTTGCACTGTAAAGACCCTGAAATTGAAAAGAACTGTCGTAAACCATCATGTGTTTATCCGGGTGTTTGTCAAAATTTACATACCGATCATGCACCTTTAACGCAGCTATATCGTAAAGCACGCGCCATTAAAGGCATCAAAAAGATTCTGATTGGTTCGGGTCTGCGTTATGATCTAGCGGTGTTAAACCCTGAATATGTCAAGGAATTGGTACAGCATCATGTCGGTGGTTATTTAAAAATTGCGCCTGAACATACCGAAAAAGGTCCATTGTCTAAGATGATGAAACCGGGCATCGGGACCTATGATCGTTTCAAGCAAATGTTTGATCGTTTCAGTAAAGAGGCAGGTAAAGAGCAGTATTTAATTCCGTACTTTATCGCAGCACATCCAGGTACGACTGAATATGACATGATGAATTTGGCGATTTGGTTGAAGAAAAATGGTTTCCGTGCCGATCAGGTACAGACTTTCTATCCATCGCCAATGGCAACCGCGACCACCATGTATCACACGGGTAAAAACCCATTAGCCAAAGTGGCGCGATATACTGAAGATGTGGATATTGTGAAAGGTGAGAAGCGTCGTCGTCTGCATAAAGCCTTCTTGCGTTATCATGATCCAAACAACTGGCCATTATTACGTGAAGCTTTAAAAGAGATGGGCCGCCAAGACTTGATTGGTAACTCGAAACAGCATTTGATTCCAACCTATCAACCGCAAGGGACAGAAGGTCAGTATCAGTCTGCTCGGAAGAAAAACTCAACCGTGGATGGTGATTCGCAAAAACGTAATGGTGATAGCCGTAACCAACAAGCGAAAAATCAATCGCGTCCATCGAATACCAAAAAGCGTCCTGAGCGCGGTCAGATTTTAACGCAACATACAGGTTTACCACCGCGTGAAACAGGTGATGCCAAGAAGCCATTTGGACATTCAAAATCAAAACCGAAGTCTAAGTCACGTGCTTAATCGCAACTGAATATAAAAAAGGATGCTACGGCATCCTTTTTTTAGGATCAATCTTTTTATTGCGTTAGAAAAATAGCTCAAAGATTGGCTTTTCTGCCATCCGTCGGGAAAATTGGGTCAATCCGAAGAATCATATTGCACGTGAATGAATCACTCTATTACAGTGTAGATAGGCGAAAGAGCCAAAATTTCATTCGGATTAAAACAAAACGTGTTACAACGAATGACATTGCAAAAAATTGTTTAGTTTTATCAGCGTTTGTTTGATTTTAGCTTTAGTTTTTTTATTGCGTGGTTTGGGTAAATGGTCAGTAGGTTATACTGATCGGATAAAAATCGGTGTGATACCGAAAATTATAATAAAGATGAAAAGGATACAAATATGACAACTTATATGGTAATTGGTAGCGTGTTGTTGATACTGGTCATGATTTTAGCGAGTAAAGCGTTGATCCCTAAGACCAAGCAGCAAGATAGTGCATTAAGACAACGTGCTATTTTTAGTATGCATGAGCAACTGACTTACACTCGTTTGAAAGAAATTTTACCGCATCATACTGTGCTGGCACATGTGTCTTATGATGCCTTACTAACTACAAAATTTTCGCGTACGCGAAACAAATACCGCAATTTGGTGGCCGATTTTGTCATTGTGGATAGTGCACAACAAGTTTTGGCAGTGGTTGCTTTAGAAGATCCGCTTTCACTGAAACGTCCACAAAAGGCACAGTTTCAGGATGCGATCCTCGATATGGCTGGCTATAAAGTGATTCGTTATGAAGAAGTGCCTGACTATCATCAGTTACGTGAAGATTTTTATGGCGATCTCTATGCTTCGTCGCGTTTGACTAAAGATACGCGTGTAGCCAAAAAATATGATTACTATAATGCAGCACAAACTCGAAAATTACGTCTGATCGGCTAACTGAATCTCAGCGCGTATCATAAAAACATGAGAACTCATGTTTTTATGATACGTGTATTTTTTATGCAAGTTTCACTGCAACAACGGTTAACTCTACCAATACTCGTGGATCATAAAGTTTAGCTTCAACACAGGTACGGGGTAAGGCATCAATGTCTGCAACCCAAGCATCCCAAACTTCATTGAAAGCGGCATAGTCTTGTTCAATATTCTTCAAATAAATCGTTACCGATAAGATATGGCTTTTATCTGTGCCTGCATCAGCTAAAAATTGGTCAATCATGTCGAATGTTTGTTGGGTTTGACCTTTAATATCGAGATCAAAGTCAGACGCCAGTTGACCTGCCAAATGAACGAGGTTGCCAGCAATCGCAACTTCAGAAAAACGATTTGAGACATGCAAACGTTGAACCGTCATGATGTATGCATCCTGTGTGATGAGTATAAAAATAGAACATAATAATGTAGCTCAATAGCCTACCACAAACTGATGTATGACAGATGGCTGTGATCTTGGCTTTCAATCAGGTGCAGAATTTTACAGCGTGAAGGATTCTATCTCTTGCTGTAAGTACATGTGAACAGAGGATGAATTCAATATTTCGACGTGGGAATTACAAAAGATGAAGGAACGCGATTAATAGGTCAATCTTATGCGGACTTTATAACAGTATATTTTTAAATATTGGATTATTCTGATGCTAGAGCGCTGCTCTGTAATATAGAGGGGAAATACCATGATAAATATCAGAGATGTCCTGTAATCTTCGGATTTGATCGTCACGCCAATCACAGGACGTATGCTAAAAGTAAAGGTAAGTTTTAGCATCTCAGCGGTTACATGGATAAATGCAGCGCGTCATTAGATTACTCTAAAAACACAGTTTGTGAATGCTAAATTGCATTATTTTTGTTCTTTTGGTTAAAAAGTGACTCATTGAGCAATCAGTCAGACCATAAAGAGAGCTGGGGTAAAGGCTCTTGAGTCGAAAGTGCATACACCCCAACACCGATAAGACGAAATTGTTGATCTGGTGTGATTTGCATTTCTTTGAGTAAGATGTCTAAGGTCATTTGCAGTTCAGTTTGATGCTTTAATGGCATTTTGAAGCTTTTACTGTGCTGTAGGGTTTGAAAGTTTTTCAGTTTCAGTTTGACGGTGACACCGCGGGCATACAGTTGCTTTTTCTCTAAGCTTTGCCAGACTTGTGCAATCAACTTGGGCCAAAATGGGAGACATTGTTCAAGGGTTAAGTCATCATCAAAAGTGGTTTCTTTTGAAATTTGCTGACGTTCTCGTTCCGCTTGTACAGGACGCTCATCAATCCCTTGTGCATAGAGATAGAGCTGTTTGCCATACTTGCCAAAATGATGAATCAGGATATTTTCATCCACATGCTGTAAATCACCTAAAGTTTCGAGTTTGAGCGCATATAATTTTTCTTGCATGACTTTCCCCACTCCAGGGATTTTTTTAAGCGGCAAGTGTTGAATAAACTGCTGAACTTGTGAGGGTTTAATTACGCAGATACCATTGGGTTTATTCCAGTCCGAAGCAACTTTGGCTAGAAACTTATTGGGTGCAACACCCGCAGAGGCGGTCAGTCTTGTGCTCTGAAAAATATCAGCACGGATGCGTTCAGCAACTTCTGTGGCGCTGGCCAGTTGTTGTAAATTTTCCGTCACATCTAAATAAGCTTCATCTAAGGAAAGCGGTTCAATGAGTGTGGTATAACGCTGAAAAATTGTATGAATTTGCTCTGAGACCGCACGATATTTAGAGAAATTAGGTTCAATCACTATCACTTGAGGGCAGCGTTTTTTGGCCTGAGTCATCGACATGGCAGAGCGGAGTCCGTAGCGACGTGCAGGGTAGGATGCGGCAGCAATGACGGCACGAGGATGGTGTGAAGAAATCACCACAGGTAAATGCTTTAAGTCGGGACGATCAAGTAACTCCACCGAGGCATAGAAGGCATCCATGTCGATGTGAATGATTTTTCGCATGCTGAATTTTAATATTGAAACCTAAGCCAGTATTGCACTATTCAGATCGATTGCGTAGTTCTACATGCGGCATAAGCGACATAGTTTGACTTGGTATTTTAGTATTTGAATTTCAATGCTGAGCTTGGAACTGCTTACTTGATTGGTAAGTTTTGTGGCAGTTGATAAAGCCCTTGGCGCTCTAAAAAGCTGATCCAATCTTGCTCTGAGCCTTGAAATACATTGAGATCCACCAAGGTTGGTATGCCTTTAATTTGGCCTTGGCTGGTGTGTTGCCAAAAGGTCCATTTCGGATTGCCTTTGAGTTCAGGCTGGCCCTGATATTCACGAATCCAAAGGGGAGTTTTTTTAAATTCATCGACCAAAACAATATTATAAAATGCTTTAGAGGTATAAAAAATGGGTTGCAAGCCATAGTGTTGATACAGTTGGTCGTGCATGACCTGAATTTCTTTGAGCAGCTGTTCTCTGGTATAGGTGTTGATACAGGTGCTGTCATATTCCAAATCAATCACAGGCGGTAAACTATCGGTTTTCTTCGGTACAGTTTCGATAAAGTTCTGCGCCTGAATCTGGCCATCACGGCATAAGCGATAAAAATGATAAGCCCCGACCAAAAAGCCTTGTTCACGAGCTTTGAGCCAATTGTCCTGAAATTTACGGTCTTTGAAATCTCCCCCTTCGGTGGCTTTTAAATAAACGAATTTAAACTCTTGGGGAGAAATGGATTGCCATTGGATGTCGCCCTGATGATGAGACACATCAAAGCCTTTTACCGGATACTCTTGGGCAGATGCGATATTGTTCTGCAAGAAAAAATAGGTGATCCCCAGTCCGACACATAGCATCACTACACAGGCAAGTATGTAATAGGGATATGAGGTTTTTGACGGCGTGGAAACTTTTTTTCTTGCGGACATGCTTTTGTAGGTATTGGTTTTTAGCTCATCATCATAGCTCGAATTTGTGGAACTGACTATGATGATTATGGTCAGTAAATGGCGGTACTTTGTATCTGTTATTCATCCACGGTATCTTTGGGGATGTGCCAGAAAATAGCTGCGGTAATCAGGTTAATACAGCCCAAAACAATTAAGGTGTTATGGAATGCCATGACGATGTGATCTGTGCCCCAATATGCCGTAAAGACATTGACTAAAGTACCTGCCAAAGCCACACCAATACTCATCGAAACCATCATGATCATCGACAAGAAACTGTTGCCACTACTGGCATCTTGTTGCGGTAAATCTTTCAGCGTGAGGGTATTCATAGATACAAATTGTAGGGAGTTCAGCATACCAAAAACAAAGAAATGCAGCGCGCGCAGCCAGGTTGGGGTGTCTGCGGTATTGAGAGCAAAACTGGCGATACATGCACCGACCAACAAGGTGTTAACCAAAAGTACGTGGCGATAACCAAAGCGCTGAATCAAGTGACGAATGATGGGTTTGGAGGCCAGTGAACCCAGCACGGTCGGAATCATCAATAGCCCTGTCACAAAGGGTTCAAAACCGAAAGCCACTTGTAACATGAGTGGCATCAAAAAAGGCATGGCATTGCCACCGAGGCGAGCAAAGAAGTTACCTAAAATACCCACGGCATAAATGCGGTTACGAAACAGTTTACTGCGAAATAGCGCATTTTGATGGGTATGTGCATGATAGGCATACCAAAGCGCAGTCACCAAGCTCAGTACAATCAGCCCCATACTCCACCATAAAGTTAGGTGCGGACTGGCAAAATTTTCAATCCCTAAAGATAGTCCTGCCATGGTGATCACCAACAGGATAAAACCCCAAAAGTCAAAACGAGGTACATTCTGCTCGGTGACATTCGGCATGGCTTTAAAGCTAATCAGGACCCCTAACAGCCCCATGGGGAGGTTAATCAGGAAAATCCAATGCCATGTACTGACTTCGACCAACCAACCCCCGAGTGTTGGACCGATCAGTGGGCCAATCAGTCCCGCGAGACTCATCAAACTCATGGCCGATAAGAACTGCGTCCGCGGAATGACCTTGAGCATAGCTAAACGGCCAACAGGGAGCAATAATGCACCACCGATGCCTTGCAATACGCGATAGAACAATAACTCATTTAAGCTTTCAGAAAAGCCACAGCCCAGTGAGGCAAGAGTAAAAATGATAATGGCACTGAAATAGGTATTGCGCACTCCAAAACGGTCGGCGAGCCAGCCACTCAAGGGGATACAGGCAGCAACGGCAAGCACATAGGCCACCACCACGCTATGCATTTGCAGCGGGTCTTCATTCAAACTGGCTGCCATAGCCGGTAGAGCGGTATTCACAATGGTGGTATCTAAGCCTTGCATAAAAAAGCCAATCGAAACCAGAAGTACCAAAAGACGGTACTCAGGAGCGAGTGCTTGATGGGTCGGCGTTTGGTTCATAGATACAACAAAGTGAAATTTTTAAACAGTTTAGCTTAATTTAAGTTGGACTGTTGTTGCGAATGTGCATTTATCACATGCCATCAAATTGACATCTCTACGTCATGTGTTTGCAACGCGTACGTCATACATTGGTTAAATTTGAACCGATATTTAGATCATGATGAATAAAACATATAGTGCTGTCTTTTTAGCATGCATGGGGTTGGGCTTAGCGGGATGTAATGACAGTGATGATGCGCAAACCATCACATCACCGCCTGTGGTAGAGGAAGCCACGCCGAATAGTATTGAACTGGTTCATCTTGCAAGTTATGAATCGGGGATATTTGGACAAAGTGCAGCTGAAATCCCCGCCTATGATGCTGCGAGTAAGCGTCTGTTCGTGGTGAATGCACAAAAAGGCATGGTCGATGTTTTAGATTTCTCTCAACCAGCGCAGCCGACATATATCCAATCTTTGGATGCCAAAACTTATTTAGCCAATTCCGAAGTGAATAGTGTCGCGGTGCATAATGGCATCGTCGCGTTGGCAGTTCAGGCTGAGGATAAAACCCAAACCGGTATTGTGGCTTTTTTTAAAGCACAGGATCTCTCTTTTATCAGTCAAGTCAACGTGGGAGCTTTGCCAGATATGTTGACCTTCACGCCTGATGGTCGAAAAGTACTGGTAGCGAATGAAGCAGAACCGAATGAAGGTTATCAAGTCGATCCCGAAGGTTCGGTCAGTATTATTGATATTTCAGATATTCAAAAACCAACAGCAACTATTGCGGGCTTCCACGCATGGAATGACCGTAAACAAGACTTATTAAATGCAGGCATTCGTATTTTTGGCCCAGACATCAGTCAATACCCAAATGTAGCGACCGCAGGTATTCAAACGACCACAGTTGCACAAGACCTAGAGCCTGAGTATATCGCAGTCAGTGCTGATGGTAAAAAAGCATGGGTTAGTTTGCAGGAAAATAATGCCATTGGGGTTCTAGACCTAGCAAAAAATCAATTTGTTGATCTTTTCCCGATGGGCTACAAGGACCATAGTTTGCCTGAAAATACCTTGGATGGAAGTGACCGTGACTGTGCTATTGGTCAAGACTCTTTGGGGCGTAGTATTACAGAATGTGCAAAAGATGCCGGCATGATTAATATAAGCTCTTGGCCGGGTCTATATGGCATGTATATGCCCGATGCCATTGCACAATATCAAGCCAACGGCAAAACCTATTTGGTCACGGCCAATGAGGGGGATGCCCGTGAATGGCTAAGGGATGAAGCCAAATACTTTGAAGGCGGGGACTTAAATGCTGGTTATGCTGAAGAGATACGCATCAAACATTTGTTTAAAAAAGCAGGTTTTGACGCCAAAGGTGATTATGCCGCGCATTTACGTCAGCTTGCACCGGGCGTGAAAGGGGCAAAATTAAACCCCGAGGTGTTTAAGCCTTGTCAAACGGCTGATGCAACAGAAGTCTGCGCGGATAATTTAATTAAAGATTCACAAATTGGACGTTTGACCATTAGTTGGACGCAAGGTTATCAACAAGATCCACTAACAGGTCTGCCGAAGTTGGATGAAAATGGTCGTCTGACTTATGACAAATTATACGCCTATGGTGGTCGTTCGGTGAGTATTGTCGACCCTGAAACCAAACAGATTGTGTGGGACTCGGGGAGTGAGTTTGAGCGAAAAATTGCGGAGTTGTTCCCAGAGCAGTTTAATAGCAATCATGAAGCATTTAAATTTGATGACCGTAGTGACAATAAAGGTCCTGAACCTGAAGGCGTGACTTTGGGTAAAATTGGTGAAAAGACCTTTGCCTTTATTGGACTTGAGCGTGCCAGTGGCATCATGGTGTACGACATTAGCAACCCGAATCAGGCTAAATTTGTTCAGTATCTGAACCATCGCAACACCACGGAAACAGAGGTCACGAAGCAAGGTGACTTAGGCCCAGAAGGTTTGATTTTCATCGCGGCGAAGAATTCACCAAATGGTCACCCGCTGTTGGTGGTGGGAAATGAAGTCAGTGGTAGTACAGCGGTTTATGAAGTCAAACTCAATTAAAAAACTGAGTTTTGAATTTGAAAAAAGAGCACTACGGTGCTCTTTTTTTATGGCGCTACAAAAAATATATGACAGGGATGTCATGAAAATGAAATAAAACAGTCATAATCTTTGGCAAACATCCAAGGGCACTGTCTTGGAATAAATTATTCAAAAGGTTGGTTTTATGACAATCGAAATTTTGATGGTGATAGGCTTCTGTTTAGCCGCTTATTCTATCGTCGGAAATGATGTGCCACAGACATTAGGTACGTTTATTTCATCCAATGCACATCGTCCATGGTGGGTGCTTTGGCTCTTTATCAGCACCATTTTGGTGGTGGTGTTGATTTATGGTTGGTATGCATCCGGTGTGGGGGATGCATCATATGGTCGTTTAGAAACGATCCCTTTTCCTGAGGGTGGGGTCACGTGGCTATATATTGTGCCACCGATTTTACTGTTATTTTTAACCAAATACGGAATTCCCGTCAGTACCACTTTCTTAGTCTTAACCATTTTCTCGCCTGCAAGTTTAGGCTCGATGATGGTGAAATCGATGATGGGCTACGCGGTGGCCTTTGTGGTTGCGATTATTGTCTATCGTTTTGTAATGCGCCAAGTCGCGAAGTATTTTGCGAAAACCCGTAATCAAGAACCGTCGCATATTTGGATTGGGCTACAGTGGGTTTCTACGGCTTTTCTGTGGAGTCAGTGGCTGATTCAAGATTTGGCTAATATTTTTGTCTATGTACCCCGTCAAGTGCCGTTTTCATTTTTACTGTTTGCCATCACGGTCTTTGTGGTGTTGTTGGCGGTAATTTTGTACCAACGTGGTGGTGCGATTCAGAAGATTGTCGATACCAAAACAGGTGTTACTGATATTCGTGCAGCAACCATTATTGACTTTATGTATGCCCTCATTTTGTTGGTCTTCAAAGAGTGGAGTAATATTCCAATGAGTACCACATGGGTATTCTTAGGTTTACTTGCAGGTCGTGAGTTTGCAATGTCGATGATTTTTGATGAAGTGAACAAACATCGCACTTCGCGTAACGTCAGTAAAGATGCGATGAAATTGATGTTTGGCTTAGCCATGTCCGTGATTTTGGCGACCACACTGCCGTGGTTCTATAACTTTGTTACTCATTATGGGCAATAACCGTATATGTTAAAAAAGCGAGCTCTAGGCTCGCTTTTTTATGGCATTAAGAACAGGGTTTAAATGGCAAAGTGCGCTGGACTGCCGAGGTTGGCAATGGCTGAATAAATCTGTTCAGCATGGTTGCACACAATCAGTTTTGCGCGGTGCTGTGGCGGTAGAAAACCTTCTTCTACTGCATGATCCAACTGGGCAATCAGTGCGTCATAGAAACCATTGACGTTATAAATCATCATCGGTTTTTGATGTTGGTTCAGTTGTCCCCAGGTTGCCACTTCTAAAATTTCTTCAAAAGTGCCTAAACCGCCGGGTAGTGCGACAAAGGCGCTTGCGCGTTCGGCCATTAAGGCTTTGCGCTCATGCATGGTTTGTACAACATGTAATTCGGTCAGTTGGTGATGCGCAATTTCATAATCCAGCATAAATTCTGGAATGACGCCGACTGCTTCACCGCCGTGGCTAATCATGGCATCGGCCACTTGTCCCATGAGGCCAATACTGGCACCCCCATAAACCAGACCAAAACCCTGTTTAGCTAAACCTTGTGCCAGTGCAATCGCTTTTTCTTGATAAATCGGTTTATTGCCTGAACGAGAACCGCAGTAAAGTGCGATCAGAGGTTGAGTGGTTTGAACATTTACTTCAGTGTTGAGAGAGGATATTTTTAATTCACTATTCATGGCGTATGTTTTTACCTTTTGCTTTATCTACTTTTTCTTTCTTAGTTTAAGCAAGAAATGTGACGGCAAGCTGTATTTAATCTAACAATCGGGTAATAATTTGTTAAATCTTTTAAAACTGTGCGCTTTTGAAAAAAAGATGAATTTCATGTAGATCTTGCCTATACTTATTTCCTGTTTTACAACACAAGAACGAACATGGGTAGTGGTAGTTGTCGCTCAAGACATCTTCAGTTTTCCGAAAAAAAATTACAGCCATTGGTGCTGAATCTTCCTTTTCATCCGCTTAAGTTGCGTTATGCACCATATATTTCCCCTCGACAGGAGCAGATCACATGATATTTGAATGGATGTCTGATCCTTCTGCGTGGGTAGGATTACTCACCTTAGTGGTGCTGGAAATTGTGCTCGGGATTGATAACTTGGTTTTTATTGCGATTTTGGCGGAGAAACTTCCACCAGAACAACGTAATACGGCCCGTGTTGTTGGTTTGATCCTTGCACTCTTAATGCGTTTGGTGCTGTTGGCCTCAATTGCTTGGGTGGTGACACTGACCGAACCGCTGTTCCATATCTTCGATCATCCTTTCTCAGGACGCGATTTGATTCTTCTGTTTGGTGGGGTGTTTTTGCTGTTTAAAGGCACCATGGAACTGCATGAACGTATTGACGCCAAAGTGGTTCAGAAAGAAGAAAGTCCAGCCAATGCTGTGTTTTGGATGGTAATCGTTCAGATTGTAGTTTTGGATGCTGTGTTTTCCTTAGACTCGGTGATTACCGCAGTCGGTATGGTTAAACACCTGTCTGTGATGATGATTGCGGTGATTATCGCCGTGGGCATTATGCTGTGGGCATCGAAAGCCTTGATGGAATTCGTCAACAAACATCCGACCGTGGTGATTTTGTGTCTCGGCTTCTTGATGATGATCGGTTTCTCTTTGATTGTAGAAGGCTTTGGTTTCCATATTCCAAAAGGCTACTTATATGCCGCGATTGGTTTCTCAGTGATTGTTGAATTCATCAACCAAACCATGCGCCGTAATCAAGAAAAAATGGTCACCACCACAGACCTTCGCTATAAAACTGCATCTGCGGTGCTGCGAATGTTGGGCGGTAAAAATAGTGATCATGCCTCTGAGCCTGAAGATGTCCTGGCAACTCGCGCCTATGCGGATGAAGTATTTGATCCTGAAAATGGGGTCTATCATAGTGTCTTGGTGCAAGGGGTGCTGGGTTTGTCCGAGCGTCCTGTGAAGTCCGTGATGACACCACGTCCAGAGTTGGAGTGGATTGATTTAGAGGATGAAGAAGCCTCAATCAAATCACAACTACTTAGCATTACGCATTCACGTTTAATCGTGGCACGGGGCGAGTTAGACAACATTGCAGGTGTGGTGCTGACCCATAAAGTTTTAAACGAATATATCGAAACCGGTATCCTCGATTTTGATAAACATTTACGTGAACCTGTGATTGTGCATGAAAATGCGCAAGTCCTGATGGTGATGGAACAATTGCGTCAAGCACCGTTGCAAATGGCTTTGGTCTTGAACGAATACGGCTCGATTGAAGGGATTGCCACGCCGATTGACGTATTAGAGGCGATTGCAGGGGAGTTCCCTGATGAAGATGCAGAAGATAATGTGGCTGAAAGTTTAGAAGATGGTAGCTTGATGCTCGATGGTTCAACCGATATTCGCCATGTGTCGTTATTGTTGGATCGTGATTTGGTCGACGAGTCTGATCAGTACTCAACCTTGTCAGGCTATATCCTCTTTCATTTAGGTCGTTTACCCGAAAATGGCTCTAGCCTTGAAGCAGATGGTTGTATTTTTGAAGTGGTGACGATGGATGGGCACAAAATTGAAAAGGTGCATGTGATTCCAAAGTCGGATCTGCACAAGGAATCATCTTAAAACAAACCGTAATCTGGTTTGAACAGGTTAAAATAGCTCGCAATGTCGAGCTATTTTTTATGGAAAAGTCATGAGTAATGTTGAGTGTCCGTGTGGACAGGGCGAATATAAGCAGTGCTGTCAGCCTTTGCACTTGGGACAAAGTCATGCGCAGAGCGTGGCTCAACTTATGCGCTCACGTTATAGTGCTTTTGCTAAACAACAAATTGATTACATTGTACAAACCACAGCGTTGGGGCAGCAACAGGCTCTAGATGTTGCAGCAATTGCAGAGTGGAGTCGAAGCAATCAATGGTTGAAGTTAGACGTCGTGCAGGCCAATGAAAAACTCGATAAAAACCATGCCATGGTCGAGTTCAAAGCCTATTATCATGATGGTACATCGCCACAGATACATCATGAAATTTCACATTTTGTGAAACATGCAGAGGCATGGTATTTTTTAGATCCAACCACTGAAATGCATATCACCATGAAACAAGCGTGCATCTGCGGTTCAGGGAAAAAATTTAAACAATGTTGTGCACAATTTTTATAATTTTAAGCAAATTTGGCTTAGAATAGCGCGCATCAATTAGCCTATATGGAATCCAGGCGATGTTACTCACTATTATTTATATTATAGCGATCACAGCAGAGGCAATGACAGGTGCACTGTCGGCGGGTCGGCGTAGTATGGATTGGTTTGGTGTGGTGATTATTGCCTGTGTCACAGCGCTGGGCGGCGGTTCTGTCCGCGATGTGTTATTAGGACATTATCCGCTGACTTGGGTCAAGCATCCTGAATATTTGATGCTGACCTGTTTTGCCGCTTTTATGACGATTTTGATTGCCAAGTGGATGCGCCATTTACGTAATATCTTCTTGGTGCTCGATGCTCTGGGCCTGATCGGTTTTACCATCATCGGCTGTCAAATTGCCTTAGAAATGGGACATGGCTTTGTGGTATCTGCAGTTGCAGGGGTTCTGACAGGAGTCTCAGGCGGTATCTTGCGTGATATTTTGTGTAATGACGTCCCTTTGGTGTTCCGCCGTGAACTGTATGCCAGTATTTCTTTTGTCGCGGTGATTTTCTATTGGGGCTGCATTCAGCTGGGTTTATCACTTGAGCTGACTGTGATTTCGACTTTGATCTTTGGTTTTAGCTTACGTCTAATCGCGATTTACTTTGGCTTAGAAATGCCAAAATTCATTTATCAAGACGATGATGAGCAATCTGCTTCCTCGAAAGATGCCAGCTAAAATAGCAGTGATTTGACTGCCTTATTTGTATAAAAAAAGCACATAATGATAAAGCCTGTTGAGAAAGCAGCCTGCTATCTTTTCCCGCTTTAGAGGCCGAGCTATGGATTTAGTTTCTCGCATACAACGCTTACCGATCGGTAAATTTCACTACACCTTGTTGTGGGTGATTGGCTTGGGCTGGATGTTCGATGCCATGGACACGGGGCTGATTTCTTTTATTTTGGCAAAAATGGCCGAAGATTGGCATATGAGTCCAACTGAGAAAGGTTGGGTAGTCTCCATTGGCTTTGTCGGAATGGCGATTGGTGCAGTGTGTTCAGGGGGCTTGGCCGACCGCATCGGACGTAAAACAGTTTTTGCCGCGACCCTAGTGATTTACAGTTTAGCGACGGCGGCCTGTGCCTTTGCCCCGAACTTAACGTGGTTGTTGGTGTTTCGTTTTATTGTGGGTTTAGGCTTAGGTGGACAGTTGCCAGTAGCGGTGACCTTGGTCAGTGAATACATTCCTGCGCAGGTGCGTGGGCGTTTTATCGTGCTGCTAGAAAGTTTTTGGGGCCTGGGTTGGCTTTGCGCTGCATTGGTGGCGTATTTTGTGATTCCAAAATTTGACTGGCATATGGCCTTCTTAATCGGTGGAATTCCTGCACTGTACGCCATTGTGATTTGGTTCAAGGTGCCTGAGTCAATTCCTTATCTCATCAACCGTGGTCGTATTGTGGAAGCGCATGCCTTGGTGCAGCAGATTGAACGTCAATGTGGTGTTGAAGTCGTTGAACATATCATCGTTAAACCCGTGGCAGAAAAAAAGAATGTGTCCTTTACCCAGCTCTGGTCAGGGGCATTTGCGCGTAGAACCTTGATGTTGTGGTTGATTTGGTTTGGTATTGTCTACTCGTATTATGGCATTTTTACATGGTTACCGAGTTTGCTGGTGAAGCAGGGGTATAGCATTGTTCAGTCTTTTGAGTATGTCTTGGTGATGATTTTGGCACAGCTGCCAGGCTATGTGGCCGCAGCATGGCTGGTCGAAAAGCTGGGACGTAAAGCAACCTTGGCTGGTTTTATTGGCATGTGTGCAGTTTCCGCGTATTTCTTTGGTCAAGCTGATACTGTGAGCATGATCATGTTCTGGGGTTGTCTGATGTCATTCTTTAACCTCGGTGCATGGGGCGTCTTGTATACCTATACCCCAGAGCAATATCCAACCAATATCCGGGCTTTTGGTTCGGGTTGGGCATCAGCCATTGGTCGTATGGGCGGCATTGTCGCACCGATGGTGGTGACACATATGATGGTACAGAGTAATGGATTTAGTGCGATTTTCATGATGTTTACCGCAGTGTTGCTTGCGGTTGCAGCGGTAATTTTGATTTTGGGTGAAGAGACCAAAGGCAAAACATTGGAAGAAATTGGACTGTAATTTAGTCCATGCTGAAGATTGAGCGTAAGATGTGCTGAGACTCTCAGTCTTCAATACACTTCAACATAAAATCTAGATGATGGATCTGAAAATAGCCGATAACAAGATCCAACTCAGCAATAAAAAATTCAATCTGCTCGGCCAAAATGTGGCTTCTCAACGTTGCATTTTGATAAAAGTTAGCCCCGTGTATGATGAGGCTATTTAAAATAGCTGTGACTTGATTGATGTGATCTACCCAATTGGTTGTGTCGCATTTTGGGCGCGGATGCCCCGATTTTTTTGTCGATCGTATCGATCAAGTTGAGAAGACTGAAGTTGCTTAACCATTTTCATTGATGAGCAGAGATGAACACAGGAACTGAACTTCAAAATAATTAGTTGCTCATTTTAAAAAAAATGGATAATTTTACGACACTAGGAACATCTAAAGACGCAATTTGTCGTAGTGGTGTACGCTTTCACTTGTATAGGCAGAGCCTGCGACATAGCATAAGAACTTAAACAAAAAACGATTAATTAGGATGACAGGTTGTTATGACGAACCTTGCGCATCAAGCGACAGAAAACCGTTCCGTAGCAGAATTTACTGAACAAGCATATCTCAACTACGCCATGTACGTGATCATGGATCGTGCCTTACCGCATATCAGCGATGGTTTAAAACCTGTACAACGCCGTATTGTGTATGCCATGAGCGAATTGGGGCTGAAACACAGCGGTAAACCCAAAAAATCTGCGCGTACCGTCGGCGATGTGCTCGGTAAGTATCACCCGCATGGTGATTCGGCCTGCTATGAAGCGATGGTGCTGATGGCGCAGCCTTTTAGTTATCGTTATCCGTTTATTGAAGGTCAGGGTAACTGGGGTTCTCCCGATGATCCGAAATCATTCGCTGCGATGCGTTATACCGAAGCCAAATTATCTCAATATAGTGAAGTGCTTTTGTCTGAACTGGGACAGGGGACTTGTGACTGGCAGGATAACTTTGATGGTTCGATGAAAGAGCCTGTGACTTTACCTGCACGTATTCCGAATATTTTGTTAAATGGCACTACGGGCATTGCGGTTGGTATGGCTACGGACATTCCACCACACAACCTGCGTGAAGTCGTGAAAGGCACCATTGCCTTAATTCGCAATCCAAATTTAAGCGATGAAAAAGTTGCAGAATATATTCCTGCCCCCGATTTGCCGACCAAAGCAGAAATTATTACGCCACCTGAAGAGCTGTTAAAAATTCAAAGTACAGGGCGTGGTAGTTATCGTATGCGTTCGGTGTATCGCATCGAAAAAAATGAAATTGTGATCACGGACTTGCCTTATCAAGTGTCAGGCTCGAAAGTTATTTCGCAAATTGCAGATCAAATGCAGGCGAAAAAACTGCCTTTGGTGAGCGATGTACGAGATGAATCGGATCATCAAAACCCAACCCGTTTGGTAATCGTACTGCGCTCAAATCGGATTGATGCTGAAGCGGTAATGAGTCATCTTTTTGCCACCACTGACCTTGAGTCGAGTTATCGGGTCAATATGAACATGATTGGCGCGGATGGTCGTCCACAAGTGAAATCGATTCGTCGTATTTTGCTGGAGTGGATTGAAATTCGAAAGGAAACCGTTACCCGTCGGTTGCAATATCACCTGAATAAAATTGAAAAACGTTTACATATTTTGGGCGGTTTGATTATTGCCTATTTAAATATTGATGAAGTGATTCGTATTATTCGTGAAGAAGAACAGCCCAAAGCGGAGTTGATGTCACGTTTTAATATTGATGATATTCAGGCCGAAGCCATTTTAGAACTCAAGTTGCGTCATTTGGCCCGACTTGAAGAAATGGAAATGCGCCGTGAGCAAGAAGAGTTAGAGGCCAAAGCTGCACTGATTCGTGAACAGTTGGCTAATCCAGAGTCTTTAAAAGCTTTGATCATCAATGAACTCAAAGATGATGCGAAAAAATACGGCGATGACCGTCGTTCACCAATCGTGCATCGTGCAGAAGCGACGGCGATGAGTGAGCAAGATTTCATGCCTGCTGATCCTGTGACCGTGGTCTTGTCTGAAGCGGGGTGGATTCGTTCAGCCAAAGGTCATGAAGTTGATGCTGAAAACTTGAACTTCCGTGCAGGCGATCAATACCTCAGTCATGCGCAAGGCAAATCTAATCAGCGCGTGTATGTGCTGGATGAGTCAGGGCGTAGTTATGCACTAGCCATTAATAGCCTACCGTCCGCACGTGGTCTGGGAGAACCGTTGAGTTCAAAATTGTCCCCAGCCAGTGGTATCGGTTTTAAACAAGTCTTTATTGCTGATGATGAAACCGAAGTCGTGGCGCTGAGCAGTAAAGGATATGGTTTTAAAACACAGGCAAAACAGTTAGATACCAATGCAAAAGCAGGTAAAGCCTTCCTGACTTTACCTGAAAAAGCCACAGTTATGCCGTTAACCAGTGTTGATCAGGCCACCCATTTGGCGTTATTGACCTCAACGGGTCGTTTGTTGATTTTAGAGTTGTCAGAGTTGCCTGTTTTGAATAAAGGTAAAGGTAATAAATTGATACAACTTGAAGAGAAAGATCAAATTGTATTCATGACAAGATTAACGCTAGATGAAATACTGCAAGTCGTTGCAGGACAGCAGCAATTAAAATTGAAGGGTGATGACTTGCAAAAATACATAGGCAAAAGAGCATCAAAAGGGCAGTTATTACCACGTGGTTATCAAAAAGCAAATAAACTGTTAGTTCAGAGATAAAACTAGCATCCATCGATCAAAATACGTTATATATGGTATGTATGCGGGAAATGGATGCAGTATTAAGCAACACAAGTTAAATAAAGAGCGCTTAATATTGAGAACAATAGTTGAAATTTAAGGATTACTGATAGGAGAATCGGGCGATATGGAAAAAATTTGGTTCGCAGAATACCAAAAAACGGGGATTCCAGAGACTGTAGAATTGCCACCAGAAAACACGTCATTAGTAGATGTTTTTGAACGAAATTTCCAAAAATTTGGCTCTCGTGATGCTTTTATCTTTATGGATAAAGTGCTCACTTTTAATGAGTTAGAGGAAGCAAGCCGTAAATTTGCAACGTATTTACAAAGTTTGGGTCTAGCAAAAGGCTCACGTGTCGCTGTGATGATGCCGAACGTTCTTCAGTATCCTATCGTTGCTTTGGGTGTATTCCGTGCAGGTTTAGTACTGGTTAACGTCAATCCACTGTATACCGCGCGCGAACTTGAACATCAGTTAAATGACTCGGGTTCAGAAGTTTTGGTGATCATCGAAAACTTTGCTTCTGTTTATCAAGCAATTAATGGTAAAACGCCAGTTAAACATGTCGTGATTGCCTCTGTAGGTGACATGTTGGGTGCATTAAAAGGCACACTGGTGAACTTTGTATTACGTTCAGTGCGTAAGCAAATTCCAGCATGGAATATTCCTGGCCATATTCGCTTTAACGCAGCAATGTCGAAAGTCAGCGCGAGCAATTATAAGCGTCCGAACTTAACGTTAAGTGACACAGCAGTGCTTCAGTATACTGGCGGCACTACAGGGGTATCAAAAGGTGCAGAACTGACGCATCGCAACCTTGTGGCGAACATGTTGCAGTGTGACGGTATTTTCCAAAGTAAATTTGGTGCACAAGATGGTCAGCCTGATGACCGCATTTTCTGTGCATTACCGCTATATCATATTTTTGCGTTCATGGTTTGTGCGATGTACGGCATGTACAAAGGCCAAGCCAACGTTTTGATTCCGAACCCGCGTGACTTACCTGCGGTGATGAAAGAGTTACGTAAATATCAACCGTCATTCTTCCCAGCAGTGAATACGCTATTCAATGCTTTAGTGAACAATGAAGAGTTTAAGCAACTCGACCACAGTAAATTGAAAATGGCGATGGGCGGTGGTATGGCTGTCCTTCCTTCTACAGCAGAAGCGTGGAAGCGAATTACTGGAACCAACATCATTGAAGGTTATGGCCTATCTGAAACTTCACCTGTGGCAACGGCAAATCCGCCAGCGTCTGAAGAGTTTAGTGGCACGATTGGTATTCCATTGCCATTAACTGAAGTTGCAATTTTGGATGATGACGGTAAGGAAGTTGCACTGGGTGAACAAGGTGAGATTTCAATCCGTGGTCCACAAGTAATGCGTGGCTATTGGAACCGTGCAGATGAAACAGCTAAAGTGATGACTGAAGATGGTTTCTTCCGTACGGGTGACATTGGTGTCATGGACGCTCGCGGCTATGTGAAAATTGTAGACCGTAAGAAAGACATGATTTTAGTGTCTGGTTTTAACGTTTACCCTTCAGAAATTGAAGAAGTGGTTTCAAAGCATCCTAAAGTATTGGAAGTGGCTGCCATTGGTGTACCTGATGAAAAATCAGGTGAAGTACCAAAACTGTTTGTGGTGAAGAAAGATCCATCTTTAACTACAGAAGAAGTCTTGGCCTTTGCGAAAGAGAACTTAACGGGCTACAAACGTCCGCGTTATGTTGAATTCTTGGATGAGTTACCGAAATCAAACGTAGGTAAAATCCTACGTAAAGATTTACGTAAAACAGCTTAAGTTCAAATAAAAAAAGCGCCGTCAGGCGCTTTTTTTCATGTTCACATTTAATTCTTCATTAACCAGCGGTCGATATAGGGACGGCCAATGCCCAAAATGCCAACAAAGGTCAGCATCGTACCGCACTGACGACTAAAAGCTGGGAAAGCAAAACTACC
Source organism: Acinetobacter sp. CWB-G5 (assembly GCF_019209785.1). NCBI lineage: Bacteria > Pseudomonadati > Pseudomonadota > Gammaproteobacteria > Moraxellales > Moraxellaceae > Acinetobacter > Acinetobacter sp. CWB-G5. The sequence continues at coordinate 62,072 of NZ_JAHUTF010000010.1, read as the reverse complement.
AAAACTCAGGATATTATCGATCAGACAATAGACGGTCACTGCAAGCAACCAAGACCATAGGTTTTGACGTTTAATCCCGACCATCCAAAATGCAATGATCAGCATGACCAGTGTGCCAAGGGTCGAACCAATATTCATATTGGCACAAATGACTGCCAATAAAAATGCAGTAACGGGAAGCACAATCTTTAAAACACGATCCACTTGGCGTTGATGTCGGCGCTGAATTTCGAGCACGTCGAACATTTCTTTTTGATCAGGGCTAGCCATGCAGGAGTCTCATCGGGAAATTATAAAAACACTATAATTTAACCAAATTTATCCTCGGAATGCCATGCTATGATAGCCTTTGAAATGATCTTGATGAGAAAAAACCAATGCAAAGCATTAGCGGGATTATTTATCTCATTTTAATTGCTTGTTTACTGCCTTACGTATTTACAATCATTGCTAAAAAAACAGCAGGATTTCGCGCCAAAGATAATCAACATCCGCGTGAATTTCTCGCCAAAACGACTGGTCTGGCTGCACGTGCCAATGCGGCACAGCAAAATAGTTTTGAGAGTTTACCGTTATTTATTGCCGCTATCTTAATGGCTGAATATATGGTGATTCCGCAAGTGGTCACCATGACGTTTGGTATTGCCTATCTTGTCTTTCGTGTGGTGTATGGCATTTGCTATTTGGCCAATTGGTCGACGCTTCGATCGATCGTTTGGCTGTTGTCACTGCTTTGCCCAATTTGTTTATTATTGTTGGTCATTCGACTGACGATGGGCTAAGTGCGAAACATACATATTTTCACCCAGTGGATGTATAATCGCAGAAATATTTTTTTCTCAAAAACCGTTATAATCGATGCGGTTTTTAAAAGATTTAACTTGTTAAAGAGTGATGTTATGAGCTACAGCAATATCCCTGCGGGTAAAGATGCACCGAACGATATCTACGTGATCATCGAAATTCCTGCAAATGCAGCACCAATCAAATATGAAATTGATAAAGATTCGGATGCACTTTTTGTAGATCGTTTCATGGGTACAGCAATGTTCTACCCAGCGAACTATGGTTATGTACCAAACACCTTGTCTGAAGATGGTGATCCATTAGATGTACTTGTTGTAACGCCACATCCAGTTGAACCAGGTTCAGTAATTCGTTGCCGTCCTGTGGGTAAATTGAACATGGAAGATGACGGTGGTATCGATGCGAAATTAATCGCAGTTCCACACGACAAGTTAACGCCAATTTATAAAGATATTAAAGAGTACACGGATCTTCCACCTTTACTCATTCAACAAGTTGAACACTTCTTCGCGCACTATAAAGACTTAGAGCCAGGGAAGTGGGTTAAATTAACAGGTTGGGAAGGTTCTGAAGTTGCTAAGCAAGAAGTGCTTAAAGCAATTGAAGCAGCAAAATAAGCCTGTCTATGAAGCCTCGATTGAACTGTGTTTGATTGAAGGCTTCAATAAAAAACCTGCACAATGTGCAGGTTTTTTATTAGATTAGCTTTTCCGTAGAAATTAGAAGAATTTCACAGGAATGTCTAACCAAATACGCCATTCGTTGGTGTCTGGCATGTAGTAATCGTTTGCGTAAGCATCATCATTACGATAGTGAGAGTAACGTAAACGTAAGCTTGCATCTTTAGCAAAACCAGATTGAACTGTATATTTCACTTGGTTAAAGAGTTCGCTTTCTTTCGCGTTGTCATCAGTTGCTGTATCAATATCCCAGCCATAAACATATGCAGTCGTCCAGCTTAGACCAGGAACGCCGTAACCTGCAAAATCTAGGCTATATTGAACTTGCACAGACTTCTCACCACGACCGTTAAAGTCTGAAAGGTAAGAGTTTGGTAGATAAATACTTTGGAAACCGTCGGCATTTTCACCGTATGCATAGCCTGTGTTACCAGTGCTTTGTTGGTAAGCAAGCATAACATTGTGTGCATCTTGGTTATATGTACCAGACAATGCCCAAATATTGTTACTGCGGTCAGATGAAGTGCTCGGTAAAGTAGAAGAAGATGCACTTGCGCCTTTATCCCACTCAGTGTGATAGCCACTGAAGTCATAGGTCAAAGAGCTGTTGTTTGCCAAAGCTTGCTTATAGTTGGCATTCACATAGTGACGATCTAATGTATCTTTGCTGTCTAAGCCAAAGTAAGATGCATTGAATGCATCATTAAACTTATATTTTGCACCCCAAACCACAGCACGGTCTAAATGGTTACCATCAGTATTGATTTGGTGTGACATTTGGTCTTTAGTAAATTTACCAGCTGTTAATTCAAGACCATTAATCTCACGACTTGTAGCCAAAACACCTTCAAAGTATTCAGGCACTAAACGTGTTGTGTTACTTGCTAGTACTGGTAAGTCTAGAACGTGTGTACCGTAACGTACTTCAGTATTTGAAATACGTGCTTTTACGATACCGCCACCACGTGTCCAGTAGTCATACGCATCTTTTGTGCCATCAGCATTGTTTTGCGGATGTGTTGGGATCATTTGGTTGTCAGTGTGACCATTTTTCCCCAATTTAAATGATGTATCGCCAATAATGCCGACACCAAAGCCAACAGTACCTTGAGTATAACCAGACTCAATTTTGACCATCGCGGTTTGAGCTGCTGAACTTGTATCAGCTGCACCATTTTTCTTGTCACGGGTTAAATAACCAGTACGGAATAACACTGATCCTTCAGCGTCCTCAACGAAACCTTTAGATTCACTTTGCTCACTCGCAAAAGCTGTTGATATAAGTGCAGTTTGTACTAAAACTGCTAATGCTAATTTTTTTGTGTTTTGCATTGGGGAGCGAACCTTATACAAATTGGATGGAAAGAGAACAGCAATTGTATAAGTAATCGCTGAAAAATTGTCATTTTTATTTAACATATTCAACTAAAGTAATGCATTTTTTTGTAAGCGATATGTTTGAAATATTTTAATTTTGGTTAAAATATTCGGTTTACTAAAATAAATCTTTATAAAACATTGAATTATTTTTCTTTCCCTCGTTCTGTTTTGTGCTATGCATTGCAGAATATAATATATAGACTGTGAGGTCATTTTAGCTTATGAATCAAAGTGTTCAGTCATTTCTAGTCGTCTGGAATCGGTTCAGAATAACCCATACCCAGATTGGCGAACGATGAATTACACAGCAGTTGCCTAAGTAAAATTGACCTATTGTTAAAAAATAGCTTTAAAATTTATGGGTATAAAATCAGTAAGTGATTCATGTCTAAAGAAATTTTGAGAGCTTAAATGCATAAAAATTCACATAAAATTGCACTATTTTTAATTTTTTTCACTGGCAGTGTATCGGTCAATGCAAGCGAGCCCCAGCAACAAAGTTCAGATGGCAGACTTAGTGGAAGCCTTGCTGTGCTCAGTCAGTATATCTATCGTGGCGGTGTTGAAAATGACCAACCTACCTTGCAAGCGGGGCTTGAATATGAACATGCATCGGGTTTATATGCCGGTTATTGGGCTTCCACACTGAATTATGATGCAGCGGATATCAGCAAAGATCACGGTGTTGAGCATGATTTTTATATGGGTTATGCAGGCACACTCAGTCCAGATGTAAGCTATCGCTCACATATTGTGACTTATTTATATAATGATGGCGGCTCGGTCTATAGTGAGGATCGCACAGAACGCCGAAGTACAACTGGAGCGGAATTTGTAAATAGTCTGAGCTATAAAGACTTTGATGTAGGCGTCACGGTGGCTTTAGTGGATGTGAGCTATGCCAACGCGGGCGATACTTATTTAAGCCTTGCACATCATTATGCTCTTCCACAACACTTTCAATTCAATAGTTCAATTGGTGCATCGATTTATCGTCAGCATGATGATGCCATACTCACTACAGAGAAGAACTTTACTGTTAATGAAGTTCGCTTAGGCCTGAGTAGGCCCTTTGCAGAGACAGGGATCGAGATGTCTGCGGATTATATTTATGGTGTGCATAATCGTATGGGCGAGGATTTAGAGGACCATCTGGTGCTGGGTTTAACTTACAACTTTTAAATGTTGTAGATATGAAAAGTGCATCCAGATCGGTTGGGGATGCACTTTTTTTATGCACTTAAAAACGTACCTTCCAAAGATGAGTCTCAAAATAGCGCATATTGTAAACAATTATGTTTGCTTGATGGGCTTGGCTTCAATTCACCGCGAAGAGGTTTAACGATCAAGTTGAGTGCGAGCTCAATTTTTTATATTTTAAATAATTTTAATAAAAACAATTATTTATAATGATTTTGTAAAAGGTGTGTCTGATGTTGAATTGAATGTGGCATAGCTATTGCTACTACCTACATGAGTTTATCGAAATAACCAAAAAACGTCGGATACGATGTGGGGGAATCAAACAATGAAATTTGCACTTAAAGCATTATCTTTAGCTGTGGTGGCTTCAGCTTCTACATTCACTTTCGCAGATGACGAGCCAGCATTACCGTTTGGTTTCTCTTTTAGTGGAAGTGCTGCTGTAACAACTGACTATCGTTTCCGTGGTTTAACTCAAACCCAAAATGATCCAGCGGTACAAGCGGGCTTTACTTTGGCACATGACTCAGGCTTGTATTTGGGTCTTTGGGGTTCAAATGTTGATTTTGGTGAAGATTCACCGAGCTTAGAGCTCGATCCATCGATTGGTTTTGCAACAACATTAGAAAGCTTTGCCAGCAAGCCAGTGCTTGATGTGGGTATGGTGTACTACAACTATCCAAGTGCAGATGATCTGAACTGGTTAGAATTTTATGGCAAATTAACCTTTGCGAGTGTCTTTACTGAAGGAGACAGTCTACTGACCAATGTGAACTATACCAATGACTATGTTGCAGCAGATACAGACAGCTGGAACATCAATGCTGGGTATGCGATTCCATTTGGTTCAACGGGCTTTGGTGGCGTTGCGAATGTGGGTTATACCGTGGTCAGTGATGAAGATAAATATTCATTTGGTGATGATGACAATTATGTCGATTGGAAAGTGGGTGTGACCTATGCATTCCAGTCTATTCCTGGCGCAACAGCAGAGTTAGCAGCGGTAGGAACCAATATCGATACTGATGATATGAATCATGCGACAGCACGTGGTGTAGAAACAGGTGCCGTGTTTACTTTAACTAAAACTTTCTAAGTTTTAGCATCTCCAAAACCCCTCTAGTCCATAGGACTGGAGGGGTTTTTCTATGTGGAATTTAGCGATTTTTAGGCATTTTGCTGTCGGTAGGAGAGAGCTTCAGTCAAATGTCCTGTTTGGATGTGCTCTGATTGGGCCAAATCCGCAATGGTTCTGGCCACTCTTAAAATGCGGTGATAACCCCGAGCAGACAAATTTAAACGCTGTTGTGCTTTTTCAAAGATTAAAGCAGCTTGTCCATCTAGCGGTGCGAATTGTTCGAGTTGTTTGGGTGATAAAGCCATATTGAGACAAGCTTGGCGCTGCATTTGCCATTGATAAGCTTGAATCACGCGCTCACGTACAGTTGCCGAGTCTTCTACGACTTGTGTGTCCTGCAATTCAGAAGCATGCAAGGGTGGTACATCAATATGTAAATCAATCCGATCCAGTAACGGCCCTGAAATACGGTTTTGGTAGCGTTTAATCGCCTCGGCTGAGCACTGGCAACGGCTATCTTGATTAAAAGCATAACCACAGGGACAAGGATTCATTGCAGCAATCAGTTGGAAATTGGCTGGAAAGGTGATCTGCCGTGAAGCACGCGAAATCACAATCTCTTTGGCTTCAATCGGCTGTCTTAAAACCTCTAAAACCTTGCGGTCAAACTCTGGTAGTTCATCTAAAAACAGTACACCTTTATGTGCCAAAGTAATTTCACCAGGTTTGGGTTGTGACCCGCCACCGACTAAGGCAACTGCAGAAGCTGTATGGTGCGGTGCACGAAATGGCCGCTGCCCAAAAGGATGTTGATGATTGGCCACCGAGTAAATACTCGCCACTTCCAAATTCTCTTGCGTGTTCAAGGGCGGTAGAATACTGGCTAAACGTGAAGCCAATAGGGTTTTCCCTGTCCCTGGCGGTCCTTTAAACAGTAAAGAATGACCACCTGCCGCCGCAATCTCTAAGGCACGTCTCGGACGCAGTTGACCTTTAACATCGGCCAAATCAAATTTGTAGTGCTGAGAGGCTTTTAACGCCGTGGGTTGAAACTGTTGGATGAGATGGTTTTGCGACAGATGCTCACAGACTTGTTTTAAATGTTGCGCTGCAAACACTTGAAAGTTGGGCAGTTGAGAGGCTTCTTGCGCATTGGCCTCTGGTAAAATCAGTTGATGCCCAGCTTGCTGGCAGGCAATTGCAATACTTAAAGTACCTGAAATTGGTCGCAGTTGCCCATCAAGTGCCAACTCACCTATAAATTCAAAATTTTCAGTTCCTTGCTCAGGGAGCTGACCAGAGGCAATTAAAATACCCAGTGCAATAGGCAAATCCAGTCGTGAGCTGTCTTTGGGCAGGTCTGCGGGTGCAAGGTTGATGGTGAGGCGTTTGGTCGGAAACTGAAAACCACTATTGATAATGGCGGAGCGCACCCGATCTTTGCTTTCCCGAACGGCTGCTTCAGGAAGCCCCACAATGGTTAAAGAGGGTAGTCCTTGGCTCAGATGAACTTCAACTTCAACCGAAGGTGCGTGTAAACCGAGCAAAGCTCGAGTGTAAATTTTGGCAAAAGACATCTTTTGTTCCATTATAGTGCATTATTTTAATTCGTTATGCGTCTTTTGTTGCACCAAACAGGTGCTCATTTTTTGTTCTGAATGCGTAACTCTAAAGCTTCCACTTGTTTCAATAAGTCATTTAAACGCAAATTGGCATTATTCAGTGCAGTACGTTGACGCTCAATTTCATCTTTGGAAACCAAATCCATCTTGGTCACCGCTTCATTCAGCAGTGCGCGTAAATTATGTTCTAAGTCTTGTTTAGGTTGTTCGACTTGTTCCAGTATGGCTTGTAATAAAGTTTCAATCATTTCTATATCCAACAGTTGGAGAAGTGACAGCAGTGTACCATTGCTGCTTCTGACTCTATAGCCTTTCAGATGAAATATGATTTCATCGATTGTAAAAAAATCATAAATCTTCGACTAAAAAACCTGAATTTTGAAGCTCAAAACGCATTTAAATGTATAGAATAGGGTATAAAGAAAACTCATGTCAGACTTTCTTTTCCCCCCAACCTAAGAATTTTTGGCATGAAATTTGAACATAAAACCTTACTGGTGAAATAAGCCGAAGGAAAACAAACATGAAGCTCGTAACTGCAATTGTAAAACCGTTTAAATTGGATGATGTGCGTGAAGCACTGTCTGAAATTGGTGTTCAAGGGATCACGGTAACCGAAGTCAAAGGCTTTGGTCGTCAAAAAGGTCATACTGAACTTTATCGTGGCGCTGAATATGTTGTTGATTTCTTACCAAAAGTAAAAATCGAAATCGCGATCAGTGATGAAATGGTCGACGCGGTGATTGAGTCAATCACACGTGTTGCTAGCACAGGAAAAATTGGCGACGGTAAAATTTTCGTCACAAATTTAGAGCAAGTCATCCGTATCCGTACAGGTGAAACAGGTGCCGATGCCGTTTAATTTGGCATGAAGTTTGCTGAGTAACACATAACTCGCACAAATTAGGTTGGGGGATACGAATGAAAAAGATGCTATTCGCGCTGAGCTTATCTGGCGCACTTTTAGGTGGTTCTGTTGCTTGGGCTGAAGAAGCAGCAACAGCGCCAACGCCATCAGAACAAGTCACAGTGGTTGAAACAACGGATGTGGCTGCTCCAGCGGTACAAGCGGTTGAAGCCGTTGCTGCTCCAGTAGAAGCACCCGCACCTGCAGAAGAAGAACCAACATTAGATACAGGTGATACGGCGTGGATTTTAGTCTCCACAGCACTGGTTTTATTAATGACCATTCCAGGTTTAGCATTATTCTACGGCGGTATGGTTCGTAAGAAAAACGTCTTAAGCACTATGGCACATAGCTTTGTTGCTGCGGCAGTGGTGAGTATTGCATGGGTCATCATTGGTTATACATTGGCCTTTGGTGAGGGCAATGCCTTTATCGGTGGCTTAGATAAGTTCATGCTGACTGGGATCACCACAGATGCACTCACAGGGACGATTCCTGAAGTTCTATTCGTTATTTTCCAAATGACCTTTGCCATCATTACGGTTGCCATTATTAGTGGTTCAATTGCAGAACGGATGAAATTCGGCGCATTTATCGCTTTCATCTCGATTTGGGTAGTCGTGGTTTATGCACCAATTACTCACTGGGTATGGGGCGGTGGCTGGTTAGCAAATGATGGTGCACTCGACTTTGCTGGCGGTACCGTTGTACACATCAACTCAGGTGTGGCAGGTTTGGTTGCTGCATATATGCTGGGCAAACGTATGGGCTTAGGCCGTGAATCAATGGCTCCACACAACTTGGCATTAACCGTTGTGGGTGCAAGCTTACTGTGGGTTGGTTGGTTTGGTTTCAACGGTGGTTCTGCATTGGGCGCAAACGGCTCAGCAGGTTATGCATTGCTCGTGACTCAAGTAGCAGCAGCAGCAGCGGCAATCTCTTGGTTAATTACTGAAAAAGTTGCACGTGGTAAAGGTTCAGTACTTGGTGCTGCATCTGGTGCGGTTGCTGGTCTGGTAGTGATTACACCAGCAGCAGGGTTTGTGACTGTCGGTGGTGCACTGGCGATGGGTTTAATCGGTGGTGTGGTGTGCTTCTGGGGTATCAGTGCATTGAAACGTGCTTTAAAAGCCGATGACTCTTTAGATGCGTTTGGTTTACACGGTGTGGGTGGTATTGTCGGTGCAATCTTAACAGCATTCTTTGCAAGCGACTTCATCATGGGCGACAAAGCACCAAGTGATGTGATGCATCAACTTTGGGTTCAAGTTGAAGGGGTATTGGCAACGATCGCATACTCAGCAGTATTAACCTTCATTATCTTAAAAGTGATTGATCTGGTGATTGGAATTCGCGTTGAATCTGATGATGAACGTATGGGCCTAGACTTGAGCCAACATGGCGAACGCGTAGACTAATCAATAGAATAATAAATAAACAGTATAATCAATATATTGTGTGAAACAGCCCGAAAGGGCTGTTTTTTTTCTATATCTAGCGTAAAACTCTACAAAACACTGAATTTTTGCTACACTCTAAAACCATTCAAATTTGTTCAATTTAACCACTATGCATTGTCCATTTTGCAACGCTGAAGACAGTAAAGTGATCGACTCACGTTTGGCCGCTGAAGGTTGTCAAATTCGTCGTCGTCGTGAATGTATTAGTTGTGGTGAACGATTCACAACCTTTGAAAGTTATGAAGTGGTCATGCCTCGTGTGATCAAGTCGGATGGCAAAAGTGAACCTTTTGATGAAGCAAAATTGCGTCGTTCCTTGATGCATGCTTTACAAAAACGTCCCGTGACGCAAGAGCAAATTGAAACCGTCTTGAGCGATATTCAGCTGCAAATCCGCCGTTTAGGTGAGCGTGATGTGAAATCACGCACCATTGGTGAAATTGTTATGCAATCTTTATTTTCGTTGGATCATGTTGCATATGTGCGTTTTGCATCGGTCTATCAAGACTTTCAAGATGTCGATGCCTTTCGCCATCAAATTGAACAAATGCAACAACGTGAACATTAAGCGAGTTGGCATCCATGTCTGAATTACAGTCTAGTGCTTTACACGCTGACCAAGCTTGGATGAAACAAGCGATTGCTTTAGCACTGCAAGGTCAATACAGCACCAAGCCAAATCCAAATGTAGGCTGTGTTATTGTCAAAGATGGACAGTTATTAGGCACAGGCTATCACCCTAAAGCGGGTCAGCCACATGCAGAAGTTTTTGCGATGCGCGAAGCGGGCGAACAGACCCAAGGCGCAACGGCTTATGTCACTTTAGAACCTTGTGCACATTATGGGCGTACACCGCCGTGTGCCAAAGGTTTGGTAGAGGCAGGTGTGGCGCGCGTTGTGATTGCCTGTCCAGACCCCAACCCCTTGGTGGGTGGTAAAGGGGTACAAATTTTAAAAGAAGCAGGCATTGAGGTCGATGTCGGTATTTGTCAAACCGAAGCACATCAGTTGAATGCTGGTTTTTTAAAAGCTATGGCTACTGGCATGCCTTATGTGCGTTTAAAAGTTGCCTCTAGTTTAGATGGTCGAACGGCGATGGCTTCGGGCGAGTCGAAATGGATTACAGGCCCAGACGCACGTTTAGATGTTCAGCATTTTCGTGCCATTTCTGGTGTCGTGATCACGGGCATTGAAACAGTACTGGCCGATGATCCTCAGCTCAATGTTAGACAGCTTCAGGGTGTTGCGGATCTGACAACGGTTGTACAACCGAAACGTCTGGTGTTAGACCGTCAAGGCCGCTTGCCGCTGACGGCCCAAATTTTACAGCAGCCTGATACCGTGATGGTGATGGGGCCTTATCGGCAAGCATTGGCTGATTTAGGCGTGCTACAGTTTGCTGTACAGCCTTTAGATCAGTTATTAAAGCAGTTGGTTCAATCGCATCAGATTTACGATGTCATGGTTGAAGCAGGTGCAACGTTATCGACGGCTTTTTTACAAGAGAAGTTGGTCGATGAAATGATTAGTTATGTAGCACCGACCTTATTGGGTCAGTCTGCACGTGCAATGTTCAATGCTGAGTTTTCTCAGATGGCAGAGCAACTCCGCTTTAAGCTTATGGATGTCACACAATTGGGTGATGATGTGCGCTTAACGCTTATCCCTTCTCAAGAGTCATTATGAGTTCAGAGTCTACGGTTTATCATAAACGTCGTCACGCGGCACGTACCACCGATGAATATCTCTTTCATCAACTTGTTCCTTATTTGGGGAATAAGCGCCGTCTGTTGCATCTGATTTTAGAGGCGCTTGAGAGTACAGGGACTTTAAACCGTGCAGATGGTCGTGCGCCTATTTTTGCCGACTTCTTTGCGGGTTCGGGCGTGGTCTCGCGTTTGGCGCGTCAAAATGGTTATCGCGTGATTGCCAACGACTGGGAACCGTATAGCCATGCGCTGAACCATGCCATTTTGGCTTGTACCGAAGCGCCTGCATTTAAAGAGTTGGGTGGTTATCAAAAAGCCATTGATTATTTAAACCGATTGCCTGAAGTTAAGGGCTGGGTAACGCATAATCTGTGCCCGCGAAATGATGAAATCTATGATCCAAGCCGAGATCGTTTGTTCTTTAAGCGTCGCAACGGCATGCGCATTGATGCGATTCGTCAGCAAATTGCCACATGGCAGGCACAAGGGGCAATCGATGATGTGGAGATGTCTGCTTTACTGGCACCGTTGCTGTATTCTGCAAGTTTTGTCAGCAATACTTCCGGCGTCTTTAAAAGCTTCCACCACGGTTGGGGCGGTAAAACCCAAACAGCGCTAGAGCGGATTGAATCCTTGCTGTGGTTGACCCCAAGTCGCTTTAGTGAAGTGGGTGATAATAAGCAAAAGAACCCGATGGCTGAAATGTGGTGTGTCGATGCGCAGCATTTGGCGAACCAAATGAGTAGTTTTGAGGTCGATGTAGCCTATCTAGATCCACCCTATAACCAGCATGCCTACAGCAGTAATTATCATGTCTTAAATGCTTTAACGCTATGGGATCAGGTGGATTTACCGACACCAGACACCAAAGGGTTTAAAAGCGGAATTGACCGTGCGTGGCGCAAAGAGCGTCCGAGTCCTTATAACTCGTCAAAGTATGCCAAAGAGGCATATGAAAAACTACTTTCCACCATCAATGCACGTTACATTCTGACCAGTTATTCAACCGATGGTAATATTGAAGCAGGGGACTTGCTCAAAGCCAATTTGGAGCGAGGTCGCGTGACTTTATTAACGCAGGATGTACCGCGTTATCGCGTGAGTAAACAGCGTCAGTCTGAGCGTGCGCGTGTGTTAGAGTTTATTGTGATCACTGATACCCATGCCAAGTCAGGTCCGCCAATTCGTCAGCTACTGGGGCAGTTGTACCATTATGCCGAATTGGGTGGAGTCGATACATCTGGGGTCACGACACAGTTGGCGCTGTGGTAAAAATATAGAGGTAGAAATCAGAAATGTTTACAGGGATCATCGAAAGTCTAGGCACAGTTGAAAGCGTACAAAATGTCGGTGGCGATGTGCGTTTGCGCATTGGTACGGATCTGGATATGTCAGATGTACATTTGGGTGACTCGATTGCCACCAATGGCATTTGCCTCACAGTGATTGACTGGGGTGAGCACTGGTATGCTGCCGATGTCTCACGTGAAAGTTTGAACCGAACCACACTGACCCACTGGAAAGTTGGCCAACGTGTAAATGTGGAAAAGGCGATGTTGCCCACCACACGTTTTGGTGGGCACATTGTGTCAGGTCATGTCGATGCTGTGGGTGAAATCACCGTTGTGCGTGAAGATGCACGCTCGCTTTATTTTGAAGTAACTGCGCCAGCCGAGATTGCACGTTACTTGGCAGAAAAAGGCTCGATCACGGTTGATGGGATCAGTTTAACCATTAATCATTTGCGTGGCCGTATTTTAAGCCTCAATTTAATTCCACATACGGCTGAACGAACCAACATTGGAACGTGGAAGGCAGGCAGTCAAGTGAACCTTGAAGTGGATGTGTTAGCACGCTACATTGAACGTCTGATGATGGGTGATAAAGCTGCGGAAACTACCCCACAATCTAAAATTAGTTTAGACTTTTTGGCACAAAATGGTTTCTTGAAATAGAAAAATCGTTTAGATTGCAGCAAGAATAGACAAAAGATGAGCTCCCTATTTGCCCAAAATGAGGGAGTTTTTCTTTTGAAATGAATAGGTAAGCAATTGAGTATGATGAAAGATAGTACGCAGTTCATTGCACGGATCGGTGACAATGATTGATTTTTTTCTCCATCTAGAACAATTATTGCCCGTACTGCTTGCAGAATACGGCCTTTGGATTTATGCGATTCTTTTTCTGATTATTTTTGCAGAAACCGGTTTCGTTTTTATGTTCTTTTTGCCGGGTGACAGTTTACTGATTGCCATTGGTGCCCTATGTTCTAGCTCGGATTTAATCCATATCCATACCATGGGTATTTTGATGATGATTGCTGCGGTATTGGGTTATATCGTCAATTATTATACCGGTCAGAAGCTGGGCTTTAAATTTGCCCATCAGCATTCGCGTTGGCTGAAACCCGAATATATGATGAAGACCAATCAATATTTCTTAAAGCATGGTGGTAAAACCATTTTAGTGGCACGTTTTATTCCTTTTGTGCGTTCTTTCGCGCCTTTTGCTGCGGGCGCAGGGCATATGAGCTTGGCGACTTTTATGTGGTATAACGTGACCGGTGGCCTGATTTGGATTGGTAGTTTGTTGGCGATTGGTTATGGTGTGGGCAATACCTTATCGTTTATGGTTGATGTGTTGGTTTGAGATCGAGACAGATCACATCAGCCGAGAAAAACAAGAGTGCATAAAAAAACTCACCGAAGTGAGTTTGAACGGAAGCCAAGGCCAGTTAGGCAGAGTTGGATACCACTTCATCAGAAAAGTTTGAATTTTTCAAAATATAGTCAATTTCCTCTTGAGCCGCGGCTTGGAGCTTACTGCGGTAGCTGGCGACGGACTCTTCAATTAAGGTTTCCGCTTCAAGCTCTAAACGTAAACGAACACTTTCTAACTCAGACAAAATTTGTGAGTCATCAATGCCAAATTTACCTTTGGCATAGTCCAGAGCTTGTTCAGGCGTTTTCTCATAGCGTGCGGTGTAGCTCAAAATTTCTTGATCGACACTTTGACGCATCACATTTAAAGCTTGGGTTTGCTCATTGAACTGACGGATTTCGTCTTTTTTGAGGCTTTCCGCATAAGCTTCCTGCGCTGCGCGTTTGTCTGCCAGTGATTTTTCCAACGCTTGTTGTTTACGAATTCGCGCTTCTTCAATCAGCTGTGCTTTCAGATCGGCATACGCTTGTTCAATTTTCTGGGTCGAGACGGCTTGAGCGCGTTGGTCTTGTTCAATCCAACTGTGCAAACCTGTTTCAGGTTTGAGTACATCGCAGACGCGACTCAGGTCATCAATAAAGGCCTGACGAACAGCATCAGGTACATTTAACCAGCGCTGTTTAAAATCTGGACCAACATTCAATGCCACTAAGCATCTCCTTATTTAGACGGGGAATCATTTAAAGCTTGAAGGTTCGAGCTTCAACCCCGAGACGTCTATATTGTTTAAATTTTTCACGACCTTGTTGTTTGGCCGATTCGTTATTTTCAATAATTTCTATAATGTGGCTAAATTTTTCGAACTGTTCAAGAGCTTGATCGTTAAAATTGAACACAATCCAATCGGATTGCTCAGGCAGTTGGGCTGAGATACAAATGCGCGCATCGATTTGATCAATGCCATGCGGAATAAAGCTCGTGTCATCAAAACTCCACAAACGTTCATCCAATTGCTGTTGTAGTTCAGGGTCGCTTGCATACAGCCAGATTCGCTCTGGCTGACGCAAGATTTTACGACATAAACGACAAGCACTTTCGACTTGTCGTTCAGGACTTTGTTCAAATAGATAAAAGCTAATATTAGCCATTAGACTGCGCACGATGAGCTAAGAATTGCATCAATAAGGGTACTGGGCGACCGGTTGCCCCTTTATTGGCACCCGAGTTCCATGCTGTACCTGCGATGTCCAAATGCGCCCAGCGGTAATCACGGGTGAAACGTTGCAAGAAGCACGCTGCAGTTACAGCACCAGCTTTAGGCCCGCCAATATTGGCAATATCGGCAAATGGAGAGTCTAGCTGTTCTTGATAGTCATCAATCACAGGCATGCGCCAGACGCGGTCAAAGCTATTTTGACCTGCTTCAGATAGTTCGGCCGCAAGTTTGTCATCTGGGGTAAACATACCTGTTAAGACTGAACCGAGTGCCACGACACAGGCGCCCGTTAAGGTTGCAATATCAATGACCAGTTCAGGGTTAAAGCGTTTTACATAGGTCAATGTGTCGCACAGCACCAAACGACCTTCTGCATCGGTATTTAAAATTTCAACGGTTTGACCGCTCATGGTGCTCACGATGTCACCCGGACGTGTAGCTTTGCCTGAAGGCATATTTTCAGCTGCCGCAATCGTACCTACGACATGAATGGCTAAACGTGATTCACATAGAGCACGGAGTGTCCCTAGAACGGATGCTGCACCACACATGTCATATTTCATTTCATCCATACTAGCGCCCGGTTTCAATGAAATGCCACCTGTATCAAAGGTGATTCCTTTACCGACCAAGACCACTGGGGCTTCAGTACGTTCAGCTTGATACTCAAGGGTAATGATACGGCCTGGGCGGTCTGAACCTTTGCTCACCGCAAGGAAGGAATGCATGCCCAGATCAGCCATTTGTTGCTCATCAAGGACATTAACACGGAGTAGGTCAGGATATTGGGCTGCCAGTTCTAAGGCTTGCTCTGCCAAATATTCAGGGAAGCAGATATTGCCCGGACGGTTGCCTAAGTCACGTGCAAAGCTTTGACCTGACTGCACAGCTTCAATCAGTTTAAGTTGTGCAGCATTCAGCGGCGACTCAGCGGCAATCAGGCTGATCTGTTCAAGCGCGTTGTCGGCTTTTTTCGATTTGAATTCATCAAAAGCATATGCCGCTTGCGTCAAACTGAGGGCAAATAAATAATGGAGTTCAGCTGGAAGAGCTGAAAGGTCAAGACTGATGTGTTTGAATTTTTTTTGTGAAGCTTTGATAATGGTTTGAGCAATTTTCACCAGCTTTGCTGCTTGTAATTCAGCGGCTTTACCCACCCCGATCAAGGCTGCATTGGGGCTTGCTGGAATTTGACCAATGAGGCTCAAAGTTTCATTGAATGCGGCTTTAAACTGAGTCGCTTCAATTAAGTTGTTTAAATCATTAATTTGATAAGCATTTGCAAGGTGTTGCGTGTTTTCAGAATCTACTAATATCAACAAAAATTGGCTAGACGTATTCTCTGTGAATGACGTATTAATAGAGAGTTTCATAAGTTTTATTTAAGCCTTATAAAGTTTGAAAATGATTAAACCACTGAAACATTAACATGAATAGAGTTGCAAAGTGCAACAAGAGTACAGGTTTTATATTTTCACTATTCGGGTAAACTAGCGCTAGTTTTTATTCACCTATTTTTGGAAGAATTAATTTGATTATTCGGCGTTATCTGGTCAAACAAGTGGTGTCGACATCCTTGGTTGTGATCGCCTTATTGACCTTGATCATGATGGGCGGTCGTTTGATCAAGTATTTTGGCGTAGCCGCGCAGGGTCGCTTAGATGCAGGTATTTTATTTAGCATTATTGGCTATCGTTTGCCTGAATTTTTAACGCTGATTCTTCCTCTAGGCTTTTTTATTGGACTGATGCTGGTTTTTGGTCGTCTGTATGTCGATCATGAAATGGCAGTACTCAATGGCAGTGGCGTCAGTCGTAACCAATTGGGTCGACTGCTGATTCCTATGACCGTGGTGTTTCTTGCTGTTCAAGCCGTGCTGATGCTTTGGATGGCGCCGTGGGGTGTTCGTCAGTTTGAGCAGCTCACCACCAGTCAGGCGGTGCGTACTGGTTTTGATTTGGTTCGACCCAAAGAGTTTATTTCATCGGGGCCTTATACCATTTATGCGGGTGACTTATCCGAAGACCGTAAGAACCTCAAAGACATCTTCTTCTATCAACGCGCTGAAGCAGAAGGTAAGCCTGATGTGATGATTTTGGCCAAAGAAGCCACGCGGGTTGAAATTGAAAATGATCCCGCCAATGTGGTGGATTTGGTGCAAGGTCGCCGTTATGAAATTTATCCGGGACAGCCGCGTTATAGCCAAGCCGAGTTTCAGTCTTATCGCCTACGTTTAGAAAATGATAAAGAAGCGAAGTTTGAAAGTGCCGATGTTGAAGCACTGTCCACCATGAAACTTTGGGATAATCGTAATGATCCTGTCGTGGCGAGTGAGTTGGGCTGGCGTATTTTTGTACCGTTTGCCATTGTAGTGGCGTTGCTCCTCGCTGTGGCTTTATCTGAAGTGAGTCCACGCCAAGGACGTTACTTAAAGCTGTTCCCTGCATTGCTTATTTTTGCCAGTTTAATCGTGGCGCTGATGGCCATTAAAACCCGAGTCAGTAAAGAAGAAATGGGGATTTGGGCTTATCCAATGATCTTGGTGATTTATGCGATAGCAGCGGCTTTGTTTTCGCGTAAACAAAAGCTTGCCCCGAAAATTAAGAAAACATTACAACGAGCGGGGTCTTAATCATGTTCGCACGTCGTATAGTCGCAAAACATGTGACCAAAACCACCGCGATGGCGATGCTGGGTGCTACCGCTATTTTATCGGTCTTGCAAATTCTGTTTACCTATTTGGGTGAGCTAGGCTCCCTTAAAGAAGGTTATGGTGCTTGGGATGCTTTACGTTATGTACTGTGGGGAGCACCGCAATATCTCTATGAGATTCTACCGATTGCCGCGTTAATTGGCTCAGTATTGGGCCTCGGCACTTTGGCTTCAAACAGTGAGCTGATTGTGATGCGCTCGGTGGGGGTGAGTCTTTGGCGGATTGTTGGTTGGGTGATTCGTTCGGCTTTAATTTTGGTGGTACTGTCATTCGCTTTAAGTGAATGGGTGATTCCTTATACCAATGAGCAAGCCAAAGGTGTGAAAAGCCATCGAACTGCGGCTGAACTTGGTGAAGTACGTGGTTACTGGACACGAGAAGGGCAGCGTTTTATTTATGTCGATTATGCCAACTCTCAAGGTCAGCTGAAAAATGTGCAAGTGGTCGACTTTGATAATAATGCTCGTTTGAAAGGCGTTTTAAATGCTGAGCAAGGTCAGTTTGTGCAAGATGGTCATTGGATTTTAGAAAATACGGCCCAAGTTGATTTGCTGCCGACAGGCAACGCTACGGCACAAAAGGCCGCTAAAACGCCTTTGGCACTGGCACTGCAACCGAAATATGTGCACATGGTGACGATTGATCCTGAAGACCTTTCACCGAGTCAATTGGTCAGTTTCATGAGCTATATGCATGAATATAGCCAAGTGCCTAAAACTTATCAGTTGGCTTTTTGGCAGAAAGTGGCATCTCCATTTGCCTTGATTGCTTTGGTGTTGATTGCTTGTTCCTTTATTTTTGGCCCACTGCGCCAACAATCGATGGGCTTTCGTTTGGTGATTGCACTGTTTACGGGCCTAGGTTTCTTTTACCTACAAGACTTCTTGGGTTATGCAAGTTTGGTGTATTCGCCTTCACCCGCATGGTTTGTTTTTGTGCCGATTTTACTGATGTTTGTCGCAGGTGGTTATTTATTACAACGTGCACGATAACTGTACGATATTGAAGAAAACAATGCGGATGATGGTGTTAAACCATCATGCCTGCATAGAGTCTTGACCGAAAATTCGGTAAGATAGAGCGATGAATTTGTAGACAAAAAAAGAGTGCTTATTATGGCGGATGCAACTGCTGGCAAAATCCCTCACGTACTGGTCATTATGGATGGTGTGGGACACCGTGAAGCGATTGAAGACAATGCTTTTTTAGCAGCGAATCGACCGAATTTAACAGCGATTGAAGCAAAGCATCCGCATAGCTTAATTTCAGGTTCTGGTGAAGACGTGGGTCTGCCAGATGGCCAAATGGGCAACTCTGAAGTGGGCCACATGAACTTGGGTGCAGGGCGTGTGCTCTATCAAGACTTTACCCGAATCACCAAAGACATTCGTACGGGTGCTTTTTTCGAACATGAAGTTTTGGTTGATGCCGTTGAAAAAGCCAAAGCAGCGGGTGGTGCGTTGCACATCATGGGGCTATTGTCTGAAGGTGGGGTGCATTCACACGAAGATCATATTGTTGCCATGGCTGAACTTGCGTTAAAACGCGGTGCAACCGTGTATCTCCATGCTTTCTTAGATGGTCGTGATACCCCGCCACGCAGTGCACAGCCTTCTTTAGAAAAATTAGATGCATTGTTTGCTCAATATCCAAATCAAGGTCGTATTGTGAGTCTGATTGGTCGTTATTTTGCGATGGATCGAGATAACCGTTGGGACCGTGTGGAACAAGCCTATCGTTTACTCACAGAGTCTGAAGCAACACGTACTGCAGCTACAGCAGTTGAAGGTTTAGCATTGGCTTATGCCGCAGACGAATCTGATGAATTTGTCAAAGCAACACGCATTGGCGATGCCGTGAAAGTTCAAGATGGTGACAGCATCGTCTTTATGAATTTCCGTGCGGATCGTGCGCGTGAAATTACCAAAGCGTTTGTTGAAAAAGATTTTGCAGGCTTTGAGCGTAAAGTTGTACCAAACTTATCTAAGTTTGTGATGTTGACACGCTACCAAGCCAGTATTGATGCACCTGTGGCGTATATGCCTGAAGCATTAAAAAACTCGATTGGTGAATATCTTTCAGGCCTTGGTAAAACCCAATTACGTATTGCTGAAACTGAGAAATATGCACATGTGACATTCTTCTTCAGTGGTGGTCGTGAAGATGAATACCCAGGTGAAAAACGTATTTTGATTCCATCACCGAATGTGGCTACTTATGACCTCAAGCCAGAAATGAGCGCATATGAAGTAACCGATGAATTGGTGGCTGCGATTAACTCAGGCGAGTTTGATCTGTTGGTGGTGAACTATGCCAACGGTGATATGGTGGGTCATACGGGCGTATTTAATGCTGCTGTGAAAGCTGTTGAAGCCGTTGATTTATGCTTAGGCCGTGTCTATGAGGCGGTGATGGCACAAAAAGGCCATATGTTAATTACGGCTGACCATGGTAATGTTGAACAAATGCAGGATTATCACAGTGGTCAGGTGCATACTCAGCATACGACAGAATTGGTGCCTTTTATCTATGTTGGCCCAACCCAAGCAACCATTGCTGAGGGGGGCGTATTGGCCGATGTCGCACCAACCTTGTTAAGCTTGATGCATCTTCCTGTTCCAGCAGACATGCAAGGTCGTAACTTAATTACATTAGACGTATAAATCAATTTGGGTGGGTAAATGGCAAAAGCATCGTGGACTTCAATAGGTGTAGTGATTGCTTTAGGTCTGACTCTGATCCACCCGATGGGGGCTGTTGCAAAAACAGCGGCAGCACCCGCTTTTGATGATGAATTGGAACAAGGTTATGTTGAGGTTCCGATTGAATCCATTCAACAATTTGTGCAAATCTACGGTTTAGTCAAAGACAATTATGTGGCTGAACGCAGTGATGAGGCATTGTTCCAACAAGCCATTAAAGGCTTGGTTAGTGGTTTAGACCGCTATTCGCGCTATTTATCTCCTCAAGAATATAAGCAACTGGTGCAATATACTGAAGGGGATTTGGCTTCAGTCGATTTCGGTTTAAGCTTTGATACTCGTTTACAGCAATGGCAAATTCGTGGATTAAAACCTGACTCAGATTCTAGCAAACTGGGCTTAAGAAATGCTGATGCCGTTTTTAAAATAGATGATCAAGAATTACGTAAGCTCAATCAGTCACAGGTCAACGATTTACTCAGTGGGGCGATTGGCAGTACCGTCAGTCTACAATTAAAAACCAACGCCACACCAATCAATGTGGTCAGAACTCGAAAAGTTGAAACCGATATTCAGGCGCAATTGTTGAATAACCAAGTTTTGGTGCTTAAGGTGCGTGTGTTTCAGCAGGACACGGCCAATGAAATTCAGCAATTGATAGAAGAGCATCAGTCTTCGCGTTTAAAAGCGGTCTTGATTGACCTTAGAAATAATCCCGGAGGACTGTTGTCTGCTGCAGTTGAATCTGCCGATTTATTTTTAAACCAAGGCGTGATTGTTTCGACTAAAAGTCGTTCCGAGGGCGATCAGCAGTTTCAGGCCTTACCTAGCCTCGAGTTTCAAAATTTAAAAGTGGGCATTTTGATTAATGACCGTTCTGCATCGGCCGCTGAAGTGTTTACCGCTGCGTTGAAGGAGCATGGACGGGCGTGGGTGATGGGTGAAAAAAGTTATGGTAAAGGCGTGGTGCAAAAACTGTTTCCGCTTTCCAATGGTGCAGCCTTACAAATGACCGTGTCACACTATTACACCCCAAGTGGGCAAATGATTGAGGGGGTGGGGATTGCACCGAATCAAGTGTATCCGATGCCACATGAACTCAAAGACGAAAGCTATGTTGAACATGTGGCAGAGATTTTAATGAATCGTCGTTAAGCCTTTAAACGGAATCGTCTTCGCCATCTAACCCAAATTTTTTCAAGCGATAACGTAAAGAACGGAAAGACATGCCGAGCTTTTTAGCCGCCAGAGTGCGGTTCCAGTGGGTGAGGTTGAGCGCATTCATCAAAATTTCTTTTTCAATTTTTTCTAAATACAGCTCTAAACCCTCTTCGGGCAATTTACGTGAAGGCACATGACCGAGTTGATCATTGCCAACAGGAACTTGTTGGGTGGCATTGGCATAGTTAGTCTGAGCAATTGGTCGCAATGGGGCTGTTTGTAAGTGGGGTAAGTCGATACTGCTTTCATCACTTAAAGTGATGGCACGTTCCATCATATTGCGTAGTTCACGCACATTGCCTGGATAATATTGGGCCAATAAAAACTCACGTGCACGTTCACTCAGTGGTTTGACTGGGATGTCCCATTCTTGGCAGATTTTTTGAATGAAATGTTGTGCCAAAAGAATAATGTCATTGCCACGCTCACGTAGAGTAGGCAGCACAATGTCCATGACATGGATGCGGAAGTACAAATCCTGACGGAACTTGCCTTGTTGCACCAGTGCTTCTAAGTCTTGATGGCTGGCACTAATCACACGGAAATCGACATCAATTTCGGTGTCACTCCCAATTGGGCGAATGCGTTTTTCTTGTACCGCACGCAGCAGTTTCACCTGCATAGTGAGCGGTAACTCAGCAATTTCATCTAAAAATAAACTACCGCCATGCGCAGACAGAATCAATCCTTGTTTGTCTTGAGTCGCTCCTGTAAAGCTACCCTTACGGTGTCCAAACAATTCACTTTCCATCAGTTCAGTCGGAATGGCACCGCAGTTGATGGCAATAAATGGCCCTTCATTGCGATTGCTCAGGCGATGTACCAGATTCGCCACCACTTCTTTGCCAGTGCCTGATTCACCCGTAATAAAGACAGGGGCTTGCGAGCGTGCAATTTTCTTTAAGGTGATGCGTAGCTGTTGAATAGGAAGGGACTGACCAATCAGCAGACGATGTTCAAGCGTATCTTCTTGGATATGCAGCTGACTGATGGGCTGATTAAAGGCTTTTTGTAAAAGTTGCTCTAAATGTTTTTGGTTGATTGGTTTACTGACAAAATCAAAAGCACCAGCTTTAAGTGCTGCAATCGCAATATCCATATTGCCGTAAGCAGTCAGCACTGCAACAGGCAAATTAGGATAATTTTGAGCAATAAAATCGACCAAGCTCAGACCATTACCATCGGGTAAATTAAGATCGGTTAGACAGGCATCATATTGATGCGTTTTCAGGGCTTGAACCGCCTCTTGTAAGCGATAGGCAATATGTGTATCAATCCCCATCCGACTTAAAGACATTTGCATCAGTGTACATAAGTCTTGTTCGTCATCCACCAATAAAACAAGTGGTTTTTTTTCCACGATTAACCCCAAAAATTACACGTCATTGTTTATACGGGGGCATTCAATCCGAAAGCATGCCCCTATTTTTTGTTCTACATAGTATAGCTTAGCTTGGTTGGCTTCGCAGAAACTATGGGATAAATATAATCCTAACCCAGTTCCATTGATGGAGGTACTAAAAAACGGTTGAAACAGGGCGGTTTGATCCTGAGTGGCGACCCCTTCACCAAAATCGCAGACCTCAATATGGACGAGGTTTTTGTAGCTATAGACACGAATTTGAATGTGCTCGGCTTCAGCTGCATTATGCCGAATGGCGTTTCGAATCAGGTTGATCAGCACTTGCCTCAGTTGTTGTTCATCAAACTGAATCTGAGCTTGATCGGAAATGCGGTAATCAATTTGATCTTTGACATCGGGCAAATCTTCAACGATAAAACGTTCTAAAAAAGCGGCGACATCAATTAAGGTCGGATAGGTTTCTTTACTGCGTGCCATGCTCAGTGTATCGCCAATAATTTTATCAATCCTTGAGGCTTGTTTGGCAATCATGGTCTGCAACAGTTCTTGTTGTGGATCATTGGTTTGCATTAGTTCATTAGCTTGTGTGATGGCTGCCAGTGGGTTGCGAATTTCATGTGCAATGCTGGCAGAAAGTTGACCCAGTGCGGCCAGCTTGAGTTGTTGTACACGTTGATTAATTTTTTGTGCATCTTGCAGCACGAATAAGGTCAGTGTCTGATTCGGGACTTGAAGTTTTTGAATTTCGATCTGAATCTGAAAGCGACTCAGTTGCGATGTAAATTGGAATTTTTCCCCATTTTTCAGTTGGTCGAATTTGAGGAGTTCAAATAAATCAGGTTGCGCCTTATATAAGGGGTATTTGTCATAGGCATAAATTGGGGAGATGCCCAATAATGTACATGCGGCAGGATTACTCAGCACCATGTGGCAGTTTTCATCGAGCACCAAATAGCCGAGCTCTGTTTGCTCTAAAATATAACGGTTAATGTTTTGCAGTTGGTCCAGTTCTTGGGACTGATAGAAGTTTAAATTTTCAAGGACTTGAAAACGTCGTACTGCAATTTGTCCAGACCCATAAACCACAAAGAACAAAAAGGCGAGCACGGCACTGTTGCCAATGGTATTCAATGAACTAATTGAAAATAGCGTTCCAATAAAGTGTTGATAAACCAGTGTAATTACAGCAATCAAGGTAATGATGAGCGCTTTTTGTTTATCGACCAATACACAAGCGGCAAAGATCGTGATCACAAACAATAAGCTTAACTGTAAGTTCGGACCATCGGTGGCAAAAGTGAGTAAACTGAGGCTAATGACATCGACGATAAACAACAAGGTGAGCTGAAGTGGTATGCGCTTGCGCACATTCTTGAGGCTCAATAGCTGAAAGGCACTGATAAAAATAAAGCCAATCAGGACAGAACGATACAATACTGGATATTGATAATTTGAAAATAGCTGCTCATAAGTCAGTAGATAAACCAACAACAAACAACAGCCAATAAACAGTCGATAAGACGCATACCAAACACCTAGACGGTATTGATTTAACTGAATATTGGTTGAGTATTGCAGCATGTGGGTGTTAGTCAGCTTGCATCAGGGTTTGATTAAACCATAACGAATAGCAAGGTGAGTCAGCTTCACATCACTGTCAATGTTGAGCTTTTCAAAAATTCGGTAACGGTAAGTATTGACCGTTTTTACGCTGACAAAAAGCTTGTCAGAAATTTCCTGTGCACTGATGCAATTCACAACCATCATCGCCACCTGCATTTCACGTTCAGACAGAGCATCAAAAGGTGAGGTTTGTGTATCCGATAGATAAGAACTGGCCAGTTGTTCAGCAATATCAGCACTGAAATATTTGCCGCCTTGCATGACTTTATTAATGGCACGTACCATTTCGGTCACGGGCGCACCTTTGGTAATGTAGCCTTTGGCGCCAGCTTTGAGTAACAGGGAAGGATAAGGTTCTTCAGCTAGACCACTGACTGCCAGTACTTTGGTTTCGGGTGCGGTTTGTAGTAAGCGGCGTGTGGTTTCAACGCCACCAATACCTGGCATGTTGACATCTAACAGAACCACATTCGGGTGATATTGACGGACGAGGTTAATTGCTTCTTCACCAGACTCAGCTTGGCCAATGACTTGAACATCAGCATGGTCCTCGAGCATTCGACAAATCCCTGTACGTACTAACTCATGGTCATCTACCACTAAAACTGTGATCACCTAGCTCTTCCTCACTATAAAAACCATATTTTTTGTTACATAAAGCAAAATAAGCTTGCAATGAAACGACAAAATTAGCAATCCTATTCTTAGGCTTATTTGAAAAGATATGCACGCTGTCGACGGCAATGCTGTTCGCATTGTGTACAAATGTAAGGCATATTGGCGTGAATACGCAAATGTATCTTATGGGTTATGAAGTTGAGTGAAGAAAAGTGAAAAAATCAAATAAATTTTTAATGCATCTATTGGGATGGTCGATTGCAATGACGGCCAGTACCCATAGCCTTGCAGACTTGGTGATGAACCCGGGCTCGGGGCCTAGCCAAGCAAGCATGAGCTGGTCTGCGGCAGATGCAGAACAGCTTCTGAATGATGATCTCATGGAAGATCCTGAAGAGTACGCTCCTCAGGGTTCAACAAAAGTCACCACCAGTATTCGCAGTTCCAACGGTGTGGTGACGAACAACAGTACCTCGAAAACAGTACAAATTTTCGATACCTCGAAATATTCCAACCAACCTAGTGTCAATGCTCGTGCAGCACTGGTGATGGATGGCAATACAGGTGAAGTACTGTACAGTAAAAACAGTAATACCGCGCTGCCGATTGCCTCGATTACTAAACTGATGACGGCGGTGGTGATTTCAGATGCGCGTTTAAATATGTCTGAAAACATTACTTTACAGCAAGCGGACTTTTCGTGTTCGGGTTGTAAAAGTTCAAGCTCGTCACTGCGTGCAGGGGATAGTATGAACCGTGCAGAGGCATTGTTATTTGCATTAATGAAGTCAGAAAACCCAGCAGCATCAGCGCTTGCACGGACGTATCCGGGTGGTCGCTCAGCCTTTGTTTCGGCGATGAATGCCAAAGCAAAATCTTTGGGTATGAATTCAACCCATTATATGGAATCGACTGGTCTGCATCCAGGCAATGTCGCTTCAGCACGTGACTTGGGTATTTTGGTCAATGCTGCGTCTCAGTATGGTCTGATTCGTCAGTTCTCAACCACAGCAAGCTATGACTTTAACTTGGGCTATCGTGTATTGAAATCAAACAATACCAATGCCTTGGTTCGTAATGGTGGTTGGAATATTAATATTTCAAAAACAGGTTTCATTAATGAAGCCGGTCGCTGTGTGGTGATGCATACCACTTTAAATAACCGTCCAGCAGTGGTGGTGTTATTGGGCGCGGACTCATCTGCAGCACGTACCAATGATGCAACGCGCCTAATGAACTGGGCAAGCCAATTACCAAAACGCATTTAACCCGACTTTGTTTTTGTTCACTCAACAACGAAAATTGAGTCATAAAAAAGCCCTGCATATGCAGGGCTTTTTTTGTCTTCTCTCAATTACATGTTTGAAAGAATTGAATCGCGAACTTGTTCTAAAGTTGCATCGATTGATAGCATGACCGCATCAGAACACTGTTTGATCGCAGTATCTGGGTCTTTCAGACCATTACCTGTCACGGTACAGACAATCACAGAACCTTCCGCAATTTTACCTGCTTTGATGTCACGGATTGCACCGCCAATCGATGCTGCAGAAGCGGGTTCTACAAAGACACCTTCATACATTGAAAGCAAACGCTGTGCTTCTAAGATTTCAGCATCAGTCAGTTCATCGAACCAACCTTGAGAGTCACGGACCACCGCTTTAGCATGGTTCCAGCTTTGTGGATTACCAATACGGATTGCTGTTGCAACTGTTTCAGGGTTCTCAACGGGTGCACCACGTAAAAATGGCGCAGCACCTGCTGCTTGGTAACCAACCATGGTTGGTAAGCCTTCAGGTTTAGGACCTGTGAATTGATCTGTTTCAGCGTCGTAAATCACTTGCTCAAATTGATCTGCCGGTTGGTTGGCAACTGCTTCGGTATAACCCATCCAGTGTGCCGTGATGTTCCCTGCATTACCTACTGGTAGGCAGTGGTAATCTGGTGCACGGCCTAACTCATCTACAATTTCGTAAGCAATGGTTTTTTGACCTTGCAAACGGTATGGGTTGATTGAGTTTACGATCGTTACAGGGGCTTTATCTGCAATTTCTTTGACCAGACGCATACCGTCATCGAAGTTACCGCGGATTTGCATGGTGATGGCACCATACATCATTGCTTGCGCCATTTTACCCATGGCAATTTTGCCTTCTGGGATTAACACAAACGCTTTAATGCCTGCACGTGCTGCATAAGCCGCAGCCGCAGCTGAGGTATTACCTGTAGAGGCACAGATAATGGCTTTTGAGCCTTCTTCAACGGCTTTAGTGACTGCCATGGTCATACCACGGTCTTTAAATGAACCAGTCGGGTTTAAGCCCTCGTACTTCACATAAATTTCAACATTTTTGCCAATTAAACGTGGAATGTTCTCGAGTTTAATCAGTGGCGTATTACCTTCACCTAAAGAAATAGCGCGAGTAGTTGCAGACACTGGTAAACGGTCGCGATAACGGTCAACTAAACCAGTATAACGATTGGCATTCGACATGATGATGTTCCAATTGTGTGTAGAGCTTGGTGAGGAAGAGAAGAGCGTTCTTTTCCTCCACCCGATTAATTATCAAGCGATTCTAAACGAATTCGCACGATTTCGCCATGAATGACGGGTAAGGCTTGAATTTGAGCAAGTGCCTCGTCCATTTTTGATTCAACGACTGGATCAGTCAAAATCACGATTGGAATAAGGTCTTTTAAGCGTGGTTGTTGCATGATGGCATCGATACTGATGCCTGCACGACTGAGAATCGTAGTCACATCTGCCAAGACGCCCGTTTGATCTTCTGCATTAATCCGGATGTAATAACCGGTGGTCATTTCTTCACGGCTTAAAATGGGCACATTGGTTAGTGCTTCGAAGGCCAATTGTGGAATTGTACCAGCACCATCTTCGGTATAAGAGATATCACGAACGATATCAATCACATCTGCAACGACTGCAGACGCGGTTGGACCTGCACCTGCGCCTGCGCCATAGTACAAAGTTGGGCCGACAGCATGTGCTTGTACCAAGACGGCATTTTTAACGCCGTTGACATTGGCAATCAGTTCTTCCGCAGGGATCAAGGTTGGGTGAACACGAAGTTCGATGCCATTCGCTGCGCGACGCGCAATCCCCAAGTGCTTAATACGGAAACCCAGCTCTTCAGCATACTTCACGTCTTGCGCTGTGATTTTACTGATGCCTTCGGTGTAGACTTTGTCAAACTGTAGCGGAATACCAAAAGCACACGATGCTAAAATCGTGAGTTTATGTGCAGCATCAATGCCTTCGACATCAAAAGTTGGATCAGCTTCGGCATAACCGAGTTCTTGTGCTTCTTTTAATACGTCTGCAAAGGCACGACCTTTTTCACGCATTTCAGTCAAGATAAAGTTGCCTGTACCATTGATGATACCCGCCAACCAATTAATCTTGTTTGCCGCTAGGCCTTCACGCATCACTTTAATGATGGGAATACCCCCTGCAACCGCAGCTTCATAGGCGATTTGCACGGCATTGTCATCCGCCAGTTTGAACAGCTCATTACCATGTTCAGCAAGTAAAGCTTTGTTCGCGGTGACCACTTGTTTACCATGTAAAATGGCTTCTTTAATCACTTCATATGCAGGGTGGATGCCACCCATTACTTCAACCACAACATCGACATCAGGCTGACGCACAATGTCGAGTAAGTCAGCACTTTGCTTGACCTCATCGCCTAAGTCTAAGTCTGGACGAGGGCGGCGTGTGCCGACATAGGTAATTTGAATTTCACGACCGGTGCGACGTTTAATCTCAGCAGCATTTTCTTTTAGTAGTTTAAGGGCACCACCACCCACAGTACCAAGACCGAGGATTGCCAGACGAACTGGTTTCACGTCACACTCCAATTTACTTATATATATTGAACCAAGCCTAGATCATAGCTAAAAAAACTGTGAGACTCTAGGAAAGAAATCATTTTATGTTCAACTATAAATATTAGTTAAATAACAAATAAAAATTAGTTATTTAAGGCGATTTAATAATTCACTTGGGGCCAAATAGCCACCGAGATATTCACCATCTTCATTGTAGATCGCAGGTGTCCCATTTACGCCCATGTTCAGACCCAACTGGTATTGATCTCGCACTGGATTTTTACAGGTCGCTGGTGGAAGTTGAGCACCTGAAATCGCTTGATCAAAGGCAGCTTGACGGTCTGCGCTACACCACACACTTTCCATGGCTGGCATGAACTGTTCGCCACGCGGCCATGCAATGTAACGTACTTCAATACCTTGGGCTGTGATTTCAGGGATATGCTCGTGCAGTTTATGGCAGTAAGGGCAGCTGGCATCGGTAAAGATATAAACCACATGCTTGGTCTTGCCTTTGGCTTTATAAACCAGTAGATCTTCAGTTTTGAGTCCTGCTAGAAGCTTTTTGTTGGCTTCAGCTTGCAGGTTATCGCTGACGTTGTGGAGTGTTTTATCGCCCAAGCGAATCACATCACCTTGGATAATATATTTACCATCTGCCGTGGTATAAACCGAGCTCATCCCTTCAAGATTGACCCAAAATAAATTTGGCACTTCAGTGGTTTTGATATCGATGATTTTGGCATTGATATTGGCTGTTTTGAAATGCTTTTGAAGGGTGTCAATTAAACGTTGCTTTGCATTGCGTTCCGTCAAAGTCGACGCTTCACCTGTGGCTGGCGCGCTTGCCGTTAAAGAGTCTTGTTTTTTTTCTTCAGTGTTATTTGAACATGCTGTAAATAGAACACTTGAAGCAATGGCACAGGCAATGAACAATGGTTTACGGGTAAATAACATAGATAACCCTTTTTCTTTTGACTTTATAAAAACAGAGCGCCAAGCATAGCAAAAAAACTACAGGACTCGGTAATACTTCGTAGTCTTCGTGCTAAAAACAGCCTTAAGTTATGGATGATCAAGACCTTAAGCCCTTGGGTGATGGCTGGCATGCAGCTGTTGCATACGCACTTGTGCGACATGGGTATAAATTTGTGTCGTGGATAGATCACTATGTCCCAATAACATTTGTACTACACGCAAGTCGGCGCCGTGATTGAGTAAATGCGTTGCAAAAGCGTGTCGTAAGGTATGTGGAGACAGTTCAGCCTGAATTCCTGCTTGTAAGGCATAGCGTTTAATGGCGTACCAAAAGTTTTGCCGACTCATAATGCCGCCATGTTGAGTTAAAAATAGATAGTCAGTTGCAGATTTATATAATTGCGGACGGGATTCAATTAAGTATTTTTCGACCCATTCCACTGCGATTTGCCCCAAAGGTACCAGTCTTTCTTTATTGCCTTTACCCGTAATTCTTAAATAGCCTTGTTTTAAATTGATTAAGTCTAACCGTAAGTTTAGTAGCTCAGATACACGCAGTCCACAGGCATATAAGACTTCAAACATGGCACGATCACGGAGTCCGAGAGCGGTTTCAATATCTGGAGCTTGAATTAAGGCATCCACGTCTTGCTCAGACAAATCTTTAGGCAGTGCGCGGCCAATTTTGGGTGTTTTATGTAGCGCGACAGGGTTGTCTGAACGCAGTTTTTGTTCCCGTAGAAATTTAAAAAAAGAACGCAGAGCAGACAGACAGCGCGCAATGGAGCGCGGGCTTTTGCCTTGCTTGGTGAGGGTCAGCAGAACATCGGCGACATCATCACTGCTCCATTCAGGCATGCTCACCCGACTACACTCGCTGCACTGCAATAAGTCAGAGAGATAAGCATTTCGGGTGTGTGGGCTGACGGTTTGTGCAATGAGATAATCTTTAAAGCCGTGTAAAAAACTGAGCTGAGTTGGGATTTGAACAGGCGCAGGCACACGCGGTTTTTTATTTAACATAAAGCTCTCAAGCACATCATCACGGAAAGACAAAAACAAGGAATAGGGGTTTTATTCAATGTAGTGTAATCATTCTCGCTTGTCGATGTGTTATAACAGATGCGAATCATTATCGAATCTGATTTGGTAATTATTCTCATTTGTTTGTATACTGTTCAAAATATTAAAGGGTTGGATGCGGTGCGTTTATCTGATTTAAAAGTCAAACAAACTGCCATCATTAACAAAGTGAATCATACTTTGGATGGCGAAGCTCAGACTGATTTGGTGGCTAGTCGTCTTGAAACATTAGGCTTTGTCGCAGGTACAAAAGTACAGGTGATTACCAAAGGTGTTTTTGGTGGCGATCCAATTTTAATCCAAGTGGGTTTTACACGTTTCGCCTTAAGAAAAGTTGAAGCTGAAAAAATTGAAATTCAAGTCGAAGGAGCACCTAGATGAGTGATGCCTTGCGTGTTGCCCTTGTAGGTAATCCAAACTGCGGTAAAACTTCGTTATTTAACCATCTCACTGGAACACGCCAAAAAGTAGGTAACTATGCGGGTGTAACGGTTGAGCGTAAAGTTGGTCAATTTACTCTTCCTTCCGGTCAAGCGGTTCGCGTTCTGGATTTGCCAGGGACGTATAGCTTAGACGCCACCAGTCCTGATGAAATGATTACCCGTGACGTGGTGATGGGAAAAATTGCAGACGAAGGTCAGCAAGATGCTTTTTTATGTGTGGTTGATGCAACCAACCTCAAACTTCACCTCGGTTTAGTGATTGAACTGATTGCATTGGGTCGTCCAATGTTAATCGTTTTAAACATGATGGATGAAGCACGTCGCCGTGGCATGCAAATCAATACCCAAAAGCTTTCTGAGCGCTTGGGTGTGCCGATCGTTGAAACTGTTGCGGTGCGTAACTCGGGTATTGAAAGCCTGCTCAGCGCTTTAGAGCAGGGCAAATATGCCGTGCCATATACCGAGCTGACGGGTTTAAAAGGCGACACTGCACATGAGAAAGTAGAAAATTTATTACATGACGCTGTGCAGTACGTCGATGAAGAAGACAAGCGAACTGATTTTCTAGATAAGATTTTCCTACATCCAGTTTTGGGTCTAGTTAGCCTTGCAGTCATGATGTTTATTGTCTTCCAAGCCGTTTTTGCTTGGGCAGCACCGTTTATGGATGGGATTGAAACCTTCTTTGGCTGGCTGGGTGAAACCATCGGTGGGTCTATTAGCCACCCTTTACTTAACAGTTTGGTGGTAGATGGGATTATTGCGGGTGCGGGCGGTGTCGTGGTGTTCTTGCCGCAGATTTTAATTCTGTTCTTCTTTATCTTGGTATTGGAAGAGTCGGGTTATTTACCGCGTGCCGCATTTTTACTGGATAAGCTGATGTTTAAGGCAGGTCTTTCTGGGCGTGCCTTTATTCCATTGTTGTCTAGCTTTGCCTGTGCAATTCCGGGCATTATGGCATCGCGTACCATTAGTGATCCGCGTGACCGTTTGACCACGATTTTTGTGGCGCCACTCATGACGTGCTCGGCACGTTTACCAGTATATGCCTTGTTAATTGCTGCTTTTATTCCTGAACAAACTGTTTGGGGGATCTTCAATCTGCAAGGCTTGGTGTTGTTTGCTTTATATATGGCCGGGATTGTGAGTGCACTGTGTGTATCTTTCGTTCTGAAATTCTTCCATAAAGACAAGTCACAGCATATGTTGATGATGGAGTTGCCAAGCTATCGTTTCCCTGACTTAAAGAATATTTGGATTGGTTTACTTGACCGTGCCAAGATCTTCTTGCGTCGCGTGGGTGGCATCATTTTCGCGTTGTCTATTTTGCTGTGGTTCTTATGTACCTTCCCGCAAGCTCCTGAAGGCGCGACTTTACCTGAAATTGATTATTCATTTGCCGGTATGCTCGGTCATTTACTGCAACCAATTTTTGCACCGCTGGGCTTCAACTGGCAGATTTGTATAGCCTTGATTCCAGCCATGGCTGCTCGTGAAGTGGTGGTGGCAGCTTTAGGTACGGTATATGCCTTATCCGCTGTTGATGAAGATGCCATGTCACAAGGTTTGGCTTCGCTCATCAGTAGTGGCGGTGAGCTCGGCTGGTCGGTGGCGACTGGTCTGTCTTTATTGGTGTGGTTTATTTATGCACCGCACTGTTTGGCGACTTTGGCGACGGTCAAACGTGAAACAGGTTCATGGAAAACCGTGAGTTTTATGACCATTTACTTGTTTGGTTTGGCTTATTTAATGTCATTCCTGACCTATCAAATTGCAACGCACTATTTGGGCTAATCGGCGTAAATAGGCGAGGAGATTGAGATGATTGAAATTCTAATTGTTGCTGCTCTAGTGATCTGGAGTGCAGTGGTGGTATTTAAGAAAGTATTTCCTAAGACATCGGGTTCAGTTTTCATGTCCTTGTCCACGCTGTGTGAGGCTCGCGGTTGGACTCGTTTGGCGACGTGGTTAAGGCCGTCAATGGCTGGCGGGTGTGGCGGAAACTGTGCCTGCCCAGCAACAGAAGACAGCAATGCGAAAAAGCCTGAAGTTCAAGCGGTGAAGTGGAAATAAAACAATTTTTGTTCACAAATAAAAAAGCCGTCCAAGAGGGACGGCTTTTTTACGCACTGACACAAAAAAAGTGCAGGAAAGTCAAAACAGAAAAAGCATTCAAAACAGCAAAGTGCTAACATTTCCGCAGATAAATCTCAGACCAAGCATGGGGCGAAAATGTTAATACAACGTGGTGGACTTAAGGTCGTTGCAGGGCTCGGCATTTCTGGTGTTGCAGCGGTCAATTTTTTACATAACCAAGGCTACCGCGTTGCAGTAACGGACTCTCGATCGACCCCGCCCGGTCATGACCAAATTCCAGCAGAGGTACAAACCAGTTTTGGTCAGTTTGACGCAGAACTGTTGTTGTCTGCTGAAGAAATCGTTATTAGCCCTGGGCTCGATCCGAAACTACCTGAAATTCAAGCTGCGATTGCCAAAGGCATTCCCGTTGTGAGTGAAATTCAGATTTTACGCCGTGCAACTGACAAGCCAATCATGGCCATTACTGGGTCTAATGCAAAAAGTACTGTGACGACCTTGATTGGTCTGATGGCTGAACATGCAGGCGTGAAAGTCGCGGTAGGCGGTAACCTTGGTCGCCCAGCCTTGGACCTAACCAAAGATCAGCCAGATTTATACATTTTAGAACTATCTAGCTTTCAGTTAGAAACCACTTCAAATTTACAAGCTGAAGTTGCGGTGGTGCTGAATATGAGTGAAGACCATCTTGACCGTCATGGCGATATGATGGGCTATCACACCGCGAAGCATCGCATTTTCCAAGGCGTGAAAAAAGTCGTTCATAACCGTGATGACTCACTTACTCGTCCTTTGGTCCCTGATGCTACGCCAATGCAAAGCTTTGGTTTAAATGCGCCTGATATGAATCAGTACGGTGTATTAAGAGATGACGACGGTACGATCTGGTTGGCTCGTGGTCGCACACGTTTATTGAACAGTGCAGAGATGTATATTCAAGGCACACACAATGTGGCCAATGCTTTGGCCTGTTTGGCTTTGGGTGAGGCAATCAACTTGCCACTGGAGTCTATGTTGGAAACGTTGAAAAGCTTTAAAGGCTTAGAACATCGCTGTGAGTTTGTGAAAGAAGTTGAGGGTGTCCGTTACTATAATGACTCTAAGGGTACCAACGTCGGCGCAACACTGGCTGCGATTGATGGTCTAGGCGCTGCGATTGAAGCCAAAGGTGGTAAGGTCGCGATCATTTTAGGTGGTCAAGGCAAAGGGCAAGACTTTAGCGCTTTACGTGAGGCTTTGAGCAAATACGTGAAAGTGGCGGTATTGATTGGTGAAGATGCGGCGTTGATTGAACAAGCTGTGGCAGGAACAACGACCTTGCTGCATGCTGAGACTTTAGAGCAGGCGGTTGCACTTTGCCAAGCCCATACCCAAGCCCATGATGTCGTGTTATTGTCACCTGCATGTGCAAGTTTTGATATGTTCAGTGGTTACCCACAGCGCGGACATCAGTTTGTCGCTTGTGTGCAAGAACTCCACTAAAAATAATAAGGAAATTGAGATGGCTGAGTTTGCTCAGACAACGATCAATAAAATTAACCAGTTTTATAGCCGTTGGGCGCCGCGTGTACCCAGCGAAGTGACACCACGTAATGTGTTGATCTTCTGCGTCATTGCGTTGTTGTGTTTAGGTTCGATCATGGTCGCATCTGCGTCTATGCCTTATGCTGAACGCCTTCATGAGAATTCATTTCACTATGTCCTTCGTCACGGCATTTCAATTGCCGTGGCTGGCGTTTTGGCCTATGCGGTATACCGAGTTCCGCTCAATGTTTGGTTCAATAATACCTTTCCGCTGTGGATTTTGACTATCTTACTGCTGGCTGCCGTGCTTGTTGTCGGGACAGAGGTCAATGGTTCGACCCGCTGGATTCGTGTTGCGGGCTTTACGTTACAGGCTTCTGAGGTCGCCAAAGTAATGATGGCGATCTTCACAGCGGACTATGTGGTACGCCGTGCCGAAGAAGTAAGAAATAACATCAAAGGTTTGATCCGTCTCGGCATCATTATGCTTTTGACGGTGGGTTTGATTATTGCGGAGCCCGACTTGGGTGCAACCGTGGTGATTAGTTTGATGATGCTCGGTATCTTCTTCCTTGCTGGCGCGCCGTTGATTCAGTTTGGTATGGCTTTTGGTGCAATTTTTGCGGCCTTTGTCTTTCTGATTGTATTTGAGCCTTACCGTTTTGAACGTCTAATGTCTTTCTCAAACCCTTGGGAAGATCCGCTAGGCACTGGTTACCAGCTTTCCAATGCCTTGATGGCCTTTGGGCGTGGTGAATGGTTTGGTGTAGGACTTGGCCACAGTGTACAGAAAATGGCCTACTTGCCTGAAGCGCATACCGACTTCATGTTGGCCATTTTAGGCGAAGAGTTTGGCTTTTTCGGGATCACTACGGTCTTAATTCTGTCCTTTACCATGTTGCTGTGCTGTATCAAAGTCGGTCATCGTGCCTTGAAAAATCAGTACTTGCGTGCGGGTTATTTGGCTTATGGGGTATCGATTATTTTCTTACTGCAAATTTTGGTAAACGCAGGTATGAATATGGGGATGCTGCCAACCAAAGGTCTGACGCTACCTTTCATTAGTTATGGCGGTTCATCACTGATTATGTGCGCAGTGATGATCAGTTTGATTTTGAAAATTGATGCAACAACACAAAGTGCCAATCCAACCAAAGAAGAATCCAGCTTCTAAGCGGGTTGTTCTTTCATGACGCTTTCCGCAGACTAAACGTACTTTTCGTTTTATGCGGATAGCGTTTGAGCCCTTCCTAAATTTTTGAATTTCTTTCAATTACAAACGTTGCGCGCTATATCTAGAGTTGAGTTTCTGTCGCAATCGTTTTGCTATAAATAGATACCATGCAGGGTAGTACGGTGCGGAATCAGTGAAACATCCCATTGTGCGATGGCTTGTTGTAACATTCGTTCAGGGTGGTCTAGTTCGACAACTGGCTGATTTAAAGCGCGTATTGCTTGAGCGAGTAGTGTGGGGGCTTGGTTAAGATCCAGTGCCTGTGCCATATTTTGTTTAGACAACTTTTGCCCTTGATCATTCATGGCTAAAGGCAGGTGCATATAGCTAAGACGTGGGTAATCTAGTAGTTGACCTAAATAAATTTGGCGCTCGGTATTATCCAATAGATCTGCACCACGAACCACATGGGTGATGCCTTGTAGGTAGTCATCTACCACGACCGCTAATTGATAGTTGATAATGCCATCCCGGCGTTTCAGTACAAAGTCACCGAGCTCATGTGCCAGTTGTGAGCAGTGTCTGCCTTGCAGAGCATCATCAAAACAAATCTCGACATCTTCCACTTTGACGCGAATGGCTTGTTGCTCAAAAGGCAGAGCAAGGTCACGGCAGGTGCCTGCATAAATGTGGTTAGAACCGAGCATTTTGCGGGTGCACTGACAAGCATAGACCAGTTTGAGTTGATGCAGTTGTTGAATCACGTCTTCATATAGGTCGAGACGATCTTTTTGGAAAATGATCTCCGCATCGGGCTGAAAGCCGAAAGCCTCGATACAACGCAAGATATGGCTTTCACTGCCAGGGTAAATACGCGGGATGTCGGTATCTTCGATACGAACCAACCATGAGCCTTGATGTGCTTTTGCTTCACAGTAACTGGCAACGGCGGTGATGAGTGAACCAAAATGCAAAGGGCCGGTTGGCGATGGCGCAAACCGACCCACATAAGCCATCCTGTTGTCCCCCTCCTTATGTAAAGGAGGGGTTGGGGGAGGATTATTGAATAACATGATTAACCGTTATTTTGCTTCTCTTTGATTTCTGCCAGTGTTTTGCAGTCAATACATAAAGTCGCAGTTGGACGAGCCTCTAAACGGCGCAGACCAATTTCGATACCACAGGTTTCACAGAAACCATAGTCATCGTTTTTAATCGCTTCAATTGATTGTTCGATTTTGCGGATGAGCTTACGTTCACGGTCACGTGTACGTAGTTCAATTGCAAACTCTTCTTCTTGTGTCGCGCGGTCATTCACATCAGGCAAAGCGGTGTTTTCGTCTTGCATGGTGTTGAGTGTGCGGTCAACTTCTGACATCAACTCTGCTTTCCATGCCAACAAAATTTGGCGGAAGTGCTCAAGCTGACCTTCAGACATGTATTCTTCATTTTTTTTCGGCTGATAAGGTTCAATACCAAATAAGCTTGCAGTAGAACCACCGTCAGTCGCTTTAGGCTTAGTTTTGCGCACACGTTTTGTAGATTTTTCATCTACAACATCAGTTTGTTCGTCTAAGACAGTATTTTGGTTGTCATTCGCCATTTAGGGCAATCCTCATCATATACGTATCTTTAATACGCAAAAAATATGGTGATATGCAAGTGTTTTTATCCACCCTCGAGGAGATTCACCCTCGGGGGTCGTCATCATATAGACTTTTTAAGTATTTTGATAGTCTTTGATGTTTGGATTAAATTGATCACTTTTTCGTAAGAGCAACTAAGGTAATTGAAAACGATAAAAATGAAAAGTTAATAACCTGAAATTTCAACATTTATTTTTTGCTGTGCATGTAAGACACGTTCTACGTGGGTTTCATGGCTGCCATCTGCGTTTAATTGTAAAATACGATAACCTGGTGCTTGCTCATCTAAGGCGAAATGATCGCTTAAAGGCTTAAATTGGACACTGGTAGACGGCGTCGAGTAAAACTGAATACCATGCCATTCACGCCATGATTCTTGATGGACATGTCCCGACAGCACAATTTTGACATTGTGGTATTTCGCAAGAACCGCAGTGAGGTCTTGGGTGTTCTTGAGTTTATGTTGATCAATCCATTTTGACTGCATTTCAAAAGGATGATGATGACAGGCAATCACAATGTGTTGCAGGGCAAATTCTTGTAGGATTTGTTCCAGTTGGTTCAATTGTGCTTCATCGACCCAGCCATCGATTTTACCTTTGACAGCACTATTAAGTAAAACCACGCTCCAAGGGCCGAAGTGAATCACATGAACTTTGTTTTGCTGCTGATGAAAAGGGAAGTGTTCGGCATTGTCATGATTGCCCGGAACCTGATAAAACGGCGTCTTTAAACTCTGCATAAAGTCTAAATAGCGTTGATAGGTTCGAGGCACAGGTACTTGTGCCAAGTCACCTGTATGGACGATGGCATTCAGCTGTGGGTGACGCTCAACAATATGTTGCATCACATGATGAAAGCTTTGCTCTGGATTCATACGTACAAACTCCAGATGATCTTGATCCATCAAGTGCGTATCTGAAATTTGGATAATGGTCCAATTTTTCTCATTATTTAAAGTCATGCCTGACCCCTTAGACATTCCTTGTCGTTTTAATCTGTTGTTGTAGCCATTGCAAGGCCATTATGACAGGCGCATTTCTGAGCCGACCATTGGAAAGTAATGTATCGATCTGCGCATAATCAATCAGGTGTAATAAAATATTTTCACCTTCATCGGGCATACCAAATACGCCACTTTGTTCGGGTAAATCGGCCGCAGCACTATACAGATGAAACAGTTCCGCACAGGCACCTGCTGAAGGATAAAAGCTAAACAGATGTTGTAAGTGTTCAATCTGACAGCCTGATTCTTCTAATGCTTCACGGCGAATACAGCTTTCAGGTGATTCATCACCATCGAGTACTCCCGCAATAATCTCCAGCTGCCAAGCTGAATCTTGATCATCCATAGCACCAATACGAAACTGTTCAATCAAGGCAAATTTTTGTTGTGCATCATCATA
The DNA here is from genome assembly GCF_019209785.1 of Acinetobacter sp. CWB-G5. Taxonomy (NCBI): domain Bacteria; kingdom Pseudomonadati; phylum Pseudomonadota; class Gammaproteobacteria; order Moraxellales; family Moraxellaceae; genus Acinetobacter; species Acinetobacter sp. CWB-G5. The sequence continues at coordinate 22,912 of NZ_JAHUTF010000010.1, read as the reverse complement.
AATTAAGACACCCGCCGCTTCAGGGCGCTGAATAAGCTCACGTGAAATCACAGCGGTGTACTCAGCTTGATTAAACAGGCGATGACGTAAATTTACTTTTTCTACTTGAACAAAACCCTGAAAAACAAAGGCTCTGTCTACAATTTGGACATCTTCACGGTGATATGTAGCTTGCTTAATTATGTTCATAAAGCGCAATCAGGATGAAATTTATCATTTCATCCTAACTGAGAATCGCATGATTACAAAAGGTTTTTTATCAGCTTACACTTTTTGGTACAAGTTTTGTCCGCTTGCATGGAATTGTTTTTTCATGCTATCGAGACCAGTTTCGACCTCTTCTTGCTGAATTTTATTCAGTGTAGCGTTTTGCTGGTTTTGTGCATAATCACGCACGTTTTGGGTGATTTTCATCGAGCAAAACTTAGGACCGCACATCGAACAGAAGTGCGCAGATTTGTGCGCCTCCTTCGGCATGGTTTCATCATGCATGCTACGCGCCGTGTCTGGATCAAGGCTGAGATTAAACTGATCTTCCCAGCGGAATTCAAAACGTGCTTTAGACAGGGCATTGTCACGAACTTGCGCACCCGGATGACCTTTGGCCAAATCTGCCGCATGTGCGGCAATTTTATAGGTGATGATGCCATCTTTGACGTCTTTTTTGTTCGGCAGGCCCAAGTGTTCTTTTGGCGTGACATAGCACAACATGGCAGTCCCATACCAACCAATCATCGCTGCACCAATCGCAGAAGTAATATGGTCATAACCTGGGGCAATATCGGTTGTCAATGGCCCTAAAGTGTAGAAGGGCGCTTCTTGGCAGACTTCAAGTTGTAGATCCATATTTTCTTTGATCATATGCATAGGCACATGCCCTGGACCTTCAATCATCACTTGCACATCATGTTTCCATGCGCGATGGGTCAGCTCGCCTAAAGTGCGTAATTCAGAGAATTGAGCTTCGTCATTCGCATCTTGGATACACCCCGGACGTAGGCCATCACCTAAGCTGAATGACACATCATAGGCTTTCATGATTTCGCAGATTTCATCGAAATGCGTATAGAGGAAGTTCTCTTGATGATGAGCCAAACACCACTGCGCCATGATCGAACCGCCACGAGAGACGATACCAGTGAGACGATTTGCTGTCATCGGTACATAACGTAGTAAGACGCCTGCATGGATGGTGAAATAGTCTACGCCTTGCTCCGCTTGCTCAATCAGCGTGTCTTTGAAGATTTCCCACGTCAGGTCTTCCGCCACCCCATCGACTTTTTCTAAAGCTTGATAGATCGGTACCGTACCAATTGGAACAGGTGAATTACGGATAATCCATTCACGGGTTTCATGGATGTTCTTCCCTGTGGAGAGATCCATGATAGTGTCTGCACCCCAACGGGTTGCCCACGTCATTTTTGCGACTTCTTCATCAATTGAAGAGCCGAGAGCCGAGTTACCAATATTGGCATTGATTTTTACCAAGAAGTTTCGGCCAATGATCATTGGTTCAATTTCAGGGTGGTTAATATTGGCAGGGATAATCGCACGCCCTTCAGCCACTTCTTTGCGCACAAATTCAGGCGTGATCTCCATCAAGTTATGCGCACCAAAGTTTTGCCCCGCGTGCTGACGTGCATCGACCCCTTCACGTTGACGCTGATTTTCACGAATAGCGATGTATTCCATTTCAGGAGTAATGATGCCTTGTTTGGCATAATGCATCTGCGTGACATTGTGGCCTGCTTTGGCACGACGTGGTTTTTGAATATGGGCAAAACGAATATCAGCGGTACGAATATCCCGTAAACGCTCTTGACCAAAGCTTGAACTGAGGCTGTCTAACATTTCGGTATCGTTGCGCTCTTCAATCCAATTTTCGCGGACATTCGGTAGACCTTTGTTTAGATCAATACTGACATTGGTGTCGGTATACACACCAGAGGTGTCATACACCATCACCGGTGGATTGTATTCACCGCCTAAGCCTGTTGGGGTTTCGGTCAGTTCAATCTCACGCATGGGGACTTGAATGTCTGGGCGTGAACCTTGGATATAAACTTTTTTAGAGGCAGGCAAGATACGGGTCAGATCTTTGGCATCTTGTTCATGTTGTGCTGAAATTTCAGCGGAAAGATTCGTTAACTGGTTCATTGCAATGATCCTTATGAATGACATCAACGAATCAAGCACGACCAAAAACGATGGCAATTGAAGCTATTTCTGTGTGTTGTTGATTTGCGGGTACAAATGCAACGGATGTATTTCTACTGGAAATAGTTCAATGAAAGGCGTTCAGTTTTTAGATGGCTTGATTCCTACGCAGGTCTTAACCTGATCAGGTTCAACGGTACTCAGCTTCAAAACTTTATTGAAAAGTATTAGCTGATCTCAGCGAGCAATTACTCGCGCTCCGTCAAGCGATACATCATCTTAACATGCACTGTTGTTAAAAACAGCGACCTTTTTATTCAAAGTGTGAAAGGAGATTTGTTCAACGTTCTAAGCAAATGGCATCGCTTAAGCAGTCTTTGCCTTGATCGGGTTGGATCATACGCAGTTGGATAAAATGTGCCAATTGTCTTTGTAAGAGTTGATCTGCACCGAGGCGCTGCGCATGAGCGGAAGCAGGCAAGATGATTTGAGCCGCTCTTTGTTCAGGGCTGAGCGCCACGAACTTTAAAAATAAGCGCGCTTGATCTGTCACAATTGAATTTTTCAGTTCAGCGAGGCGTTTAATTTCTTCCAAATAGTTGCTTTGCACGGTATAGCCATCGTAAACGCGTTGAGTATCGAGTCCGATAAACAAGAGGGTGCAGTATAGATTCAATAGATGACGTGCATCTTGGTGGTAGCTACTTTTCGGATATTGCTGTAAATAGCTTTCCCAATACAGCGCACGATCCGCAATTTCTTTGGCGTCAATTTTGACCTGACTACCAATCACGGCAGGGTATTGATTTTGTGTTGCCAGATGTTCAATAAACTCTTGCTCTGCGACAGGGAGATAAGGCGCAAAAATTTTGGCTAAATATTCAGGGCTACGGCGGTAATGCACTTGTCCTTCGCCTGCATCAAACAGCTCGACATAAGACTGCCCTTGGTGTTTGATGAGGTATTGGTCGCGAATGGTGAGTTGCTCAAAAAGACTTTGTTGAATGGTCGGATGTTGAGCCATTTCTAGGGCATAGCTTTCAAAAGCGCGCTGCTGTTGCGGCGTACGTTCAACCGATAAAAAGTCATGGTACATTTTATTGGATAAACCCAATAAATGCTTTTGTTGTTGAAAGCCGAGTAAAGGTAAACACAGCTTAAGATCTTGATTGATTTGCTCTAGAGCAAAAGTCGTACGTTGTGCATCTATTTCCGACATGTTTTTATCAATTTTTTGGCACAAGTCGGTTAAGTCCAAGGTTTGAGTCGAATATGCTTCTATTTGTGCGGGCTCTTGAAAGCTGACAGGTTCAGGTTTCTGACAGGCAGCCAACAGCGCACACATAAAAATCAGTGCGTAAGGTTTAAGCGAAAATAAAGAAGAATGATTCACAGCGACTCGATCAAAAAACTCAGTTCAGCGACAACACAGTAGAGAAACTCCTTTTCTCCGTGGCTCATTTTATAGGGGGAATGGAATTTTTAATGTGTAGTATTGTGAATGAGTTTGTTGAACGGGCTATGACACTATTCAATATTTACTTCATAATGAACAGATTAGTGCGCGCTATTGTAACCAGTGCAATAAAAAATATACGAAAATAATGACAACTCGTTTTAGTATAGCGTTGCTTAGAACGAGGCCAGTGAGGCGGAAAGGTGGACCAAAAACAATGAAGATTAAATGTGTTCTGGCCAGCTGTGTGTTGTTTTTCGCGCCGTGGAGTCATGCCTTGGATTTGGTCGACGCATTACAACGCGCCAAAGTCAATGATCCTAACTGGCAAGCCAATTTACTCCAATATGAAGCAGATCAACTCAATTTAGGCATTGCTCAAGGTAACTTACTACCTACTATTAGTCTGTCTGGCAATGTGACTCGAAAAAATCAACCCATTGGGCAGGTGAGTTCGGTTCTTTCCATGCCCGATACGACCACCACCAAACAAGTGGCGATTACGGCGCGCCAACCCCTTTTTCGTTGGGATGCGTGGGAAGGATTGAAACAAGTCAAGACCTCCCTCAGTTTAAGTGAAGTCAATTTACAGCTACAGCGTCAGCAGCACATTTTAGCGGTGACGGAAGCCTATTTTAATGTACTGCGCCAACAAAGTTTAACCGCAGCCAATTTACAAGAAGAACAAGCCTTACTTGAACAACTGAATATGATGAATGCCAAACTCAGAGAGGGTTTGGTAGCAAAAAGTGATGTGAGTGAAGCTAATGCACAGTACCAAAGCGCACAAGCTAACCGCATTGCGACGCATGTACAACTGGTCTTGGCGCAGGAACAACTGGCGCAAATGATCGGGCCTTATCAAGAAAACTTGGCAGTGTTGCGAGAAGACTTTCAGTTTCAAAAGCCTTATCCAGCAGAGCTTTCGGCATGGACTAATTTGGCTCTCGCACAGAACTTAGGCATTCAGCAGGCACGCTTGCAACAGCGCTATGCTGAAGATCAAAAACGGGTTGAACAAGCTGCGTTGTATCCGCAAATTGAAGCTGTGGGAAGCTATGGTTATAGTGAGCAGACTCCTGAGAATATTATGTCGGCCAAAGGCAACTTTGATCAGATTGGTATTGAGATGAATTGGAATGTCTATACGGGGGGGCGAACCAAGAAGTCGATTCAAAAAGCTGCCGTCAACGTCAAAAAATCTGAAGCCGAATTGGATGCCGCTATCCGTAAAGCCAACACCGAGGTGAAAAAGTCTTATTTGCAAGTGGAAACAGACCAAGCCAAGTTGCAAGCACGTAAAGCTGCTATGGAGTCATCCAGCCTCGTCTCTCGTGCCTCCCAAGCGCAGTATCAAGAGGGCTTAAAAACCATGGTCGATGTTTTACTGGCACAGCGCAATGCCTTTTCGGCCAAGCAAGATTATGTCAATACCAAGTATGACTATCTGATCAATGTCTTGCATTTAAAGGCATCTGTGGGTAAGTTGACTGAACAAGATATTCAAGAAATGAATGCATGGTTGGTGGACAAAGCACGCTTATAAAAGGGTCTTGTCATCAAATCTTCACAATTGCTATGCTTTAATATCGCTCAATCTTTAGTCCCTCATGATGTTGCTGTGGAGTGCGTCCTTTGCCAAATAGTCCTGTTTTAAACCATCACATTTCTTCGCAGTTCAATGAAGATTTGCAGGATGTGAACACTAAATTTATGACCATGGGTGGTTTGGTAGAGCAACAAGTGGCAAATGCAATTCATGCGCTACTCGACACCGATGCCAACTTAGCGGTCGATGTTCAGTTTAAAGACAATGCGGTGAATCAGCTCGAACGTGAAATTGATGAAGCTTTGACCTTAATTTTGGCGCGTCGTCATCCTGCTGCGATTGATTTGCGTATGGTGATTGCGATGTCGAAAGCCAATACCGACCTAGAACGTATCGGTGATGAAGCGGCGAAAATTGCTCGTATTGCGCAAAGCTTATGTGAAGACGGCGAATCCCCTCGCGGTTATATGGAAACGCGTCATATTGGTAACCAAGTCCGTGTCATGATTCATGATGCCCTAGACGCTTTTGCACGCTTAGATGCAGAACAAGCGCTACGTGTGATGATGGCCGATGCTGATATTGACCGTGAATATCAATCTGCAACGCGTACTTTGATGACTTATATGATTGAAGACCCGCGTCATATTGCCCGTGTGATTAATGTGATGTGGGTATTGCGTTCATTAGAACGGATTGGCGATCATGCGCGTAACATTTCTGAGCAAGTGATTTACATGGTGAAAGGTTTGGATGTGCGTCATACCAGTTTTGAAGAAGTTGAAAAACATATCCAAAAATAAAAAAGCGTATCTTATTTTTCAAGCACAACTTCGGTTGTGCTTTTTAATGGTTGCTTAATTTTTAGATAAAAAAAATCTCAGACTTTGGGGGAAATCTGAGACTAAAATCGGGGATATTTATCGTTATAGATAAGAGGTTTCCCTCTATCCTTGAATGCCATTATAGGAAAGATGTTTTTCTGCGTCATGTAGGTTCTTGTAGTGTAATGTTGAGTTTTGCAAGGGTTGTGTAGCGCTATGTTTACACTTAATTATTTAGATACAAATAGCTGTTCTATAGTCTGATTGAGTCATCAAGATGTCACCTATCTTGGGTTTGGTTAGACCTGTGCTTAGATAGAACATTGTATGAATAAAAAGAAAAGCCCCGATGTCGGAGCTTTTCAAATGTGCAACGCTTTATCACGCCTCAGGCTTTAAGCCTTCTGCTTTTTCTAAGCTTTCATCATTATTAAAGAACTTCTCACGTTGTTCTTCAAGAAACTTTTTCGCATCAGGTTCAAACACATTTAGGCGTTTTTCATTGATTAAAGTGGTTTGGTGCTTTAACCATTCTCCCCAAGCTTGCTTGGAGATGCTTTCAAAAAGTTCTTGGCCTTTTGCACCAGGAAACGGTGCAAAGTCTAAACCTTCCATTTCTGTTTGATATTTACGGCAAAAAACTTGTCGAGTCATATCTAGACGTCCTTATTGAGCATAAAGTTTTTCTAAACGCGCATGGGCACGTTCAATTGCAGCTTCTACTTGCGCAGGTGCAGTTCCACCAATGTGGTTACGTGCATTGACTGACGCTTCAAGGGTTAGTGCTTTTTCAAATACATCCGCTTGAATTAAGTCAGAGAACTGTTGAAGTTGTTCAAGAGTCAATTCAGAAAGATCTTTTGACTCTTGAACACCTAAAGCAACGGCTTTACCCACAATTTCATGTGCATCACGGAAAGCTACGCCATTTTTTACAAGGTAATCAGCCAAGTCCGTTGCGGTTGAGAAACCACGCAGCGCTGCTTCACGCATGATTTCAATGTTTGGCACCAAAGCAGGAATCATGTCTGCAAAAGCCATGAGCGATCCACGCACGGTATCAATCGCATCAAACAACGGTTCTTTGTCTTCTTGGTTGTCTTTGTTATACGCCAACGGTTGACCTTTCATCAGTGTTAACAAGCTCATCAGGTCGCCATAGACACGGCCTGTTTTACCGCGCACTAACTCTGGAACATCTGGATTTTTCTTTTGTGGCATGATTGAAGAGCCAGTACAGAAACGGTCTGGAATGTTTACAAACTTAAACTGTGCAGATGTCCAAAGAATCAGTTCTTCTGACATGCGTGATAAGTGCATCATGATCAGAGACGCCGCAGCATTGAATTCAATACCAAAGTCACGGTCAGATACTGCATCGAGTGAGTTTTCAGAAACGGCTTCAAAACCCAGTAACTCTGCTGTAAATGCGCGGTCGATTGGGTAAGTGGTACCTGCAAGTGCTGCTGAACCTAAAGGCATACGGTTAGTACGTTTACGGCAGTCAATGAGACGCTCAGAGTCACGGACTAACATTTCAAACCATGCCAACAGGTGGTGACCAAAAGTCACGGGCTGTGCCGTTTGTAAGTGGGTGAAGCCCGGCATAATGGTATGCGTGTTTTGAGCAGCAATACTCAAAATACCTTTTTGTAATTTTTTCAGTAATTCTAAAATGGCATCGATTTCATCGCGGACATAGAGGCGAATGTCGGTTGCCACTTGGTCATTACGGCTACGACCGGTGTGGAGCTTTTTACCTGTGATGCCAATCCGTTGAGTCAAACGCGACTCAATGTTCATGTGCACATCTTCTAGGTCAATACGCCATTCGAACTGACCCGCTTCGATTTCAGCTTGAATGGTGTTTAAGCCATTGATGATGTCATCGCGTTCTTGTTCAGTCAGAACGCCAACTTTTGCAAGCATGGTCGCATGAGCAATAGAACCTGCAATATCTTGTTTATAAAAGCGTTGGTCAAATTGTACAGATGCTGTAAATTCAGCAACAAAGGCATCAGTAGCTTCAGAGAAACGACCGCCCCACATACCCGAAGTTTGGGCTTGTGACGGATTTGAGGAATTAGAAGATGTGGTCATGTCGGCTCAATAAGATAAAAAGCGGTAGAACTCGCATGAGTATAACAAATTCAAGACAACTTGCCGAAGTTCAAGATGCGCAAAGTTTAACTTCCAGTATGGCTAAGCCAAATATCTCTTATTTATTTAGCAAAATCGTGCAATGGCCGCATTTGTTGGAATTATTTGTTGGGGGAAATTTGTTGGCCATGCTGTTGGCTTTGGCCGAGGCACAGTCTTGGTCAAACTTGGTGTTTGAGCATGTGCTGGGCTATATGCTTTACATTAATTGGGTTTTACTGTCTTTTGCTGCGCTGATGCAATATGGACAAAAAAAGTTGCAGAATTTGGGTCTGGGTATGACTTTATTGTCAGGCTTTTTTCTATTGCAGATCATTGTGTTGGTGACCACGCTCAGCCTTAATATACTGATCTTCTTTGGAGCTAATTTTAGTTTCAAAGGTTTGACTTCAGCCATCTTATGGAATGATGTGGCTTTGCATTTGGGTTATGGCTTGTTGTTAGGCAGCTTTTGTTTTCGTTATTTGTACCTAAGAGAGCAATGGTTTAGGCAGCAAAACAGTGAGCTGAATGCACGGGTACAGGCGATGCAAGCCCGTATCCACCCGCATTTTTTGTTTAATAGTTTAAATAATGTGATTAGCTTGATCGCGATTGATCCAGATAAAGCCGAACAGATGTTGCTCAATCTATCGCGTCTGTTTAGAGCCAGTTTCCAAGAACTCAAACTGGTCAAGCTCAGTGATGAAATTGAGTTGTGTCAGCGTTATTTGGCGATTGAGCAAATTCGTTTGGGAGATCGTTTACAGGTTGAATGGAAAATCGAACATGCCGAATTGTGTAAGCAGGTACAAATTCCACTCTTAACTTTACAACCTTTACTTGAAAATAGTATTTTTCATGGTGTTGAAAAATTTTTAACTAAGAGTACGATAAGTGTACTGATTGAAATATTGCAAAATCAAGTTAATATCGTCATAACCAACCCATTTACAAAGGAAACAATTCATAAACGACAAGGACATGGTATTGCCATTGAAAATGTGAAGCAGCGCCTAGAGGCATATTTTGGGCGAACTGTGAGCTTTCAAACATATGCAGGGGAGGGAATGTATACCACTGTTGTGCAGTATCAATATAAATAAGCCGCAGTGAACCTATAAAAATAAACAAGGTGACTGTTGGGGAGGAGATAAATGGACATCCTAATTTGTGATGATGAGCCTTTAGCAATCGAACGTTTGTCTAGATTGGTGAGTCAGCTCGGACATCAAGTGGTGGCAACAGCCTCACATGGTCAACAAGCAATTGAATTAACTCAACAATATGAACCAGATGTGGTACTTTTAGATATTCAAATGCCAGAAATGGATGGTTTGACTTGTGCGCATTATTTGCGTCAGCTTGAGCCGATGCCTGCTTTGGTGTTTTGTACGGCTTATGATGAACATGCGCTCGATGCATTTAAGTCACATGCTGAAGGTTATTTATTAAAACCAGTGATGCAACAGGAATTGCAACAGGTGCTTGGTCACCTCACTAAATTAACCCAAGCTCAAATGAGCGAGATAAAACAAAAAGAAAATATGGATGAATTTAACGTAAAGCGACATCAAATCGCAGCGAAAACCTATCGTGGTGTGGAATTGGTGCCCATTGAAAATATTTATTATTTTTTGGCGGATCAAAAATATGTCACGGTACGCCATAAAAATGGCAGTGTCTTAATTGATGAAACCTTAAAAGACTTAGAGCATGAGTTTGGGGATGCCTTTATTCGTATCCACCGTAATGCTTTGGTTTCTGTTCATTTTTTAGAAGGACTTGAAGTGGTCAACTCTGGGCAGTATCAAGTGCGTTGCCGTGAGTTAGATGAGCGTCTAGCGGTGAGTCGACGACATTTGCCGGGCTTGCGTGAGCGCTTACATAAGCTTTAGCACACCAATTTAATGACTCTGCTGCTGATGAGACGGGGCACTTCGGACTGAATACATTTCCAATGGGGGAAATTCAGTTTAAGATAGTTTCATTCTTATTGGCACATACTAAAATTTATGAAAACCCTAAAGATCGCTACTCGACAAAGCCCGCTTGCTCTTTGGCAAGCTGAACATATTCGTGCTCGTTTAGAAGCATTGCATGCGGGGCTCACAGTAGAGTTGGTGACCTTTGTTACTCAAGGGGACAAAATTTTAGATACGCCATTGGCAAAAATTGGTGGCAAAGGTTTATTTGTCAAAGAGCTTGAAGCCGCTTTGTTGGATGGCCGTGCTGATTTGGCAGTGCATTCGATGAAAGATGTTCCAATGGCTTTGCCTGAAGGCTTGTCGCTGGCCGTCATTTGTGAACGGGAAGATCCTTTAGATGCTTTTGTGTCGAATAGTTACGCGAGTTTTGATGCATTGCCACAAGGAGCAAAGGTCGGCACTTCGAGTTTGCGCCGTAAATGCCAAATTTTAAAACAACGACCCGACCTAGAGATTATCGATTTACGTGGCAACGTGGGAACGCGTTTATCTAAATTGGATGCGGGTCAGTACGATGCCATTATTTTGGCCAGTGCGGGATTAAAACGCTTGGGGTTGGCAGAACGTATCCGTCATACCATTCGACCTGAGTTGAGTTTACCTGCCGTGGGTCAGGGCGCTTTAGGGTTAGAGTGCCGTGCAAATGATCAAGCGGTATTGGATTTGATCCATCCTTTACTGCATGTAGAAACCGATACCTGTGTTCGCGCTGAACGTGCTTTCAATGCTTATCTTGAAGGTGGATGTCAGGTACCCATTGCAGGCTATGCCACTTTAGCAGACAACCGCATTCAGCTCGAAGGGCGTGTGGGGAGTGTCGATGGGCAAACGCTACTCAAAGCACAAGTGGCGGGTGATGCCGCTGAAGCCGAACATTTGGGGGTTGTCCTTGCACAAGAGTTATTGGCTCAAGGTGCAGGTGATTTACTCAAAGCCTTTTATCACTAATATGTCTTAACGATGCTGTTTATTAATACGCGCCCTGTTGATCGCGCGGCAAGCCTCACGATGGCACTAGAGCAACAGGCTGTTGAGGTCTATCCATTGCCGTTACTGGAGTTGTTGCCTAGAGCATGGGATCATGATCTGGCACGCTTGTATCGACAGTTAGCGCACACCCAAGTGATTGTGGTGGTCAGCCCCAGTGCTGTGCAGTTTGGTATGGCACATTTGCTGCAAAACGGTTTAACGGTGTCCGATTTACAGCATATTCAATGGATTGCGGTTGGACAAAAAACAGCGCAGGCTTTGGCTGAATATGGTGTGGACAGTGTGGTGCCTGAGGTGGAAACCTCTGAAGGGATGTTACAACTGCCTGTTTTGCAGAACTTAGCCAGTGATGCGAGTATTGCATTTTGGCGAGGAGAAGGTGGGCGTCAGTTTATGATGGACACCTTAATGCAACACGGGCGTCTTATACTGAACTTTGTTTTGTATGAGCGTCGCTGTCCAAGTGAAACGATGCAGCAACAGGCTGAATTAATTCAATGTTTATCAGAACATAATCACTACGTCGCACTGATCAGCAGTGAGGCCAGTTGGCTGAATTGGTTAGCTCTGCTGGACTCAAATATTCAGCTCCTGCAACAAGGACACTTTTTGGTGTTGGGTGAGCGTTTGGCACAGATTTTGAAGCAGTATCAACAGCAAATGCATGTGCTGTTTAAAATGAGTGTACTGAAAGATTTAAAGACAGCCACGATTGTACAGTTGTTACAAAGTGAGCAAGGGAACGCATGAAGAAGATTCTTATAATTGTATTGATGGCTGCATTGGCGTGGATTGCGAAGCTAAGTTATGACGTATGGGGGCTGAGTACACAGCAAGTTACTTTGCTCAATGAAATGCACCAAATCGAACAGCGCAGCGCCAATTTGAACGATCAAGTCGTGGCTATGCAGCGTCAAAAAGAAACTTTGAAACAAGACCCAGCAGCAGCGAATGTGACGAGTAGCCAACCCGCCGAATTGGTGGTTGAGGGCATTGATCCAATTTTGTTTATCAAGCAACAGCTGGACTTGGTTGAGTTTGCCTTAAAGCAACAGCAGTATGTGGTGGCCACCGATAAGCTGGCCTTTTTAGATATGCAGCTAGAAAAATATAACTTGGCTGTGGCGTTGAAACAAAGTTTGCATCAGGTGATAGCGCGAGATATGCAAACCATTCAGAAGTTTGTGGCTGAGCGCAATGAGCAGCAAGCGCTGATTAACCGTCAGCTGCAACAGATTGATCTGGCTTTGAGTCGGGAAATACAACAACCTCAGTTAAGTGCCACACGTGATGCGTCTGAACCTTTTTGGAAGCAATGGTTGAGGCTCGAACCTGCACAAGCACCTGCAACAGCGTTAATGCAACGACAAATTGTGCTTAAAGAAGCCCAGTTACGCTTATTGTTGGCACGCCAAGCCTTAGCTTCAGGGCAATATACCGAATATCAAAAAGACTTAACCGAAGTGATGCTGTTGATCCAACAACTTCCAGACCCTAAAGCCAAAGAGCTGTTGAAACAACTGAATAAGCTGAAAACATTGGTGGTTGTCCCAACGCCTATTTTAAGTACGCGTGCGTTGTTGGGGTAATGGAATGAAACAAATACTGATTGCTTATGGTTTGGTGAGTTTAATTGCAATTGCTGCGTTGAGTGTCTTGAGTTATGGGCATGGTGCAGGTTATGTCTACGTGTTTTGGCATGACTGGCAGTTACAAACCAATCTCTGGATCGTATTTATTGCGCTAGCGTTGCTCAGTTTTAGCTTGCATTTGGTTTGGTTGGGGCTAAAGCGTTATCTCAGTCGAGAAAAACGCAAAGCGGAAACTGTTTTTGATTTTAAAAGTTTGCATCCTTATGAACAACTGGCTGTGATTTGGTTATTGGATGCAGGCCGAGATCAACAAGCCTTTATTCAAAATGCCTTCGCGCAGTCGGGCTTGCTCAAAAGTATTATTGATGCACGTTTGTATTTGATGCAGGAGCAGTTCCCTGAAGCCTTAAGCGCCTTGAGCCAAAGCAATGCTATGGCCTTTGAGTTGGCTGAACTGCAGCGCATTGAGCTGTTTTTGGCACAAGAAGATGCAGAACAGGCTTTAACTCATCTTGAGTTTCTCAATCAACATGAACTGTCACCTTGGCTTAAAGATGTGCAAACCGCTTATGAAGCGTGTTTAAAAGAGCTATGGGGGCGTTTTGCGATTCAGTTTCCGTGGCTGTATTTACGCTCAACCCAATATGGTCATTTAGATCAAGATGTGAAAAAAGCATGGCTGAAGCGTTTGTTGATAAAATTTGATCAAGCCAATTATGAAAATTTAGAGGATTTAAAACAACGTTATTTGGACTTATCTGATCAGATTTTCAGCCGCAGTTATGATGTTCAACTGCTGTGGCTTAAGTTATTAGCACGTATGCCAGACATGAGTGAACAGCATGAACACTTGTCGATTTATTTACTCAATCAGCAGTTTAATTCGGAAGTATTTTATTTGTGGTTCCAGCAGCAACTTTTGAAACAGCAACCCGATTATGTGGACTTGCAGCAACACATTGAAGTATGGGAAGCGAAGTATACGAGTGTGCCGGTTTTAAGTTTTGCCAAGTGGCATATTTATACTGCTTTAGGCATGCAAGAGCAGGCAGATGCGTTATTAAGTTTATATCCAGATAATGTATTAATGAACTATTTAAGAATCAAATCGACCTTAAATGGTGATGAAGATTTAATTAAACAGTTAAATTTAATTTTTGAAAATAATGCAAATTTTGTAGAAATGAAAATATAGGTGCATAATGCAGAGCGTTTTAGATTACCCATTGGTTTATACTCAACACGTGGCTTGGGGGGATATGGATGCCTTTGGTCATGTTAATAATGTAATGTATTATCGTTATGTTGAAAGTGCGCGTTTGGCTTATATTGAACATACGGGTATTTTATCTGCTGATGTGCTGACTGTTGTTGCATCAAATCAGTGCAAGTATTTAAAACCAGTATTTTATCCAGATCAATTAAAAATTAGTGCGCGTATTGAAGAACTCAGAAATAGTGCATTTCGTATGCACTATTTATTATGGAGTGAACAGCAACAAGCATTCGTTGCGGAAGCAGAAGCGGTCATTGTTTGTGTCGATAAAACCAATATGCAGAAAACATTAATTCCTGAACTGGTGCGTCAAAAACTCAAAGAATTTGAGTTAACCGTCGGTCACCAAATATAAATATCTTTTTATTTATTTTAAAAGTCGCTAGACTATATAAATACTGTCTAAGTATTGTTGTTTAAGTCATGGATGAGTTGAGTCTTTGGTCTAATCAAAATATTATTAAATAGACTCAGTAAATAAAATGTTGGTTAATGGAGTTAATGTAATGCCAGATATTAGTAATTTATCCGTAGAAGAGTTAAAGCGTCTACAAATCGAAGCGGAAGCTTTAATTGCATCTAAAAAAGATCAAGCAATTGAAGATGCTTATACCCAAATTAACGCGATTGCGGAAAATGTAGGTTTAAGCATTGAGCAAATTTTAGAGTTTGGCGCGACTAAGCGTAAAAAAGGCACACGTAAGTCGGTTGAACCGCGTTACCGTAACAAAGGCAATGCTGCTGAGACATGGACTGGCCGTGGTAAGCAACCACGTTGGTTAGTGGCTCAGTTAGAAAAAGGTGCGAAGCTTGAAGATTTTCTAATCTAAGTCATCACCTTGTCACAGATGTGACATAAGCTCAAAAAACCAAGCATCATCTGCTTGGTTTTTTTTATAGTTAAAGTTTGGTGTTGTTGTAAAATTATGCATAATGTCTATCAAAGAAAGACAAGAAATGAAGCAAGGAAGAATAATTGAAAGTTCGTGGTGGGAGAATCACAAAACCTAAATACATCACGTGGTGGATGTTTGCAGTCGTTGCCTTTTTAATTTTTGTTTTGCTGCAAATTCCTGCGGCATGGCTCATTGCAAAATTTTATAAAAACAACCAAGTTTTACATAACGTCAGCGGTAATATTTGGCATGGACAGGCCGATTGGCAAACTGGAAAATTGCGTGGAACTGTTCTTTGGACCACCCGACCTTTAGATTTACTGCTGCTTCGTGCAGGTGCGAATCTCGAAATTTATAGTGCCAATACCAAGCTTGAAGGCGTTTTGGCCTATGGGTTTGGGAAAAAAATAATGGTGCGTGATTTAAACGGACAAATTGCACCCGAAACGTTAAAGTCGTTGGCCAATTGGCAATGGCCGAGTAATGCGATTCAGTTACAAGAAATTGATTTTAATTATAAAAAAGAGCAGGGATTTGACCAAGTGGATGGGGGGATACAATGGGCAGGCGGCGAACTCATGTATATCTTTGCGCAGCGCCCACAACAAATGCAGATTCCATCGTTAGCGGGTCGTTTGTCGCAGGAGCAAAATAAGCTGATGGTCGATTTACGCGATCAACGACAACAAA
This sequence comes from Acinetobacter sp. CWB-G5, assembly GCF_019209785.1. Lineage (NCBI taxonomy): Bacteria > Pseudomonadati > Pseudomonadota > Gammaproteobacteria > Moraxellales > Moraxellaceae > Acinetobacter > Acinetobacter sp. CWB-G5. Next base: position 7,355 of record NZ_JAHUTF010000010.1, on the reverse strand, counting down.
AACTGATGAACCTGACCATCGACCCAAGTCTGATGTTAGATGTGCAATTAACCCAGCGACTCATGTTGAATGTCCCGTCATATCAAGGCAAAGCAGGCCTAGATAGTTATGTGGTGAGTTCACGTCAGCCTTTACTTAGTGGGGGCTTTTAATGGGTTTTGATCTGCAAAAATTACCAGAACTGAATCTCAAACAGTTTGAACGCGTAGCACCACTGTGCTTAATGCTTTTGATCTTGGCACTATGCTGGAAGTTGGCTGGCTTATTTTGGGTTTGGGTGGCGCCACCACAAGTCATGCAAATGCCACGCGTTGAATTGGGTTCGCAGCAACCTCAAGTTCCGAATATTACCAATTTTGCGTTATTTGCAGAGCAAAGTAAGAATCCCGCAGATGATCAGCTCAATTTACAGCTACAAGGGGTGGTGGTTGGACAACCCAGTCAGTTCTCATCTGCCGTGATTAAGGCAAATAATGTGGCAGAGCGTTATCGAGTGGGGGAAAACATCGAAGGCAGCGCTTATTATTTGTCAGAGGTGTATTGGGATCGCGCGATTCTCAAAAATAACAGTGGGCAAACCCGAGAATTATTCTTTCAAGGGATTGATAATTTAGATCAGCAAATTGTGCCCCCAGCAACAGCACCCGTTGTAGCGCCTGCTGTGAGTCAAGAGCAGCAAGCATTAGGCCAAGCAGTACAGAACTTACAACAAGATCGTGAGCAATATTTAAAAGATTTGGGTGTAAATACAAATAATACAGGGCAAGGTTATCAAGTCACGGAGCAAACACCAGCTGCACTGCGAAGCCGTTTAGGCTTGCAGGCAGGGGATCAGATTATGTCTTTAAATGGTCAAACGATCGGACAGGGACAAAACGACGCGCAGTTGTTAGAACGTGCGCGCCGTGAAGGACAAGTAAAAATAGAAGTGAAACGTGGTGATCGTATCATTACGGTACAACAGAATTTTCAGTGATCGAACATCACCAATATTAGTTAGGAATGACTTGGATTTATGGCTTTATTGAATCACCGCCCTGTTTGGGCACTGACAATCGCAGCGCCTTTGCTTGCTATGGTGAGTACAGCCAGCTATGCACAAACATGGAAAATTAATCTGCGTGATGCGGACTTAACTGCATTTATTAATGAAGTTGCGGATATCACTGGGAAAAACTTTGCAGTTGATCCACGGGTACGCGGCAATGTCACGGTGATTTCAAACAAAGCGTTGAATAAGCAAGAAGTCTACGACTTGTTCTTAGGGGTCTTGAATGTCAATGGTGTGGTCGCGATTCCTTCTGGACGGACCATTAAAATTGTGCCTGACAGTAATGTCAAAAGCTCAGGCATTCCCTATGATGTTCGTCATCGTGCCACAGGCGATCAGGTTGTGACGCGGGTGATTTGGCTGGAAAACACCAATGCCAATGACTTGATTCCTGCACTGCGTCCATTGATGCCGCAGTTTGCGCATTTATCTGCGGTGAATGGCACCAATGCACTGATTGTGTCAGATCGTGCCAGCAACATTTATCAGCTTGAGACCATTATCCGTAACTTGGATGGGACGGGACAAAATGACATCGAAGCGGTGTCGTTGCAGTCGAGTCAGGCTGAGGAAATGATTGGGTTGTTGGAAAGTATGAGCGGAACGGGCTCAATCAAAGATTTAAAGGGTTCCAGAATACGAATCATTGCAGATAATCGGACCAATCGGATTATTCTAAAAGGAGATACCGCGACGCGTAAACGTATTCGCCAAATGATCGAGATGCTGGATGTACCTGCTGCGGAGCGTCTAGGCGGATTGAAAGTGTTCCGCTTAAAATATGCCAGCGCCAAAAGTTTATCCGAAATTTTACAAGGTTTGGTCTCAGGGCAGGCTGTTAATTCTAGCCAGTCTAACGACAGCAATAACAATAGTAATTCGAGCTATAACCAAAGTAATAGCTCGAGTGAAGGTTCATCTTCACAGATTTCTACCCCAAGTATTAACTTAAATAGCCAGTCCAATCGCAATCAGAACAACATCACCAGCTTTAACAGTAATGGGGTCAGTATTATTGCCGATAGTTCGCAAAATGCGTTGGTGGTCAAGGCTGACCCTCAGTTGATGCGTGAAATTGAGTCCGCTATTCAACAGTTGGATACCCGCCGTCAGCAAGTCCTGATTGAGGCGACTATTCTCGAGGTGGAAGGCAATGATGCCGACCAGTTGGGCGTGCAATGGGCGATGGGTGATTTAAGCAGTGGTGTTGGGATTATCAATTTTGACAATATTGGTTCGAGTCTCAAGAGTATTGCTGCAAACTATTTAACGGGGGGTGGTGCGGGGGCTGCAAGTGCAATTGGCGCGGGTGGTTCGTTAATCCTTGGGGATTATAAAGAAGGCAGTGATGGCTCGCGTCAGTTATATGGCGCGATGATCCAAGCATTAAAAAGTAATACCAAGTCGAATTTGCTGTCTACACCATCGATTGTCACCATGGACAATGAAGAGGCCTATATTGTCGTGGGTGAAAATGTACCCTTTGTAACAGGCTCAGTTTCTACCACCTCTTCAGGTACAGCCAACCCTTACACCACCATCGAGCGTAAAGATGTAGGTGTAACGCTTAAAGTGGTGCCGCATATTGGTGAAGGTGGAACCATCCGCTTAGAGATTGAACAAGAAGTCTCGGATGTCAAAGCCAATAAAGGTCAGGCGCAGGATTTGGTCACCAGTAAGCGTGCGATTAAAACCTCAGTCTTGGCGGAACATGGCAATACCATCGTTTTAGGTGGCTTGATTTCAGATAACACATCTTATTCACGCCAATCGATCCCAGGCCTTGGTGCAATACCGGGATTGGGGCGTTTGTTCCGCTCAGATGGCAAGTCAGATCAGAAACGCAATTTGCTGGTTTTCATTCATCCGACGATTGTGGGAGATGGAGAGTCTGCACGTCGCCTTTCTCAGCAGCGCTACAGTCAGCTTTATAGTTTGCAGTTGGCCATGGATAAAGATGGTAGCTTTGCCAAGTTGCCTGAAAATGTCGATGATGTTTTCCAACAGCGTTTGCCTGTGACATCAACCAAACCGGCCTTGCCACAATCGTATCAACAAGTGCCAAGCAGTCCAACCACAACGCAACCGATGGTTGAAACAACACCTGTGGCTATTGAGCCTGCGATTCGTAAACAGCCGATTGCGAGTGTTCCTAAAAATACCACCTCGCGTCAGCTATACCCAAGGGTTCATCCCCAGATTGGCTTGAACTTGATGATGGAAAATGTTCAAGGTGCTCGCGTGGCACACATGGCTCAGGCGGTATCGACAAGCTATTCCATCCCTGAGCGATATACTGAGAATGTCTCGATAGGTTCAGCCTAGCTGTCCTGCCATTCGTCTGTGAGGGAAGGTGAAATGGTAAAGAATATTCTCTGTGTTATCATAAATCAGCACATAGAGAGATAAGTCATGACTTGGAAAATACAAGCAATTACTGGCGAATTAACGGGTCAGGAAATTAGCATTGACCGTGATATGTTGGTCGGTCGTCATCAAGCAGCGGATATTGTATTACAACAATCTGAAATTTCGCGTAAACATGCGGCCTTTTTACTGAAAGAACAGGCTTTATGGCTACAAGACTTGGGTTCTTCAAATGGCACGTATGTGAATGATGTGCAAATTGCGGCAGAAACGTTGTTGAAGCAGGGTGATATCGTCCAGTTTGCAAGCTTAAAGTTTTCGGTCTTTGAGCCTGCTAAAGCGTTAGAAGATGTGGTGGAATCGGTAGAGGCTGCAACTTTGGGCGCAGCTGTGGTTGAAACACCGATTAGCCAGCCATCTGAAGCAGTAGCTGCTTCAGAAACGGCTCAAGCGGAAGTGAGTGCTGATGCGCCTGTTGTTGAGCCAGAACTGCCGAAAACGGCAGCACAGCATATGAACGATCAGGGCATGCCTGAGCTAAAAGAACGCGATGGTAATGTGAGTTTAACGCGTGACGGTATGCCGCAAAATGTCGGTATTCCGAAACCCGCTCCTATTCCTGCAGGGGTGGATTTGACTGCGCCTAGCGTGCCTCAGGTTGAGAACAACGAGGCTCCAAAAGTACAGGTTGAACAAGAGGCTGAAACTCAGAAAAATGCCTCGCTGGGGTTAATCTCGATTATTGTCTTGATTATTTTAGCGATTATTGCTTGGCTGATGTTCAAATAAAACGCAGATCACACTACAATCAAGGCATGCACAAGCATGCCTTGATTGTTTTTGGGCAGTACATGATAAAAATGGGTGAGGGTGAATGAATATTGCAAATGTGGCGCAGCGAGAGGTTTTACTTTTCGATCTAGATGGAACCTTGGTGGATTCAGCAACAGATTTACATCGTGCCATGAATATGAGCCTGAATGCTTTGCAGCTGCCTACCGTTACTGAAGCGCAGGTGCGGGTCTGGGTTGGGAAGGGAACAGCGCTGTTTTGTCAAAGTACCTTGCAACATTTAACAGGTAAAGTTGATCCTGCCCAGCAACAACAATTGTTGGATACGTTTTTAAAAATTTATAATGCCGACCCATGTGTGGAAACTCAGCCTTTCGATGGCATTCTTGAGTTTTTAGAATGGGGCTTGGCACAAAAGAAAACCATGATTTGTGTGACCAATAAACCTGAATTGCCTGCACGTGCTATTGTCGATCACTTAGGCATGACCCATTATTTTGCTGATGTCATCGGCGGCGATCGTTTCGAAGAACGGAAGCCACATCCGCGCCAATTGTTACACTGTGTTGAGCAATATGCGCAAAGCAAAGATCAGGTCTTAATGATTGGGGACTCATCCAATGATGTTGAGGCTGCACGCCGTGCGGGTATTGATTGTGTTGTGGTCAGCTACGGCTATAATCATGGTGAAAATATTTTAGACTGTCAGCCACAGCATGTGGTGGATAATCTGTGTGAACTGATCGGGTAACTTTGCAAACGAAGGAATGAACATGAGTAAACATATGACTTTTCGATGGCGAAACTCCAAGCACTAATTTTAAAAACTGATCACGCCATATTGAAAAAATAGAGAACACTCATGACAACGCAAACTCAATTCGATCAACTCAAAACAGCAGGTTATAACCTGATTCCTGTCTATCGTCAGCGCTTAGCCGATACTGAGACACCATTGTCCGTCTTTGCGCGCCTAAAAGAGCATAAGCAAGCCTATTTGTTTGAATCTGTGGAAGGTGGGGAGAACTGGGCACGCTATTCTATTATTGGTTTAGGTGAATCTACCGTGTTCTCATGCAACGCGGGTGATCTAACCATTCAACAAGCCGACGGCACTATAGAAAAGCAACCCTGTACAGATCCGTTCCAATTCATCCGGGATTTTCAGTCGCGGTATAAAGTACCTACTCAAGCTGATTTACCTGCTCTGCCAAGCTTTACAGGGGGCTTGGTGGGCTACTTTGGTTATGATGCGGTACGTTATATTGAACCGCGTTTAAACAACGCGCCAGAAGCAGATCCAGTGGGTTTGCCTGATATTTGGATGATGCTGTCTAAAACAGTGATTGTGTTTGATAACTTAAAAGATACTTTATTCCTGATCGTGCATGCCGATGTGGTTGACGCGGATGCATATAACCAAGCCCAGCAGCAATTGGATGCATTGGAAGATTTACTCGCAAGGCCAATTAGTCTAAAAGCTACGCCGCATACTGCACCGCATTTTGAGTCACTCACGGGCAAAGTAAAATTCTTAGAATCGATTGAAAAGGTGAAAGAGTATATTCGTGCTGGAGATGTGATGCAGGTGGTGCCAGGGCATCGTATGGTCTCTGACTTTGATGGTGAACCTTTACAAGTCTATCGCGCGCTACGTCATTTGAATCCATCGCCTTACTTGTTCTTGGTGCAAGGACAAACTTTGGAAAATAATCAACCTTTTCATATTGTCGGTTCGTCCCCTGAAATTTTGTCACGTCTTGAAAATGGGATTGCAACCGTACGTCCGCTGGCAGGAACGCGTCCACGTGGTAAAACCAAAGAAGAAGATTTAGCGCTTGAACAAGACTTGCTGTCGGATGAAAAAGAGATTGCTGAACATTTAATGCTGATTGACTTGGGTCGAAATGATGTCGGTCGTGTCTCGAAAATTGGCAAAGTGCAAGTGACTGATCAAATGGTGATCGAACGTTATTCGCATGTCATGCATATTGTTTCCAATGTGCAAGGCGAAGTTCGTGATGATGTGGATGCCTTGGATGTTTTTAAAGCAACTTTCCCTGCAGGCACACTTTCAGGTGCGCCAAAAATCCGTGCGATGGAAATTATTGACCAAGTTGAGCCCGTAAAACGTGGAATTTTTGGTGGTGCTGTTGGTTATTTAGGCTGGCATGGCGAAATGGACATGTCGATTGCAATTCGTACCTGCGTTATTCGTGAAAATAAGGTGTATGTTCAGGCAGGAGCGGGGCTTGTTTATGACTCAAATCCTGAATCTGAGTGGAATGAAACCCAAATAAAAGCTCGCGCAGTGATCAAAGCGGTTGAATTATCGTCAAACGGATTGATTTTGTGAGTTTTTGACGTTTTTTTTGAAAAAACACTTGCAAGGATTTTGAGTTTTGCTAAACTGCACACCGTTCCGATACGAAACGTACGAAACACTAAGAAACGCCGGCATAGCTCAGTTGGTAGAGCAACTGACTTGTAATCAGTAGGTCCACAGTTCGAATCCGTGTGCCGGCACCATCTTAGAAAGTTGAGTGGGTTGAGTAAAGAGCGACACTGAAGTAAGTGTAAAATGGTGAGGTTCCCGAGCGGTCAAAGGGGGCGGACTGTAACTCCGCTACGAAAGTTTCGAAGGTTCGAATCCTTCCCTCACCACCAATTTTAAGACTTCAAGAAAGTGGTCTTTGTACCAACATCGTGCGGGAGTAGCTCAGTTGGTAGAGCGGTAGCCTTCCAAGCTACATGTCGCGAGTTCGACCCTCGTCTCCCGCTCCATTTGAAGTTTTATATTTGCTCTTATAGCTCAGTGGTAGAGCACTCCCTTGGTAAGGGAGAGGTCTCGAGTTCAAATCTCGATAAGAGCTCCAGATTACAGTTTAGTAGAATTTCTACAAATTTTTTAAAGAAGCAGGCTTATTAGTCTGCTTTTCAAGTATTTGGTGTTTGATTTTTTAGGCGATGTGTCGATACTGAGTTGTTTATACCTGTGTTCGACGTAAACGAGGAAGATGAACATGGCTAAGGCTAAGTTTGAACGTAATAAGCCACACGTTAACGTGGGCACAATCGGTCACGTTGACCATGGTAAAACAACTTTAACAGCTGCAATTGCAACTGTATGTGCGAAGAAATTCGG
>NZ_JAHUTF010000001.1:503514-851914 GCF_019209785.1 Acinetobacter sp. CWB-G5 | reverse complement strand
GATTTGATTGTTAGTATGCAACATGAGAAGTTACCTTTATTGATTGAGATTCGACACCTTTAATCAAAATCGGTAACTTCTTCTTTTTCAAGCTCTGTGTCAGATTAAGTCGGAACTAATACAAATAATTATTTTAGAATAGAATTAAATAGGGTTTTATCAAATCGGGTTCAACTCCCGCCACCCCACCAAAATTCCCGATTAAAGATGATCGCTAATGATCAGGTTTAATCAAAAAAGTGAATAAAAGCCTTGGTTTAGCAATAAATCAGGGCTTTTTTTCTACCTGTTGTTTATCAGCGTCCGTTATTGTAAGTCATTGATAATTGCTTTCTATCAAATATACTTGTGACACAATAGTGACACGCGTGTAACAACAAGAATGCTTACAGACATCCAAGTTAAAAGTCTTAAACCAAAAGAAAAGCGATATTCAATTGCAGATGGGGAAGGACTTTCTATTGAAGTTTTTCCTACTAGGAAAAAGAAATGGGTACTTTCATATCGAATTGAAGGAAAGCAGACCAGGAAACAATTGGGTGAATATCCCGAAGTAGGCTGTAAAGAAATAAGAAAAGTTGCACGGGACTTTAAAGCTGAGGTTTCAGGTAAATCAAAGGTCTCTCATCATTTAAAACAAGTGTGTGATGAATGGTTTGAATTAATGAGTCCGCAGTGGTCTAGTGAAAAATATATCAGTACGGTTAAATACCGTTTGGATTACATCACTGAAGATTTTTTAGAGCTGCCTTTAGATGAAATCACACGTTTTCAGGTTTCATCAAAAGTAAAAGAAATTGTGGCCAAAGGAACATTCGAAACGGCCACACGTTGTCTGCGTCTACTCAATGCAGTTTTTAACTTTTAAATCTTTGTGCAATAAAGACAAATTGAAGTATGTAATCTGGTCGATTTATTTAAAATTAATTTTAATTTAATAGTTAGGATGGATAAATAAAAGTATACGTGAATTTTTAATCTATATGTAATGCAGGGTTAATATGATTTTAAAATAGAATGAAATATTTTTATTTATAATGGTGGGTGGTTTTTAATTTTTTTATAATTTAAAGATAATATGTGAATGATGGTTGTTGGTTTAATTGAAACTGGAGAAATTGAAATTTTATGCTTTTTGAAGTTACTTTTTATAAAGAATATATGTAGTTTGGTAACCAATATTAACTATCTCAAACTTAAAAAAAAATTGCTGATATATTGTTCTAGAGACCGCTAATTTTACTATTTAGAATGAAAAATTTACATATAGTTTCAAGTGCTTGTGTGTTAGTTGTGAGTTCCTTTGTACACGCTCAAGTAGAAGTTACGCCTGAAGCATATGCCTTATGGAGTGAATATTATCAAATAGAAAATAATGACTTAGAAAAAGCGAATGAAATTTTACAAAAATTAAGCTTGAAAACTCCTCAAGATTCGAAAGTTTGGAAAACATGGGCATATTTAGAACTACGAAAAAAAAATAATTCCCAAGCTTTAACTTACATAGATCGTGCTCTAACGCTTAATCCAGAAGATGAAGAATTATTACTACAAAAAGCTTATTTATTAAATGCTGTTCAACGTGACCCAGAAGCTTTAGAGATATTTAAACGGTTACAACATTCTTCAAATCCAGAAACTGTTGAGAAAGCTCAACAAGCAGTGAAAAATTTGAGTGGAACTGAAAGAAGTTCACCTAAAACAAGTTTCTCAGATATTTACTTTTCGCCTTCTTTTGAAGGTCGTTACGACACCGCTATTTTACCTCTAAAACTACGGTATGGGCGATATTGGGGGGAAGAAAACCGTGGACAGGTTTATGGTTTTGCTAATGTCAACCGTGATACACGTTCAACAGGTGGAGCCCGTCCTGAAATTATTGATCAGAATGCCGCTATTTTAGGTGTTGGGGCGAATTATCGTCCTTGGGAATGGCCAATTTATTTATATTTGGAAGTAGGGGGAAGTTATGACCTGATTGATTTAAATCGGGATAAATTCAGAGAAAGCATTAACTTTGGTCTAGCGGGTTATCAGGAATGGTATTGGCACAATACGGAAACCACGCACACACCAAAGCAGAATCAAAATCAATATTTTGCTGAACTATATGGTAATGCTGCGAGTTATTCTCGTGAAGATTATAACGTAATTGGTGATTTGCGCTTACGCACAGGTTGGAATATGAATCGTGATCATTTCGGTAATGTGCAGGCTTATTTAAAATTACACACTATTAACGACTCTAATAACGAGTTTTATAACAATTTGGCCGAGCTTGGGCCAGGAATTGCATGGCAACCTGAAAATTTTCCTATCAAATTACGTGTCGAGCAGATGTATGGCAAATATATCAATGGGGCACCTGTGTCAGGGAAAAGAACTTTTGATAATACACGAGTTGAACTGACCTATTACTGGAGCTTTTAACGATGCTGATTTATCTTTCTTTTATTTTTGGTACACGCCCTGAGCTAATTAAGTTGGCTCCCGTAATTTTAAAAGCTAGGCAAGATTCACGTTTTGAGGTAAATGTTGTATTCACAGGCCAGCATTTGGAGTTGGTGCAAGATGCAATTGAGTTTTTTCAGATCGAAATTGACCATCATTTGCAAATTATGCAACCTGGAAAAAGTTTAAATATTTTATTAAGTAAGGCGCTGAGCGAGCTCGATCAGGTCTATAGTGAAATGCTGAAGTGTGATGTGATTGTGGTTCAAGGCGATACGACAACCGTACTCGCTGGTGCTCTGGTGGCTTTTAATCTGAATATCCATTTGGCACATGTAGAAGCGGGATTACGTTCTTTTGATTTGATGCATCCTTTTCCAGAAGAAGGGAACCGGCAGTTGGTTTCACGTTTGGCGCGTTGGCATTTTGCACCAACTCAACTTTCTGCTGAAAATTTATACCAAGAAAATATTTCCAAACAGCAAATTTTTATTACAGGAAATACGGTCGTTGATGCGATTCATGATGCATGTGAGTTGATAGAGTCTTCTTCACAGCAGTCCCAACAAAGATTAGAAAGATTGGGGCTGAATTTGAGCGGGCATCATCAATTGGTTTTATTGACAGCGCATCGACGAGAGAACTTTGGTGAGGGGATTCAGAATATCTGTGCAGTGATTCATGAATTATGCCAGCGTTATCCCGAGTTACATTTCGCTTGGCCTGTGCATCTTAATCCTCAGGTTTATGACATTGCCTATAAAGAGTTTTCGAAGCATCCCCAAGTCCATTTATTAAAACCTTTGGACTATCCGGACTTACTCGCAATATTGCAGGCGGCTCATTTTATTATGACGGATTCGGGTGGAATCCAAGAAGAAAGTCCAACTTATCAGAAGCCGGTACTTATTCTGCGGGACGTAACTGAGCGGCCTGAAGTGGTTGAAGCTGGCTGTGGGATACTGGTAGGTACAGATAAAGCCAAAATTATCAAAGCGTTTTCTCAATTGATGGATGACCCTGCCTATTACCAACAGCATGCGGAAGTAGAAAATCCTTTTGGTGATGGGCACGCTTCAGAACGTATCCTTGAGCAAATACTACAAGACTTAAAAGTAGCTGAATAAATTAGTAATTGATCTTCATCCATAGATAAAGCCAGAACACACTGGCTTTATCTAAATAATGAGGTCCATCAAAAATATATATTCGTTGTCCAGCATAAGTTTTCAGTTGCTTAGCAATTTCCCAAGGATAAGCTGCACGAAAACTCCCATCGGGGTTAGGTCGAAAAGCCTCTAAAATAATCACTACGCGGTTTTCACCAAACTCATTCTTAAGATTTTTATAAATGAGAGCAGCTTCTTCAGGACTGCGCGTTCCTACTCCTACACCATCTTGAAAGAAAACCTGAGCATTGTCTGGTAGCCAGCTTTCTAACCAATAATGTAAAAATGGTGATTTACGATCAGCACTATAAATACTAATCCAGACTGGGTGTTTAAGCGCGGAAATATGATGTGCTAGATTGGCAACCCCATGCCAACTTGGATCTGCTTCTACTGGGAAATAATAACCAGCAGGTTGTATAGGCAGCTTAGTATGGATTATTTGTTGGGATTGTGAAAAAAGCTGGTCTATATTTTCACGAGCTATTGGTTCCTGATAATTTCCAGCTAAACCTAAAATAACCTTTTCTGCCCAAGGCTGTTCAGAAATTGAGCTCCATTTAGGTTGATGCTCCCATTGTTGTGTGGGAATTTCTTTAAAAAAGGAACGCCCATCAACAATACTCCATTGGGTCACCAATGTATCGATACCCAAGAGATGCCAGTTTCCAGATGGATGACTGATTTGATCGACTTGCCAGAATATACCTTCAATTTTAGGAGGAATAGATTGTGCATCTGCTCGGGTCATGAATAATAACGAGCTAGTCAGAGCCAAAGTAGGAATAGCTAGGAGCACAAACAAACCTAAAAGGAGGTATTTTTTCATCTTTATTCTTCTTTAGACTTCTGCGCTTTACGGTTTCTGCGCCAGATGAGTAGGCTGATAATTAAAACAATCAGAACACCTAAGATAATAGCAATAGTCTGTAAAGAAATCTGCTCAATAATCGGCGGTTTGGCTTTTTCAACCATATTTTGATTCAAAACAGTTATTTGCCCTTGTGCAGAAATAAATAATGCCGTGGTATTGTTGGGTATTTTCTGCTGAATTTCGGGCCAGAATCGTGCAAAATTTTCTGCTCCCAAGTTATTATCACTATAGATCCAAAAGTTTCCATTTTTGACTGTAATCAGGCCACCATTTTTTGTGGTTGGTAAATAGAGAGTTTGGCCATATTTTTGCAATTCGGATTGATAACGTTGGGCATCAAGCTGGATATTAATGGCTTTCGGTGCATTTAAACTGAGTGGTGTGATATTTAAACCGATGGGGGCATTACTCAACAACATTTTCTTGGCAACTTGCGCCAAGCTAATAGCGATTGGGGTCGCGGCTGGAGTATTGACAGCAATTTCAGGTGTACTGCTAAATGTGCTAGAAAGCGTGATCACACCCTTCTTCATTTGATGCGGTAGATTCAGCTTTGATTTTTTCGTATCTATCCATAAGGCATTTCCTGCATTTGGGAGGCAGTAATTGTTATTTAACTGGGTATTGCTGACCATCATGTTAAAGCTAGTGGTATATGGATAGTCGGCACTTATAAAGTCAAACTGACGCTCCACTGGGCTTGAATCTAGCTTAGCTAGGCTGGTGCTCCCCGCCAAACCATCATTTAACCAAACTTGTAAAGTAGATCCCTGTAATAGTCCACTTTGAGAACGAAAACTAAGTTGCCCATTTAAAATATCAGTTGCTTCCCAAACAGCTGGAAAGACCAGTGAAAGGTTTTTAGGGGAATTATCGAGCTTAAAATCCGAAATACCTAAATCAGCTAGGCTCTCGAATTTACGTAAACTGGCCCATGTAGGTCTTGCAACGGGGTCATTTAATGATGCTTTTGGGGTATTGAGCTGTTCTAGATATTGGCGGTTGAGCAGAGCATTGATAGCCATCAGTAACTGTGGTTCTGTCTCATATTCAATATTTAAAGTGGGTGTTTGGCTTGTTTGACTCAGACTAATTTGTGCATTCGGTAGTGATTTGGTTGAACGCTGAATGCTGATAATAAAGTCGGGTTCGGCTTCTGTATTTTCAGTCAGTTTCCATTGTATGGGTGTAGCAAAGTTCCAAGCCGTGGTAAGTCGGCCGATCATGCTAGCTTCCATGAAATTTGTAGTATCAAAGCGCAGTAATGCCTGTATAGGTTCTCCGCGGTTGAGCTGGCTATTAAACAATGCATCTGGTAGCTGATTGAGCTGTAGGGCTTCACGCTGTGGCTGATAGCTCAGGCTTGCCTGTGTTAGCGCCGTATAGAGATTACTAGACTCTAAGCACATATTTTCAGTGCTTTGTTCTTCCGTAGAGGGCTTTTGTAAAATACTAATATCGAGTCGGTGGAAGCCACTTTGGGAGGGTTGAAGATTGAAACTTAATGTGCCTTGACCACTTAAGTTCTGCTGATGGATAAGCTGGTTGTCATAGCGCACAATAACTGTACTATTGCCCTGTACATTAAACTGGCTATTGAACAGGACGTTTTGCCAGCTTTCCCCTTTAGCCACATAAAAGAAATAAGGCGTACTTTGCTCAATATTCTGTGAGATGAAATCATCTAGCTTCCATGTATCTGCATGGACATGTGCGCTACATGCAAGAAATAGGAGCGATGACATTAATGTAAAAGGAGCTGTTTTTATCTGCAAGGTCATTTTTTTTCCTTCTTCCGTTCTGTCTTGTACCAAGTAATTCCTTCACCTTTAATTTTTCCTTTCAGCATATCCCAAGCGGCTTTGAAAACAATCAACAGAAAGACTTGTGAATAAGTGAAATAGGCAATAAAGGCGTAGAAATAAAATCTTTTCGGTACTTCTTTTTCAAGGCTAAGTGTGAACCAAATTTGTATTAAATAAAGGATAAAGGCCAGAATAAACAGTAGGGTGAATGGACCTGGAATAGTAGTACCATCAATACCCAACAAGCCAATGATCATGGTTAAGTGACTTAAGAACAGGGCTGGAACAAACATGATGTAGCACATAATATTATTTCCGATTTCCATTCCAATTGGAAAAGGGTGTCGAATAGCTGTTCTTAAATATTTGCGTGTTACATAGAAGTTACCTTGAGTCCATCTAGAGCGTTGTTTGATGAAAATACCTAGGTCACCAGGGTCTTGCTGCCAGCCCACGGCATAAGGTACCCATTTAATTCGCTTGTGACCTAAAAAAATCCGATAACTCATTTCTGTATCATCAACTAGAGATTTTTCATCAAAGCCACCCAAAATATCCAATGCGTCTCGCCAGATGACATAATTGGTGCCCATTAATGTCGATAGACGGAAGCGTAGCCAACGTCCGCCCTGAAAAATCCATTGAAAATAAATAAATTCAATTGCAATAAATGTACTGAGAGCACTGTCTTTCCAGTTACGTGTGCGTACTTTTCCATTGACAGCGACAAGGCTGGAATCTGCCAATAGAGTTTGCGCAATTAAACGCACACAATCGGGTTCAGGTGTACTATCTGCATCATAAACGGCAATCAGCTCGCCTTGAGCATACTTGAGGCCGTTATTTAAGGTTCTAGATTTTCCTTTACCACCTTGGCCTTTAGGGACATTAACTACACGAATGACAGGAAACTCGGCGGCCATACGATCCGCAATTTCCTGTGTATCATCTTTGGAGGCATCATTAATCAGGAGTACCTCATAGCTTTCAGCAGGATAGTCCTGTGCAGCTAATGCGCGTAAGGTATCCTCAATCACCAGCCCTTCATTATAAGCAGGAATCAATACACTGAGCATGGGCCAGCGTGGAGGTACTGGAAGGTTGGCCAGTTCTTTGCTGGCTCGAATAGAGTAGCGCCAAGCAGAAAAGCTAAGCCAAGCCCAAAAAGCTTGAGGAATCCAGATCCCAATAAATCCAATAATAAAAAGAATATCGATAGTGCTCATGATTTTTTAAACCTCCTCCATAGCATAGTAGAGAGAAGAATGAGCATTAAAATAATGATTATAAATACAGATACCCAAGAGGTAGATGTACCCCAAAAGCTTAGTAACCCTGGGTAATGAGTAGAGAGCACAAGGTGAAAAGGTAAAATCACTAAACCAGCTGAAAGTAAAACATAACCAATCAGATTGGTGTGAATCCGGTCTTGCTGGCTATTAAAATGCAAATTTAAAAAATTCCAAGAAATTCCCAAGTCAGGATATGCAATATCACTTTCTGCAAGGCTGACCTGCGGATTTAAAACAATTCCAGTGCCATTAAAAGGTGAGTGAGTGTAAGCCGTATAAAAGAGCTGTTGGCCTGATTGGATACGCCGTGCAGGTAAAGGGAGTCGACCGGGGTTCGCTTGAACAACATATAAGCCACGTGGTAAGACCTTCAAGTTTGGGTTCCAGCCTTCTTGAATATAGGCCCCCATAGGGCGTAAGCCTGCACTGGTTGCCAAAGTTGCTAGACCAGGGAAGTGCTGCGGTTCAACACTACTCAGATCGAGTAGTGGGATTGCTCCTTCAGAAACCTCCTGTTTGACCTTAAAATAAATGGCAGGTCTCATAAAATTTTGAGGAATAAGTAGGCCAGATTTAATCCCTTGGCTCTTCATTTTTTTATAGCTTTCAGAGTCAAGTTGATCAACTGTAAAAACAGGCCATAATTTTTTAGTTGTTGAAAAATGTTCAGGAATTTGACTGTAATCAGAGATTCCTTTTTGCTGAGTTGTAGAGGCCTTTTCCAAACGGCAGTGGTAATACTGCTGATAATAAGAAGAAAGGATTGGATCGGGCTGCGTATGGACTGAAATCAATAATCCGCAGGCGAAAATCATGCTACTCATAGGATTTCCTCTGAAAAAGAAGTTTGCCCTTTGAGATGCGAATGATGGGTGATTTTCGTTTTGATTAGTTCAATCTGCTTGATTCTGTCAATCAACTGCTTAGATATCACGGAGTCCTGATCGGCAATCATAATCACATGGAGAGTTGAAAGTCGCGTATCCGTAAAAGAAAAATGTGGGGTTTCAAAATTATTTTCTAGCACATTGATAATTTTCTGCTGTAGGTGTTTTAACTCATCAACCTGCAACATATCTCTTAATAAATTATGGTTGGTAATTTCTATATGAATTTCATTGTATTGAGGAATAAGACCTCGATTTAACATGTGCTGAACTTGATCATGCGTATATTGATAGGTACTAATAGGAAGTGTTTTATATGTTAAATTTTTACGGTACGTATCAAGTAAGTCATTGGTCTGCCGATTGGTCGACATCATTTCATAATAAATACTCAATAGCATAGGTGCTACAGGGAAAACGAAAAGCTGCAATAATTTGGTATTGGTATCGATTGTATTGACTTGGATATCAAACAAAATATAAATAAAGAAGACTATAAAAATAAAAATACTCAGAATCATTGCTTGAATTAAATTCAAAAATCGACCCAGTAAAATAAAAGCAATCAAAAGTACCCAGCTCCCTACAAGCTCAGTACGTAACCATTCATATCCAACGATTCCTATAAAAAGGGCAATCAGCATAGGAATGAAAGTGATGGTTTGATTTGTTCTTACTAACCAATTCTTTTGCATTAAAATTACTTTTTAAGAAGTGTAATGATGTAAATAACTGTTAATTTTCATCTAAATTATTACATAAAGCATTGTAAATAAACTGTGTAAAAAGGATGTAAAATTATTATATTAGCCTGAAGAAAGTTGACTTTTATTTAGAAAGCTTAACTTTAATGACTTTATTAAATTTTATTCTTGGGATGTGTACAGAGTATTGATTTCAGTAAAATTTGATTGAGGGTTAGATTGGTATTAATTCTGTCTAAGATTCCTAATAGCTAAATTTATTCAATCAGGGATAGGTCAATAGTATCCGTAAATATCGTCCCAAAAATTCTGATAATGCTTGAAGACGTGGTAATGAAGTATGACATATTAAAATTTTAAATATGGTGTCTAGTATAGTTTGGAGCAGAAAGGCTTAAAAGACTGAGAAAAATGATTCTTTGAATAAGACTCCATTTTAAACAAAGTCTTACTCATTTGAATTTTTCAATTATAAGAATACAATTAATAAAATCACACCTAAAACGACGCGATACCAAGCAAATACTCTTAACGTATGTTTTTCTACAAATTTCACTAAAGCTTTTACAACAAGTAATGCCGCAATAAATGCTGCGACAAAGCCAGCAGAAATATTCAGTAAATTATCAGAGGTTAGTACACTTGCATTGCGAATTAGGTCATAGGTGGCTGCACCGAGCATAGTCGGCATGGCTAGAAAGAAAGAAAATTCCGTTGCTGCTTTACGAGAAAGCCCCGATAATATCCCGCCAATGATGGTTGCACCTGAACGCGAAGTGCCTGGAATCATTGCGACGCATTGTGCAAAGCCAACAATAATGGCTTGTTTGATGGTAATATCCGTTGCTTCAATAGTTTTAGGCTCAATTTTTCGAGCTTCTACTGCAAAAATAATCAATCCCCCGATAATCAGTGCACATGCCACTACCAGCGGGCTAAATAGCACTTGTTTAATAAAATCAACCGCTAGTACCCCAATGACCACTGCAGGAATGAAGGCCAAGATGACATTGATGGCAAAACGTCGCGCGTGTTGGTCGCCAGAAAAAAAGCCTCGAACCAGTTCAATAATTTTGTGTCGGTACAACCAGCAAACCGCCAAAATTGCACCGAGCTGAATCACGACTTCAAATGCACGTCCCGCATCGGATTGGAAATCAATGAGATGACCAAAAAGAATCAAATGCCCCGTACTGGAAATCGGTAGAAACTCCGTTAATCCTTCGATAAGCCCTAAGAATAAGGCTTTGAGTAATTCCAAGTTGTGCATAAATAAAAAAGTTAATAATTAAAAATTGGAATCTGTTTTAAGGCATTTCGTACTACTTTGAAATGGGGCGGAGGAAGTTTTTTAGTTTTTTTATGTCATAGGTCTTGAGATGGATAGAGTATTCATTTTCTGTATGCGTATTTAAGGTCGTTGCGGATGTTTTCTGAATGAAGAAAATGATGAAGACCGTAGAATGATGTATCCAAACGAGAATATCCTAAAATTGTATTTTATTCAGCGACCGAAACTCTCACATTCTGTTCGACGTTCTAAATGAACGGTTTTGAATTTTTGCCTTTATTTGGGCGGATACCTTGGATTATTCTTCGCTTAGATGAAAAAAATTGCATGGAAATCGAAATGGGCCCAACAATTTCTAGATCTAACTGATGCTGTTTAAAGAGCACGTGATCAAAAGTTCAGTTATCTAAAGAGCAAGCCAATCATTGCTTCACTTTTTTGACTGAGTTGTCATCGGAACTAAAAACGTTGAAATAATGATAAGAAAAAGATGCTTATTAAATTTTAAATAAAATAATTTACGCAAAATTTACGCCATCCGCATTTTTGAATATAGAGAATTTACGCCCTCAATTTCCATACTAAAGCTGACCTATTTTTAATGGCATATGCTATGTGGGAATTTATTTCAGTATTTATCCTTTCATTGCTGTTGGCTTATCCGCTCGGGCACTATCTTGCGGATGTAATGCAAACCAAACCAATGAAGAGTGACCGCTTTTTTAAGTGGATTGAACAACCGATCTACGCTGTTCTAAATGTGAAGCAAGTGGGTATGAACTGGCGGCAATATCTAGGTGCTTTTGTTCTGAGTAATGTTCTACTGCTTGGGGCGAGTGTGACTATTTTAATGACTCAAGCATGGTTACCACTCAACCCTGATCATATTCCAAATATGAATTGGGATCTGGCTTTACATACCAGCATTTCATTTCTGACCAATACCAACCAACAACACTATTCAGGACAGGCTCAACTGTCTTATCTATCGCAAATGACAGTCATTGTTGGATTGCAATATTTGTCTCCAATCATGGGGCTTGCCTTATTGGTTGCCATGTTAAGAGCATTATTTTTACAATCAGTTCAACAACAAGACCTAGATCAAAACAAATGGAATCGCATTAATCTGGGTAATTACTGGATGGATATCATTCGACCACTATTTCGATTTTTCATTCCTTTGGGATTTATTTTTTCTTTACTGCTCACTTTTCAAGGTGTGCCAGCAACCTTATCTGCGGGGCCAACAGCGCAAGTTTTAGAGCAAAGCACAGAAGTCAAAACTCAACATATTCCACTCGGCCCAGTTGCACCGATGGTGGCGATTAAACAACTGGGTAGTAACGGTGGCGGTTGGTATGGCCCAAACAGCAGTGTGCCTTTAGAAAACCCAACACCATTGTCCAATGTGGTTGAGATGATCGCGATCTTACTGATTCCGTTATCGGCAGTATTTATGGTCGGGCGTTTTATTCAACGTAAAAAACTGATGTGGATGATTTTTGGCAGCATGTTGTTGATGTCACTTTCTTCAACGCTGTTGACCCTGTGGGCTGAAAAATCTTCGCTCACTCCAAATACTGCTTTGATGGAAGGGAAAGAAATGCGTTTCGGTGCTGACGCATCGGCATTGTGGGGAAGTTTGACCACACAAGTGAATAATGGCTCAGTCAATATGATGCATGATTCGGTTTCACCACTCACGGGATTGATTGAACTGTGCAATATGCTGATCAACGCCATTTGGGGGGGGATTGGTTGCGGTTTATTACAGTTCTTTATTTATCTATTTCTCGCGGTATTTATCGCAGGTTTGATGACAGGGCGTACCCCTGAATTGTTTGGTCGAAAAATTGAAGTGACTGAAATTAAGTTATTGGCTTTTGTGATCTTGTTACAGCCTGTGGTGATTCTTAGTTTGACTGCGATTGCAATTGCAGTCCCATCAATGACAGGAAATTCTAATCCAGCTTTTCACGGGATTAGCCAAGTGTTTTATGAGTATGTCTCCGCCTATGCCAATAATGGTTCGGGTTTCGAAGGCTTAGGCGATAACACGTTATGGTGGAATCTGAGTGCCAGTGTCGCTTTATTGGCAGGGCGTTATAGCGTGTTGATCATTCCAGTCTTAATTGCAGTCAGTTTAGCAACCAAACAGCAAGCAGCTGAAAGCAAAGGTTCTTTACAGATCGAATCTCCAACCTTTGCCCTAACCTTAATCGGAATCGTATTGATTCTCAGCTTATTGCAATTCATGCCCGTGTTGGTGATTGGGCCAATTGCTGACTATTTGTCGATAAAAGTTTAAGCGTGGAGCAAGCACAATGAAACATTCAAATGCGACACAACACATGGATATTTTGAATAAAGAAATTATTCAGCAAACTTTCCATAAATTGCTGCCTCAACACGCGTTTAAAAATCCAGTGATGGCATGTGTCTGGGTGGGAACAGTTTTAACCCTTGTTGCCACTTTGATGGGAAATGCCAGTTTAGGTTTTGGTTTAGCCCTAAGTTTGATTTTATTGGTCACGGTCTTATTTGCCAATTATGCCGAGGCGGTGGCAGAAGCCAAAGGACGTGGGCAAGCAGCATCTTTACGTCAGGCGCGTGAAAATTTAACTGCAAATCGTATCCTTGATTTAAATACCGTACCGACAGTGATTTCTGCAAACCTACTCAAAAAAGATGATCTTGTCGTTGTCAAAGCAGGTGAAATTGTCCCTGCGGATGGTGAGATTATTCAGGGTTTTGCGACCATCAATGAATCGGCTGTCACAGGTGAGTCTGCGCCGGTACTGCGTGAAGCCAATACCGACCGTTCAGGTGTGATTGGTGGGACGAAGGTTTTGTCTGATGAAATTATTATTCGAGTCAGTAATGAAGCAGGGCATAGCTTCTTAGACCGTATGATTGCCTTGGTGGAAGGGGCCAATCGTCAGAAAACCCCGAATGAGATCGCATTGAGTATCTTACTCAATATTATGACCATTACCTTTATTGTGGTCGTAGCGACATTACCTTTTATTGGTTCCATGGTGGGGATCAAAATCAGTATGGTTTTGTTGATTGCACTGTTGGTATGTTTGATTCCCACCACAATTGGCGGCTTGTTGCCTGCGATTGGGATTGCAGGCATGAACCGTGCTTTAAAAGCCAATGTCTTAGCCAAATCGGGGAAAGCCGTTGAAGTTGCGGGTGACATTGATGTGTTGCTCTTGGATAAAACAGGCACCATCACCTATGGTGATCGTCAAGCCACCGCTTTTTATCCATTGGCAGGTGTAACACCCAGTGAGTTACGTCAAGCGGCGATGTTGACTTCTTTTGCCGATCCAACACCCGAAGGTAAATCAGTGGTGAGTTTGGGTAAGGAAAAAGGCGAAAGTATCCAAGAGCCAAAAGATGCCGAATTCATTCAGTTTAGTGCCTCGACACGTTTATCGGGGGTGGACTTGGCTACGGGACAAACGATTCGTAAAGGTGCAGTGGATGCTATTCTTAAATTCACCCATCAAGACATTAAAGACCATATCGAGCTTAAAACGCGTGTTGAACAAGTCGCGTCTAAAGGTGCTACGCCTTTGGTGGTGGCGTCAAATCACAGTATTTTAGGCGTGATTGAACTTTCGGATGTGATCAAACAAGGCATTAAAGAACGTTTTGCACTGTTACGTGAAATGGGCATCAAAACCATCATGGTCACGGGAGACAATCCATTGACTGCGGCTGCGATTGCGGCCGAAGCAGGGGTGGATGACTATATTGCAGAAGCGAGACCTGAGGACAAATTGGCTTGTATTCGTAACGAACAAGCAGCAGGAAAATTGGTCGCAATGGTGGGTGATGGTACCAACGATGCACCAGCCTTGGCGCAGGCAGATATTGGTTTAGCCATGAATTCGGGTACTCAGGCTGCCAAAGAAGCAGGCAATATGGTGGACTTGGATTCCGATCCGACCAAATTGCTAGATGTAGTGGAAATTGGTAAGCAGCAATTGATCACCCGTGGGGCTTTAACCACTTTTTCGTTGGCAAATGACGTATCTAAGTACTTTGTCATCTTACCTGCCTTGTTTGCAGTAGCAATTCCTGAGCTTGGGGTACTGAATATTTTGCAATTGGGTAGTCCGAGCAGTGCAGTGATTTCCGCTTTGATCTTTAATGCCTTGATTATTCCAATGTTGATTCCATTGGCACTCAAAGGTGTTCAATTCAAACCTGCCAGTGCGCTGCAATTGTTACGCCGTAATATGCTGATTTACGGTGTCGGTGGGGTAGTCTTTCCGTTTATTGCCATCAAGTTAATTGACCTTGTTGTGTCCTTGTGGATTTAGGAGCGAGCGATGAATACTTTATTGAAGCATGAACAATTGAATCAACAGAATCTCCAATTATCGAATCCTGTTCATTCAGTTTTACGTCCAAGCCTCGGTTTGGTTGCGGTTGGTTTCTTGATTGCAGGCGTGTTGTACGCTACAGCAAGTGTCTCCATTGCGCAGTTGCTCTTTCCCAAACAGGCCAATGGCAGTGTCATTGAACTCAATGGTAAAGTGGTGGGGTCAAGTTTGGTCGGACAAAATTTTGTCAGTGAATCATATTTTCATGGGCGACCGAGTGCGGTAAGTTACAGTGTCGATGGTATGGCGGGCAGTAATTTGGCAATTTCAAATCCTGATTTGCGAAAACAGATCAAGGAACGAACCGCACAGTTTGCGCAAAACAATCAGATAACTGAGCAACAAGTGCCCAATGAGATGGTAACGGCATCGGGCAGCGGGATTGACCCAGATATTTCACCTGAAAGTGCATTGTTGCAGGTGAAACGTGTGGCACAACAACGTCATTTAGCAGAGCAACAATTGCGAGATTTAGTACAACAACAGATTCAGCCTGCACAGTTTGGCATCTATGGGCAAGCGCGAGTGAATGTGTTGCAGTTAAATTTAGCCTTAGATCAATTGTCCTCGACCACACATTGATAGAGCGTAATTATGCAGATCGACCGTAATAACAAAGCAGATGCATGGTTGGCACATAGTCAACGTGAACAATCTGGACGTTTGACCATTTTCTTGGGTGCAGCACCAGGGGTAGGGAAAACCTATGCCATGCTGACCCGAGCGCATGAGCTGATGCAACAAGGACAGTATGTGGTGGTCGGCGTGGTGGAAACCCACGGTCGATCTGACACCGAAGCTTTGATTCAAGGTCTCAATGTTATTCCAAGAAAGTCTGTGGAATATCAGGGGCGAATGTTGGAGGAGATGGATCTCGACCTAATTCTTAAATTAAAGCCTCAAATTGTGCTTGTTGATGAATTGGCCCATCGTAATGTACCCAATAGTCGGCATGAATATCGTTGGCAAGATGTCAATGAGTTGTTGGATGCAGGCATTGATGTCTATAGCACCTTAAATATTCAGCATTTGGAAAGTCTGAATGATGTAGTTTTTCAAATTACGGGGATTCGGGTCACTGAAACTGTCCCTGATGCACTCCTTAAACGTTTGAAAGATATTCGACTGGTTGATTTACCTGTTCCTGAATTATTAGAACGAATGAATCATGGCAAGATTTATTTCGCCGATGTTGCACCCCATGCATTACAAGGTTTTTTTAAAGCTGCGAATTTGACAGCGTTACGTGATCTGGCAATTCAAACTGTTGCAGGGCAGGTCGATATTGATTATCGAGAAAAATTTATTGCACAAGGGCAGATTATCCCGATTCAAAATCATGTCATGTTGGCAATAGATGGTTCTGAATTCTCAGAAGATTTAGTACGCCGTGCCCATCGGATTGCGGAAAGACGCAATGCAACGTGGAGCGTCATTTCGATTCAAAAAAGTAAGGTTGAAACAGCTCAAGCTTTTGCAGTGACTAGAGCCTTTAATCTAGCGCGCAAGCTTGGTGCAGATACCTATTTACTGTATAGCAATCATATTGCATCGACCATTTTACAGGCGGCTTATGATTATGGTGCATCTAATATTTTGCTCGGTAAAAGCCCTCAAAAATCGTTATGGCAGCGCCTATTTTCAGATCATATTGCCGATCAACTGTTAGAGAAACAGCATCCTTTTGAAATCACCTTTGTTCAGTCTTTAAAAGCCAAAAATAATGAAAAGCGTTTGCAGACAAATGTGGCTCATTCATCTTGGCTAGAACAAGGTTTGGCGTTTAATCAACGTGAAGTATTTGAAAGTATCATTATTGTATTGCTAGGACTGATTGTGGCGGCAATCAGTGATCATTTTATTGGGTATAGTGATTTAGCCTTAATTTTTATTGTGGCCGTATTACTGGTTGCGATACGCGCCCGCATGTTGATCACAATTATCAGCGTATTCATTTGTTTTCTACTCTACAACTATTTTTTTATCGAACCTCGATTTACCTTTATGATTAGCGCTGAACGTGGCGTGATTACCATTATCACGTTCATTGTCTCAGCTTTACTGGTCGGGCGTTTGGCCAACCAATTACGCGCTCAGGTGCTTAGCCTACGTGCTGCAAATTCAGTCTCGTTACAGTTGCAAGAATTGGAAAGAAAACTATCGACCTGTGTAGATATTGAACAGGTGTTAAATGTCGCCAAACAACATTTGGAAACTTCATTAAATGCCACGGTTTGGTTAAAAGTCGAAAATCAGTCTTTAGGTGATTCATCAGTCTTAAATGAAAAAGATCAAATTGCCGCAGATTGGACGCAGAAGAATGCGAAACCCTGTGGACGTTTTACCAATACGTTGACCAATTCTGATTGGTGGTTTATTCCGTTAAATTTGGTGAAAGAATATGGGGTGATTGCAATTCGCTTTCATCAAAATGCTCAAACCATCAGTTTTGAATTGCAACGTTTAACTGAGTTGATGATTGAAGATATTGCGCAAACTGTTGCTCGGGTTCAACTCTCGTTACAGTTGGAAAACTCTCGTGTGGTGGCTGAAACGGAAAAGCTACGTTCAGCTTTGCTTTCCTCGGTCTCACATGATTTACGTTCACCTTTAGCCGCGATGATTGGCTCGGCAGATACGCTCAAATATTATGGTGAACAGATGCCTGAAAGTGATCGCCATGAATTATTAGACACCATTCACATTGAAGGGGAACGATTGGATCGTTATATTCAAAACCTCTTGGATATGACTCGATTAGGTCATCAGGGTTTGACTTTAAGTCGTGCTTGGGTTGGTATGGATGAACTGATTGGCTCGGCAACGCAACGACTGAAACGTTATCAGCCTGAGGTAAAAATTGAGGTTGCTTTGGCGGAAGAACTTCCTCAATTGTATGTGCATCCTGCTTTGATTGAACAAGCCATTTTTAATGTCTTGGAAAATGCTGCCAAGTTTTCACCAGAGAATGTTCCGATTGAAATAAAGATTCAGCAACAGGAACAATGTCTGCAAATTGACATTACCGATCAAGGGATCGGCATTCCTGAACATGAACGCGAACAAATTTTTGATATGTTTTATACCATGCAGCGTGGCGATCGCGGTAAAACAGGAACAGGTTTAGGGTTGGCGATTGTCAAAGCGATTATTGGCGCTCATATGGGCAGTATCGAAGCTTTTGCTGGAACAGATGGTCAAGGCACTTTAATTCGCATACGATTACCGTTACATCAGGGTTAAACGATCTTTTATGTCGCAAACAATCTATCCGAATGCATCAATTCTGATTATTGATGATGAACCTCAAATTCGAAAATTTTTAGACATTGCTTTACGTGCGCAAGGTTATCAGGTGCATGTTGCTGAAAATGGCATGAAAGGCTTAGAAATTTTGGCAACACGAGGTGCGGATTTACTGATTTTAGATTTGGGTTTACCTGATATGGAAGGACAGCAGGTGTTGACCGAGATGAGACAGTGGTCAGATATTCCTGTGATTGTGTTGTCTGCACGTCCTGATGAAAATCAAAAAATTAAACTGCTCGATGCAGGCGCGAATGATTATGTGACCAAACCGTTTAGCATTCAGGAATTATGTGCCCGTATTCGAGTCATGTTTCGTAATAAACCACAACAGCCTGAACAGAATATTGTATTTGATGATGGTCAATTATCTGTGGATGTGGCTGAGCATATGGTGACGTTTGCTCAGCAAGAAATTGTCCTCAGCAAAAAAGAATTTCAACTGTTGGCACTGCTGATTCGTCATCAAGGTAAGATCGTCACACAAAAACAAATTATGACGGAGTTATGGGGCATTAGCCATGAAGAGGATACCCATTATCTTCGAATCTTGGTGAAAAAACTCCGCACCAAAATTGGCGATTCTGCGGTCACTCCAAAATATATTTTTACCATTGCAGGCGTGGGGTTACGTTTCGATGCAGCAAACCGCACCTAGTAAAAAGCTCAACTTTTTTAATAATCGATTTTGGCTAACTTAGAATTTCAAAAGACTCCTAATTTTATTCGTAATCATGGGATTACACGCCAAAATTGCGATTAAGATAATAGAGATACCGAGAATACTGAACAGGTCGGGAATCTCATGCCAAAAAATAAAGCCCCAAATCCCTGCAAATACAATCGCAACATAATTCATCGGTCCAATTTGACCTGCTGGTGCAAGGCTGTATGCATAGGACATAAACAACTGACTAATGTTGGCTAACAGCCCTGCGGTAATCAGTAGGGCCAATTCTTTGAGTGTGAAGATACGCCAGTGCCAAAACATTGGAATAGATGAAATGAGCGTGCCAAAAATACAAAAATAGAAAACGATCCGTTCAGGTGGCTCAGTACTGGTCAGTGCACGTACAGTGACAAAGGCCATTGCGGATAAGAAGCAAGCACCTAGGCCAATCACAGACAACGCATTAAACATCCCTTGATCAGGTTTTGCCACCAACAACACCCCGATTAAACCGACAACTGCCGCGATAATCATGCCGAGACTTATTTTTTCTTTGAGAAAGAAGTAGGCAATCAGTGGAATAAAAATCGGCGAGGAGTAGCTAAACACCATTGCATTGGACAGTTTTAGATGCGCAATGGCATAGAAAAAACCATACATTGCAGCTAAACCGACGACACTGCGCCAAGTATGCATCCACAATTTATCGGTTTTAATAAAACTTAAACCCTGCTTAAACAGCATAGGAATAAAAATAAATAATCCGACAGCATTCCTAAAAAAGACCACTGTCGGATTATCTACCGTTTCAGATGCAAAACGAATACACACGCCCATAACCGAAAACAGCAAGGCTGAAGTCATTAAACAGAGCAGTGCTTTACTCACAGCCGTTGAGGGCGATGATGTGTTTTGCATCATAAGATTGTGTTTCCGAGTACATAAACAGGTAAATAGAAGAATCAGCCGACTCCTCTACTTAGCTTATAAAGTTTAGGTCACAGGGGCAGGGTTAAAGACTGCAAGTGAATTATGAATTCCCCAGTGATCTGACCAAGTTTTCTTTTCACCGCTTGCAACTTGTAAAATGAGTTCAAATAATTCCCAACCCACTTGTTCAATGCTGCGTTTACCAATCGCGATATCACCCGCGCTAATATCAATCAGGTCATACCAACGGTTGGCAATGGTGTTGCGGCTCGCCATTTTAATCACAGGAACTGCGGCTAAACCGTAAGGTGTACCACGACCTGTGGTAAAGACTTGTACAGTAATACCAGACGCCATTTGTTGTGTACCACAAATAAAGTCGCTAGATGGCGTTGCAGCAAAAATCAGCCCTTTCTTGGTTGGTTTTTGCCCTGGTGCTAACACTTCAACAATGGCAGAACTGCCAGACTTAGCAATTGAGCCCATAGCTTTTTCAACAATGTTGTTTAAGCCACCCTTTTTGTTACCCGGCGTGGTATTGGCGCTACGGTCCACTTTACCTGCGGCAAGGTAGTCATCATACCATTGCATTTCACGGATTAAATCTTTGGCAACTTGTTCATCTGCTGCACGCGGCGTTAATAAGTGGATGCCATCACGCACTTCAGTGACTTCAGAGAACATCACCGTTCCACCGCAACGTACAATCAGGTCAGAGGCAAAACCAACGGCAGGGTTAGAGGTAACACCTGAAAATGCATCACTACCACCACATTGCATGCCGACGACAAGATTTGAAGCACAAACATCTTCACGCTGGCGCTGATTCAGCTTGGCTAAATGATGTTCTGCGACTGCCAAAATATGGTCAATCATGCTTTGGAAGCCATTATGACGTTCATCTTGTAGTTGGATGATGTCTTGATCTTCAACAGGAATACGTTTGTTTTCCGCAGGAATATTCAATAAACGTTCAGGCTGCATTTTTTCACAACCCAAGCTCACCACCATTACTTCGCCACCAAAGTTTGGATTTAGCGCTAAGTTGTGGATGGTACGAATCGGAACAATTGCCGCAGGTGCATCAATCGCAACACCACAGCCATATAAATGGTTTAGACCGACGATACCGTCAACATTTGGGTATTTATGCAGTAATTCACGTTCTACGATTTTCACCACATGATCGACAATTCCTTCAACGCAGTTCACGCTGGTGGTAATTGCCAATAAGTTTTTAGTCCCGACTGAACCGTCTTTGTTTTTATAGCCTTTGAAGGTATAGCCAGAAAGGGGTTCAAGACTTGGTGCAGGGCGTGTTGCCATGTCTAACGAGTCTAAAGTTGGTGCTTCAGGCATGCGTGTTACAGCTTCATTGACCCATGAACCTGCATTTAAATCTTTATTTGCATAGCCAATAATTTCGCCGTAGCGAACAATCGGATCGCTTTCTTTTAATTCTGTTAATAAAACTTTGTGACCTTGAGGAACAGCTTCAACTAAAGTGATGTCCTGAGCCTCTACATACGTACCTTGCGCAAGACCACCATCGTTCACCACGATCGCGACGTTGTCTTGCGGATTAATTTTGATGAGTAGTGGTCTCTGTTGCATGATCGTTCCTTGTAAAAATATTGCTGTAGAGCTAGCTTTGAAATTCGCTAGCTCTAAGTTGTTAAATGTGGGGATTAGTTTGCAGTGGTTTTCAATTGGAAACGTTCAATTTTGCCGACCATGAGTAAGTAGCAAAGTAGCGCAATTACGGCATGAATACCTACAAATACCAAGGCATTATTGAATGAACCTGTTGAACTGATGATGTAACCAATTACGATTGGAATCACGATACCCGCAGTATTACCAAAGGTATTGAATAGACCACCTGAAAGACCAATCATTTCTTTTGGTGCAACGTCTGACATAACTGCCCAACCTAAAGAACCAAAGCCTTTGCCGAAGAAAGCAAGTGACATAAAGAAAATAATGGCGGTATGTGAATCTACATAGTTACAAATCACAATACTGGTTGATAAAAACAAGCCAAGAATAATCGGCAACTTACGAGCGAAAGTTACTGAACGATTCATCTTGATCAGTTTGTCGGAAACTAAACCACCTAAAATACCACCGATAAATCCACACAATGCTGGTGCAACTGCGGCAAAACCGGCTTGTAGAATAGTCATATGGCGTTCTTTCACAAGGTACACAGGGAACCAAGTTAAGAAGAAATAGGTCAAACAGTTAATACAATATTGCGCAATGAATATCCCCAGTAACATACGTGAAGAAAGTAACTGCTTAATATCTGCAAAAGAGGCTTTTTTCTTCTCTGCAGTATTGTGTTTATCTTCACCCATATTTACCAAACCACCACCTTCTTTGATGTAGTCAAGTTCGGCAGGATTAATACTTGGATGATTGACTGGGCTATAAATAACTTTCAACCACACAAATGACATCACAATACCTAGACCACCCATGATCCAGAAAATAGATTGCCAGTGGACTTGTGCAACAAGCCAGCCCATGAATGGAGCGAAAATAACCGTTGCGAAATATTGTGCAGAGTTAAAAATTGCAGCAGCCGTACCGCGTTCTTTGGTCGGGAACCATGCAGCCACGATCTGACTATTTCCAGGGAACGCAGGGCTTTCCGCTAAACCAACCATAAAACGCAATAAAAATAAGACACTAATGACTGCGCCAGTGCTGCCGAAAATATCAGAGAAGCCAATAAGAACGGTGAATAATGACCATAAGAAAATACTGCCGAAATATACTTTTCGTGCGCCGTACTTATCGAGTAACCAACCACCTGGAATTTGTCCAATCACGTATGCCCAAGCAAACGCAGAGAAGATATATCCCATCGTCACAGAGTCAATACCTAACTCTTGTGTCATTGGTGAAGCAGCCATTGAAAGGGTTGCACGATCACCATAGTTTAATGAGGTGATAATAAAGATCATCGCTAAAATAAAATAGCGGGTCTTTTTGTGACTAGCCGTAGTAGCGGCAGCGGCACTTTGCGTTTGTAAATTTTCCATACACAAACTCTTCTATCCGTAACCTAATTTGTGCGCAATCAAATTAGAGTGACTTCATGTCTATTTAACGAAATAGGTATTTTTTCATCATGATTAAATACCGATTTCTTCCAAAATGCTCAAAGCAGTCTTTAAAGATGTATGACATCTTATGATTATTTTGGAATTGTTTGCAATTTGTTTTTTTGAAGTTTTGGGTTGTTGTTTATTAAACTATTGAAAATTAATAAATTAAATAAATTTGGAGGTGTGATGACTGAGTGATTGGATTAAATTTGAGTTATTTTTATGCACCTAACCAAGTATTTTATTCTTTTTTAAAAGAGAATTGAATCATCAATTAGTTGAATAAGTATAGATTTTCTTGCTTTTGATGCATATTAGCGGCGCTTTTCGAGACTTTCGCACAAAAAAGATTGGACTTTTCAATTTTATGTTGTAGGATGTCAGACAACTTATAGATGACTACGGAGAGTTACAATGGAAGCAGTTGAGTTAAAGAGTATTATTTCTGACGGTTTACTTTCTTTCCCAGTAACTGACTTTGACAAAAATGGCGATTTTAACAAAGCAACCTATGCAAAGCGTTTAGAGTGGTTAGCACCTTACGGTGCAAGTGCACTTTTTGCTGCAGGTGGTACTGGTGAGTTTTTCTCATTAACTGGCAATGAATATTCTGAAGTCATCAAGACTGCGGTGGATACTTGTAAGGGCAGTGTGCCAATTATTGCAGGTGCGGGTGGTCCAACTCGTCAAGCGATTGCACAGGCGCAAGAAGCAGAACGTTTGGGCGCTCAAGGTATTCTTTTGATGCCGCACTATTTAACTGAAGCGAGCCAAGAAGGTTTGATCGAACACGTTAAACAAGTGTGTAACTCTGTAGACTTCGGTGTAATTTTCTATAACCGTAGCGTATCTCTTTTAAATCTTGATTCATTACAACAATTAACAGAAGCGTGTCCTAATCTGATTGGTTTTAAAGACAGTTCAGGTCAAATCGACATGATGACTGGTATTACACAAACTGTAGGTGATCGTTTATCTTACTTAGGTGGTTTACCAACTGCTGAAGTATTTGCAGCACCATACAAAGCACTTGGTTGCCCAGTGTATTCATCTGCAGTGTTTAACTTTATTCCAAAAACTGCAATGGAGTTCTACAACGCAATTCGTGCCAACGATACAGCTACAACTGATCGTTTAATCAAAGATTTCTTCTTGCCGTTAATCCAAATCCGTGACCGTAAAGCAGGTTATGGCGTAAGTATGATTAAAGCTGGCGCGAAGATTATTGGTTATGACGCTGGTCCTGTACGTCCACCATTAAGTGACTTAACGCCAAAAGACTACGATGATTTAGCAGCATTAATTGCGACTTTAGGTCCGCAATAAGTTTTATAAATTTAGGCATTGGAGTTTATTCATGGCAATTAATAATGGTAAGCAATTTATCAATGGTCAGCGTGTAGCAACACATGCACCTGCAATTGAAAGCATTAACGCAACCGACTACCAACTGACAGGTTATGTCTACAGCCAAGCAACGCTTGAAGAAGTCGATGCTGCTGCAAAAGCTGCGGAAGCTGCTTTCGCTGTATACAGCCAAACAACTCAAGAGCAACGCGCTGAATTTTTAGAAGAAATCGCAGTACAAATTGAAGCTTTGGGTCCAAAACTTCAAGAAGTTGCATCGTTGGAAACAGGCTTACCTTTGGCTCGTTTGCAAGGTGAAACAGGTCGTGTAACAGGTCAATTGCGTTTATTTGCTCAGTTGTTACGTCGTGGCGATTTCTATGGCGCACGTATTGATCCTGCATTGCCAGAACGTAAGCCAATGCCTCGCGTTGACCTTCGCCAATGCAAAGTGGCTGTAGGTCCTGTTGCAGTATTTGGTGCAAGTAACTTCCCATTGGCGTTTTCTACCGCTGGTGGTGACACGGTTGCAGCTTTGGCTGCGGGCTGTCCTGTAGTGTTTAAAGCTCACTCAGGTCATATGGCAACTGCGGAACTGGTTGGTGAAGCGATTGAAAAAGCCATTGTGAACTGTGCGATGCCAGCGGGTACATTCAATATGATCTTTGGTGGTCGTATTGGTGCGGATTTGGTGGCACATCCACTGATTCAAGCTGTAGGCTTCACAGGTTCTTTGGAAGGTGGTATGGCGCTGTATAACATTGCGCAAAACCGCCCACAACCCATTCCTGTATTTGCTGAAATGTCGAGCGTGAACCCAGTTGTGGTGATGCCACAGGCATTAGCTGCACGTGGTGCACAAATTGCACAAGACACGGTTGCTTCATTTAACATGGGTTGTGGTCAATTCTGTACCAAACCGGGTTTAATTTTAGGCGTGAAAAGCCCTGAGTTTGATCAGTTTGTTCAAGGCTTAATTGCACATACACAGCAAGCTGTGCCACAAGTGATGTTGAATCCAGGTACTTTAAAAAGCTATCAACAAGGTCTTGCTGAGTTAAAAACCGAAGCTGGCTTTGAATTGATTGCTCAAGGTCAAGAAGCGACGTTGATTTCACAAGCATCAGCGAACTTGTTCCAAGCAGACCAAAGTGTGTTATTGGCAGGTAATGCTAAATTGCAGCACGAAGTGTTTGGTCCAATGTCGATTGTCGTTGCAGTGGATGATGAAGCAACCTTATTACAAGGTCTTGAACAATTGGCTGGTCAATTGACTGCAACCATTATTGGTGAAGATGCTGAATTGGCTACAGCAGCTCAATTGTTGGCATTGTTTACCCGCAAGTCAGGTCGTGTGTTGTTTAACGGCTTCCCGACAGGGGTAGAAGTGTCTGATGCGATGGTACATGGTGGTCCATTCCCTGCAACCAGTGATGCACGTGGAACTTCTGTAGGTACGGGTGCAATTGAGCGTTTCATGCGTCCAGTGTGTTATCAAAATACCCCACAAGCTCTGTTGCCAGCAGCGCTTAAAGATGAAAATCCATTACAAATTAATCGTTTGATTAATGGTGAATTGACTAAAGCAGCACTTTAATTCAATGGATTAAACAAAAGCCACGCTGTGATTGATCATGGCGTGGCTTTATTTAGGACAGTATTCTATGGAAAGTTTTAATTGCAGTAATGCTAAAGCGCTGTTGTCCATGATTATGGATAAAGCAGTCGCGGGTGATCCTGTCGAAATCACCCGTAAAGGCCGAGAGTCTGCGGTCATGATCAGCAAGGCTTCCTATGAGGCTTATAAAAAAGCAGAATTTGAGGCGAAATTTCCAAAACAGTCCGAATCTTACTGAAGGCTTTGGGCTTCAAAATATAGTGCCCGAGCATGTCAGGCGTGTATTTCCTTTTTTGAATAAACAGTGTTAGTTTGAATGGCAGGATCAGACTGATATGATGTATCCCCACTCCCGATAACAACTGAAGTCCAAACAACTTACTATAGGACTATTGGGTCGGGTTATAGTAAACTAAGTCTCTAATTTTCCAATATTTGGTGAGTCTCTTTCATTATGTCTAGTGCGATTAAATCTAGATCAACAAAAAAATTAAGCCAAATCATCGTCGCGCAATTGATTGAAAAAATTCAATCAGGAGACTTTACGGTTGGAGAAAAAATTCCGACAGAACTTGAACTGATTGAACAGTTTGAAGTGAGTCGTTCGGTTATTCGAGAGGCTATTACCGAATTACGTTCTCTCGGTTATGTCGAGACCCGTCATGGCATTGGTACTTTTGTCAAAGAACATTCTATTGAACAAAATTTTTTACTTTCAAATGCCAGCCTAGAAACCATCAATGACATTGTGGCCTTACTGGAATTGCGGATTAGTTTGGAGTCAGAGGCAGTATTTCTTGCTTCGGAACGCCGTAAACAAGTGCATATCGATAAAATGAAAGTAGCATTGGATGACTTTGAAAAGCATATTTCATCTGATGTGAATGACGGTACAGTGAAAGCTGATTATGACTTTCATATTGCAATTGCCGAGGCATCTGAAAATCAATATTTTGTTGATTTTCTGAAATACTTAGGTGAAAAAATTATTCCGCGCGCGCGAGTAAAATCCATTGAACACAGCCCTGTGAATCGTGAAGATTATTTAAAAACAGTACACCATGATCATGTCAATATTTTCAATGCGATTGTAGATCAAGATGGACTTTTGGCGCGTCAAATGATGCGTGCTCATCTATCAAAAAGCATTAAAAAGTTTAAGCAATAGTTTTATGACTTAACGACGATTAAAGTTCTGATATAAAAAAAAGCAGCATGACTTAATTCGAGTCTGCTGCTTTTTTTATTGATACAAAGCCTATTGAAGCATGGTGTATTTAAACAAGATTTTGTTCTACACCCTGCATATTTTGATTGATATTACTTTGTAAAATGTCAAATAAACGTTGCTGTGCTTCGTCTGTACCCCAAGCAATATGTCCAGTAATCACGACATTGGCATGCTGGCATTGCAGTTGGAGTAGCGGATGGTCATCGGTTGGGGGTTCTTGATTCAATACATCAGCACCAAAACCTGCAATTTTTTTGCTTTCAATTGCTGTAATCAGATCGGCATCATGCACTAATCCACCACGTCCGACATTAATTAAAATACTTTTGTCTTTCATTAACTTGAATACAGAAGCATCAATCATATGTTGAGTTTCAGCATTTAACTCACAGTGTAAAGACAAAATATCTGCTTGTTGTACAGCTTGCTCAAATGGCACATATCCATCACGGCATTGCGCCGCATTTTTACGCTCACTAAAAATGACTTTCATGCCAAATGCTTCGGCTTTTTGCGCTAGCGATAAGCCAATTTCACCTTTACCCATGATGGTTAGGGTCTTGTTTTTAAGTTCACCCATTGGGGCAGCAAGATAAAATGAACTGTGGCCATTTGACCAGAGACCTTGTTTAACGCCATCAACTTGTTGGTTAAAGTTTTTAATTAGGTTGATCATTAAGGTGAACGCATGTTCAGCAACGGCATCGCCAGCATAGCCACGGATATTACAGACTTGAACGCCATGTTGTTTGAGCAGAGGCAGATTGACGTGGTTAAAGCCAGTTGAGCAGAGTGCGAGGAGCTTTAGATTGGGATTGTTGGCTAAAACTTGTTCATTAATATTTAAATCACTAATGATAATGACATCTTGATCATGGACTTGTGTTTGAAACTGCTCTTGATCGAGTTGCTGAAATTCGCTGTATTGCACAGGAAAATCGAATTGAAATGCTTGATCAATTAAGACATATTTTTCGGCACAGGTTACTTTGAGAGTCGACATAAGAAGTATTCAACATAAAACTAAATATAAGACATCATATGTCATATGAGTGCTGATTTCTATATCACATCATCATACGCAGGGCAGTTGCGAATCGTTCAAGCCATTTCTTAATTTTAACTCGATGAGTTTCTAGGAAGGAGATGTATCTGATACTGCTCTAATCAAGGCACTCATCAAGAAAAAATACCAAGAAATCGATACATATTTCTTGGTATTTATCTTCGCTACATAAATGGTCTGAAACATGGAGCTAAACATCAAAAGCATGAACAACTCAGCTCAAACAAGTCCAGATTCTAGTTAAGTATTTAAATGTTCTAAGGTTGAAATAAAGTCCGTAAATTTCTCACCTTGAATCACCACATGCGCTTTCAGCAAAGCCTCAGCTTCTTGTTCATCCCCTGCAAAAATGGCCTCTAAAATTGCGCTATGTTCTGAAAATGAATGATTCATTCGATGGTTAACGCGGAGTTGTAGGCGACGGTACGGGTGCAAACGTTTGTGTAAAGTACAGGCTTGTTCAATTAAAAAGGCATTATGACTGGCTTGATAAATGGCAAAGTGAAATAAACGGTTGGCCTCATAATAATTTTCTGAATCGTTCTGATTTAAATAGTCTTGGCATAACTGATGTAAGCGCTGTAACTCTTGCTTTTCTTCAGGTTGAATGCGCCGTGCTGCTAAACGTCCACACATGGCTTCTAATTCAGCCATCACCTCGAACATTTCACAAAGGGTAAGTGAATTAATGGCTGGAATAATTGCACCACGACGTGGGCGAATTTCAACTAAACCTTCAGCGGCCAATAGCTTTAATGCCTCACGAATCGGAGTGCGTGAAGCACCATAGCGTTCGCAAAGCTCTTGTTCATCTAGCTTAGTCCCAGGTAGGAAAAAGCCATAAATAATATCATCCTCTAACTTTTTACTAATTTGAATAGAAAGAGGAAGTTCCGCAATTGAAGTCATACATCACCAAAAATTGTATACAATTTATGTTTATTTGAGTACAAATCATTGTACACTGGATACAGATAAGCTATAACTATAGCAAATTATAAGTCAGATTATTAGAAGCGCTGCATGATCCAGGGAGGATTCAGCAATGATTATTTACGGAACAGCCATATTGGCAGTCTGCCATTTACTTGGTGTTTATCTAGGCAATGCCCTCGGGATTGCTCTTGGTGTGCAAGCCAATGTAGGTGGTGTGGCCATTGCCATGATTTTATTAATTCTATCGAAGGAACTATTAGCGAAACGTGGGCACTTACCACAAGTGACTCAATTTGGTGTGTTGTACTGGTCAGGTATGTATATCCCGATTGTGGTTGCCATGTCGGCAGGTCAAAACGTAGTTGCTGCTATGTCGGGCGGGATGTTAGGTCTGATTGTTTCGCTTGCATCTTTGATTGGTACCGTCTTGGTGATTCGTTGGTTGAATAAATCCAGTGGCGATTATGACAGCTATGAATGGGCTGTAGAGCAGACTGAAAAAGCCGCTTAAGGACAAGGGTGTTGTCTTAACACGAAATAACAATCAGTTGTACGGTTACAAGGAAGAAACGCAATGGAAGAAATAATTACGGTTTTTACCAAAAATGCCCTCGTCGCGGCGCTCGCAGTGACTGGGTTGATGATGTATGTGTCGCATCTTTTGTCGAAATATCTTACCAAAGGGAAGTTACAAAGCTCAGCCATCGCCATCACCATGGGGCTAGTTTTGGCTTATTTCGCTGGGATTTATACTCAAGGTGAAAAGGGCATTTCAGATATCGCCATTTTCTCAGGTTTTGCTTTACTCGGTGGTGCCATGATTCGTGACTTGGCCATTGCATCAACGGCGTTTGAAGTCGACGTCAAAGAAGTGAAAAAAGCAGGAAAGGTGGGCTTGATCGCGCTTGCACTGGGCTGCGTGATTCCATTTTTGATTGGTGCAATGGTGGCGTGGTTGATGGGCTATAAAGATCCCGTTTCGATGACCACGATTGGTGCAGGTGCGATGACCTATATCGTTGGACCAGTAACAGGTTCAGCCATTGGTGCAAGCTCAGAAGTGATTGCATTATCGATTGCAATTGGTTTGATCAAGGCGGTGTTTTTCATGGTGGGTACGCCGTTGTTCGCAAAATTTATGTATCTCAAAAGTCCACGTTCTGCCATGGTTTTTGGTGGAATGGCAGGGACGACTAGTGGTACAGCAGCAGGTTTGGCAGGAACTGATGTGCGTTTAGTACCCTATGGTGCATTGGTCGCAACCTTCTATACCGGTCTTGGTTGCTTACTTGGACCCTCTGTATTTTTTCTCACAATTAATGCCATCTTCGGCTAAGCACAGCATAAAGGTGACCCCATGAACCAAATGGTTAAGACGCGCTTATGGGATAAGCAGCGCACCCGTAGACAAGAAAAGTTGAATCTTGCCAAAGAAAAAGGCTTTGCAAAACAAGTTGAGCATGCTCGGGTGATTGAACTTTTGGAAACGGTAATTTCCAGTGGTGATCGCGTTTGTTTAGAAGGTAATAACCAAAAGCAGGCCGACTTTTTGTCAAAGAGTTTAAGTCAGTGTAATCCAGAGGTGGTTCATGACTTACATATCGTGCAGTCAGTATTGGCTTTACCGAGTCATATTGATGTCTTTGAAAAAGGCATTGCTTCTAAGGTCGATTTTTCCTTTGCAGGCCCACAAAGTTTACGTCTAGCACAATTGGTTCAGCAGCAAAAAATCAGTATTGGTTCGATCCATACTTACCTCGAGCTGTATGGGCGATACTTTATCGATCTGACGCCAAATGTCTGCTTGATTACGGCACATGCGGCCGACCGTGAGGGCAACCTCTATACAGGTGCGAATACCGAAGATACGCCCGCGATTATTGAAGCGACAGCATTTAAAAGCGGCATTGTGATTGCGCAGGTTAATGAAATTGTCGATAAGTTACCGCGTGTGGATGTACCTGCGGATTGGGTCGATTTTTATATCGAAAGTCCCAAGTATAACTATATAGAACCGTTGTTTACCCGTGATCCTGCACAAATTACTGAAGTGCAAATTTTAATGGCGATGATGGTCATTAAAGGCATCTATGCGCCTTATCAAATTCAACGTTTAAACCATGGTATTGGTTTTGATACCGCGGCGATTGAATTGTTACTGCCTACCTATGGGGCATCCTTAGGACTAAAGGGACAGATTTGTACCAATTGGGCTTTGAATCCGCACCCGACTTTAATTCCAGCGATTGAAAGTGGATTTGTCGATTCGATCCATAGCTTCGGTTCTGAAGTGGGGATGGAAGACTATATTAAAGAACGTCCAGATGTCTTTTTTACAGGTAGTGACGGCAGCATGCGTTCCAATCGTGCTTTTAGTCAAACTGCGGGTTTATATGCCTGCGATCTCTTCATTGGTTCGACTTTACAGATTGATTTACAAGGCAACAGTTCTACGGCAACTGTAGACCGTATTTCTGGTTTTGGTGGTGCACCGAATATGGGCTCTGACCCGCATGGACGCCGTCATGCCAGTTATGCCTATACCAAAGCAGGGCGTGAAGCGGTCGACGGCAAACTCATTAAAGGTCGCAAACTAGTAGTGCAACTGGTCGAAACGTACCGTGAACATATGCATCCTGTTTTTGTTGAAGAGTTAGATGCATGGCAGTTGCAGGACAAAATGGAGAGCGAACTCCCGCCCATCATGATTTATGGCGAAGACGTAACCCATATTGTGACGGAAGAAGGTATTGCCAACTTGCTGTTATGTCGTACTTCAGAAGAACGTGAACAAGCCATTCGTGGTGTGGCTGGTTATACCACAGTGGGGATGCAGCGTGATGAAGCCAAAGTGGAAGAGTTACGCCAGCGCGGCATTATTCAACGTCCAGAAGATTTGGGTATCGATCCAACACAGGTCAGTCGTGATTTGTTGGCGGCAAAATCGGTGAAAGATTTAGTTAAATGGTCGGGTGGTTTATATAGTCCCCCAAGTCGCTTTAGAAACTGGTGATCGACATGGAAAAGTTAAAATTTGAATTACAATCCGCACCGCTGAGCGCTGAACAAGCGGCTGTTATTTGTGGTGTCGTTGGTTCTGGAAATTTAGAAGTTTTGGTTTCACAGCATGATCAAGCGGATATTTGTCAGATTGAAGTCACGACATCAGCCGTCGGTTTTCAACATGTTTGGCAGTCTGTGCTGAATGAGTTTGTACAACGTCATGCAGTAGCAGGGCTTAAATTTCAGTTAAATGATATGGGCGCGACCCCAGCGGTGGTGAATCTACGCTTAAGCCAAGCAATATCTATGTTTAAGGGAGTATAGAACATGGATCAAGTGATGCTCAAAAACAGTTTTTATGAAAAAACCGCACGTGCGCGTATTCAAGCAGTTGTTGATGCTCAGAGTTTTAATGAAATTTTAAAGCCGACTGAAGTTGAAGTCAGCCCACACCTGTCTGCTTTGGGTATTCCAGGTAGTTTTGATGATGGCGTGATTATTGGTACAGCGCGTGTAAACGGAACACCCGTGCATATTATGGCCCAAGAAGGTCAGTTTATGGGTGGGGCTGTGGGTGAAATCCACGGGGCAAAAATTGTCGGTCTCTTGCATAAAGCCATTCAAGATCAAGCGCAAGCGGTACTATTTTTTGTCGACTCAGGCGGCGTGCGTTTGCATGAAGCCAATGCTGGTCTCATTGCCATTTCCGAAATTATGCGTGCCATGTTGCAGGTAAGAAATGCGGGGATTCCCATTATTACCGTGATTGGTGGCACCTGTGGCGCCTTTGGTGGTATGGGCATCAGTGCCTGTTTGAGCAGTGCCATCATCATGACGGAAGAAGGGCGTTTGGCACTGTCTGGCCCAGAAGTGATTGAAACAGTGAAAGGCGTCGAAGAGTTTGACTCGAAAGACCGTGCTTTGGTTTGGCGCGTTACAGGCGGTAAACATCGTTATTTACTGAACCATGTACAGGCTTTGGTCGAGGATGATATTGCAGATATTTGTGATGCGATTTTAACACAACTAGACGCCAAGGCTGCTTCTTTAGATTTAGAACAATTATTGCAACAGCAGCAACAGCTTGAGCAGCAGTACCAACGCTGGTTTGGTAAAAATGATGGTTTACAGATTTGGCATGACATGGGAATTTCACAGCCAGAAAAAATTCCGATGTTGTCTGCCCATGAAGTTGTGTTGTTAAAGCAAGGATGAGGTCATGAATACAGAATTACTTTTACAACAGTTGTTTCCGCGTCAACTGGATTATCAGATCGAAGGTTATGTGATTAAGGGCAATGCTCAGACGGACGCAGGTCCAGTACGGATTTTGGGTACAGTTAATGCAGCACCTATTAATCAAGACATTGCTATTCAATTATCCTCAGAAATTTTGAAATTGGTACAACAAGGCAACAAAACTCCCGTGGTCTTTATTGTCGATACGCAAGGTCAAGATCTTTCCCGTGCCGATGAGTTATTGTGCTTAAACCGTACCTTCGCGCATTTGGCATCTTGTGTTGACCTACTGCGCCGTAGTGGACATGCCAACCTTGCGATTATTTTCGGTCAAGCGGTCAGTGGCGGCTTTCTCTCTTATGGACTCATGGCAAACGAAGTTTATGCACTCAGTGATTCGCAAGTGAAAGTCATGGACTTAAACGCGATGGCACGGGTCACTAAAATTCCAGTCGAAAAGTTAAAAGAACTTTCCCAAAGCTCAGCTATTTTTGCCCCAGGGGCAGAAAACTTTTACAAAATGGGCGCAATCAATGCCATTTGGCCAGATTTGGAGACAGACTGGGTCAGCCAAGCATTGTTAAATCAACAACAACATCTTGAGGTTTTTCTGACAGATCAACGCCGTGTGGTGGGGCAGCAGCGTCAAGGGCGTGTGCTGTGTAATACTATTATTGAGAAAGTTGTCCACAGTTAAGGAAGCAGATATGGATCGTCATGACTTAGCTTATCTTCGTGATTCAGCAACCCTACATTTTTTAGATGTTTCTTTACCAGAAACAGTGAAACACAAGGTGTATCAGCTGCTGAGCCAATATATTCCAATGACCGTTTGTCGGCAGGAAGATATGGATGCGAGACAAGTGAAGCTGGCGATCAACTGCTTGGTTGAGGGTTATAAATATCGTGTGGCGTGCTTAGTAGAGAAACACGAGATCAAGCAGATTACTCGACCGCTTTCTCTACAGGCTTTGTTAGAAACTGACTCGCAGATCTTACAAGCTAAAGTGCTGAGTGATTTTGCAGATAACTTAGAACAATTGGGCTGCAAAGTATATGTTTATGGTTCCTATGCCTATCAGTCTCTTACGCAGGAGGCTTATGTCAGGCCGACTTCAGACTTAGATCTGTTGTTGTATCCACAGCATCAACATGATGTACCAGAAATTTTACAGTGCATTCAACGAGTCCAAACCCAGAGTTCTATGCGCTTGGATGGCGAGATTCAAATCCATCCGGACTGGCATGTGTCATTTAATGAATTAATTGCTGTTTTTCCTGAAAAGAACCAGCAAGTGATTGTCAAAGGAATTCAGCGTGTCGAGATGCTGAGATTAGAACAATTATTCGAAGGGAAGCTTGAATATGCAAATGCTACAACCGCATGAAGTTTTATGTCCGAACATTATCAGTACTGCTGAAACATTAGACCATTTGGCATGTATGGCGTTATTGGATGAAGCCAGTTTAGAACATAAGCCCGGTTTGGTTTGTCCAAGTTCGCAGGGTAGTCATTGTGATATGGACTTTAGCTTGTTCCAATGTAGTGTGGATGCTTTACAGGGCTATTTTCAGGCGCAATGTTTAAATGGGTATCGCGATGCCGATTTTGAAGAGATTCGACAGTGTGGCATTTTAGCTGAACAAAAAATGATGACTGCCACTCAGCAGATCAATACGCATAAAGGGGCAATTTTTAATTTGGGTTTTGCTAGCGCCGCAGTAGGGAAATGCTTAATAGCGGATAGTTCGTTGAATGCAGGCTCAATCAGTCAAAAAATTCAAAGCACTTGGCAGGATGAGCTGTTACATCATTTAGAGCGAAATCCCAACAGTCATGGGCAACGCATGCGGAGTCAATATGGCATCACAGGGGCGATTGAAGAAGTGGCTTCAGGTTTTAAAACGGTGATGGATGTTGCCTTGCCAACGTATATCGACATTTACACCAAAACGGCCAATGCACAGCAGGCTTCAATTCAGACTTTATTCAGTCTTATGGCTTATGTACAAGATACCAATATTGTTTGGCGCGGTGGTTTATCTGCCTTATATATTGTGCAGGATCTAGCTAAGCAGTTTTTGGGCCGTGGTGGTGTGTTACAACACAATTGGATGCAAGATGTGGCTAAAGTGGAAGATTATTTCGTTCAGCATCGCTTAAGTCCGGGGGGCAGTGCTGATTTATTGGGGGTGACTTTGTTCATGCTGAAGGTGGAACATGAATTTCGCAATCATATTTAGTGGGCAAGGACTCCAAAGCTTAGCGCATGTGCAAGAGCTGCTGACTCTGGCCGGTGAGCTTCATGTATCAGATATTTTAAAGCAGCATTTGCCGAAGCTATTTTGTTCCGATTTAACCGAAGCGGATCTGTATCCGAATGAGTTCGCGCAGCCTTTTATTTTTGCTTTGCAATGGTGTCGTTGGCAAAAGTTAAAACCTGAGATTGAAGACCTTATGAGCTTCTCAGGTTATTCACTCGGAGAGTTAAGCGCACTTATTTGTGCTACGCAGATAGGCCTAGAGCAAGGCCTGTATTTAGCCCAGCAGCGTGCCTCGTTGATGTCTTCAGCCACTCAGCACGCAAGTGGCTTAATGGCCGTTCAAGGTATCAATCTTAATACGCTTGAACCGTTGTTGACTGAAACGTCAACCGCACTTTCCATCAAACTGAGTGATAGTAGTTTTGTTGTGGGGGGGGATGATGCCAATTTACAGCAGCTGGCTCTGCAACTCGAATTACGAGGAACACGTTTTGTTAAACGCTTGAATGTCACCATAGCATCGCATACCGTCTGTATGGATGCTGCAGTTCAGCCGTATCAACAGGTTTTACAGCAGCAACACTTTGCTCGTTTATGCACGGCCATGATTAGTGGTTCGGGTGGACATAAGTTTTTTAAGACCACAGATGCAGTGAATGCGTTGATTCACCAAATGAATCATGCGATTGATTGGGATGCTTGCTTAAGTGCAATACAAGAAAATCAGCCTGATGTCGTGTTAGAAATTGGGCCGGGCAGCGCCTTAAGTAAAATGCTATTAGAACGCAATCCAAATTGTATCGTACGTGCGGTGGATGATTTTAAAAGTTGGTCTGGGTTGCAGGCATGGTTAGAAAAACAGAACTTGGCATGAATTGGATAATGCGTATCAAGGATTCAAAATTTGCAGTACTTGAATATTAGGAAATAACATTCAAATACCGCACAATTTTTCGATGTATGCACAACATTTATACGCTAACGATATGATGTCATGCTTTTTATGTATTTGGGTTTAACGCATAGAGATAGGCCTGTTGCGTCTGCCCATTCTCTAAAGTGACTTCAGTTAAAACACGCTGATATTCACTTCCTTCAAACTCATCCAAGCTGTTCCACAGCGTATCTAATTGCTCTGAACTAAACATATATCCATCAACAGTTGGTCCATCTGGGCTTAGCATTAGCCCAGGAAAGCCAAGTTCTGCTCCCCAACCCGCTTTCTTAAGCAAACCTTTCACAGAGCCTTTGCTCCATGTACCGCCAAGCGCTTCTAAAATATGAGCATTGGGTTTGTTTGGCCCTAAGGTGCCGTAGACAAATAAGTGTTGTTGCATGATGTAGATGTTCCTAATGGGTAACAGATGGAGAATGAAGTGGTTTTATTGAAAAAATGACAACGAGTGCAAGCAAAATCAGAAAAATATTTAATATAACGATGCCATTCCAGCCATGGCTTTGCCAGATATTTCCGCCATACGCACCCACAATGCTTGAACCTAAATAATAAAAAAGCAGATACAAGGAAGTGGCATGACCTTTATTGGATGTTGCGAGCTCTCCAACACGACTGCTGGCAATGGCATGGGCAATAAAAAAGCCAGTGGTCACACAGCCAATCCCGAGAATAATCAAAAAC
Source organism: Acinetobacter sp. CWB-G5 (assembly GCF_019209785.1). NCBI lineage: Bacteria > Pseudomonadati > Pseudomonadota > Gammaproteobacteria > Moraxellales > Moraxellaceae > Acinetobacter > Acinetobacter sp. CWB-G5. Next base: position 814,672 of record NZ_JAHUTF010000001.1, on the reverse strand, counting down.
AACGAGGCAGAAAGAGTGAGTAGTACCCCTAAGAGCATGCACAAAAAGCCCAAAATCATTACCTGCTTTTTGCCTATTCGGTCTGTAATATTGCCTGCAATCGAAGAGGAAATAATACCCAAACTATAAGATAAAAAAATGAGGCTAATCTGGGTTTGGCTTAAATGATAAGGTGCTGCAAACAGTCTGAAGGTGACATAGTTAAACAGCGTGACAAATACACTGGTGAGTAAAAAGCCAATCCCATAGATTTTTAATAGGCGAGTATGACTTAAGTGTGCATACCATGCATGTAGATGGAACTTAAAAGAGATACCTTGCTGGGCAATGAAATTTCGTGAATTGGGTAAGAATTTCAAAAAACCAAACGCACAGAACAGACAAATGCCGCCGAGAATGGCCATGGAAATACGCCACGAGAAAAACTCGGTCAAAATGCCCATGCCAACACGTCCCATCATGCCGCCAAATGCTGTGCCTGCAATATATAGCCCCATGGTTTTACTTAGGTTTTTGGGACTAATTTCTTCTGCAATCCAAGCCATGGCAACAGCGGGAACTCCACCTAGGACAAAACCTTCTAAGCTTCTTGAAACCATGAGCACATGCCAACTCGGTGAAACCGCGCATACCACATTGAGTATAGAAGCCAAAAGCATAGAGAAAAACATCAGACCTTTTCTGCCCAATGTTTGTGAAAAGGCACTGGATAGCACGATCGACATAGCTAAAAAGCCTGTGGTTAAGGACAGTGCTAGAGCACTTGAACTGGGTGCAATATGGAAACTCTGACTTAAGTTCGGTAGTAAGGGCTGTACGCAATAGATCAGTGAAAAACTGGCAAAGCCCAACAAAAACAGCGCCATGCCCGCTCTTTTATACTCAACTGTACCTTGGCTGATGGTCTGTGGAATCGGCTGTTGAGGGCTAGACCAATCTGCTTCTAGTGAAGAGCTCAGTTTCATGACTTGGTTGATTTAAAATGGAGAGAAGCTTCATTTTAATAACTACATGAATATATGTATAATATATATAACTCAATAATGGTATAGCTTTAATATATGGAGTTGCGCAATATTCAATATTTTATTGCTATCGCGGAAGAGCAAAGTTTCTCTAAAGCAGCCTTGCGTCTTGGCATAAGTCAGCCGCCGTTGAGTATGCAAATTAAAAAATTGGAAAGAGAAATCGGTGTAGAACTTTTTTATCGCTACTCTCATGGTGTAGCTCTGACACCAGCAGGGGAAACTTTTCTTAAAATGGTTTTACCTGTTCAGAACCAACTGAAAAATGCGGTGAAATTGACCCAAAGTACGGCCAATGGCGAATTGGGAGAACTACGCCTCGGTTTTACAGGCACTTCAATTTTAAACTCTTTAATTCCGACAGCCATTCAAGCATTTCAACAGCAATATCCTCAAGTAAATTTGGTGTTAAAAGAAGCCAATTCTTTGATTTTGATTGAAAGTTTATTGAATAATGAATTAGACATTGCGATTGTGCGGCCACCTGCGCAGTATCCTAATGCCATTACGATTCGTAATTTGATCGATGAAAAATTGATTGCAGCCTTGCCGATTCAATATCCCGCAAAAGATGAGGTGATAGATTTGGCAGAGTTTAAGTATGAAAACTTTATTGTCTCACCACCAGAGGTGAGTGCGGGGCTGTATGCCGCGATTTTAAATAGCTGCCAACAGCATGGCTTCACGCCCAAAATTGGACAGCAAGCCCCTCAGATTGTTTCGATTCTATCGTTGGTTGCGGCGAATTTGGGCATTTCTTTGGTGCCTGAATCTACCCAACAGCTCAAAATTGAAGGGATTAAATATAAATACCTGAAGAATAAGACCGCGACGATTGGACTCGGTATTGCGTTCAAGGCGGATTTGCATAGCCAACCTGCAATCAACTTTTCCAGTTTATTGAATAGTATTGTGAGGCAGCATCATCATTTAAAAGGTTCGCTGTAATTCACTCTATGTCGTTTTAAATATGAAGTGTCAGCACGTCACTCGCGGAGTCAAATAGCCATTTAAATAGGATCAGAAAGTCAGTACTCGATTCAGCACCAAAGCATGCCTAGACGGCTAAATTTAAGCGATCTAGAGGAAAATATGCATAAAAAATGCCTATATCACTAATTTACGATTCTTTTTAAAGCTGCGTAATCCTTCAAGCATGAGGGTAAAAACTGCGAGCCAAATGGCGATATAGGTTGGCCATTCTGCTGAAGTAATGCTTTCCCCTAAGGCGATTGAAACCGCCACTAACAATATCGGTTCAACATAAACCAACAGTCCAAACAGACTTAAGTTTAAATGCGGGGCAGACAAGGATTGAAATGCTAAAGCCAACGCACTGATTAGTCCAAGTCCTGAAATGAGCCAAAGCGTATGTGAGCTTTCAGATAGGCTTTCTGTGACGATACTGCCTTGCATGATAAAGAAAATACATACTGGGAGACTCAGCATCATGTCAAACCAAAGTCCACCTATATTATTCGTCTTCGTTTTTTGTCTGAGCCAAAAATAGATCGGATAACCTAAGCAAATCAGCAGAGTGGGCCAACTCAGTGTTTGAGAAATCGCCAATAGGTTAAAGATCCCCAGCACTGCAAAAATACAGGACAGTTGCTGAAAGCGTGACATTCGCTCTTTAAAGGCAATCCGACCGACAATCACCATGCTAATCGGCATCATAAAATAACCGAGTGAAACATCCAGTCCATAGCCATGACTGGGTGCCCACATAAACAGCCACAACTGAATCCCAATTAAAAACGAAGATAAAATTCGCGTTAAAAAGAAAAAGCGCTCTTGGTAGAAACGGCGATAAATAACAACCACCTGAGACCAATTGCCTTTGAGCCAAATAAAAAGTGTTAGACATGGAATAGTCAATACAATGCGCCAGCCGTAAATTTCTGTACCTGCCAGTGTGCCCAAAAGTGAGGTATAGGCAAACATTAAAGCAAATAACACCGAGGCCGTGATATTTAAGCTAATGCCAAGTGCTGTATTAGGATGCGTAGACATAGGCAGTTTTAAAACAGGATGAATGGATAATATTTTATTGCAATACTCTTGATAAAATGGCTTGTAATCATTAGTTTGGATGAGAAAATTTCTCGCAGGAAGCTGCTCATGCAATTAGATAAGTTTGATTTCGCTTTATTGGAGCATCTGCAAAAAGATTGCTTAACGCCGCTCCGAGAGTTGGCTGATTTAGTGCATTTATCAACGGCCTCGGTACAACGTCGCATTCAAAAATTAAGAGACAGTGGCTATATTATTGGCAATACCGCGGTGCTTGATCCAGACAAATTGGGACAAGTGATTACAATTTTTGTTGAGGTTCGCGTCAATCAAACCCATGTGACAGACCTTGACGAGTTGAAAACGAGTTTTTCAATTCCAGAAGTACAGCAATGTTATTACGTAACCGGTGAGGCAGATTTTATGTTGGTACTTTTGGTACCCAGTATGAGTCGGTTTCAAGCCTTATGTGATCAGCTTTTTCATCATAATGCCAATGTGCAATGGTTTAAAACCACCGTTGTGTTAGAACGGATCAAAACAACTTTAGAGGTGTCTTGTCAGCCCTAACTTTTATTCTCCTTTCTATATTCCACCTTATATTAAATGGCTAAAGGGTTTGCTTGAAATAGCAAAAGAGAAGAGTCGTTTCTGAATTTTTAGGCACTCAAAATAACGCCATGATGGGATTGGCTTTTATTTAAATAGCGAATTTATTTTCTAATTTTGATGGCTTTGTACCCGTAAAACTTGAGAAGGTGGCACGCTGTTATAGTTTTTTCAAGCCTTACTGTAGCTACTCATTCACACCAAACTAGCTGAAAATTTGACTCAAGAAGAGATCACAATCTTGATGGTGGCGTAATGTTTATAACACAGCAACTAAATACAATTTCTGAATTGGTTGAGGGGCAGGGTCTTTCGGATCAACTGCAACATCTACTTGCGCAGCAGTATTTAAACTTAGAAGCGACTTTGCTGCGTGCTAAAGTTTTACGAGATTTTTCAAGCGCTAAAGTTCAGTATATCGTGCAGTCTGCCATTCAAGCAGAACACGCGGAGGTCGCATTTTTATTTGCGCCTTTTATCTTGGCAAATTTGAACCATCCTGTGATTTATAGCAGCCCTGCAACGCCAACCGTACTCAATATCCTCAATCGTTACTATCAAGCAGAGCAAAAACAAAACCTAAAAATAGATGATGTGCTTGAGGCACTCAATGTTTATTTAGATTTGAGTGATAGCGTATTTAATGATGTCGATTTTTTCTATTTTTCATTGATCAAAGCGCTATGTCGCACTGATGTCTCGCAGATTTTTTTGGTGACATCATTGGTGCTCAATACACAAAAACTCGCAGAGCTGGAACAGTTTTTTAAAGTCAAAATTAATTATATTTCTACCCATCCACAAGATGCCATCATCGACAGTAGTGAATGGAATATGCGGAAATTGTTCTTTAAAAACAAAGATCAGCAATATATCGATTTATGTGAAAAATTCGCCACATTGAATGCGCAGTTATTGTTGAGCTATGGCAGTTATAACCAGCAGCAAGCGATGCAGTTGGTTGAAGATATGTTCTATGCCGAGCATATTTATGAAAAGTTATCGGTCTATGCCGAGTATATGCAGACCTGTCTACAACATGGCGTGTCCCGAAAGCAGGCGACGTTTTTTGCCTAACTTGCATTTTTGATGCGCCATTCAAAACAGCTTTTCTTTCATATTGATGCATATACCTAGGTCTTCCCCATGTTTTTATATACAGACTTTGATCAAAATTTATTGAATGAACGTGTCGCACAGTTTCGCGACCAAACCCAGCGTTATTTAGAGGGAAAACTGACCGAAGAAGAATACCGCCCCTTACGCTTACAAAATGGTTTATATGTTCAACGCTATGCTCCCATGCTACGTTTGGCAGTGCCTTATGGCTTAATGAACTCAGCACAATTGCGGAAGGTGGCTGAGGTTGCGCAGAAGTATGACCGTGGTTATGCACACATTTCTACGCGTCAAAATATTCAATTGAATTGGCCGCAGCTTGCAGATGTCCCCGATATTTTGCAGGAACTCGCTACGGTACACATGCATTCTATTCAGACCAGTGGCAACTGTATTCGAAACACCACCACAGACCAGTATGCAGGTGTAGTTGAGGGCGAGCTCACAGACCCGCGTCCCACCTGTGAACTGATTCGCCAGTGGAGTACCTTCCATCCTGAGTTTTCATTCCTACCACGTAAATTTAAAATTGCGGTTTGTGCACACCCTGAACAAGATCGTGCTGCCACAACTTTCCATGATGTTGGGGTCTATCTGGTAGAAAATGAAGCGGGGGAGTTGGGTTATCAAATTAAAGTCGGTGGTGGGCTTGGACGCACCCCTTTAGCGGGACATGTCATTAAGCCATTTTTAGCCCGTGAAGATTTAATTGCCTATTTAGATGCGATCATGCGCGTATATAACTTGCATGGTCGCCGTGATAATAAATACAAAGCACGTATTAAAATTTTAGTGAAAGCCCTGACTCCAGCGGGCTTTGCAGAAAAAGTGGAAGCTGAGTTTGCACATACTCAGACTTTGCTCAAAGTTCAGCCCAGTGTTTTAGCGCAAATGGATGCCGTATTTCGACCGTTTGCCTATGAAGCTTTAGATGCGGAAAATTTTGAGGCGTTGTTCCAACAGTATCCGAAGTTTAAACACTGGTTCAATATCAATACCCATGCACATAAAGTCGCGGGCTACCGCATAGTCACAATCAGCTTAAAACGGGCGGGTGTAGCACCGGGCGATATGACTTCCGATGAAATGCGTTTAATTGCAGATTTGGCTGACCAATATACTTTCGGTGAGCTGCGAACCACGCATGAGCAAAATATTGCCTTAACCGATGTACGCCAAAAGGATCTGTTTGAACTGTGGCAAGTCTTAGATCGTGGCAATTTGGCTCGTGCGCATATTGGCTTTCTGACTGACATGATTTGCTGTCCGGGCGGCGATTTTTGCTCCTTGGCAAATGCCAAATCCATTCCGGTGTATGAAGCAATTGCTCGCCGTTTTGATGATTTGGATGCTTTATATCATTTAGGCAAGGTTGATTTGAACATTTCAGGCTGTATGAATGCGTGTGGACACCACCATGTCGGCAATATTGGCATCTTAGGTGTCGATAAAAAAGGCGCTGAATATTACCAAATTAGCTTAGGCGGTAACTCAGATCATGATGCGTCCATCGGTGATATTTTAGGGCCATCATTTCCTGCAGAAGATATTCCCGATGTGCTTGAAGAAATTCTGAATACTTATCTGGATTTGCGTTTGGAGCATGAATCTTTTTTAGAAACCTACAAACGTGTCTCGATCCAGCCGTTTAAAGATCGGGCTTATGCGGACATAAATTGAGATGTTGGACGACCGAACTCGGCTGAAGAAGTTAAAAACTGCGAGCTGCCAAATCATCATTATTTTGGCTGTTTGGAGCTGTGCTTATGTCTTGCAAAAGCTGTTGAATTTACCTGTGGCATCAGGGGTACTTGGTTTTTTTCTGCTGTTGTTCTTACTTGAAATGAAATGGTTGAAATTAGCCCACGTTGAACGCGGTGCCGATCTGTTACTGGCGGAATTACTGCTGTTTTTCATTCCGCCAGTGGTTGGCGTGATTCAATATCAAGATTTATTGATTGCCAGTGGTTGGAAAATTCTGCTGGTGATTTTAATCAGCACCGCTTTGGTGATGATGGTTTCTGTATATAGCGTGCGGTTGTTGTTAAAGCAGCCAGTGCTAAATCAAGAATCAAAACAGGAAGATCAGAATGACTGAATGCTGGGGGATTTTTTACTTGGTTTGGACTGTGCTGTGCTATTTCATGGCAAAGCAGCTTTTTGTTCGAACCCAAAAAATCTATTTATCTCCGATTATTGTCGTTCCTAGCTTGAGCATCATACTGATCTTTCTTTTACAGCATCAGTTCCAAGACTATTACTTTTATACCCAATATTTGGTGGCCATGCTCGGCCCAATTACGGTGGCTTTTGCGATTCCTGTATTTCGTTATCGCCGCATGATTCAGCAACATTTTAAAGTGTTGCTCTTCAGTTCTAGTCTCGCCATGTTGGTGGGTATTTTCAGCAGTTGGTTTTTGGCGAGCCTATTGGACTTTGATGACATCGTTAAAAATAGCCTGTTGGCGCGTTCCATTTCGATTCCTTTTGCTTTGGTGCTCACCGAAAAACTCGGGGGCTCCATCAGCCTGATTCCGCTATTTACCGTAATTACAGGTTTGGTCGGTATGTTGTTGGGAGACATCCTTTTGCTTTGGATGAAATATAAAAATCACCTTGCTTCGGGTGCAGCACTAGGTAATGCCGCACATGCTATGGGCATAGCTCGGGCAAGACAGCGGCATGAGTTGGAAGGCGTCATTGCCAGCCTCTCGATGATTATTTCAGGAATCATTATGGTGCTATTTGCGCCATCGCTGATTGCAGTGACGAAGTATTTACTTGGCTTTATATCTTTTTAAATCAATAAGGAATCGAATATGAATCCTATGTCACATGCAAAGACAATCTTAAGCCCCAAAAGCTATCTTGCGGCCTTTGTCTTTATAGTACTCATGGTGGCGGCTGCCTATGGACTGAATGATCGTGAAATTATTCTGCCTGAAATGGCGGCGATGGCCGTTGGGCTGTGGGTCTATCGAGATAAACAGTGGCTGAATCAGCCAGATAAAATTTTTATTTTACCCAGTTTGACCGCTGTTATCGGCTTCAGTATTAATTTGATGCCGATTTCATATCTGTTCAAACTGGTTTTAGTTCTCTGTGCCATGTTGCTCGTGATGCGGATGTTTAACTATATATTACCGCCCGCACTGGCCACAGGTTTCTTGCCGATTGTGACCCAAGCCTATGAAATATCGTTTTTGATTTCGATTTTTGCCACCAGTTTTATCCTGATGTTGGGTGTTGTGCTCTTTAAACTGAACCAAGGCGTGGAGAGAAAAGGCAATTTTGATCGACGAAAAATAGGTGTATATGCCAGTATTACTTTAATTGGTTTTGCACTCGCTGCTGTTTTCAAGATTGAAGCGATGGCACTGATTCCGCCGATTACAGTGGTGGTGTACGAATCATTAAATATGATGATGTATTCGTTGAAAATGTGCCTTAAGCAGGTTGCTGTGTTGACACTGTCGATTTCAATGGCCGTGTTTATGCAGTTGTGGATTCAAGATTGGATCTTGCTCACCCTAATATACATGCCCTTGATGTTCCTTTTGCTCAAGCTCTTTGATATGCGCATTCCTGCAGTATATGTCTTTCCATTTTTGGTCTTTGTATTTCCACAAGACAGTGTGATGCATTTACCCATGGCATCCGGCCTGATGGCAGGTTTTTCACTTGGCTGTGTCTATATCTATCGTACCTATTTTCAAAATATGAGTGCTGAGAAATCCTATACCTAGCTTGAGAGGAATGACATGATCCGATCTGATCATGTCATTTATCTCTGGGATGGTGATATTTACCGTATGGGCAGTGAGTCTCTTCAAATAAAAAGATGCTTTAAATCAGTCTGGATTTAAACCATTCAACTTTTACTCAAAGGCTTCTGGGTAAATACATTGGATCAAGGCATCTAAGGCATTTTGAATACGCTCATTGATTTCAAATGAACAATTGATTCGAATATGATGTGGGATATTATCCGTTTGATAAAATAATGAACCGGGCGCAATGCTGATATTTTTCTCTAAGAGCTGCTCATAAATCAAATTGCCATTGATCTGCTCGGGCAAGGTAATCCAAAGAAAATAGCCCGATGGATAATAATGAATTTGATAATCTTCAGACAAATGTTCAGATAAATAAGTGTAATACTGATTTTTGAGACGTTTTAAGGTGTTACGCAAAGTTTTTAAGTGCTTTTCATAGTGTCGATGCGATAAATAATCGACCAAGGCATTTTGAATAAACGAGTTGACGGAAAGCGTGCTCATCAGCTGTAAATGCTGAATATGCTCCGAAAATTTACCCGCATAGACCCAACCAATTCGAAAACCCGCACCTAAAGTTTTTGAAAAAGAAGAGCAGTGTAAAACCAAATTTTTCTGATCAAAGTATTTCATCGACAGCGGCTTTTTATGATCAAAATAAAGCTCTTCATAGACATCGTCTTCAATTAAATAAATATCGCGCTCATGCAATAGCTTTGCCAGTTGGTATTTGATGTCGTCACTGACCGTAAAACCAATTGGGTTGTGACTGTTGAGCATCAGCAAACAGACTTTAATTGGGTAACGTTCAATCGCATCTTTAAAAGCCTCAAGGTCAATACCGTGTTCTTCATGTTCAGGAATACTAATGACTTTCAGGCCCAAATGTTCAGCCGCTTGCCATGCGCCATAAAATATTGTTTTTTGAAGTAAAATATAGTCACCCGGTTGGGTCATAGCTTGTAAGGAGAGGTTTAAAGCATCTAATCCGCCCGAGGTAATTACGATATCGGACGGGTCTGTTGGAATCCCTTGCATACAGTAGCGCTGCGCAATCAGTTTTCGCAGCTCAAAGTTTCCGGGAGGTAAACTTGGCATCTGTTCATAACTAAGACGGTGTTTGGCACGTTGTCCCAACGTTTGCATCAGCTTGGCAGAGTAGAGTAGTTGGCTGTTGGGAAAGGCAATGCCAAAGGGAACCATTTTTTCAGATTGGATCGATTTTAAGTATCTGAAAATTTTAGAGTTGATTTCAATCTTTTCGTTGAGAATGACACTATTGGAGTTGCTTTCTGAGCGCGCATCGCCTGTCACAAAGTAACCGAGTTTTTCTTGTGAATAAATCAGACCTTGCGCTTCGAGTTCCTGATAGGCATTCATCACCGTCATTAGGCTAAAACCCGATGTTTCAGCTTGTTGACGTAGTGACGGTAGTTTATCGTTGGCTTTCCAAAAACCACTTTCAATCAAATGTTTCAGGCTGAGCGCAAGTTTTTCTGATTTATACATATAGGTTCGCTGCAATTAAAAGGCACAGGACATGTACTGAAAGTCCCGTGCCTAATTCATAAAAAATGCTTGGCTGGCTTTAGTAAGCAAAACTCAGCAACAGCTTAAATAAACCCGCAATCAGTGCGAGAGAAATAAAGCCAAAGCACCACAATAAAATAAACCATAATCGTGGGCTGAGTCGATCAACAAATTTTTTCATGTCTATCTCCTCAATTAATGATAACCCTGATCCCCTATACGTACTTTGTCACGGAACACCCAATAGGACAAGAAGGTATAGGCAATGATGATTGGGATTAAAATTGCAGCTCCCACCAAAGTAAACTTTAAACTTGACTCAGGTGCAGCGGCCTGCCAAATAGTGACCGATGGCGGAATAATATTGGGCCATAAGCTGATGACGAAGCCAGTAAAAGCTAAAAAGACTAAAGCCAAAGTATAGATAAACGGTTTTAGTTCATGCTGCTTTTTGCACGCGGATAGAATCAAGCCAACAAACAGTAAGACTAAAATTGGCACGGGGCTAAAATAGTATAGATTCGGCAGAGAGAACCAACGCTGTGCAATTTCAGGATGGGTCAGCGGCGTATATAAACTCACGGCACCGAAGATAATGAGTAAAGCAATAATCAGCCTAGGCATGAGATGAAACATCCGTTGCTGTATCTCTTTTTCGGTTTTCCAAATGAGCCAGCCACACCCTAAAGTGGCGTACATGACCACGACCCCTAGACCAGTAAAACATGTAAATGGTGTGAACCAGTCCCATCCACCGCCGCTGTAAATACCATTGGTGGTCTGAATACCTTGGATATAAGCCCCTAAAATCACGCCTTGGAAAAAGCTCGATAAGATAGAGCCCCAGATAAATGCGAGATCCCAGAGGTATTTGGTGCGCGTGGCTTTAAAGCGGAACTCGAAGGCCACACCGCGGAAAATTAAGGCAACCACCATAAAGATAATGGGTAAATACAGTGCCGATAAAACCGTTGAATAGACCAAAGGAAATGCAGCGAATAAGCCAGCACCACCTAGGACCATCCATGTTTCATTACCGTCCCAAACGGGCGCGACGGTATTCATCATCACATCACGTTCTTGCGTTCCGTTCATAAAGGGAAACAGAATGCCAATGCCTAAGTCGAAACCATCCATAACCACATAGATGAGTACCCCGAGCCCGATAATACCGACCCAAACCAAAGCGAGATCAATCATGTGGTTTCTCCTTACTATTTTGAGCAGAAGGATCAGTGGTCTCGATAGACTCTTCAACAGCACTGAGTGGACGTAAAGGGGTTTTAAAATGCCCCGGGCCAGTATCTTGCACGGCATCTAAAGGCGTAGAAAAAGCAGGGCCTAATTTGATCAAGCGCAGCATGTAGTAAATACCCGCGCCAAAGACGACGGTATAGACCAGAACAAAAATAATCAGGCTCAAGCCGACTTGATCTGCGGTGACTGTATGCGATAAACCGTCTTTAGTTCGAATCACACCGTACACCACCCAAGGCTGACGGCCAACTTCTGTTGTGACCCAACCTGCTAGGAGTGCGATATAACCTGTAGGCCCCATGATGATGGCAAATTTATGAAACCAACTGCTTTCATATAAAGAGCCTTTTTTACGCAGCCACAGCGCTGTTAATGAGAGTAAAACCATTAACATACCCAAGCCGACCATGACTCGGAAACTCCAGAATACAATCAGTGCATTCGGGCGGTCTTCAGCTGCGAAGTCTTTTAAACCAGTGACCTGACCCTCTAGGGAATGCGTCAGAATCAAACTGCCCAGATTGGGAATACCAATCTCAAAATCATTCGATTCTGTTTCCATATTCGGTAAAGCGAACAGTAATAAAGGCATGCCATGATCACGATTGGTTTCCCAATGGCCTTCAATGGCTGCCAATTTTGCAGGTTGATGTTTTAAGGTATTTAAACCGTGGTTGTCCCCAATCACAACTTGTAAGCAAGACGTGACCAGGACCATCCATAAGCCCATGGAAAAAGATTTTTTCACCAATTCATCACGACGACCTTTCAGCAAATGCCATGCTGCGGTGCCGACCACTAAAAGTGATGAGACTAGGAAGGCCGCTGCTGCCATATGGGCAAATCGATAGGGGAAAGATGGGTTAAACACAATTGCCCACCAGTCTGTGGGGACAATAATGCCATTTTCGATGGCAAAGCCTTGAGGTGTCTGCATCCAACTGTTGGAAGATAAAATCCAGAACATGGAAATACAGGTACCGATGGCAACCATTAAAGTGGCAAAAAAGTGGGCTTTGGGACTGACGCGTCCCCAACCAAATAGCATAATGCCCAAAAAGCCCGCCTCTAAAAAGAAGGCGCTCATGACTTCATACGTGAGTAGTGGTCCAGTGACACTGCCTGCGATGCGTGAAAATTCACTCCAGTTGGTGCCGAACTGGTAGGCCATGACAATGCCTGAAACAACCCCCATAGCAAATGCCACGGCAAAAATCTTAATCCAGTACTTAAATAAGTCTTTATAAATTGGATTTTGGGTGCGTAGCCACTTCCATTCCAGCATGGCAAGAAAGCAGGCTAAACCAATAGAAGTTGCAGGAAAAATAATATGAAAGGAAACAGTAAAGGCAAATTGAATTCTTGCCAACTCAAGTGCGGTTAATCCGAGGCTCATTGCATCCTCCATGGCTGGCAGGAATATCGGCGGTTCGATACCCAGTTGCTGTCTAGATCTGAATGATAAAAAAGCATAGATCGTTTCATTAAAAACTACCTACTTAAAATACTGATGATGATCTTGCATCAGGATGTCTAGAAGAGGTAGGTACAAGAATTGGAGAGAAAAAATATAACAAAATAGAAAATTGCACTTAGTCTGTTATATTTTTTGAACTGTTCTTATGATCTATTCATTCTTATTGCTTAATTAAAATATACAGAAAGTTTTGATGCTGAGTTAGTTAAAAAATGTTATTCAAAACTCGCATAACACATTGTTTGAAATAGCCTAGTTTGAATAAAACTTTTAACGAGGGAACTTCATTATGAATGATAAGGTCAGTAGTAAAGGCTGAGGTCTAGCTGAAAGCAATCGAACCGAGTATGTGCGAATATTTACACCTATAGGATAATGATATTGCGCTATCTATTGTGATTCGAAAGTCGTTGTAGATCTAAAAATAGCTCTAAAAAAGGAAGTCATTAGACTCCCTTCAATATAATAGTTTAACGCGCAAGGAAAGTTGCGGCTTCATCAATTAAAGCAGCAACGGCTTTGGGTTGAGATGCGAGTGAAGCATGACTGGCATTTAAAGAAATGACTTTTTGGGCATTTAAGCGTGAAGACATCATGGCTTGGTTTTCAGGGTGAATCATGCGGTCTTCGGTTGAAATTTGGTACCAAGATGGTTTGTTTTTCCATGCTGGGTTTGAAATGGTATCGCCAAAAGTACTCGCAACTGGAGCTTTCTGGGTGATGCCCATGACCAGTCCTTCATCATTCGTTAAGTCCTGACAGAAGCTTTCATGGTATTTATCGGCTTTGACCCAAAGGTATCCGTCACTGTCGGGTTCTAAGTTGGGTGCACCAACGGGTAAATGTTGCTGCGTTATGCCACCTGGACTTTCACCAGCATCCGGTGCAAAAGCTGCAATATAGACTAGACCCACAACATTAGGTTGATTACCCACTTCGGTAATGACCGCCCCCCCATAGGAATGGCCAACTAAAAGTACATCTCCTTGTACTTGTGAGATCATTTTACGGGTTCTTTCGACATCATCCGCCAAAGAGGTGAGAGGCAGTTCAACTGCGCGTAAGGCTTCGTAACCTCGGTGAGATAGGTCAGTAATGACTTTAGACCAATGGGCAGCGCCGCCCCAAAATCCATGTACTAAAATAATTGTTGGCTTCTTATTCATCTTCTTATCCCTAGAGTAAAAATATCATCTTATAGTTAAAAAAGTGGTCATGCTAGGTTGGGCTAATGATTATCGATGCAAGTTAATTTAACTAATTGTAAGTTAAAAAAATATAGATAAAAGACTGGAAAAAAATGCCAATTACGTTAAAAAGTGGGTATTTTGTGTGATTAATATTTTGTTTTTCTATAGATTTTATTGATGAAGTGAAGTTTTGGATGAAAGCATTTTTATCGGTGAATTAGGTGTTTTAAAAGGCTACCCTGTCGCCAGAGTAACCTCAATAAATATCAACTAATAAATACTCAAATCTTAGAAACGGTAGCCAATCCCTAAATAAGTCACAATAGGATTAATTTCAATTTTACTTTCACCTTTGAGAATGCTATCACGCGGACTGTTCGGATTAAATAATTCAGTATTACCGATGACGTTTAACTCAGCTTTAGTTGAGAGGTGAGCATAACTTACAGAGGCAGTAGCAAACCAGTCTTGATTAATATTGTAATCTAAACCCGCAATCACAACGGGTGCAAAAGCATCGTCAACCTTAATTTTTCCAAGCTCAGGTTTTAGTAACGCCAAGAGTGGATCGCTATTCAATTCAGCATTCACATTTGGATCTGCTTTAACATCACTAAAATGTGCATACATGACACCAGCACCGACATAAGGGCGGAGTTTATTGTTGATTGCCCCAAAATGATATTTTGCTAAAAAGGTCGGGGTATAGGCGTCTGTGGTTGCAATTTTATCAAATTTATCTAAATTAGCAGCGGTACGTTCTGTACCTAAAATAGGGATCGTAATACGCCCTTTTCCAGAAAGTTCCATTTCTGGTGGAGCTCCTAAGACAAGTTCAAGAGACACATTATCATTCACAAAATAATCGAGGATTAAACCTGCGGTGTCGGCATCTTGTACCTCAAAACCAGCTTGAGGGGATGACGCAGGTGTATTTGGAATTAACGGTGTTTTCTCTGTCGTACTGCCATATACACCCTGTTTTTCACTTTGAGGCATTACATGTAACCAGCCTGCTGAAACGCCCCATGTTTTCCCGTCAGAGGTGGCAGCTTGCGCAGTTGGAATCGCGCAAATCAAGGCAATTGGTAAAGCAGTTTTTAAAGTTAACTTCATAATAATACATTCCTTTCTTAATTTTTTTTATCAATTCCCTAAAATCCTATAGGAAATCTGTTTTAGATATTATTTACTGTTTGGTATAAAATACACACCAAGATACAAAAAAATAACATATTGATTTTAAAACAGTGTTTTTGGTTTTACTTACTTCCATTTTAGATTTGGTAAAATATTAATCCCTGATAATCATTTTTTGAGGTATTCAGCCATAAAAAAAGCAGAGTTGCATTTTCATAATGTTATAAGATGAGCAGGCTGCGCTGAACGGTTGATTTTGGGGAAAATTGATCATTTATCAATAATTAAAGCAGCACGTTTCATTGTTTCAAATGAAGCTCGTTTTTAGGTTTTTAAAAATTGAATTTGGCCATGTTCCATTGCTTCCTATTCTCAACGAGAAATGGGTGAGGCAAGGTACATGGCAGATTTTGGGTGGGTATAAATAGAGTGCATTTGCATGAAAAAAATTAGATATTTTTTAGTTTTCGCTACAGTTTTGGGGATGAGTGCTTGCGGGGGCGGTGAGGATCAGCAGTCAACAACAGCAACGGTAAAAGATGTTCAAAATGAAATGCCTGTAGCCGTAATTCAGTCAACGCAAGACAGTGCTATGGTCGGGGATAGTATACTTTTAGATGGTTCTGAAAGTACCGATGATGGCGCGACGACATTGAACTATCGTTGGTCGGTTGTTAAAAAGCCTGAAAATAGCTTTCCCAGTCTTGGTGCCAGTACAGATAAAACATTTCATTTTATTCCAGACCGTACAGGAGATTATGAACTGAGTTTAGTGGTGAATGATGGTCAACAAGACAGTCAAACCACTACGGTCAAACTACAAGTCTTTGCAAGAAATACACAACAAGTTGTCAATCCATCAGATGTGATACCAGATCCTAAAGAGGATGATGTATTGGTCGACAATACAGAAGAAAAGGGTAAGGTCATTTTTCGTGATGGCTTTGAGACGGGGACGATTCGTGTCGACAAATACAACAATGATTTGTCGACGTGGAATGCAATGGCTCTCCACTTTGAAAATCGTAGTTCAGCCACGATAGTTAAAGATCCAGCTGGTACAGGGCAGAATGTTGCCAAATTTGTCGTGCCTGATGATGGTCAATGTTATCGCGCGGAAATACAACGAAAGCAATTTGGTTGGGGGCATTACAACTATTCTTTTTCTCATTATATTCCTTCAACATGGCCCGCATTTCAGTATGGAACAATATTGGCGCAGTGGCATGGTTTTAACCTAAATGGAAAGGATTTGAATCCTCCAATAGCCTTGGTGCTTTCAGGTCTAAAACCTGAATGGCAGTTACATTTATATGAGTTGAAGCCAATGACCTCACCATTGGCGGTTCCAGAAACGCTTTTGAAGCGTTATGTCTTAGATGTGCCTGTGGAGTATAACCAGTGGGATGATTGGAATTTTGATATCCAATGGTCAGAACTTGATGCAAACAATCAACTGATTCCAGGGAAAGTGGTGGTGAAACACAATGGAAAAGAAGTAGCCAACATCAGTGGGGTTAATAATTACCATCAAAAGTGGTCGCCTTATTTCCAAATGGGCATTTACCGTTCAAGTTGGCGTGAAGGGGCACTGAAGAACCGTGTAATCGTGGGGCAGCCTGTCGAGGCTTACCATAAAAACGTGGTGATTAAAGATCTTAATTAAGATTTTGAGTTTCATCTAAGGGGGCATTTCTTATCACTAAAAAACCGATGGCTCTTACTTGAAAGCCATCGGTCTAATCTAGTTTGAAGTTAGATCATTACCACATTATTTTAAAACTAAAGGTTATTGCTCAAATCGGCTTGAGTGTTCATCGGCTTATCTTGAGCATGCTTTCCCCAGTTAAACTTCTGTGCACAGATGCCCAATCCAACAATAAACAAGGCAAGTAAACTAGTGTAAGTCACTTCTTTAAAGTAGGTACCTTCCACAAGCATAGTAATGAGCGCGCCAATGATAAAGACGATGGCAAGATAAGTGAGCCAAGGGAATAACCACATTTTAAAGTCAATCACTTGTCCTTCGGCTTCTAATTTTTTACGCATACGTAATTGTGAGAAGGCAATGGTCAGGTAGACATACAACGCTGCTGTACCTGTTGCTAACATGAAGATGTCATAGACATTCATACTTTCAGTTGCAGTAAGGTACGTTGCCACCAGAGCAAATAATGACGAGACCAGAACGCCCATCCACGGACTACCATTACGGTTGATTGAACCAAAGCTTTTAGGTGCGTCGCCACGTTTTGACAGTGAAAATAGCATCCGTGAGCAGGTATAGAGCGCTGAGTTAAAGCAGCTACATACCGAGGTCAGGACTACAAAGTTAACAATATGTTTTGCTTCTGGAATGCCAAGTGCTGACAAAGTCACACTATAGGTTCCCCAAGTTGGATCTTTTAACAGTGGATTGTTATGTGGAATTAGGCAGACGGTAATAAACATTGAACCGACATAGAACAACATAATCCGCCAAACCACCGAGTTAGATGCTTTACGGATTTCACGGGCAGGATTTTCTGATTCTGCCGCCGCAACCGTAACAATTTCAGCACCAATGTAGGCAAACATAACCCCAAGTAAGGCGGTGATCACTGCCGAGAAACCGTTCGGCATGAAGCCGTCTGCGGTTAAATGCGTGATTCCTGATGCAGTTGCTTGACCCCATGGCCATAAATGCATGATAGCCAAGCTACCAATTACTAAGAAAATCACAATCGCAATTACTTTGATGAGTGCAAACCAAAATTCAAATTCACCATAGTTTTTGACATTTTGTAAGTTAACCAAAACTAAGGACACAATTACGACCAGCATGTAACCCCAGATTGGGATAAAGGGAAACCAACTGTTGAGAATTTTACCTGCGACATAGGCTTCCCAACCCATCAGCAAAGCCCAAGAACACCAATACAGCCAGCCAATGGTAAAACCAGCCCAACGACCAATGGCACGATCAGCATAGGTTGAAAACGACCCACTGTCTGGATTGAGAACAGCCATTTCACCCAGCATACGCATGATTAACAGAATGAGTAATCCACCAAACGCATAGGCCAAAACTGCAGCAGGGCCTGCCGAATAGATAACATTTCCCGAGCCGATGAACAGTGAACCACCAATGACACCCGCAATCGAGATCATGGTGAGATGACGCGACTTAAGTCCATTTTTTAAGCCTTGAGATGCATCCGACACAGCGCTTTGTTTAGGTGCTTCCATATAATTTTCCTTAATCTTAAGGAGGTAGCTTCAAAAGGGGGCAAAGCCTTTTTCGGACTACTTATCCTTTAAAACTGTAACCGAATGATCAGAGGCTTTATCATTATTAAGGCAAAAATGAATAAATCTGATATTCCTGTCAAAGCGTGAAAAATCACACTTTGGCTACAAAACGGTTACATGTTGTTTATGTATGCACCTAATCTCTCTTTTTTGTTCTCAGTAAACGAGAGCCATTTTTTAGCATTTGGAAGGAGCCAATTGCAGCTAAAATATGAAAAGCTGGGGAGCCAATGTTTACTCTCATCTCAATAATTTATAGAATGAAGCAGCAAAACTCAGCTTTGTAACCGCAGCTTTAGTTGTAAGTCGAAGGGTTGTAAAAAAACTTAAGTATCTAATTTATAAAAATAATCAACTCAGCGTACGAACTCCTGCATTTCTCAGACATTTGAGTAACACACCAAAAGCCACCAATATTTCTTGTTCACGGACACAGGCAAAGCCCAATAGCAGTCCTTTCTGCCGTGTTGAGTAATGCTTGGTATAGTATTGTGACAGCGCTCGAACTTTTACGCCTTGATCAAGTGCATTGCTGGCAATCAACACATCATCCATGTTGCTCGGCAGCTTTAAAATCAAATGTAAACCAGCAGCGGTATTGTATTCATGCAGAAAATCTGCCCCAAGATGACGTGTAATCAGATCGATTAAAAAGGCATGGCGCTTGCTATAGAGTAAACGCATACGACGAATATGTGCTTCATAATGGCCCTCACGGATAAACTCCGCCAAGACCTTTTGATCCAGTAAATGCCCGCCCCGATATAACTCCGATGCCACAATACGCAATGGTGAAAACAACTTTTTAGGGACCACCAAATAGCCAATGCGCAAAGCAGGGTAGATGGTTTTACTGAAGGTTCCCATATAAATGACAGGTGCATCAGGCTCCAAACCTTGCAAAGAAGGGAATGGCTGACCCGAGAAGCGGAACTCACTATCATAGTCATCTTCCACAATCCAACTTTTATGCTGGCGCGCGATGGCAATCAGTTGTTTACGACGTTCTAAACTTAAGTGAGAGCCTAAAGGGTATTGATGTGAAGGCGTCACAAAAATTAGTTTAGGTGGGGTTTTCGGGTCTAGGTCAGGAATAATGCCTTCTTGATCGACAGGCAAGGAGCGTAGATTCACGCCATTAATGCGTAAAATATTACGTGCTCCCCAATAAGCAGGATCTTCAATCCAAACTTCATCGCCTGGGTCACTTAAGGTCCGTGAAACCAAATCGATCGCCTGGTGTGTCCCTTCAGTAATAATGATTTGGTCTGCATCGCATTGCACTGAACGTGCAATTTTGAGGTATTCTGCCAGTTCTTGGCGCAGCTCTAAACAACCGCCCGCATTGCTATAAATGAGACTATTAATTTCGGGTTCACGGCTGAGGCGGGTTTGAATACGGCTAAAAATATGGTGCGGAAACTCTGTGACATCGGGTGCACCGGGCACAAACGCGCCCCATTGGTAAGGCGATGCAGCTGAATAGCCGATGAGATAGGAACCACGCTGTGACAAATTGTAATTTTGCTGGGTCTTTTTTTCTTGAGCTTGACTATTGGTATTTTCAGCTTTGACCAAAAAGGATTCAGGCAGTTTTTCAGCGACCCAAGTGCCTTGGCCTGTACGTGCTTCAACATAGCCTTGCGCTTGTAATTGTTCATATGCACTGAGTACAGTATTGCGTGAGACTTTAATTTCTTTGGCTAAGTCACGCGATGCAGGTAGGCGAGTTTTGGGTGCGAGTACACTGTCAATAATGGCGTTGCGTAAGCAGCGAAACAACCGCAATTGTAGGGTTCCGTCAATATCTTGCTGTAATCGTTGCAGTAAATAATCTCCAAGCAAGCTACGCAATTGGCTCTCTCCTACAATATTAAAATGGCTTTTCGTGAGCGATTACCATAAATGCAAAATTATCTCGTCAGGCAGCCGTTGTAAAGCATTTCGCTTGTAGACGTTGGGAGCAAATGCCCGCGACTAAGGGGCTGGAAATATACACAAGTCGCATCCAAAGCAAAAGTTTTTTTAGATGATTTACACAATCGAATACAACAGCTTGAAAATACAATCAGAAAAGCCTAAGGCAGGACATAAATGGGTTCTAGGTTGGCATAGTCATTTGCTGAATTTTGGGCTTCTTTAGCATTTGGGGTGATTCGGTTGAATACCGTAATGGCCCTCTTGAATAAGTATGCCTTTTTTAAATTTATATTTTTTAAGTTGTTTATTTTTATCAAATAAATATTTAAGGTGGAAAATAACAATAAAGGGATAGGATAAATTGGCTCCATCTGTCTGATGAAAAGTGGCTCTCGTCTAGTGCCAATAAAAGCGCAAAATGCAATAAACCCCACGTCCTTTGTATATCAGCAAAAAGCATGATCGGGACGCTGAAATTTTATAAATGTATGAATCAAGAATGAGGATACAAAATGGACAGTAAACACTCTGCACTGAACGCACGTAAACTAAAAGCGACTCCTCGTGGCGTTGGTGTCATGTGTCAATGGTATGCGGAGAAAGCAGAAAATTCCACCATTTGGGATGCTGAAGGGAATCAATATACTGACTTCGCGGGTGGTATTGCGGTACTGAACACAGGTCACCGTCATCCTAAAATTATTGCTGCTGTTACTGAACAATTGACTAAATTCACCCATACAGCGTACCAAGTTGTACCGTATGAAAGCTATGTTTCGTTGGCTGAACGTATCAATGCACGCGCGCCAATTGCAGGTGAAGCGAAAACAACATTCTTCTCTACAGGTGCGGAAGCTGTAGAAAATGCAGTGAAAATTGCACGTTCTTACACAGGTCGCCACGGTATTGTGACTTTTGGTAACGGTTTCCACGGTCGTTCATTTATGACCATGGCAATGACGGGTAAAACTGCACCGTACAAACGTGACTTTGGTGTGATGCCTTCAGGTGTGTTCCATGCACGCTATCCTGTAGAGTCAAAAGGGATTACTGTAGATATTGCGATTGAAAGCATTGAAGACATTTTTGCAGAAGATATTGCGGCACATGATGTAGCCGCTATTGTACTTGAACCTGTTCAAGGTGAAGGCGGTTTCAACGTTGTTCCTGCTGAATTCTTAAAGCGTTTACGTGCGCTATGTGATCAACACGGTATTTTGATTATTGCAGATGAAGTACAGACAGGCTTTGCGCGTACTGGTAAGTTATTTGCCATGGATCACTATGAAACCAAAGCAGATTTAATCACGATGGCGAAAAGCCTTGGTGGTGGTTTCCCAATCTCTGGCGTGGTTGGCCGTGCTGAAGTGATGGATGCACCAAACCCAGGTGGTCTAGGTGGTACTTATGCAGGTAACCCAGTGGCTGTAGCTTCTGCACATGCCGTACTAGACGTGATTGAAGAAGAAGGTCTTTGCGAACGTGCAAATGTATTGGGCGCAGAGTTGGTTGAAGTTCTGAATGAACTCAAACAGTCTTCGTCTACAGTCCAAGAAATTCGTGCGTTGGGTTCAATGGTCGCGATTGAGTTGGAAACGGCGGATCAAGCGAAAGCAATTCAAAATTATGCAATGCAAAATGGCTTGCTTATTTTGACCTGTGGTCGTTATGGTAATGTGATCCGTTTCTTATATCCTTTAACGATTCCTGCAGAACAATTCCGTGCTGGCTTAAACATTTTAAAACAAGGTTTTGCACTTTCTGCTGCAGCATAATTGAAGAGTAATGACTATGCTTCAAGCGCAATATAAAGATTTATTACAGCATCCAGATATTCGTTTTGATGTGCCTGAAAATGGCGGTTACATCGAAGTCAAAGATGCTGCAACACATGACACCTTGGCATGGGTGAAATCCCATGACCGCGCGTCAGTTGAGCAAGTGATTGCTCGTTCTCAAAAAGCACAAACAGCGTGGAAAGCGCAAACAGCTCTACAACGCGCTGATGTACTTTGGGCTTGGTTTGATTTGATGCAGGAAAATAAAGAGTCATTGGCTCAGATTTTGACTGCTGAACAAGGTAAGCCTTTAGCGGAAGCACGTGGTGAAATTGGCTATGCTGCTTCATTTATTCGTTGGTTTGCTGAACAAGCCCGTCGTATCGATGGTGAAGTTTTAACACCCACACTGCCGAACCAACGTTTGTTGGTGATCAAACAGGCGATTGGTGTTACGGCCGCAATTACGCCGTGGAACTTCCCCGCAGCAATGATCACACGTAAGGCCGCACCTGCCATTGCAGCAGGGTGTTCGATGATTGTGAAACCTGCTGAGCAAACGCCTTTAACCGCTTATGCTTTAGAAGTGTTAGCGCTACGCGCGGGTTTGCCACAAGACGTGTTATTACACATCAGTGGTGATTCAAGCGAAGTGGGTAAAACACTGTGTGAAAGCGACACGGTGAAAAAGTTGAGCTTTACAGGTTCAACTCAAGTTGGTCGTATCTTGATGCAACAATGTGCGCCAACCATCAAAAAACTGTCTTTAGAATTAGGCGGTAATGCACCAGTATTGGTTTTTGATGATGCCAATCTTGAGCAAGCGGTACAAGGCATTATGGCCAGCAAGTTCCGCAATAGCGGACAGACCTGTGTATGTGCCAACCGTATTTATGTACAAGACGGTATTTACGATGCTTTGGTTGAAAAACTGGCAGTTGCTGTAGCGAACTTAAAAGTGGGTGATGGCCGAGTTGAGACTTCAACCCAAGGCCCGTTGATCGATGAAGCCGCGATTGAAAAAGTACAGTCGCATATCGCCGATGCCATTAGCAAAGGTGCGCAGCTTAAAACCGGTGGTCAACGCTCAAGCCTAGGTGGAACTTTCTTTGAACCGACACTTTTAACGGAAGTGACGCAAGAAATGAAAGTCGCGAAAGAAGAAACTTTTGGTCCATTGGCACCGCTATTCCGTTTTAAAACGGAAGAAGAAGCAGTACAAATGGCCAATGACACTGAGTTTGGTCTGGCAACTTACCTATTTACGCAAAACACGGCACGTCAGTGGCGTGTTGGTGAAGCGCTTGAATACGGTATGGTTGGCATCAACACGGGCGCGATTTCAAACGAAGTGGCTCCCTTTGGTGGTGTGAAGCAGTCTGGCTTAGGTCGTGAAGGTTCTAAATTTGGTATCGATGAATATCTCGAAATGAAATATTTGTGCGTGGACTTATCTGTTTAAGTCAGTCCAGTAACCATCAGTTAAAGAATCAGCCTTGCCCATTCAAGGCTGATTTTTTATGGGTGCATATTACGGAGAGCCGATTTATTTTAAAATATTGCAAGGTCTAATATGGATCTGACCCTGAAAATTATAGTTATGTGAGATAATGTTTGATTAACCCAATAAGATCACTTTTTTGATTTATGAAAGAGGTTTTATATTCATAAAAACCCTTATTATTCATTTTTTAGTAAAATTAAAATTGCTTGACTCAAATCGTTTTCTTTATCTTTCCTGCGCTTTAAAATCAAACAAACTTTTTGCCCTTTTTTTAGATTATCAAAACGCACTCTATCAGGGTAGGTATTATTTCTGAATCCAAATATACCATACTGATCAAACCTTATAAAATATTCCTTTGGATAAGGAGGTCTTGATGAAATAACATAATCTTCATACACATAAATCCCGCATAACTCTTCTTCCTCAAGATAATCAAATGAAGGGGAGTATGGCAAATATTTATACCCAAAAAAAAGCATTGGTATCAAAAATAAGATGCCAAGTAAATATATCTGTCTATCAAATAAAACAACCAAAACTAAAGACAATATAACAACAAAAAAACAAATAATAATTAGAATAAAATAGAGGTCACCCATGCTAAAAACCAACCTATTATCTTGAGGTAAGTAAAATTCAATTAAATGAATATATTTTTAAAATTAACTTTTTATAAGCGAATATAATTAACTTAATGCTGTAAAAGTGAAAATTCTTGACTCATATAATTCACTACACCTGAAATCTGCTCCATATATTGCATTGTTCTGGTATTTTTTCTGCTTGAATCATGTTCACTGTTCGAGAAGGATCAACCCCATCAAACTGACAATAAAATAAAGGCTCACCACGCTTTAAAATGAGAATATTTGAAGTGTCATGCCATTCAAACCTTCACAGACTAAGTCAGTGGTCTAGACTAAATATGGGCGGAGAAACGACAACCATGTGTCGAGCCTATCAAAGGATTTTTATAATAGCCAAATGCGTCTAGTGGGGTAGTGTACACTATTTTATCTGCTATAAAACAACATGATAGATTAGGGTAATAATATTGGAGATTCACACCAACCGCTCAAACCAAGCAGAATTTGATCCTTATGGATTATACATTTTTAGTTCAGGATCCAATTTACAGCGTCTTTTGACTTTGAAGGCAATAGGCTAGAGATACTCAGTATAAATTTCCCTGATTGCCTTTATCGACTTTAAACTTTATAGGTAGACAATAAAATGCTGGTTTCAGTATTGTAAATTCCTGAAATATTTCGAATTCTTTCTAGAATTCGATCAAAATTTTCTAAGCTGTCAGACTTCAACTCTACCAACAGATCCCACTTGCCATTGGTGCTATGCAAGGTATGCACGGCAGGGTCGATTCTGAGCTCTTTGACCACCGCACTCGTCTTGGTGCCTTCGACCATAATATTCATCCAAGCACGGATACTATTTTTCTCAGTCCCCGGTTTAATCCGCACCGTATAGCCTGTAATGACGCCACTGGTTTCCAAATATTCAATACGCTTTTGCACCGTATTTCGAGAGATACGGAGCTTGTTGGCAATCTCGGTAATCGAGATACGCGCATTGTCTTGCAGTAAGCCGAGGATTTGACTGTCCGTATCATTCATTTTGATTTTTCCTATTATCAATTTGATGAAATTTATTTCATTTTAATCAAAATTACAACTTTTTCGGCGCAGTTTGATTTTTCATACTATGCATATTGAGCAGTATTCACATGAACGTTACATCGAGCTGAGGCGATGTGTTCTGCGGGTTATGTCTCATATCTATTTAATGGATTTGATTCACCAAATTTTCAAAGGGAAACATCATGTCTTTGTCATATGAAATGGACAATAGTGGCGCTTGGCAGACCTATCTTGCACAGATTAACCGTGTTGCGCCATATCTGGAAGACGACTTAGTTCCATTCATCGATACTTTAAAGCGTCCTAAGCGCGCTTTGATTGTTGATGTACCAATCGTGATGGACGATGGTTCGATCCAGCACTTCGAAGGTTATCGTGTACAGCACAATTTGTCGCGTGGACCAGGTAAAGGTGGTATTCGTTATCATCCAGACGTAGAACTCAATGAAGTCATGGCACTCTCAGCGTGGATGACGATTAAAACTGCGGTATTGAACTTACCGTATGGCGGCGCTAAAGGTGGTGTTCGTGTAGACCCTCGCAAATTGTCTCCACGTGAACTTGAACGCTTAACTCGCCGTTTTACTAGCGAAATTAGCCTAGTGATTGGCCCACAGGTCGATATTCCTGCTCCAGATGTAGGCACCAATCCAGACATCATGGGTTGGATGATGGATACCTACTCAAGTATCAAAGGTCATACCGTAACAGGTGTAGTAACCGGTAAGCCTGTGCACTTGGGTGGTTCTTTAGGCCGTGTGCGTGCAACAGGTCGTGGCGTATTTGTTACTGGTTTAGAAGTTGCTAAGAAAATCAATCTCGCACTTGAAGGCAGCCGTGTAGCGATCCAAGGTTTCGGTAACGTGGGTAGCGAAGCGGGTTACTTATTCCATAAAGCCAATGCGAAAGTGGTGTGTGTACAAGACCATACAGGCACGATCTTTAATGCTGAAGGTATGGACGTTAAGCAGTTACAAGACTACGTTGCGATTCATAAAGGTGTAGCAGGTTTCCCAGATGCGAATTTAATTGAAGACGAAGCGTTCTGGTCGGTTGAAATGGATATTTTAATTCCAGCGGCTTTAGAAGGTCAGATTACGCCTGAGCGTGCGCAAAAATTGACTGCAAAATTAGTCTTGGAAGGTGCGAATGGTCCAACGTATCCAGACGCAGAAGACATTCTGTTAGAACGTAAAATTACGATTGTACCTGACGTACTGTGTAACGCAGGCGGTGTAACTGTGAGTTACTTCGAATGGGTTCAAGACATGGCGAGCTACTTCTGGACAGAAGAAGAAATTAACCAACGTTTAGACAAACTCATGATGTCAGCAGTTGAAGACGTTTGGTTCACTGCAAGCGAAAAGCAGTGCAGCCTACGTACAGCAGCATACATCTTGGCGTGTAAACGTATCTTAAAAGCACGTAAAGAACGAGGAATTTTCCCAGGTTAAGGGGAAGTTCCGTGCCCTTCGGGGCACACCATATTATTAGAAAGAACAACATCAGATTTATTAAGGACGAACAAACCATGAACCAGAATAGTCAACCAAATCGCCAAGATTTTAATCAGTACATGGTGCCAGTTTTTGCACCCGCTCAGTTTATTCCTGTGCGTGGCGAAGGTTCTCGTTTATGGGATCAGCAAGATAAGGAATATATCGATTTTGCAGGCGGTATTGCGGTCAATGCGCTTGGACATGCTCACCCTGTGGCGGTTAAAGCTTTGGTCGAACAAGGTCAAAAGCTTTGGCACATTGGCAATGGTTATACCAATGAACCCGTACTTGCACTTGCAAAACAATTAGTTGATAACACCTTTGCAGATAAAGTGTTCTTCTGTAACTCTGGTGCAGAAGCAAATGAAGCGGCTTTGAAACTTGCGCGCAAAGTGGGCCTAGTTTCAGGCTCTGCACGCAAAAATAAAATTATTGCATTTAAAAATGCTTTCCACGGTCGTACTTTATTTACGGTTACGGCAGGTGGTCAACCGAAATATTCACAAGATTTTGCACCGCTTCCAGAAGGTATTCACCACTTACCATTTAATGATTTAGACGCAGTACGTGAAGCGATTGATGCAGACACGTGTGCGGTGATTGTTGAGCCGATTCAAGGTGAAGGTGGTGTCATTACGGCAAGCCCTGAATTTTTAAAAGGCTTACGTGAACTGTGTGACCAACATGGTGCGGTACTCATTTTTGATGAAGTGCAAACAGGTGTTGGTCGTACAGGTGCTTTATATGCGTATATGAATACGGATGTGATCCCAGACATTTTAACCACAGCCAAAGCACTCGGCGGCGGTTTTCCAATTGGTGCCATGATCACAACAGATAAGTTTGCCAACATGTTTGTGGTGGGTGACCATGGTACGACTTATGGTGGTAACCCATTGGCGTCTGCTGTAGCCAATGCCGTATTTGGTTTGATCAATACCCCAGAAGTGTTAAATGGTGTACGTACACGTGCGCAAATTTTTGCCGACGGTTTAAACCAGTTAAATGCACGTTATGGCCTATTTGAAGAAGTCCGTGGTCAAGGTTTATTAATTGGCTGTGTACTAAAAGCTGAATATGCAGGCAAAGCCAAAGACATCGTGACTTTAGCGGGCGAAGAAGGATTATTGGCGCTGGTTGCAGGTCCAAATGTCGTTCGTTTCACGCCATCATTAATTATTCCAGAAGCAGATATCGAAGCAGGTTTACAACGCTTTGAGCGTGCGCTCGCGCGCTTTGTTGGCGCGTGATAGGCCACTGGTTATGATGATTGTTAGACATGCAGAGCATCGAGATTTAGATGATATCTACATTCTGGCGGGGAAGTCGGGCGTTGGCCTGACTTCTTTACCCCAAAATAAAGAGATCTTATCTGCTCGAATTGCACGCACACAAAAGACCTTAGTGGGGCAAGCTGCACCAAGTGAACAAGGGTATTTATTTGTTTTAGAAGATACTCAGTTACAACGTGTGGTGGGTGTGAGTGCCATTGAAGTTTCAGTGGGTTTAACTGAACCTTTTTATAACTACCATGTGGGCAAACAAGTCCATGCCTCACAAACTCTGAATGTTTATAAAACTTTAAATACGCTGTTTTTAAGCAATGACCATACAGGTTGTAGTGAACTCTGCACACTGTTTTTAGATCCAGAGTACCGCAAAGACCAAAATGGAAAACTGCTGTCGAAGATTCGTTTTCTGTTTATCGCAGCTTTCAAACAGGCTTTTCAAAATAAGCTGATTGCAGAAATGCGTGGTTATTCGGATGAAAATGGTCGTTCGCCATTTTGGGATGCCTTAGGCCATCACTTTTTCAATATGGATTTCTCGACTGCGGATTACCTCAGTGGTATTGGACAAAAAGTCTTTATTGCGGAGTTGATGCCACGTTTTCCTGTGTATATCGACTTACTGCCGATGGCCGCACAACAAGTGATTGCACAGGTGCATCCTCAGACTGTTCCTGCCTCTCGTGTGTTGGAGTCGGAAGGGCTGTGTTACCAAGGTTATGTCGATATTTTTGATGCAGGCCCGACGCTTGAAGCGGAAGTCAGTAGCCTTCGTGCAGTCAAAGAAAGTCACACTTGTGCCGTCAAAATTGTCGATAGCGTACCAGAAGGTGCAGGGCGTTATTTGGTGGCGAATGATCGCTATCAAGACTATCGCGCGATTTTAATTCAGCATGCGGCTGAGACAGACAGTTTAAGTTTAACGGTAGAACAAGCGCATGCCCTTGGTGTGCAAGAAGGGCAAAGCATTCGTATGTTGCCTTTAGATAAGATGGAGCAAAAATAATGTCACAAGGGAATTTATATATAAACGGGACATGGTCTCCAGCACAAGGTACGGCATGGGACAAACTCGATCCAGTTACGCAAGACACAATTTGGCATGGTGCAGAAGCAACAGCTGAGCAAGTTGCACAGGCTTGTCAGTCTGCACGCGCAGCATTTGCCGCTTGGGCACGCCGTCCTTTAGCTGAGCGCCTTGAAATTATTCAACGATTTGCCAGCTTGTTAGAACAAAACAAACAACAGCTTGCAACGATTATTAGTCGTGAAACCAGTAAGCCGATTTGGGAAACATTGACTGAAGTTCAGTCAATGATTGGTAAAGTAGCGATTTCAGTACGTGCTTATCACGAACGTACAGGTGAAAGTCTGACGGAAATGCCAGATGGCGCTGCGTCTTTACGTCACCGTCCGCATGGTGTTTTGGCTGTATTTGGCCCATATAACTTCCCAGGTCACTTGCCAAATGGTCATATCGTCCCTGCGCTGATTGCGGGCAATACCATTGTTTTTAAACCAAGTGAACTTACGCCGTGGACAGCAGAAGAAACCGTGAAGTTGTGGCAAGAAGCAGGCTTACCAGCAGGCGTATTGAACTTGGTACAAGGTGGTCGCAGTACAGGTGAAGCACTGGCCCAATCGCATGAAATTGATGGCTTGTTGTTCACAGGCAGTGCCAATACGGGTTACCACTTACACAAGCAGCTTGCGGGCGCACCAGAAAAAATTCTCGCGCTAGAAATGGGTGGCAACAACGCATTAATTATCGACGAGATTACCGACATTGATGCGGTGGTGAACTTAACCGTCCAATCTGCCTTTATTTCAGCGGGGCAGCGCTGTACTTGTGCACGTCGTTTAATCATTAAAAATGGTGCACTAGGCGATGCCTTCATTCAACGTTTGGTTGAAGTCAGCCGTAATTTGGTTGTGGGTCAGTGGGATGCTCAGCCACAACCGTTTATGGGTGGTGTCATTTCATTGCATGCTGCACAGCAAATTCTACAAGCACAACAACGCCTAATCGATTTAGGGGCTCAAGTTCTGCTCCCTGTTACTCAAGCGGATGCCAACAGCAGCTTGTTAAGTCCGGGTCTTTTAGACGTGACCCATGTTAGCGATGTGCCAGATGAAGAATATTTTGGCCCATTGAGCTGTATCTATCGTTATGACCATTTCGATGAGGCTTTGGCACTGGCGAATGCCACTCGATTCGGTTTGTCGGTGGGTCTAGTTTCACCTGACCGTGATCTGTTTGATCGTTTATTGATTGAAGCGCGTGCAGGCATTGTGAACTGGAATAAACCATTAACAGGCGCTTCAAGTGCCGCGCCATTTGGTGGTGTTGGTGCATCAGGGAATCATCGTGCCAGTGCTTTCTATGCCGCAGATTACTGCGCATGGCCAATGGCATCACTGGAAAGTCAGCAGGTAAGCCTACCTGAAAAATTATCGCCAGGCATTGTGCTGTAAGTCGACAAAAAGGGAGTTTATAAATGTCAGGCTATGAAATTAATTTTGATGGTTTAGTCGGTCCAACGCATCACTATGCGGGATTGTCATTCGGAAACGAAGCATCCACCAAAAACCAAAATAATCTTTCCAACCCGAAGTTGGCTGCCAAGCAAGGTCTGTTAAAGATGAAAGCTTTGGCCGACATGGGCTTAAAGCAAGGTGTATTTGCACCGCAAGAACGTCCACATGTCCCGACTTTACGCAAATTGGGTTTTCGCGGTGATGATCACAGCGTGATTGAACAAGCCATGCGAACTTCGCCTGCATTATTATCCGCTTTGAGTTCTGCATCGTGCATGTGGACTGCCAATGCGGCAACGGTTTCACCGTCGGCAGACAGCGCAGATGGTCGTGTGCATTTTACTGCGGCAAATTTGAACAACAAATTCCACCGTTCAATTGAGCATGAAACGACATCGCGTGTTATGGCAGCCATGTTTAACGATGAGCGTCACTTTGCCCATCATGAAGCACTGCCACCTGTGGCTTTGTTTGGTGATGAAGGTGCGGCGAACCATAACCGTTTAGGCGGTGCTTATGATCAAGCCAGCGTGCAAGTGTTTGTCTATGGTCAGCAGTTCCTCGGTGGTGGCATCGGTCCGAAACACTATCCTGCACGCCAATCCCTTGAGGCGAGTGAAGCAGTCGCACGTTTACACCAACTCAAAGCGGAACAAACGGTATTTGTCCAGCAGCATCCCGATGTGATTGACCAAGGGGTCTTCCACAACGACGTGATTGCGGTGAGTAACCAAAACGTACTGTTCCACCATCAGCATGCATTTTTGAATCAATCTGAAGCGTTGTCAGAAATTCGCGAAAAAATGGCGCGCTTGGGTCAAGAGTTTGTGTCCATTGAAGTGCCTGATCAGCGTGTTTCTGTGAAAGATGCGGTAAATACCTATTTGTTCAATAGCCAATTGCTCACGCGTGCCGATGGCGGGATGAGCATTGTGGTGCCTGAAGAGTCGCGTCAAAACCCAGCAGTATGGGGTTATTTAAACGACATGATCCAAATGGGCACGCCGATTGATGACATTAAGGTGTTTGACCTGCGTGAAAGTATGCGTAATGGCGGTGGCCCTGCATGTTTACGTTTACGTGTAGCAGTGAATGAAGCAGAGCTGAATGCGATCAATCCAAACTTGTTTATGAATGATGCCTTGTTTACCCGTTTAAATACGTGGGTGGATCAGTACTACCGCGACCAGCTGGCGCAGCAAGATTTGGCTGATCCGCAATTACTGATTGAAAGCCGTACTGCGTTAGATGAACTGACGCAAATTTTGAACTTAGGTTCGGTGTATCACTTCCAACGTTAAGTAATCGTGCAGGGAAAGCAGATGATAGATTTTCTAGGTGATGTTTTAGCACAACGTGTCCCGACTGTAGCGCATGGCGTACAGCATGATTTTTGTTGGGAGTGGTTGGCTGAAGGTGTTTTATCTTTTACGCCGAAACAGGCTTATGAAAAAGCGGTCGTGCTTTCCGCGGGTGTGCATGGCAATGAAACTGCGCCGATCGAGTTGTTGGCGCAGCTGAGTCAAGATTTGTTTGCAGGGGCATTAGAGCTCAAGGTTAAGTTATTACTGATTTTAGGTAACCCTATCGCGATTCGCGCAGGGCAACGTTATGTTGAAAATGATATGAACCGCATGTTCTGCGGGGCTTATCAACAATTTACCGATACAGTTGAAGCGCAGCGGGTGGCGGTCTTAGAACAGATCGTCACCGCTTTTTTTAATGATAGTCCAGCTCAAGTACGGCGCTATCATTACGATTTGCACACTGCGATTCGCCCATCTTTGTTGCCGACTTTTGCCTTATTTCCATATCAAATCCATGACTATGATGCGGTGATGCTGGACAGTCTAAAAGCTGCGGAATTGGATGCCTTGGTGTATCACAATGCAGTAGGCCGTACCTTTACGCACTTTAGTAGCTCTCAGTTTCAAACAGCCAGTTCGACACTCGAACTTGGTCATGCCAAACCCTTTGGACAAAATGATTTGGCAGCTTTCACCGCGATTAATCATGTGCTTCGCGCCGTGGTGAGTGAACAGTCTTTACCTATCCGTCAAAAACAAGCAATTCAAACTTTCCGAGTCGTTGATTCGATCATCAAAACTGAAGATGACTTCCAGCTTAATTTGGCAGATTCTGCGCCTAATTTTTCCGTGTTCGAAACCGATGCCGTGATTGCTCTGCAACAGGGCAAACCGTATGTGACTGCACCTGAGCAGGTTCGAATTTTATTTCCGAATACTCAAGTGAAAAAGGGATTAAGAGCAGGGCTGATATTAACTGAGGTTCATCCTTGATGATTTCAGTCAATTTATTAAATGTGATGATGGTGGTTTATCGAACTTAAGTCGTTAAATTAATTTTCAATGGAATTGAATATATGGATGTTGAGAAAAATATTAATTCAATATTTTCATCTTTCGATCATAAGGGTACTTATAATCGATGGATGATTTTGCGTTGTGTTTTTATTAAGTTATTGTTTTTTAATATTAAATAATTAAATTTGGCATGGGTTTTGCAGCCTGTGTGAGTATTATTTTGCCGCCATAAAGAGATAAATAGTGTGGTGCTGAATAATAAAAATTAATGTTATTGAAAAATAATATGTAGCTTAATTTTGGACTGAGATGAAATAAGGAATTATCTAAATCTGAGTCCCATATTTACACCCATTGGGTTGTAAATTGGAGTAAAAACATGATGAATGGAAAACAGACCCATCAACAAAAAGAGCCCTTAGAAGGTGATTTACTGGGTGGACATCATTACGAGTCAGTTGAGGAAGAACAACTGCAACGCTCACTGACCAATCGTCATATTCAGATGATTGCGATTGGTGGTGCGATTGGTACAGGTCTTTTTATGGGGTCGGGCAAGACACTCGCTGTGTCGGGTACTTCGATCATCTTAACTTACCTCATTATTGGCTTCTTCTTCTTCTTCGTCATGCGTGCGATGGGGGAACTACTGCTTTCTAATACCAATTACAAATCTTTTGCAGACTTTGCAACGGCTTATTTGGGACCGTGGGCAGGGTTCTTTTTAGGTTGGTCGTACTGGCTCAGTTGGATTGTCACCGCAATCGCGGATGTGATTGTGATTGGCGGTTATGCACAGTTTTGGTACCCCGATCTCCCCGCATGGATACCCGCCTTCACCTCCATTGCCATTTTGACTTTATTGAACTTTGTTGCAGTAAAACTGTTTGGTGAAGTGGAGTTCTGGTTTGCTTTAATTAAAATTATCGCGATCATTATGTTCCTCTTGGTCGGTGTTTATCTGATTACGATTGGTTTCGTCTCTCCAGATGGTGTGAAAGC
The DNA here is from genome assembly GCF_019209785.1 of Acinetobacter sp. CWB-G5. NCBI lineage: Bacteria > Pseudomonadati > Pseudomonadota > Gammaproteobacteria > Moraxellales > Moraxellaceae > Acinetobacter > Acinetobacter sp. CWB-G5. The sequence goes on along the minus strand of NZ_JAHUTF010000001.1, from coordinate 780,733 downwards.
GTCTTTAGCCCATGTAGTCGAGAAAGAGTCACTGTTCCCTTATGGTTTAACGGGCTTCTTGGCTGGTTTCCAAATTGCGGTATTTGCCTTTGTCGGTATTGAATTGGTGGGAACTACAGCAGCAGAAACCAAAGATCCGCATCATGCTTTACCACGCGCGATTAACTCAATTCCATTACGTATTTTATTGTTCTATATCGGTGCTTTGGTTTGTATTATCGCAGTCACTTCTTGGTCGCAGATTTCACCAGACAAGAGTCCATTTGTTGAAATGTTTACTTTAATTGGTTTGCCCGCAGCAGCCAGTATTGTCAACTTTGTCGTGGCAACCTCTGCTATGTCTTCAGCGAACAGTGGCGTGTTTGCCACCAGTCGTATGTTGTTCGGTTTAGCGGTAGAAAAAGATGCACCGAAAAGCTTTGCTCGACTGTCGAAAAGCAAAGTGCCTGTATTGAGCTTAATGTTCTCGATGTTCTGTGTGGTGGTGGGTACTTCAATTTTGTTCATTGTGCCTGATGTCATGACGGCATTTATCATCATTTCAGCCTTCACTTCGATTTTGTGTATTTTCACCTTTGCCATGATTATTTTGTCGTACTTGGCTTATCGCAAAAAAGCGCCTGAACTGCATGAACAGTCGGCGTATAAAATGCCAGGTGGACGTTTTATGGCATGGTTTACCTTGTTGTTCTTAATCTTTGTGGTTGCGATTTTGGCGCTCGATCATGACACCATGATTTCATTGGCCTTCTCTCCAATTTGGTTTATTGGACTGGGTATTGCTTATTACTATAAAACGAAAAAATATGCTGAGCGTAACTGGATTTTGACCCATGGTCGCCGCATTGAACAGGATGAAATGCCAGAAAATAATTAAGGAATAGAGGGGGATATTCCCCCTTTATTTTTATCGCAAAACAGAGGGATTTATTTTGAAAAAAGCGACACTTTGGGCATGCATGCTGGGTGCTGGATTACTACATATACAGAGCAGTTTTGCCGCACCTTTATTGACGCCACATCTTTCAGCGACACAAGTGGTAGCGCCACAGGCCAATGCATGGGTCGAAATTAATGTGCAGACCTTCGAGCAGAATATTCAGACCTTACAACAGCAGCTACAGGACAAAAGCCAGATTTGTGCGGTCATGAAAGCCGATGCTTATGGTCACGGGATTGAACTGTTGATGCCGAGTATTATTAAGCTCAATGTGCCCTGTGTTGGTATCACCAGTAATGCCGAAGCCGCGATGGTACGCAAGACTGGTTATCAGGGGCGCTTATTAAGGCTACGTGCAGCGACTGACCAAGAAATCCAAAATGCTGCTTCCTTAAAGATGGAAGAGTTGTTGGGGAACTATGAACAAGCACAGCGCCTCTCAGTATGGGCTAAACAACAGGGTTTAACCCTTGCGTATCATTTGGGTTTAAATGCAGGGGGGATGGATCGAAACGGTTTAGAGCTGAACAGTGCACTAGGTAAACAGCAAGCGCTACGCATGACCAAACTGCCAAATTTAAAGCTGGTGGGCATCATGACGCATTATGCTGTGGAAGATGAAAAATATGTGCGTGAACGTTTGGCGGTCTTTAACCAGCAAACGGATTGGATAATTAAAAAAGCCAAATTAAAGCGAGAAGCACTGACTTTACATACCGCAAATTCTTTTGCGACCTTGACGGTTCCAGAGTCACACCTAGATATGGTACGTGCAGGCGGTGTGATTTATGGTGACAGCCTTCCAGATCGAGCTGAATATAAAAAGCTGATGACCTTTAAAACTCAAGTGGCAACAGTCAATGCCTATTTGAAAGGCACAACAGTTGGCTATGACCAAACGTATACTTTGAAGCGTGATTCACTATTGGCGAACTTACCACTTGGTTACTCAGATGGTTATCGACGTGCATTTAGTAATAAAGCCTATGTGTTGATTCGTGGGCATAAAGTGCCTGTAGTTGGGCGCACCTCTATGAACACTACCATGGTGGATGTCACTGATTTTCCAGATATTCGTGCCAATGATGAAGTAGTTCTGTTTGGCGAACAAAGGGGCGCAATAGTGAAGCAAAGTGATTTGGAAGAATACAATGGCGCTTTGCTGGCAGATGTCTACACCATGTGGGGTAACTCGAATCCGAAAGTTGTGGTTCGGTAGAGTAAAAGAGGGGGGAGACTCTGTTGTTTTGACCGCCTTACTGACAAAATCATCGTTTGGTTTGGGCATTATTCCAGTGTCTAATAATGATTAAAATATTGTTTTTAAGAATGAACTGACGGTTTTATTCAAGGCAGTGCATATGTTGATATGCACTGCCTTTTCATTTCTAGCATCGATGATTTGAAGTTTAAGGGTGGAGTTGAACTGTATTGAGATTCTTGGATTTGATGATAGCGCCCCATTATTTTTTGCTTTAAACGCTCGATATTGGGTTTAAAGTTTGAGGTTTTTTTTGTATACAAATCGATCGAGAAGCCACTCGGCTTGAGTTAAGCATTGAAATCAAAAACTATTTTTTGAACAGTCTGATTCGCTGGAAAAATAAAATAAAAGCAAATACTATTTGTAAATAATAATCTAATTGATTATGATTCGCATCCACTAAGTGTCCCTATATCAATTATCTTTCCTAGCCTCCGTCCTTGAGTGCATGGAAAAGTAATTTGAATTGTATGTAATGATTATCAATATCATTTAAGAGGTGGGTTTAACCGCATGAGTATGAAGCAATATCAGTCGCAATTTTCGGGCGACGAAGTTAAAAGTTTGAACCTCCGACCTTGCTATTTATCATTATGTTTGGCTGTGCTCATGACCACAGGTTTGAGTTCTAAGAGCTTTGCACAAGACAATGTTTTAGTTTCAGCCTCACTTCCAAAGATTACGGTTTATGCTGAACATGAAGATCAAGCCCCAGTTTCTAAGACAACGATTAATCGGGAAAATTTAGATAAAACTGGGGTGACCGATATGGCAAGTATCGTGAAGTACTTGCCTTTGGTACAAGCGCCATTTTCAGTTGCGGGCAGTGGCACATTTTTCGATGGAGCTGGAACCAGTGGTTATAACATTCGTGGGATTGATGCCAACCGTATTGGCTTAGATATTGATGGGGTTGATATTGCCGAAGCGACTGTCAGCTCTTATGTTCCGCCTAATAGTATGAGTCAACGTGGTGCAGGTCGTGATTATATCGAGCCTGAAATGTTTAGCTCGGTAGATATTGTTTCCGGAACAACAGATGCATCTACTGACGGAATCGGTGGACGCGTTTCATTTAAAAACAAATCTCCAGAAGATTATTTGGTGGATGGAAAAACCATTGCGGGTACTGCAAAAGCAGGCTATAGCTCTGCGGATGAAGCATGGTTAAGTTCGGTAACAGGGGCGGTAGGAAACGATGAGGTGAAAGCCTTAGTTGCTTATGCTCATCGTGATGGACATGAAACAAAACCTAACTCGAAAACCAAAGCATTCCCAACGGATTGGAGCTCTGATGCAGTATTGGGCCGAGTTGTATGGGCGCTCTCCGATCAGCATCAGTTTAATTTGACAGGAGATTTCTATCGTAAAAGTGCCGATACCACAGACATTAGTGCCAGTTTATTTAGTAATTATAAAAGCGATGCCACCCAGCAGCAGGACATAGATCGTACCCAATTTAGTCTTGAACATATTTATAAACCTGAGACATTGGTGCTATTTGATCAGCTGAAAAGCAAAATTTGGTATCAGGAATCAAATAACGAAACCGCGACTTCATTCATGAATAATGCGAATACGAAACGTGATTTCTCAACCACTTATAAAGAAAAAAATACAGGGATTAAGTTTGATGCATCGAAGAACTTAGAGCAGCAGACTTTAAAATATGGCCTTGCGGTCGACCAAAAAGATTATTCCAGTACCAAAGTCGATTTACGCAATGGTGCAACACTGCCAACCCTCTATCAAGATGGTTACTTACTGGATTCTGAGTTAAAGCGTTATGCAGCCTATTTCTCAGATGAAATTCGTTTGGGGCTCTTTGGTCATGACTTAACCCTAACACCATCGCTTCGTTTTGAACGTCAGGAGTATCGACCAGATTCTTCGAGCTATAGTGATGTCCAAGCACGTGACTTTAGTTATGTTTCGCCGAGTTTTGCGGCCAGCTATCAATTTACTCCTGAAAACTACAGTTATTTTAAATACACCCGCGGTACACGTATTCCATCACCTACTGAGATAGGCGGCATCTATCAAACCACCGCAGGCAATCCAAGTTATATCGTGATTGGTAACTCGAATCTTGATGAAGAAACCAGTGATGCATTTGAAATTGGACTGAGAAATACTTCAATTGATGGTATCAAGTTTGATGTCACAGGTTTTTATACCAAATACAGTGACTTCATCGATTACCACAACTATGACACCACACCACAATATCCTTATGGTTACTACCGTGCAGAAAACCTAGCCAATGCCGAAATTTGGGGCGGTGAGCTGTCTACACGTATTGATTTGGGTCAATTTATTCCACACTCGGATGGATTTAGCCTCGCTTTAGTGGCAGGTAAAACCAAAGGCACCGCAAAAAATAAAGATAGCCTGAAAAGTGGGGTGAATTCAGTACAACCTGAAAAGGGCAGCCTCACCTTTGCTTATGACCACCCAGATAAAGTCTTTGGTTTAGGTCTAACTGCAACTGCGGTCGGGGACAAAATCGCATCTAAAGATGTGAGTACCTACCAAGATGACGTGGAGTATCAACCTGTTGCAGGTTATGCCGTGTTTGATCTCTCAGCTTACTGGAATATGAATAAGTTCACTAAGTTGAACGTGGCGGTGAATAACATCTTTGATAAGACGTATTGGGACTATGCCGCAGTGGGCACCATTACAGGAACGAACCAAGCCAGTCTGATCGATCGTGCTGCAGAACCGGGTCGTAATATTGTCGCAAGTATCGAATTTAAATACTAATTTCAAAGCTAGATAGAACTGAGATTCCGTCTAGCAAATTTAACCTTCAGGAAATGAAATCACCATGAAAATTATGACTATATTGGCAACGGGCATCGTTATGCTCAGTGCTTCAGCGAGTATTTTAGCTGCAGACAAAACAGCACAAACGGATACATACCAACAAGCTTATGCCATTCATGCGCTTTATCACCCAGAAAATAAACAACCGAGTGCTGCACTGGTAACACAGCAATATACGCAGGATTATGCCGCACTTTTTGCGAATACTAAAAAAGTGACAGCCGAACAGTTTGCACAATTTGAACAGGCACGTTTAGCCCCTGTACTTAAGCAACGACGTGAAATGTCATTAAAACAGGCGCATGTCCGTTATGGTATTTTAGATAAAAGCAAGGATCAAAAGTTGACGTTGAAAGAGTTCCAAGCCTCTGGTGAAAAGACTTTTGATGGTTTCGATCAGAACCAAGATGGTTTGATTAATGCTGAAGATGCAAAGTTGGCTGGGGCAAATACAGGAACACATGATGGTTTCCGTGCCAAATTACCGATTTCAATGCCGATGCCAAGTAATGTGAATGAGTTTATCGCGCAATATGGTCAGGGTAAAAATTATGTGACTTTGGGTGACTATCTAACAGCGCGCGATAAACAATATTTCGAGACCGATACCAATCAAGATTTGATTGTGACTGAACAAGAATATGTCGATGAGTTTATGCAACGTTTTGACCGTAATTTGGCGACGGGTACAACTCAAATGCAGGAGATTGCAGGACAGCAATTCAAAGCCATTGCAAAGGGTAAAACCACCATTCAAGCAAACGATATTAAACAGTATGCGAAAAAAGTAGGGCAAGCCTCAGCTCAATAAACAGGCCATACCTTTAAGCCATCTATGAATGGCTTAAAGGGAAAACTGATTTGGTTGACGATGGACAATGATACATCAATGGAATATCAACGATGAAAAAAATAGGTTTGGCTTGCTTACTGAGTATCTTGGTCGCAAATGGTTGGGCACATGCACCCTTTGTGGCGCCAAGCAGTTATGTGGTGGAAGGTGGGAACACTGCAATTTTGGCAGGATTTGCAGAGCAAGCCTTTGACTCGGAAGTGGCGATTAAAGGCTTTAACTTTAAAGTACTCACGCCGAAGGGTGAAACTCAAGAGTTAACTCTGAGTCATAGTAAAGCTTTAAGTTTGGCTGATGTGAAAACGGATCAAGCAGGAACTTATACAGTTACTGGGCTCCGAACAGGCGAGCTTAAATATGCAAAAGTGGGGCAGCGTTGGTTACGTGTCTTAGATGCAAAAGCTGAAGATTTAGCGCCACTGGCTGAACGTCACTTCATGACTCCAAGTGAAGTACAAGCGAAAACCCAGCAGTTTACTGTGCAACGTTTTGATCAGTTGCTGAGTTATTTTTCTAAGCAACAATATAGTGCGGTGAAGCAAGACCCCACGCAACAAGGTTTAATATTGGAGTTTTCAGGACATCCAAATCAAATTTCATTAAAAACTCCATTCAGAGTGAAATTGAATTTGGGTAATAAAGCTGCATCAGGTTTTCAGGTCACACTAGAAAAACAAGCCACAACATTGGGAAAGGCTGAAAAAGCGATCCAGTTGCAGACCAATGGTTCAGGTGAAGTCACTTTGCCATTTTCAGCGGTCGGGCAGTACCTTGTCACTATTACCTCACCAGAACAGTCTGAAAAGATTCGACCCAATGCTCAGATCTATAGAACGATTTTGAGCTTATACGTAAACCCTTAAAATTAAGCTAAAACAAAGAGGAAATTCACAGAAAGCTGTTCTAGCTCCTCTCGGCTGAATCATAGACTTATATATGATAAGGACTGCGTGATTTTCTTTTAAACCTTAAAGAATATTACGTAGTTCGCGTGCGGTTTCTTGTAGTAATGGCAGTATGTGTTGAATCAAATACTCTTTGGTTGTGCGCATGGTAGGGGAAACAATATTTAAGGCTGCAACCACCTTTAACTGTTGCCCATAAATTGGAACGGCAAGAGCATGTACGCCCAATTCATGTTCCTCACATGAGTAGCACCAACCTTGCTCTCGAATTTCATGCAATAAGGCCAGAAACGTTTCATTGTTGGTATGGGTATATTTGGTTAGGCGTTGTAACGGATATTGATTCAGCCATTCACACTGTTCCTGATCATCTAGATAGGCAAGTAAAATTTTGCCTGCCGATGTCGCATGTGCAGGTAAACGATTTCCCAAATGCAGGCCATAAGGATTGACACGATCCGTTTGCTGGTGCGCGGCACTGCGTGCAATGGTAATGGCTTCATAGCCATCTAGAACCATAACGGAGAAAATGAGTGAGGTTTGATTGGTGAGCAGGTTCAGCAAAGGTTGTGAAATTTTAGGAAGATGTGCTCCACCTAAGTAAGAGCCTGAAAACTTAAGAATTTTAGGGGTTAAATAAAAATAATGACCATCAGATTCTAGATAGCCTAAATATTCAAGGGTGAGTAAATGGCGTCGCGCTGCAGCACGGGTCATGCCTGTACGTTCCGCGGCCATAGTGATATTTAAACGATGTCGATCAGTACCAAAGCTGTCGAGAATGGCCATGCCTTTACTAATACCTGCGACAAAATCTTCATGTCGAATGGTTTTTTTATTGTCTTTGTGTTGAAGACACTTTTCTCTTGTCTCAGTTGCTTCGTCCATCGTGTTCCCTTTATCCATTTTTATTTCTTCATTATTTTTACTATAACGTGAAATCAGAGTGAAATAATCAGGTTTTGTTCGATATACGGGAATTTTGTTCGATCATCGAACAAAACCTATGAGCACTATCTATCCTAAAGTGGAGAAATTATAAAAAATGAACAGATAAGGAAATCGAACTAAAAAACTAGGGAATGTGGTTTTAGCTGAATCATCCTCCAGTATAAGTTAGTTTTCCGCGCCTTTTCAAATTTGCATGATGCACAATGGAGTTATCTAATGATAGATAAAAGTGCAGCGACCCTAACGGAAGCGCTCTCCCAAATCACCGACGGCTCAACCATCATGATTGGTGGTTTTGGTACAGCAGGACAACCCGCTGAACTGATCGATGGCTTAATTCAACTCGGCATTAAAGACTTAACCATTGTCAGCAACAACGCTGGTAATGGTGACTATGGTCTAGCGAAACTGCTTAAAGCAGGTGCTGTGAAAAAAGTCATTTGTTCTTTCCCGCGTCAGTCAGACTCTTGGGTCTTCGATGAACTCTATCGTGCAGGAAAAATTGAGTTAGAACTGGTGCCGCAAGGCAACCTAGCCTGTCGTATTCAAGCCGCAGGCATGGGACTCGGTGCAGTCTTTACCCCAACTGGCTACGGCACCTTATTGGCCGAAGGCAAAGAAACCCGTCACATCGACGGTAAAGATTATGTGTTGGAATATCCAATCAAAGCCGACTTCGCTTTGATTAAAGCACAGCAAGGCGACCGTTGGGGCAATCTGGTCTATCGTAAATCTGCACGTAACTTTGGTCCAATTATGGCCATGGCCGCAGGTGTAACCATTGCACAAGTCTCTGAAGTGGTGGACTTGGGTGCTTTAGATCCTGAACACATCATCACCGCAGGTATTTTTGTTCAACACGTGGTACAGGTTCAACCTGAACCAGTTGCTGTGTAATCGGGAGAACATCATGAGCTATCAAAAACTCAGCCGTAACCAAATTGCAGAACGTGTGGCACAAGATATTCCAGATGGCGCTTATGTGAATCTTGGGATTGGCTTACCGACCAAGATTGCCAGTTACCTACCAAGTGACAAAGACGTGTTCTTACATTCTGAAAATGGTTTATTGGCTTTTGGTCCACCACCTGAAAAAGGTCAAGAAGACCCTGAGTTGATTAATGCAGGTAAAGAATATGTGACCATGCTCGAAGGTGGTGCCTTTTTCCATCACGGGGATTCTTTTGCCATGATGCGTGGCGGTCACTTAGATATAGCCGTCCTCGGTGCCTTTCAAGTGGCAGCCAATGGTGACTTGGCCAATTGGCATACCGGTGCACCCGATGCGATTCCAGCTGTCGGTGGTGCGATGGACTTAGCTGTTGGTGCCAAGAAAGTCTTTATCACCACTGACCATGTGACCAAACAAGGTGAACCAAAGATCGTGGCTGAACTGACTTATCCAGCGACAGGCTTGAAGTGTGTCGATCGTATTTACACCGACCTGTGTGTGATTGATGTCACTGCTGAAGGTTTAAAAGTGATTGAGAAAGTCGATGGTTTAAGCTTTGCAGAATTGCAGGCGATGACGGGTGCTCCGTTGATGGATGCGACACCACAGAATTAATGATTTGAATCCCCCTAAATCCCCCTTTGCTAAAGGGGGACTTCTCTAGCATCAAGTGCGGTAGGTCTCCCTCCTTTTTAAAGGAGGGATTAAGGGAGGATTAAGAGAAGAATAGATATGAAAAATGCTTACATTATTGACGCTATTCGTACCCCATTCGGACGCTATGCAGGTGGACTTGCTCCAGTACGTGCCGATGACTTGGGCGCAGTGCCGATTCAAGCCTTAATGCAACGTAATCCCAGTGTGGATTGGAGCCAAGTCGATGACGTGATCTATGGCTGTGCCAACCAAGCCGGTGAAGATAACCGTAACGTTGGTCGTATGTCTGCATTGCTTGCAGGTTTACCGGTCGAAGTTCCAGCGACCACCATCAACCGTTTATGTGGTTCATCACTAGATGCCATTGCGATGGCAGCCCGTGCAATTAAAGCCGGCGAAGCAGATTTAATCATCGCAGGTGGCGTCGAAAGTATGTCTCGTGCACCTTTTGTCATGGGTAAATCAGAAACAGCTTATGGCCGTAGCCAGAAGATTGAAGACACCACCATGGGCTGGCGTTTTATCAATCCGAAGTTGAAAGCCATGTATGGTGTCGAAACCATGCCACAGACTGCAGAGAACGTGGCGCAACAATTTAATATTGATCGCGCAGATCAAGACCAGTCTGCCTTGGCGAGTCAACAGCGCACCGCAACCGCGCAAGCTCAAGGCTTTTTTACACATGAGATCATCCCAGTGAGCATTCCTCAGCGTAAGGGTGATCCGATTGTGATCGACACAGATGAACATCCACGTGCATCGACCACATTAGAAGCTTTGGCAAAACTGAAGCCAGTTGTAACAGCAGAAGGCACCATTACCGCGGGGAATGCATCAGGCATCAATGACGGTGCGGCTGCTGTACTGATTGCTTCGGAACAAGCGGTTGAGCAGTACCAGCTTAAACCGCGTGCCAAAATCATTGCTTCAACAGCAGTGGGTGTAGAACCACGCATTATGGGCTTTGCACCTGCGCCTGCGATTAAGAAGCTTCTCAAACAAGCCAATCTGACATTAGAGCAGATAGATGTGATTGAGCTGAATGAAGCCTTTGCGGCACAAGCACTGGCCGTTACCCGTGATTTAGGTCTGGCAGATGATACGACCCAAGTGAATCCAAATGGCGGTGCAATTGCGATTGGTCATCCACTGGGTGCATCGGGTGCACGTTTAGTCACCACGGCTTTAAACCAGTTAGAACAAACGGGTGGCACGTATGCCTTGTGTTCGATGTGTATTGGTGTCGGCCAAGGCATTGCAATGATTATTCAGCGCGTTTAAAGCAGAGTTAAGGATAGCGATCATGAGCCAGTTATATGCCAGCTTATTTTACCAAAACGAGGTGACTGAAATTTTCAGTGATCGCGCGTTGGTGTCTTACATGATTGAGGCTGAAGTTGCCTTGGCACAAGCGCAGGCTCAGGTCGGCGTTATTCCAGAATCTGCGGCAACAGCAATTTCAAACATTGCAACAACTGCAATTGATCAGATTGACTTTGATGCTTTAGCTCTTGCTACAGGCTTAGCGGGCAATATCGCGATTCCTTTTGTGAAGCAATTAACTGCGATTGTGAAACAAAGTGATGAAGATGCTGCGCGATATGTGCATTGGGGTGCAACCAGTCAAGACATTTTAGACACTGCCTGTATTTTGCAATGTCGTGCTGCAATGACGCATGTTGAAGCTTTAATTCACCAATGTTACCGCACTGCATTGACCCAAGCTGAACAGTATCGCTCACAAGTGATGATTGGACGCACATGGTTGCAGCAAGGTTTACCGATTACTTTGGGGCATAAATTCGCGCGTTGGGCCTCGGTATTTCATCGTGATTTAGCACGTATTGAAGCCATGAAAGCACGTGTTTTTAGTGCGCAATTAGGCGGTGCCGTTGGTTCATTGGCTTCATTGCAATCTCAAGGTACAGCAGTGGTTCAGGCATTTGCAGTACAGTTACAACTTTCTGTTCCAAGCTGTACTTGGCATGGCGAGCGTGATCGTATTGTTGAAGTGGCGAGTGTCCTCGCAATAGTGACGGGCAGTCTGGGCAAAATGGCGCGTGACTGGTCATTGATGATGCAAACTGAAATTGCAGAAGTGTTTGAGCCTGCAGCGAAAGGGCGTGGAGGATCATCGACGATGCCACACAAGCGTAATCCTGTTGCTGCGGCATCCGTTTTGGCAGCAGCCAATCGTGTACCTGTACTGATGTCGAGTTTGTACCAAAGCATGGTTCAGGAACATGAGCGTAGTCTAGGTGGATGGCATGCAGAATGGTTGGCATTGCCTGAAATTTTCCAACTCTGTGCGGGTGCTTTAGAACGGACTTTAGACGTATTACAAGGCATGCAAGTCAATGCTGAAAATATGCAACGCAATTTGGATTGCACGCAGGGTTTGATCATGGCGGAAGCTGTAATGATGGCATTGGCACCACATATGGGGCGCTTACAGGCGCACCATGTGGTTGAAGCAGCATGTAAAACAGCCGTTGAAAAAGGTGTGCACTTAAAAGATGTGATTGCGGAATTGGATCAAGTCAAAGACTTGTTTAGCGCTGCTCAGATTTCAGAAATTTTTAAACCTGAGTCATATCTTGGCAATATTCAAGACCAGATTGATACGGTGTTGCAAGAAGCAAAAGGAGAGGCAAAGTGAATATCACAATGACCAATCGTCAGGGAAAATGTTTGGCTGTACAAATTAGCGGTCAAGAAAATGCCTCTGTAATTGTATTTTCAAATTCACTCGGCACAGACAAGGGCATGTGGCAACCTCAAGTTGCTGCCTTCGAACAGCATTTTAAAGTGGTGACTTATGACACGCGTGGTCATGGTCATAGCGATGTGATTGAGCAGACTACTGTACAAAATCTTGCAGAAGATGTGATTGATATTCTGAACGGTTTAAACATTGAAAAAGCGCATTTTTGCGGGATTTCAATGGGCGGCATGACGGCTTTGTGGCTCGGTATTCACCATGCAGATCGTTTTCATAGCATCACTGTGGCGAATTCAGCAGCCAAAATTTGGACTGAAGAAGGTTGGAATGCTCGTGCAGATGCTGTGACAGCCAATGGCTTAGCGGATTTAGTTGCGACTACGCATACACGTTGGTTTAGTGAGCAGTTTGATTATCAACATGATGCTTTGGCGCAGTGCACCATTCAATCTTTAGCGACTATGCCAGCACTGGGCTATGCAGAATCTTGCCGAGCGCTCGCGCAAGCAGATCTATCTACTCAAATTCAACAGATTCAGATTCCAACTTTAGTGATTGCAGGCGCGTTTGACCCTGTCACGACAGTGGCAGATGGCGTCTTTATGCAACAACAGATTCAAAAGAGTGAACTCGCGGTGATTGATGCATCGCATCTTTCCAATATTGAGCAACCTGAGCTGTTTACCCAAACCCTCAGTCAGTTCATTGGATCGCTTCAATAGTTTAAGGATTTTTAAAAGGACTTTCAGCCCAAGGAGGCAGGTATGGCGTCTCAGGAATACGCTACTCAAAAAACGAGTATAGACGCACAAGCACTGATTAATGATGCACCGATTAGCAAATATCAGTGGTTGATCGCAATTGTATGTTTTCTCATTGTTTTTGTTGATGGTATTGATACTGCGGCAATGGGTTTTATTGCTCCAGCCTTGGCACAAGACTGGGGGATAGACCGCTCGCAACTGGGTCCAGTCATGAGTGCGGCTTTAGGTGGCATGATCATTGGTGCTCTAGTGTCTGGTCCAACCGCTGACCGCTTTGGGCGAAAGATTGTTTTAAGTGTTTCGATGCTGATTTTTGGTGGCTTTACTTTAGCATCAGCATATGCGGCTGATTTAAATACCTTGGTGGTACTGCGCTTTTTAACCGGTATTGGTTTGGGTGCAGCGATGCCGAATGCAACCACGCTATTTTCTGAATATTGCCCACAACGCTCTCGCTCGCTACTCGTGACCTGTATGTTCTGTGGTTACAACTTGGGTATGGCAACAGGTGGTTTTATTAGCAGTTGGTTGATCCCAACCTTTGGTTGGCACAGCTTATTTTTACTGGGCGGTTGGTCGCCACTGATTTTGATGATCTTGGTGATTTTCTTCCTGCCAGAATCCTATCGTTTCTTGATTGTGAAAGGTCGTGATAGTGAAAAAGTCCGCAAAATCTTGATGCGTATTGCACCGACGCAAGTACAGGGTGTTACTGAGTTTCATGTACCTGAAGAAAAAACCGAAGGTGCAGAGAAGAAAGGTGTGTTTGGCATGCTGTTCTCTCAGAAATATGTCAAAGGTACGGTTTTATTGTGGCTGACCTATTTCATGGGTTTGGTGATGATTTATCTGCTTACCAGTTGGTTACCAACCTTAATGCGTGAAACTGGCGCAACTATGGAACGCGCTGCATTTATCGGTGGTTTATTCCAGTTTGGCGGCGTCCTCAGTGCTTTATTTATTGGCTGGGCAATGGACCGTTTCAACCCGAACCGCATTATTGCAGGCTTCTACTTTGTCGCTGGGATCTTTGCCTTTGCCGTGGGTCAAAGCTTAGCCAACCCAACCTTACTTGCCATTTTAGTACTTTGCGCAGGTGTTGCAATTAATGGTGCGCAGTCCGCAATGCCAGCACTGAGTGCGCGTTTTTACCCAACCCAATGCCGTGCAACAGGTGTGGCTTGGATGTCTGGAATTGGTCGTTTCGGTGCGGTATTTGGTGCATGGATCGGCGCAGTTTTACTGGGCAATGATTGGTCATTTACCGCTATTTTAAGTCTGTTGTTAATTCCAGCAACAGCAGCAGCAGTCGCTATTTTTGTTAAATCACTGGTCGCACATACCGATGCGACCTAATTGAGGTTTCTCCCATGAATGATGAACAACGTTATGAACAAGGAATCACCGTACGCACTGAAGTGCTGGGTGAAAAGCATGTCGGTCGTTCACTTGAGAACTTGAATGATTTCAATGCCGACTTTCAAAATTTTATTAGCCGTTTTGCGTGGGGCGAAGTCTGGTCTAGACCGGGCATGCCGCGCCACACCCGTAGCTTAGTCACCATTGCCGTGTTATTGGCATTGGGCCGTGAAGATGAACTGCGTATGCATTTACGTGCTTGTTTTAACAATGGTGTGACCAAAGACGATTTAAAAGAGTTGATTTTGCACTGTTCACTGTATGCAGGTTTACCCGCAGCCAATGCAGCTATGCACATGGCAGAAGAAGTTTTTGCAGATTTGGGCATTGCCCCGCAAAAACTGAGCGAACAGCAACTTAGCCAAGAACAAACGAATCAAGAGTAATGGAACAAGATTAAGAGGGACGTCACATGTCGCAACTTATTTTAGGTGCTTATGCACAACGCAATACCGATGATCATCCGCCAGCATATGCACCCGGCTATAAAACCAGTGTATTACGCTCGCCAAAAAATGCTTTGATTTCGATTGCAGAAACCTTAACTGAAGTGACTTCACCGCAGTTTAGTGCGGAGCAGTTTGGGCCTAAAGATAACGATTTGATTTTGAACTACGCCAAAGAAGGTTTGCCGATTGGCGAGCGCATTATTGTGCATGGCTATGTGCGTGATCAGTTCGGTCGTCCAGTCAAAAATGCCTTGCTCGAAGTGTGGCAAGCCAATGCTTCTGGTCGTTATCGTCATCCAAATGATCAGTTTATTGGTGCGATGGACCCAAACTTTGGCGGCTGTGGTCGCATGATGACCGATGCCAATGGCTATTTTGTATTCCGTACCATTAAGCCGGGTCCGTATCCTTGGCGTAACCGTATTAATGAATGGCGTCCTGCGCATATCCATTTCTCTTTGATTGCTGATGGTTGGGCACAACGTCTTATTTCTCAGTTCTACTTTGAAGGCGATACGCTAATTGATTCGTGTCCAATTATTAAAACCATTCCTTCGGAAGAACAACGTCGTGCATTGATTGCCTTGGAAGACAAGAGCAACTTCATTGAAGCAGACAGCCGTTGTTACCGCTTTGACATCACTTTACGTGGTCGTCGTGCGACTTATTTCGAAAATGATTTGACTTAATTCAGGGAGAACAACATGAACAATTGGAACTTTCAAGAATTGCATGAAACGCCATCTCAAACAGGTGGACCATATGTACACATTGGTTTGTTGCCACAACAAGCCAACATTGAAGTCTTTGAAAATAACTTTAACAACCAGCTAGTTAAAGAAAATACTTTAGGCGAACGTATTCGCTTAGAAGGTCAAGTGTTCGACGGTTTAGGTTTACCGCTACGCGATGTATTGATTGAAATTTGGCAGGCAGATGCCAACGGTGTGTATCCAAGTGCAGCCGACATTCAAGGCAAAGTAGTCGATCCAAATTTCCATGGTTGGGGACGTACAGGCGCAGACTTTGAAACTGGTTTTTGGAGTTTCAATACCATTAAACCAGGTGCGGTTCCAGGACGTAAAGGCACAACTCAAGCACCGCATATCGCACTGATCATCTTTGCTCGCGGGATTAACATTGGTTTGAATACCCGTGTGTATTTCGATGATGAAGCGGAAGCCAATGCACAAGATCCTGTACTGAAAGGGATTGAATGGGCACCTCGTCGTCAAACCTTAATTGCGAAACGTGAAGAGCGTGATGGTGAAGTGGTATATCGCTTTGATATTCGTATTCAAGGTGAAGACGAAACCGTGTTTTTAGATATCTAAACTCCCGAAGGCTTGGTGTAGGACATCGTGCATGAGCCGAATAGATAGAAGTTTATACGTGGTGATGGTATGACCCATTTCATCCATCCCACGTATGTTTGCGGCTGATGATAAAAGTCAGGCAATAGTTTGAAAATACAAGGAACTGTAATGATTACCATCAAAAAATTAGCAATGCAACTCTGCTTAAGCAGTGCTGTTTTAGCAGCAATGCCATCTGCATTTGCAGTCGAAACTACCCCTGCAACACAACACTATATGGTCAAAAACCTCAATATTGGCGACCTACCTGTTAAAACCATCGTACCCATTACCGCAAAAACGGCTGAACAAGCGATTGCACAAGCCAAAGTGATTGCCAGCAATCCTGATGCAGACTTGGCTGAATTCCGTATCGATTTACTCCAATTTTCTGCGGACACAAAAAAAGTCATCGCACTGGGTCAGCAGTTGAATCAAATTTTAAAAGATAAACCGCTAATTGCCACCATTCGTACCCATAACGAAGGCGGTAAAATGACGGTGTCTGATCAAGACTATGAAAAGATTTATCGTGAATACCTGAAAAAGCCATTTATGCAATTGCTGGATATCGAAATGTTCCGTGATGCAGGCAGTGTGGCGAAATTAACCAAATTAGCACATGAAAAGAACGTGTTGGTGATCATGTCAAATCATGATTTTGTCAAAACCCCCGAACAACAAGAAATTGAAAACCGTCTGCTAAAACAAGATCAGATGGGTGCCGACATTCTAAAAATTGCGGTGATGCCAAAGTCAAAACAAGATGTCTTTACCCTCATGAATGCCACGTTGGCTGTAAGCCAAAAAAGTCAAAAACCACTGCTAACCATGTCGATGGGACAGTTGGGCACGATTTCACGTGTGGCAACTGCCAATATGGGTGGCAGCCTAAGTTTTGGCATGATTGGTGAAGCCTCTGCACCGGGTCAAATTGATGTAACTCAACTCAAACAGTTGCTGAAAACAGTACAACCGACCCCTTAATGCACTGTGTTATTCATCTTCAAGGATAGAAAAGGATTTAAAATATGAAACCATCAACTTTACGTTTGACCACATTGGTTTTGAGTTTAGCGGCATCAGGTTTTGCCAGTGCAGAAACTTATATTGTGGATCGTTATCAGGACGATACTGCAAAAGGCTCACTGCGTTGGGCGATTGAACAATCGAATGCCAATGCTGCACAAGAAAATGAAATTCAAATCCAAGCTGTGGGCAAAGCACCCTATGTAATTAAACTGAATCAAGCTTTACCGCCAATTAAGTCGTCAGTGAAGATCATTGGGACGCAATGGGACAAAACAGGCGAGTTTATCGCAATTGATGGTTCAAACTATATTAAAGGTGAAGGCGCTAAAGCTTGCCCAGGGGCAAACCCTGAACAATATGGTACCAATGTCCGTACTACGACTTTACCGGGTTTAGTTCTGCAAGATGTGAATGGTGTGACCTTAAAAGGTCTCGATATTCATCGGTTCTGTATTGGTGTTTTGGTGAACCGTTCAAGCAATAACTTGATTCAACATAACCGTATCAGTAATAACTACGGTGGCTCAGGCGTGATGTTGACGGGTGATGACGGTAAGGGCAATCCGACCTCGACCACCACCAATAACAACAAAGTCTTGAACAACTTGTTTGTCGATAATGGTGATGGTTTAGAGCTGACGCGTGGCGCGGCATTTAACCTTGTGGCCAACAACTTATTTACTTCAACCAAAGCCAATCCAGAGCCGTCTCAGGGTATTGAAATCCTGTGGGGCAATGACAATACGGTAGTCGGGAACAAATTTGAAAACTACTCTGATGGTTTGCAAATTAACTGGGGTAAGCGCAATTACATCGCTTATAACGAACTGACCAACAATTCGATAGGCTTTAACCTCACAGGTGATGGCAACATTTTTGACAGCAACAAAGTGCATGGTAACCGTCTTGGGATTGCTATACGTTCTGAAAAAGATGCCAATGCCCGCACAACCTTAACCAAAAATTTAATTTGGGACAATGGTAAAGATATTAAACGCTGTGAAGCAGGTGGTTCTTGCATCCCTAATCAGCGTTTAGGTGCCATTGTATTTGCAGTGCCTGCACTTGAACATGCTGGCTTTGTCGGTTCTCGTGGTGGCGGTGTAGTGATTGAAGCAGCAAAACTGCAAAAAACCTGTACACAGCCAAATGAACAGGGCTGTAATGCGATGCCAAACCAAAACATTCAAGCACCACGTTTAAGCTATAGCAAAGGTCAAGTCACCGCTACAGTTCAAGCACAGCCAAATCAACGCTACCAAGTTGAGTTCTTTGCGAATCGTCAAGCGAATGGTCAAGAAGCAGAGCAGTATTTAGGTACTCAAGTGGTGACCACGAATGCACAAGGTCAAGGTCAAGCAATGTGGAAAGTAACAAGTAGTGTGGCCAATGTCACCGCCAATGTGACCGACCGTTTGGGGGCAACTTCTGAACTGAGCCCAGCCGTTCGCATTAAATAATAAAAACCGCATGGAAAGCTCACTTGAGTTGAGCTTTCCTCACAGAAAAGGATGTTTGGTATGCAACAACTATTAAAACTAGGCACATTATCTTTGGCGCTTTTAACTTGCCAATTGGCTTCGGCCAATGAATTTTATTCGGCAGACCGTCAATGGTTATTCGGTGATTGGAACGGTGAACGGAAGCAACTGGAAGATCAAGGTTATAAATTTACAGCATCGATTATGAGCCAAGCAGCCACCAATTTGGCTGGCGGTTATAACGATGACAATAGTTTCGACAATGCCGCGCAGCTCACACTGGGTGCCAATTTTGATTTAAATAAAATTGCAGGTTGGGAAAATACCACAGCCGGCTTAATGATTACCAAACGTGATGGTAACGCCCTAACGCTTGAACGTATTAAAGACCCTCGTGCCAGTACCTTGGGCAACAGCCAAGAAATTTATGGTCGTGGCAAAATTTGGCGCTTAACTCAGGCTTGGATCAAAACAGGATTTGACGACAACCGTGTCCAATTCAAAATTGGTCGTATGGGCATGTCTGATGACTTTAACAGCTCGCAATGTGAGTTTCAGAACTTACTTTTGTGTGGTGGACAGTTAGGTAAGTCCATCGGTTCGATTTGGTATAACTGGCCTGTCAGCTTATGGGGCACCAATGTTAAATACCAATTTGCACCAGACTGGTCACTTGGCGCTGGCGTCTATGAAGTCAACCCAGACAATGTCAAAACAGACTCAGACAGTGATGGCTTTAACCTCGATATGGACAATGTCGAAGGGGCGACCATTCCAGTTGAACTGGCGTGGAAACCAAAACTTGCCACATTTAATGGCTTACCGGGTGAATATAAACTCGGTGCACTGTATTCCACAGCAGAAGCTAAAGATGTGGGTACATCAGGAGAAATCCACGATGGTAAATATAGTTTTTGGTTGAATGCTCAACAACAACTGACTCAACACGGGGCTGATCCGAAGCGCGGTTTATATATCAGTTTCAATGGGGTCATCAATGACCGAGACACGACCGCTGTAGAAAGTACACAACAACTGGCACTTTGGTACAAAGGCCCTTTTGATAGCCGTCCAAATGATTCTATTGGTTTTGGTTTGGCCAACTATGTGGTGAATGACCGTGTGACGGATAAGCAAATCGCCACTAACGAAGGTCGTGGTTATTACAGTTATGACGCGCTTGCCAGCGATTATGTCCCAATTCAACATGACGAACTCAATGTTGAGTTGAACTATACCTATCAGTGGTCACCTGCGGTGATGCTCAGACCCAACCTACAATATATCTATCAACCCTCTGGTGTGAAAGAAGTGGATGATGCTTGGGTGGCGGGTCTTAGCGTCAAGGTGAATTTTTAATCGTATTTAAAGTAAAAGAGTGTTTAAACTGTAAGCAATACTATTGCTGAGCCAGGGGCTGTTGACACTTCATCTATGCTTGCGACAACGAGTATTTTTTAGATGATACTAGGCACGAAATACGCAATTTAGTCATTCTAAATAAGTGGTTCGCAACAACGTAGCATCAAAAAATACTCTAGTCCTAAAAGGTTGTGGCTAAAATCTTCACAGACATCGTTATGAAACTTGAAAATAGTCTCCCACTATTGTCATCGCTCCATGCCTTGCCTGCTCAATTTTAGCCTACAACGCAAGCCATTTATGAAATATCAACAGCCCCTAAACACTCTTTTTTCATTGTTGAAGCAAGTTAATTGTGGATGCTCAAAGTTTGGATGTGGTGTGAATGATGCTCAAAACAAAGTAGGCGAGATCATTTAAAACACAGCATTTGGAGTAAAAAGTATGTCCGAAGCACAATCTCAACCCATATTTAAAATATGGTGCTTTATATTAGGCTTAGCTTTATTGCTGACTGGCTTATTTTATTTAATCGGTGGTGGAAAACTGATTAGTCTAGGTGGTTCATGGTACTTCCTCATTGCAGGTTTATTGACCACCATTTCTGCAATATTTATTTTTAGAAAAAAAGCACTGGGTGTCTGGATTTTTACACTGGTTTTTCTTGGAACCGTGGTTTGGGCACTGTTTGATGCAGGTTGGGATTTTTGGGCACTCCATTCACGGTTAATGTTTCCGGCGGGTTTATTTGCCGCACTGTGTTTTACCTTGCCTGCTATTCGTAAGTACCAATTTCAAATTGCGCCTTCAGCACCCGCTTATGCCTTAGGTAGTTTAACGGTGTTAGGTATGCTCGGTGGTTTGTATGGCATGTTTATTCCACATCCAACGGTAAAAGCCAGTGGTGAAGAATTACCCCTAGTGCCTGTAACAGCTCAAACCCAACAAGTGAATTGGTCGCACTATGGTAATGATGCCGGTGGTAGTCGTTTTGCTGCGTTGGATCAGATCAACCGAAATAATGTATCTAAGTTAAAGGAAGCATGGCGCTTTCAAACAGGCGATATGACCACAGGTACGGGTAATGGTGCAGAAGACCAGCTCACCCCTTTACAGGTGGGCGATAAAGTCTTTTTATGTACACCGCATAACAACATCATTGCTTTAGATGCAGATACAGGTAAACAAGTCTGGAAGGCTGAAGTGAACTCTAAAGCGGATGCTTGGGAGCGTTGCCGTGGTGTGAGTTACTTTGACTCGACTCAAGCCTTGGTACAACCGACTTTAGCCGGTGCAAGTGCGGTGACAGCGGTGGCAAACAATACCGCATGTCCACGTCGTGTTTATACCAATACACCTGACGGTCGTTTAATTGCAGTCAATGCCGATACAGGCGAACGCTGTAAAGACTTTGGTGTCGATGGAACGGTGAACTTACTGGAGGGTCTAGGTGCGGGCACGCAAGCGCCTCGTTTTGAAGTGACTTCGGCGCCAACCATTGCAGGCACCAGTATCATCGTTGGAAGTCGTATTGCTGATAACTTTGCAGCGGATATGCCGGGTGGTGTGATTCGTGCTTATGATGTGATTACTGGGCAGCTACGCTGGGCTTTTGATCCACGTAACCCAAATCCAAATTATGTCCTCAAACCGGGTGAAATCTACAAACGTAGTTCAGCTAACTCTTGGGCTGCAATGTCCTACGACCCGCAAATGAACACGGTGTTTTTACCGATGGGAAGTTCATCGGTCGATGTCTGGGGTGGAAACCGTCAACCTGTCGATCATAAGTACAATTCTTCCGTTTTGGCTTTAGATGCAACCACAGGTAAAGAAAAGTGGGTTTATCAAACTGTTCATAATGACCTTTGGGACTTCGATTTACCTATGCAGCCAAGCTTGGTCGATTTTCCGATGCAAAATGGGCAAACCAAACCTGCTGTCGTCATTGGCACCAAGTCAGGGCAGTTCTTTGTACTCGACCGTGTTACGGGTCAGCCATTGACTAAAGTCATTGAACAGCCTGTAAAAGCTGCAGATATTCCTGATGAGCAATACAGCGCAACTCAGCCACGTTCAGTTGAAATGCCACAGATTGGCAATCAAACTTTGACTGAATCGGACATGTGGGGCGCAACGCCATTTGACCAGTTGATGTGTCGCATTAACTTTAAATCCATGCGTTATGACGGTCTCTTTACCGCACCGGGTTCTGATATATCTTTAAGTTTCCCGGGATCACTGGGTGGGATGAACTGGGGCAGTATCGCATTTGACCCAACGCATCGTTATATGTTTGTCAACGACATGCGCCTAGGTCTGTGGATTCAGCTGATTAAACAAACGCCTGAAGACTTAAAACTTGAAGCCAGTGGTGGAGAGAAGGTCAACACAGGTATGGGCGCAGTGCCAATGAAAGGTACACCGTATAAAGTGAATAAAAACCGCTTTATGTCGGTATTGGGTATTCCATGCCAAAAACCACCTTTCGGAACCATGACGGCGATTGATATGAAAACCCGTCAAGTGGCTTGGCAGGTGCCTTTAGGTACGGTTGAAGATACGGGTCCAATGGGTATTAAAATGGGCTTAAAAGCGCCGATTGGTATGCCAACCATTGGTGGTCCAATGGCGACGCAAGGTGGTTTAGTGTTCTTTGCTGCAACACAAGACTTCTACTTGCGCGCCTTCAATTCATCTAATGGTGAAGAATTATGGAAAGCGCGTTTACCCGTAGGTAGTCAAGGGACACCGATGAGCTACATTTCTCCAAAAACAGGCAAGCAATATGTGGTCATTTCCGCAGGTGGGGCACGTCAGTCACCTGATCATGGTGATTATGTGGTTGCGTATAGCTTAGCCGATTAAAACGTTTTATTGTATGGGAAACCTGTCGAGATGATAGGCTTCCCATTTTTATGGTAATAACAAGCAAGGAAATATTGTGCGATTAACTTATTTGATGCCTGCGCCTTTTAAACAAGCCTTATTGACTGCGGTTATTTTACAATCTATGCATGCTTATGCAGAAACGACAGAATATCAGCTTCCTGTGATCACTGTCCAAGCGGTACATACCGATAGCGAGTTGTTATCGACTTCTGCATCCATTCAAAAAGTCCAAGCGGCTACAGTGCAAAACAATGCCAATGTGAACCTATCGGAAGTTTTACAAGGGGTTGCAGGCTTACAAATTAATAACCGTGAAAACTATGCGCAAGACTTACAGATTTCGATGCGTGGCTTTGGCGCTCGTTCGACTTTTGGCGTGCGTGGCATTCGGATGTATGTCGATGGTATTCCTGCGACCATGCCTGATGGTCAAGGGCAAAGTTCCAATATTGACCTCAATAGTTTAGATCACATCGAAGTACTGACAGGGCCATTTTCATCTTTATATGGTAACTCATCAGGGGGAACCATTTTAGCTGAGAGCAAAGAAGGGCAAGGGAAAGACTCAATCCAAGTGGGACTCAATGCTGGCAGCCACCATAAGCAACAAGCCAATATCCAATTACAAGGGGGTTCTGAACAGGCCAATCAACCCGCTTATGTGATTAGTTCCTCTTATTTTGATACCGATGGTTTTCGAGACCATAGTGCAGCACAAAAAGTACTGAATAATGCCAAACTGACATGGAACTTAGAGGATGGCAGTAAAATCAACTGGGTGATGAACCGTGTCGATATTGATGCCGACGACCCACAAGGCCTTAGTCGTGAGCAGTGGAAAGCTAATCCGAAACAAGTGAATGACAGCAACAATATCTACAATGTGCGTAAAGAAATTGAACAAACCCAAACTGGGCTGACATGGACGAAGCCATTAAATGACCAGCAAGAGTTGTATAGCATGTTCTATTTGGGCAACCGACAAGTCGTACAATATCAGTCGATTCCTAAGGGGCCACAAGAGAATGATCGCCATGCAGGTGGCGTGATTGATTTTGACCGAGATTACTATGGTGCAGACTTCCGTTGGACAGGAAAAGCACTTTTGCCGAATACAACTTTGGTTGCTGGTGTGGCTTTAGACCGGATGGTTGAAGACCGTAAAGGCTATAAAAATTATGATAATAAAAGCAACTTTGGCGTGAAAGGTGATTTACGCCGTAATGAAAATAATACCCTGTGGAATTTAGATCCATATGTGCAGGCCTCATGGCAGTTCTTACCCACGTGGCATCTTGATACAGGCTTACGCTATAGCAATGTGCATTATGAGTCAGATGATCATTACATCATTGATAAAAATGGTGATGACAGTGGTTCAACGGATTATCAAAAATTATTACCTTCTGTGGCTTTAGGCTGGGAAATTTTACCTGAACTTTATGCCTATGCCAGTTATGGCAAAGGCTTTGAAACGCCAACCTTTACCGAAATGGCTTATAACACTGATCCTACGAAATCGGGTATGAATTTTGCGTTAAAAGCAGCAAGTAGTGATAACTATGAGCTGGGTCTAAAGTCGCAGAATCCATTCGGGCTCCTCACTTTTGCTGTTTTCCAGACAGATACAGAAAACGATATAGTGACAGCGGGAACACGTGATGGTCGTGCGACTTTTCGTAATGCAGATCAAACCACGCGACAAGGGTTAGAGCTTTCATGGCAACAAACGATTTGGAAAGAGCTCAACATTCAATCTAGCTTTAGTTATATTGATGCTGAATTTGATAGTTATACAGCAGAAATAGCGAATCCAAATAACCCAACTACTCCATATGCGAAAGCCATTAATAAAGGAAATAAGATTCCCGGAATTGCCAAAAATCAAGTGTTTACCCGTATTGCATGGCAACCAGAGCAGGGCTTTCAAGCCGGCTTAGAAGCACGCTATATGGATAAAATTTATGTCGATGATATCAACTCAGATACTGCACCAAGTTATACCATTGTGGCTGCAAATGTCGGCTATTTATGGGTAAACCGTGACTGGAAAGTAAACAGCTATGCTCGAGTCGATAACCTGTTTGACCGTAACTATGTTGGCTCAGTAATTGTGAATGACGGCAATAGTCGCTTCTTTGAACCTGCCGATGGTAGAAACTTTAGCGTTGGCATGAGTGTGACCAAAGCCTTTTAATGGAAATAGTTTGGCTAGGCAAATAGTGCTGCTTAGCCAAACCAGATGAATCGCGCCATACGACTGCAAAAGACGCTTTTGTATGGGCGCTTAATCTGTTTATGAATTGCTTTGATATTCCTGAATCACTTCCAGTGCAGCACGGAACGCCTCTTGAGTCGCAGGTGCGCCGCAATAAGGCAAACTGTGCAAAAGGACTTCTTGAATTTCTTCAACCGTTGCACCGTTATTCAACGCACCACGAACATGGCCTTTCAGTTCCGTTGGACTCTTTTGTGCCGTCAAAAATGCAATGGTAATTAAAGAGCGATATTTACGTGGTAAAACACCTTCACGTTGCCATGTTGAGCCCCAAGCATGTTCATTAATCCAGTCCTGCAAAGGTTGGGTGAAAGGTACAGTATTGTCTTGAGCACGTTTAACAAAAGATTCGCCCATGACTTCTGTGCGAACTTTTAAACCATTTTCATAATCTTGTTGTGACATGGGAACCTCTGAATGTGGAATACAAATATAGTAGCCGAGCAGCTTGGTTTTTCATCAGCTATTTGGGTTAAAAAGATGTGCGCGGGAGTCATCCTTCAATATATTTGGGAGTATAGAAATACTCTTGATCAAGGTAATGATGGTTTTTATGTCTGATTTAAAGGCTATAAAAATGCATATTGGTAACTGAAAACCTTTTTGATTGAGCCCAATAAGAAAGCAGCCGAAGCTGCTTTGAATGATGCTGTTTTGTACTTAAGCGGCTTTAAAGTCATTGATGATAAGTTCTAATCCAGTCGCTTTCTGGATTTGTTCTAGGCTCACATCGCTTGCCAGTTCAACTAGTTTCACACCTTCAGCAGTGATATCCATAACGCCTAAGTCAGTAATCATACGGCTGACGACAGCTTTGCCTGTGAGTGGTAGGGTACATTGAGGCACAATTTTTGGCGTGCCATCTTTGGCGCAGTGTTCCATGAGCACCACGACTTTTTGTACACCAGAAACCAAGTCCATAGCACCGCCCATGCCTTTGACTTTTTTACCCGGAATCATCCAGTTTGCCAAGTCACCCGTTTCAGAGACTTCCATTGCACCTAAAATAGCAATATTGACATGTCCACCCCGAATCATGGCAAAAGATTCTGAGCTTGAGAAAAATGCAGCCCCTTTACGTGCGGTGACAGTTTGTTTTCCTGCATTAATCAAGTCTGCATCGACGGCATCACGGGTTGGAAATTCATCAATGCCGAGTAAGCCATTTTCTGACTGTAACCAAACATTGATCCCTTCTGGCAGATAATTGGCCACTAAAGTCGGTAAGCCAATACCTAAGTTGACATAAAAACCATCTTCGAGTTCAAGGGCAGCACGCTGCGCCATTTCATTACGTGTCCAAGCCATGATTAAGCTTCCTCTGCTTTAATGGTCAGTTGTTCGATCTGCTTTGTAGGGGTGGCGTTCAGTACCACACGGTTAATGTAGATACCCGGTAAATGGATGTCATCTGGATCGATTTCACCAATTTCAACCACTTGTTCGACTTCGGCAATGGTGAATTTGCCTGCCATGGCACAGTCAGGGTTAAAGTTACGTGCTGTTTTACGGAATACCAAGTTGCCGGCTTTATCGGCTTTGTAGGCTTTCACTAAAGCAATGTCCGCAGTAAGGGACATTTCTAAAATATGCGGACGACCATGAAAGTCACGGACTTCTTTACCTTCGGCAATGAGAGTGCCTACACCTGTTTGGGTGAAAAATGCAGGAATACCTGCGCCGCCTGAACGTAGTTTCTCTGCGAGTGTACCTTGTGGGGTAAGTTCAACTTCAAGTTCACCATTGAGATACTGACGCTCAAACTCTTTGTTTTCACCGACATAAGAGGCAATCATTTTTTTAATTTGTTTGGTTTCTAATAATTTACCTAAACCAAAGCCATCTACACCCGCATTATTTGAAATACAGGTTAAACCTGTAACACCTGTATCTTTTAAGGCATCAATTAATGCTTCTGGAATACCACAGAGGCCGAAACCACCCACAGCAATAGTTTGATTATTGGCAACTACATCAGCCAATGCTTCGGCTGCATTTGCGACGACTTTATTCATCTTTTATTTCCTGATCTTCCTTGCTTGTTATTTTTTTAGCATTGCGCTGCACTTTTTAGAAATTGAATCTTTCTAATGTATAATAAGAAAAACTCATTAATGCAGAATGTTTACGAAGAAAAATAAATAAAAGAAGAGTCAAAGCATGTGTGAAAGCTATGCAAATAATCATAGGCTTATTCTGAGCTATTAAGGTTTAGCTTCAGTTTCGCTTAGTCAAGGAGGGAGAACTTAGCTTAGAAATGATGCCAAAGTGTGGTTTCAATAAATTGAGACGACATGTTAGACAGTTCATAATCTTTTTTATAAATAATGCCCACCGCGAGCTGCGCTTGATTGTCCTCAATTTCAACCAACACATTTTTTTCAAGGTCGATGAATTTTTGGAAATGCCGTGGAATAGCACTGACGCCCATACCATAGGCAACAAAGTGTGAAAGGGAACTGATTTGGTGGCATTCGACTTTTAAGTCCAACACCACTTGATGCGCAGCACAATGTTCCTCAATCACATGCCGAATAATTGAGGGGTTTTGTAAGGTCACAAATGGACAAGAGCAGAGTTCAAGCCATGTCACGCTTTTCTGCTTGGCTAAGACGTGGTGTTTGGGCAAGAGAGCTAAAAAGTCTTCATTGAATATAGGCTGAAAAATCAGTTGGTCATTGGCCTTGGGTTCAAAACAAATACCAATCTCAAAAATGCCTTCTTGAACCTTTTCAATGATTTTTTCATTGGTGATGTCATGGATTGAAAAACTGATGTTGGGGTGCTGCTGTGCAAAATCATGCATCACTTCGGGGAGTACCGCATGAGTGGCGAAGGGCATTGAGGCAATATTTAAAGTGCCACGGTTGAGTTTAAAGCGCTGTTTGACATCTTTTTCCATATCCTCCCAGTTGGCCAAGAGCTTTTTGGCATAGGGAATGAGGGACTGACCTTCAAGGGTGATTTCTACCCGACGTGTGTTGCGTTTAAACAGTTTTCCACCGAGTTCTTCTTCTAATGTTTTAATGCTTAAGCTGAGAGCGGATTGGCTCAGACACAGTTCATTGGCTGCATTGGCATAATTAAGCGTACGTGCAAGGACCAAAAAGGCTTTTAATTGTTTGAGTGTCATGAGCTTCCCTGAGCAATGATGCAACACGATGTTGAATGAAAATGAACGTGTTGTTCTCAAATGGTTTACATAAAAAATACAACAGACGGTCAAAACAGATCAAGTGATGGAAGTGGATGTCATTTTTATCAAGTCGTCAAAGAAGTATAAGTCGAAGAGCATGATAGTGTGTAAAAATATGTTTTAACTGAATGAAAAATATAAAAAATAGTCATTTCGTGCGATTGTGAAATTTTACCTTTAACTTGATGCAATTAGTTTTATCAGTCTTACTAGGGCTTGGATATTAATCAATTTTTCTTCTTACTCAATGATTATTTTCAAACAATGCATGGGTTTATATGCATTATAGTCTGCCCCATAAGCTGAAATATTAATGCTCTGATGGATAAATATAGTACATAGATCAGAGTGCAAATAGACATCTCGTCATGAGGGAAATAGACGGTCTATGAATGCGTATTCGGTCTTTCCGCACAGGCTGATTGCACTGTGACTCAACTAGATTTGACATCATTCGCCATTAATATCACAGCACATCAAGACATATTTTCTTTAAGGATGGAGTAAAAAATATGTGGGATTTGGGTGTAATTTTATTGTCTCTTGGGCTACTGATGTATACAGCCTACAGGGGTTTTTCTGTCATTCTTATGGCACCAATTTGTGCCTTGTTAGCGGTTTTACTGATTAACCCCGCTAACGTTTTGCCTTTTTATTCAGGCGTATTTATGCCCAAAATGGTTGGGTTTATTAAAGATTATTTCTTGGTGTTTTTACTCGGTGCCATTTTCGGTAAAGTGGTTGAAATGTCAGGGATTGCAGAATCCATTGCCAAAACCATTGTGAACCTGATTGGTTCTAAAAATGCGATGTTAACTGTTGTACTTTTAGGGGCGATTTTAACCTATAGCGGCGTCAGTCTCTTTGTGGTGGTCTTTGCAGTTTATCCATTTGCAAATCAACTCTTTAGACAAGCCAACATTCCAAAGCGTTTGATTCCGGGAACCATTGCCCTTGGTGCATTTACCTTTACCATGGATGCCTTGCCGGGAACCCCGCAAATTCAAAACGTTATTCCGACGACCTTTTTTGGTACAGATATTTATGCAGCGCCTTTTCTTGGTTTGATTGGTGGTGTATTTGTTCTAGCAACGGGCCTGAGCTATTTGGAATGGCGTCGCCGTGTAGCTGCTCGAAATGGCGATGGTTATGCCACAGGTATTGAGCTGACTGAAGCCGAGCAACAACAACTGAAGCAAAACTTAGATACAACCTCGAATGGTTCTACCGTACGTCAATGGTTGGCTTTTGTACCTCTTATTTTAGTTGCTGTGACCAATAAGTATTTATCCACTGCAATTAAAGAATGGTATCCAAACGGTTTTGATTTCAATGCCATTGGACTTGCAGCTTACACTGTCGATGTTGCCAAAACTTCTGCCATTTGGGCCGTGGGTTTAGCCTTAATTGTGGGCATTATCGCGGCCATTTCATTTGACTTCCGCCGTGTCTATACGGGCTTCAAAGATGGTGTCAATGCCAGTATTGGCGGATCTTTACTTGCCGTGATGAATACCGCATCTGAATATGGTTTTGGTGCGATTATTGCGGCCTTACCGGGCTTTGCGATTATTAGTCATGCATTGGGCAATACTTTTACCAATCCACTGGTCAATGGTGCGGTTACCACGACAGTCTTAGCGGGTGTGACGGGTTCAGCCTCTGGCGGTATGAGTATCGCTTTAAGTGCGATGGCTGATCAGTACAATGCTGCGATTTTAGCCATGGGAATTCCACCTGAAGTCATGCACCGTATTGTTGCGATGGCATCAGGCGGTATGGATACCTTACCGCATAACGGCGCCGTGATTACCTTGCTTGCTGTGACAGGTTTAACCCATAAACAATCGTATAAAGACATTTTTGCCATCACCATTATTAAAACCATCGCGGTATTTGTTGCTATTGCTGCCTTTACTTGGTTTGGTATTGTTTAAGACTTTGGAATGAAAAAAGAAGACAACGGAGTACATCATGAGTCAACTGTTAAAAGATAAAGTTGCATTTATTACCGGTTCAGCCAGTGGTATTGGACATGAAATTGCAAAGAAATTTGCCAGTGAAGGTGCAAAAGTTGTCATTTCTGATATGAATGCAGAGAAGTGTGCTGAAACGGTGGCGGCACTTCAAAAGCAAGGCTTTGAAGCATTGTCTGCGCCTTGCGATGTGACCGATGAAGAGGAATATAAAACAGCGATTGAACTGACTCAGAAAACCTATGGGCGGTTGGACATCCTCATCAATAATGCGGGTTTTCAGCATGTTGCAGTGATTGAAGACTTTCCAACTGCAGTCTATCAAAAGCTGATTAATGTCATGTTGGTGGGGTCGTTCATTGGCATTAAGTACGCATTTCCAATCATGAAAGCGCAGCAGTTTGGTCGTGTGATTAATATGGCTTCGATTAATGGATTAATTGGATTTGCTGGCAAGGCTGGTTACAACAGTGCTAAGCATGGTGTGATTGGTTTGACCAAGGTTGCGGCTTTAGAGTGTGCACGCGATGGCATCACCGTGAATGCTCTGTGTCCAGGCTATGTCGACACGCCGTTGGTACGTGGTCAAATTCATGACTTGGCTAAAACCCGAAATGTCAGTGAGCAAAGTGCATTAGAAGATGTGATTTTGGCGATGGTGCCGCAAAAACGCTTATTGAGTGTAGAAGAAATTGCGGATTATGCAATCTTCCTTGCCAGTGATAAGGCGGGCGGTGTAACTGGTCAAGCCGTGGTGATGGACGGGGGTTATACCGCGCAATAACTTAGCTCAGCACACGTTTAAAAACTGAAAGCCTCGGATGTTCGTATCTGGGGCTTTTTTTATAGCGATAGATTTTGCAGAAAGACCTAGATTTAAATAGTAGTGAGCTTAGTGAATGCGTCAGTACATATAGAGTTATAGACTAAAGATTTTCAAATCCTTTCTCTTTTTCTGATTTATAGTTCAATGTTTAAACGTCTAGGATGGAAGATTTAATGTAGATCAATTAAATCAATAGATTAACGGTAAAATAGATGCATAACGATGATACAAATGAGCCTCAGAAATCACAAAATCAATAGGTACGGAAAACTCTCAGCACGTTATTCATTTGCTGATTCGGTATAAAAAACTAAATTTTAATAAAAATAATCAGTTTTAAATCAATAAAAAAAGATGGTTTTTATTTTTATCTTATTGAATGGATTATTCTTTTACTAAAGAGCGTTGCAACTTACAGCTTCTGCCACACTTGATTTTCATCATCAAAAGACACCGTAAAATTAAAACGAGAATCTGCCGTTACCAAGTAACCTGTAGGTGTTTTCATGAGAACTTTGAGCACAGTGCCTTCTTCAAAGTTAATGGGTGGAAAGTCTTCTTTTGTCAGTGTGAGTGGTTTGATCAGTTCAAGTACAAGGGTTTCCATGTCATAGATCCAATAGTTTTTAATGAAAAGATAGTAGCATGAAGTCATTTTAAAATGTGCAAACTTCATTCTTTTATACATAAAATCAACAAGTAATCGTATGGTTGTCAGAGAAATACCGTCATTGCACTCGCTTTAAATCCTAAGCAATTTTTTAGTTTGAAACCCAAAAATTGTAAGCAATAAAATATTATTTTAAATCTGGGGCAAAGCCCGTTCGTATTTTCATAAGTTATTGAATTAATTTATTTTGATTGTGATGTGACTGATCAAGTCGGAAAATAATGTCCTGAGCTCTTGTGAAGGGGCATACAAATCAAATAACGTATAACCCAATAAGGATAAGTAAAGTGTACAAACTTGCTGTAATGCGATTGTACTAAATTAAGAAATAAGGATTAGTATGCACGGATTGCATACCTGAAACATAAAAGGGATATATATCGTTCATGTTTAAGTCATTTTTCCCAAACCCTAGATGGTTCTTCATTTCGGTATTACTTTGGTCAGTGATCAATGTCGTACTGTGGTACACAGGGGGAAATACATGGGGAAGCGCCATAGGTTGGCCGCAAGGATATGCAACGGCTGAATTAGCTATTGGGGTAAGCCGTTTTTGGTCTCCGTCTTTTCTGTGGTTCTATCTCTGGTTTTTTATAGCGACAACACTCTTTGCCTTATTTTGGCGTTTTGTCTCAGACAATAAATGGCAACGCTGGTCGATTTTGGGGTCCGCATTTATTCTGTTTAACATCTGGTTTGGTGTACAGGTCAGTGTTGTTGTAAATGCTTGGTATAACCCTTTTTATGACTTGATCCAAGAAATGTTGAGTAATGGGGGCGGTGATGTGAACCAACTTTATAAAGGTATTTTAACTTTTATTTATGTTGCGATGGTTTACGTTACATTTGCTGTTATAAATTTATTTTTTGTGAGCCATTATGTGTTCCGTTGGCGCACTGCGATGAATGACTATTACACTTCAAATTGGAATAAGTTAAGGCACATTGAAGGGGCATCGCAACGTATTCAAGAAGATACCATGCGCTTTGCAAGAACTTTAGAAGGTTTAGGGGTCAGCTTGATTGAAGCGTTAATGACGTTGATTGCCTTTTTGCCAGTGTTGTTTAGTCTGTCGAGCCATGTAAAGGCAATTCCAATTGTGGGGGCTATTCCATATGCTTTGGTTTGGGCTGCTATAAGTTGGGCTTTATTAGGAACACTCATTTTAGTGTTGGTTGGTTATAAATTACCTGGTTTGGAATTTAATAATCAAAAAGTCGAAGCAGCCTATCGTAAAGAGTTGGTGTATGGAGAAGACCATGCAGACCGTGCTCAACCTGCCACGCTGAAACAATTATTCAGTGGTGTACGTAAAAACTATTTCAGACTGTATTTTCATTATGCATATTTTAATTTAGTACGAATATGGTATATGCAGTTAGATAATATTTATGGACTATTTGTCCTTTTCCCTAGTATTGCAGCAGGGCTAGTGACTTTAGGTTTACTCACACAGATTTTGAATGTTTTTGGCAAAG
Organism: Acinetobacter sp. CWB-G5; assembly: GCF_019209785.1. NCBI lineage: Bacteria > Pseudomonadati > Pseudomonadota > Gammaproteobacteria > Moraxellales > Moraxellaceae > Acinetobacter > Acinetobacter sp. CWB-G5. The sequence goes on along the minus strand of NZ_JAHUTF010000001.1, from coordinate 747,481 downwards.
TTAGGGAGTCATTTCAATATTTGATTGCATCATGGCCAACCATTATCGAACTGCTCTCAATTTATAAACGTCTGAAAGCTTTTGAATCGACTTTGGATGACTAAATATTTTTGATGTATCTCACCTGCCTTTCACGGCAGGTTTTTTATGTGCTCAAGCATCGTTTTGTCTGTAACTTTTGTTGTATGGGTCAAACTAAATTTATGAAATGTTGTTGAGGTTGTCATAAAACAAAGCAAAATGATGTGTGTGTCAAGCTAAAATAAATAATAAAAACAGTTATTTAAGTTTGTTATTTTAGGAGCTTTCCGCTAATGTTTTTATGCGGGTGTTTAAGAGTAAAGTCGTAGTGAATTATAAAATTTTATGTGTATTTGGGGTTTTGGGGAGTGTGTTACAGGGCTGTACCAGTCTGGGAAATGTAGCACAAACAGCTTTTACAAATATTGCATCACCACAAGAATTAATCGTAGAACGAAAAATTAATGATAGCGATAAAAACAGCAAAGAATACGTGTATCACACGGTAGGCGTAAAAAATGAAAAAGATATCGAGGCGCTATATCCACGCAGCATGTTCAGTCAGTATTGCCAAGCACATGGTGGCCGTTTTAGTCAGACACAAAAAAGTAGTTTCAGTTTAGTGAAAGATCCGTGGGCGAAAAAATTACTTCGCACCTATAACAGTTTAAAACAGGGCACGGGTACTTTTCGTTGCCAGCTCAATAATGGTGAACAGTGGCTGGTGAGTATTGAAGCCTTGTCTGAACGTAAACTGCCTAACTCAAATGATACTCGTGTGGTTAATCTACAAAACAAAGTACTGACTGAGCCAGCACCACGGAGTATGGGACCTATTACGCCAAGCAAAAAAGCGGTGACGAAGGCGCCCGCGACCAAGGCAGAAGTGAAGAAAGAGGAAGAAAGCAAAAAAGAAGTAGAGCCTAAAAAAGAAAATAAAGTGGAAGTACCACCTAAAGTCGCCAAAGCTGTAGAAACACCGCAGCAGCAACAGGCCAAACTGTATGTGGCTGCACGCCGTGATATTAACAGTGGGCGCAACCAAGTCGCTGCCTGTAACAGTGCACAACGCGCATATAACTATGGTCGTTTGCCGGGGTCGGATGCCTCAAATGTCTATACCGAATCGGGCATATTAGTTGCACGTTGTTTAACGGGTATTCCAAGTTATAGCAGTCGTTTTTCCAACCCTAAAGGGCAGGCAAAATATGTTTTGCAGAACTTAGCCAAAAACCATAACCACACAGGTGCTAAAAATATGCTCAAGCAAATGAAGTAAGATTTTTGGATGTTTACGACCGAACTTCATGTGAGCACCTCAACCAAAGGAATAACATCATGAGTAATGTCCAAACACCAGCCACCTATTTTAGTGCGCCTTTGCAGGATCAGACCGTGCAAGAAATAGACGTTGATATTTCAGCTCAGCCTTATTTTTACAACAATGACGGAACGCCTGAGTATTTAGCCGATGTGCCAGATGGTATTGAACTGATCCAAGCATCCTCAACTAACGCCCATATGAGTATGGGACATGTCTATGATGTACCCAAAGAAATTGCGACGATCCAAACCCATTGGGGAGAGCAGACTCAGTTAGCATTCGCGGGAAACTCTTTTGAGTTTATGCCACTCAAAGCCACGCCAGAAACAGCTGCCGCCTTTGGTATGACTTTAGTGAAAGCTGGTCAGGCGATAGAGGTGCAGGCTACGCAGAAAAAGTTGTCTCAAATTAAATATCAATATGGCATGTTGGCCGGTCATTTTTTCCCTTATGATCCAATTCAAATCAATCTAGCCGCGAAAACCTTATATCCCTTTGTCGTCACAGACTTAGAGCATCATGACTTTCCGCATGTGTTTGCTTCGACCGATCTCAATCATTTGCCGCTGGTGATTTCAGCAGGACGTTATTTTCCCAAAGACCGAAAAATTTACTTGGCTGACTTGTGGGTGGAACATGGTGATGCACTTTATATTCCTGAAATGCCGAAGCAAGTTGCTCCTGAATTTATCGATTTACACAATAACCGTAATGCTGCTTTAGCCTGTTGGAAGGGCGAAAGTAGTCAGTCTACAATTCAGATGCATACTTTGCTTGATCCCAAAGGTTATTTTTATTGGTTTTGGAATGGCTGTCCGACCATACACCCACAGCTCACTGCATTTGAAACCGCTGAGTTGGATAGAGAAATCGCTTGAATTGGGCGATTTAATTTTCTCCAACTAGACGGTAATTTTACAGTTCCATAACAGGCTGATATACGGGCTTTGTGATACAAAGAATGCAATTGTTGTTTGGAGTTGAGTTTATGTCACAGCCTGTTTTAAGAGTTTTACGTGGTCGGTCTTCTGCTATTTTTCGTCATGCTGTTTTGGCAGCAGCCTTGTGTGGTTCAGTCCAAGTTGCAACGGCCAGTACCACAGTCGACCAACTGAGTAATTGTTTGGTGAAGTCAACGACAGCAACAGATAAAACAACTGTGTTGCAGTGGACGTTTGCGGCACTGGCTGCACATCCTGATCTGAAGGTGTATAGCAATGTCACCGATGCACAGCGGACACAGCTAGATAAAAACCTCGCACAGGTTTTACAACGCATTTTAGTGGAGCAATGTTCAGCGCAGACCAAAGCCGTGATTCAAGCCGAAGGCTTACAAGCGGTTGGAGACAGTTTTCAGGAACTTGGACAGATTACAGGTGAGGAAATTTTAAAGAACCCTGAAGTGAAAGGGCAGTTGCAAGGTGTCTTGCGCTATGTGGATTTAAATAAATTGGTCACGACTTTTTTAACCCCAGAAATTTGGAATAAGTTGGGTGTGACGAGATAGTTCGGTCTTTGAAAAATATGAATAGTGAGAGCGATTTATAAACTGAATCGAAAGCATTAATGTTATAAAAAAGCTCCTTGAATCGAAGGAGCTTTTTTATTTTTGAATCTAAAGGCTGATAGGCCATCTCATAAAAGATTCATTTGAGGAACAACACAATTAAATCGTCACAGTCGCCCCTAAAGCTTGAATAAACTGTGCCATCCAAGCAGGGTGGGCAGGCCAAGCAGGCGCTGTGATCAAGTGCCCGTCTGTTACAGCTTCAGTCACTTCAATGTCCGCATAAGTCCCACCAGCAAGTTTCACCTCGGCTGCGCATGCAGGGTAAGCTGAACAAGTACGACCTTTGAGTACATCGGCGGCTGCAAGAATTTGTGCACCATGACAAACTGCTGCAATAGGTTTTTTCGCAGTATCAAACTCACGTACGATTTCAAGGATACGTTCATTCATACGTAAGTATTCGGGCGCACGACCACCGGGAATGACTAAGCCGACATAGTCCGCAGTGTGTACCGCTTCAAAGTTGTAGTTGATGGCAAAGTTATGACCGCGTTTTTCACTGTAGGTTTGCTCGCCTTCAAAGTCATGAATGGCTGTAGCGATGCTTTCACCTTCATTTTTATCGGGGCAGACTGCATGTACGGTATAACCGAGAGCTGTTAAAAACTGAAAAGGCACCATGGTTTCATAGTCTTCAGCATAGTCACCCACGAGCATTAAAATTTGTTTTGACATCTTTAAACCCTCTTTATTGTTTGTGCATATTTATGTTCAATTTTGATCTAAATTAGCACAGTTACGATGTCATTTTTAAGTTATTCAGAGCTCTTTAGTCGCATAACTGAATTCATTTTTTATAAAAAAGCCCCAAGTAATTGAGGCGTTTTAACTGTATAGAAAAGCATGATAAATCAATCAGTTTATATATTCATTGATATGAAACTTATTATGCTGAGGTGTTAATAGTCTAATGTGCAGGCTTTGCCGTTATATTCATAACGGTTGACATCATATTTTTGACCATTCCAGCGGTAAACAGCAAAACAAAATCCAGGGCCACCATTTTCAATATCCGGCCAGCCGTCTTTTCCTTTAGTTTTTAGAAAAGTAGGAATGCCCATGTTTTCAAAAATGAGTTTCCAATTTCCAGTTTTTTGCTGAGCAACGATATAGTAGCCGACACCTGTTCTACCATAGCACATGGTGCTGGAATCAGAGATAACAGTGTCTTTTAGTCCATCACCATTGAGGTCTTTGTATGTGGTGATTTCACCTGTGTCGCAGTTGCCTTCCCAGCCATGTTTGGTTTTTGTGAAGCCTGCGGCTTTAAATATTTGGCTGGCTTCTTTGGTAGGAACAGTGGGTTTGGTTTCTGCAAATGTGGTGGTGCTGAGAAAGGCAAGGGTGGAAAGTGTGAGGATGGCTGTTTTCATTTTTGTCCTTTGATTTTTTGCAAGTGGTTAATGTTTTTAAAGTAGTAGATAGTGTTTAGTTTAGTAATTTTGGGGAATTAAAAACTACGTCATGTAAAAATCCTCTCCCTAACTCTCTCCTTTAAAAAGGAGAGGGAACAGCGCGTATCAAACTAATCACGTGGCAAAGTCTCCCTTTTTTAAAGGTGAGAAGTGAAGCTTCGCAAGGAGAGGGATTCAGAAATCAAGCATGAAAAAGGACTTTGGAAGTTGAATGCGTCCTAAGATTTCGAGTTTTGCTATGTCGGATACTTTTTTGATGGTCATTTATTTGATTTCTTCGATTAGTTTTTTCAAGCAAGTTAAATGCTCAGCACATTTATCGTTAAGTGGGTTTTGCGGTGCAGTATCATCTAAGTAAAATGAGCTACCCGAATCGAAATCTAAGACTATATTATGTGGATCTATTGATTCTTGTTTTTCTCTAAATCTCAAAATAACATTATTAGCAGGAGGTGGGATATAGCCAAGCACAGAGGGTTTAACAGGACGAAAATGTGTTGATACAGTTCTCAAGCCGCCATTAGGACCAGAGCTATAAAAGAAAGAATTCTCATATACAAATTTTTTTACGGTTTCTTTATATGACTTATTTTGTTTTAAAAATTCACATGCACTATAACAAGCATTCAAAAACCCACTTAATAAGTATGTGTATTCTGTCTGATAATCAAAATCATCGGTTAAAGGTTTTTTTTTTAAGTTCTAATTGATCCATTAATTTAAGATAAAATGTTGCTTCAGCAACTTTTTCTAAAGCATTATGTTTTTCTTGCATGTTCAACCTATTCAATAAGATGCAGATTTATAACCAATATCTGGATTAGATATTCGAGTACTTAATCCTGATTTAATCAGAGCTTCAAGCTCATCTTTTGTATCAACTTAAACGTAATCTATTTCGAATATAGAGGTGCTAGTGATATTTTGTTCATTTGCATGTTGGTAAGGAAATAAATCATTTTCTTTTAACTTTCCTCTTGAAATTTTGGCTACTAACTTTCTCATAAATAAATTTTAAAAAAACCCCGCATTGTGCGAGGTTTTTATAGCATGAAATCAGTAAATTAGTTAAGAAATCAACCAATCAATTTCTTCATCAATTCATTTACTTGTGCAGGGTTGGCTTTACCTTTTGCAGCTTTCATCACTTGACCGACAAGACCGTTAAAGGCTTTCTCTTTACCAGATTTATACTCTTCAACCATCTTCTCGTTAGCAGCAAGAACTTCCTTAATAATCGCTTCAATTGCGCCAGTATCGGTTTCTTGCTTCAAGCCTTTCTCAGCAATAATGGCATCGGCAGTTTTGCCTTCTTCCCACATAAAGCCAAATACTTGCTTCGCAATCTTACCGTTAATGGTGTTGTCCACAATACGTGCAATCATGCCACCCAACTGTTCAGCCGAAACAGGAGAATCTGCCAATTCTAAGCTTGCTTTGTTTAAAGCGCCTGAGAATTCACCCATGACCCAGTTTGCAGCCACTTTACCTTGAGCAGCACCGCCAGCAGCTTTAACGACGTCTTCATAAAACTCAGACATTTCACGCGTCAGTGTTAAAACGTGAGCATCGTACTCAGTCACACCAAAGTCAGCTACAAAGCGCGCACGACGTGCAGCAGGCAACTCTGGAAGCGCAGCACGAGCCGCTTCAATTTGCGCGTCTGCAATCACAACAGGCAACAAGTCAGGGTCAGGGAAGTAGCGGTAATCGTTCGCTTCTTCTTTCGAACGCATTGAACGTGTTTCCATCTTCACAGGGTCGAATAAACGTGTTTCTTGGTCAATCGTGCCATCCCATTCCAAAATTTCCATTTGGCGTTCAATTTCGACATTGATTGCTTGTTCAATGAAACGGAATGAGTTGAGGTTTTTCAACTCGCAACGTGTACCGAACGGTTGACCCGGACGACGTAACGACACGTTACAGTCAGCACGGAACGAACCTTCTGCCATGTTACCGTCAGAAATACCTAACCAACGCACTAAAGTGTGAATCGACTTGATATAAGCCACCGCTTCTTCAACTGAACGCATATCAGGTTCAGACACGATTTCAAGTAAAGGTGTACCTGCACGGTTTAAGTCGATGCCTGACATACCTTCAAACTGGTCATGGATCGATTTACCTGCATCTTCCTCAAGGTGGGCTCGCGTTACGCCAATGCGCTTCACCGTACCATCTTCAAGTTGAATGTCGATATGACCCAAGCCCACAATCGGGTTGTCCATCTGGCTAATTTGGTAGCCTTTCGGAGAGTCAGGGTAGAAGTAGTTTTTACGTGCAAAAACAGACGCTTGGTCGATGTAAGCATCAATACCCAAACCAAAGCGAATGGCTAAATCGACCACTTCTTTGTTCAATACAGGCAGTACACCTGGCATTGCCAAGTCAACGAGGCTGGCTTGTGTATTTGGGTCTTGACCAAATTCAGTTGATGAACCTGAGAAGATTTTAGATTGGGTCGCAAGCTGAGTGTGAATCTCAATCCCGATCACGACTTCCCAACCATCAATCAATAATGATTTAGGTTTAGCAGAATTTTTAGCCATTATGCATTCTCCTCAGCAATTGCCGCACGTTTCGTATGCCAATCCGTCGCTTGTTGGTATTGATGTACCACAGACAACAGTTGAGATTCTGACCAATAGTTACCAATCAGCTGTAAGCCCACAGGTAAGTTATCTTTGTCAAAACCAACAGGTGCGTTAATCGCAGGAAGACCTGCAAGGTTAACCGCGATGGTGTAAATGTCGCCCAAGTACATTTCAACTGGAGACAAGTTTGCGCCAATTTTATAAGCTGTGGTTGGCGCAGCAGGTGCAGCAATCACATCAACCGATTCAAACGCTTTTAAGAAATCTTGTTGAATCAGACGACGGACTTTTTGTGCTTTCACGTAGTAAGCATCGTAGTAACCCGCAGACAACGCATATGTACCAATCAAGATACGACGTTGCACTTCCGCACCAAAACCTTCAGAACGTGAACGTTTGTATAAGTCCATCAGGTCAACAGGGTTCTCTGCGCGGTAGCCATAGCGTACGCCATCGTAACGAGACAAATTCGATGATGCTTCAGCAGGTGCAATCAAGTAATAGGTTGGAACATAAGCTTCAGTCATGTTGAGGTCAATCTCAACCAAAGTCGCACCCATCTCTTCCAATTTTTTCAATGATTCTTCAACACGAGCTTTCACGTCTGCGTCTAAACCAGCGACATTGAAGTATTGCTTTGGAATACCAATGCGTAGACCTTTAACAGATGTGCCGTTTAGATTCGCCACATAGTCATCAACGTCTTTTTCAACAGATGTTGAGTCTTTTGCATCATGACCTGCCATCACATTCATGAGGTAGGCACAGTCTTCAGCCGAACGTGCCATTGGCCCGCCCTGATCCAGTGATGATGCATATGCAATCATCCCGAAGCGCGATACACGGCCATAACTTGGTTTAAGACCCGTTAAGCCACAGAACGATGCAGGTTGGCGAATTGAACCACCCGTGTCCGTACCTGTTGCAAATGGAGCAAGGTCTGCTGCAACCGCGGCCGCAGAACCGCCTGAAGAACCACCTGGCACATGACCTAAGTTCCAAGGGTTTGCTGTAGCGCCGTAGAATGAGTTCTCAGAGGTTGAACCCATTGCAAATTCGTCCATGTTCACTTTACCCAAAGTGACCAGACCAGCGGCTTTGCCTTTCGCTACAACGGTGGCGTCGTAAGGAGAGATAAAGTTATCCAACATTTTTGAGCCCGCAGTGGTTTTAATGCCTTGGGTACAAAAAATGTCTTTGTGTGCAATTGGCACGCCTGTCAATGCGGTTGCTGTGCCAGCTTTAATTGCAGCATCGGCAGCATCGGCTTGTGCAAGCGCTTGTTCTGCCGTCACGGTTACATAAGATTTAACTTGTGTATCCAGTTTTGCAATGCGCTTTAAATAATGTTCGGTCAGTTCGCGAGATGAAAATTTAGCCCCAGCTAAACCCTCAGAGAGTTCACGAATCGATAAGCGATGTAAATCTGTCATGAGAAATGTCTTTACGTTAATTTTTACAAAATAATGGTTTAACTGAATAGAAATTATTCAATCACACGAGGAACAAGGTACAAACCGTCTTGCACTTGCGGTGCAATGGCTTGATATTCATCACGATGATTGGTTTCTGAAACCACATCTTCACGTAAGGGTTGTGGGTGATCAAATGGGCTTTTAAGCGGCTCAACACCATTGGTGTCGATGCCTTTTAAGGTTTCCATCATGCCTAAAATTTTATTTAGACTTTGAGCATATTCAGCAGATTGCGTATCATCTAGCGACAATCGAGCAAGATTGGCGATTGCTGAAACTGTTTGTGCATTTAAATCTGCAGAATGCTGTGCATCCGATGTAGACATAACATCACCTGAGTCAGTATTAAAAAATTTCAAAATATCGTGCGTTATAATAAGCGATTGACTTGTTCAAATCATCACATTTAGTTAAAGTTGCCACCTTGCGTCCACATAAAGTTTAATCGAGAACGTCTCCGTGATTCTAAAAAGACTAATTGGCTTGTTTTCGCCCGATCTAGCCATTGATTTAGGTACAGCAAATACACTTATTTATGCACCAGGACGAGGCATTATATTAAATGAACCGACAGTTGTGGCAATTCGTCACAGTGGTTCACAAAAAATCGTTGCCGCGGTAGGTCTTGATGCAAAGCAAATGCTGGGCCGTACACCTGCAAATATCTCTGCCATTCGTCCAATGAAGGATGGTGTGATTGCCGATTTTGAAGTGACTGAAACCATGCTGAACCAATTTATTGGTAAAGTACATGAAAAACGTCTGTTCCCACCTGCACCTCGTGTTGTGGTGTGTGTGCCTTGCAAATCAACTTTGGTTGAGCGTCGTGCTATTCGTGAAGCTGTATTTAATGCAGGCGCGCGTGATGTTCGTTTGATTGAAGAACCAATGGCTGCTGCAATTGGTGCGGGTATGCCAGTTGAACAAGCATGCGGATCAATGGTGGTCGATGTTGGTGGTGGTACAACTGAAATTGCGATTATTTCGCTTCAAGGTTGTGTCTATGCTGACTCACTACGTATTGGTGGTGATGTATTTGATGAACAAATCATTAACTACGTACGTAAAGCACATGGTTGCGTGATTGGTGAAACCACCGCTGAAATTATCAAGAAAGAAGTGGGTATGGCTTTACCAGAACCTGATTCTAAAACACTTGAAATTGAAGTTCGCGGCCGTAACCTTGCTGAAGGTGTGCCACGTGCGATCACTGTGACTTCGGACGAAATTACTCAAGCGATTTCTGATCCATTACAAAGTATTGTTTCAGCTGTGAAATCTGCACTTGAGCAAACGCCTCCTGAGCTGTCTTCAGACATCGCTGAGCGCGGTATAGTGTTGACAGGTGGTGGTGCATTACTACGTAACCTCGATAAACTTCTTGCGCAAGAAACAGGCTTACCTGTGGTGGTTGCAGAAGATCCTCTAACTTGTGTCACTCGTGGTGGTGGTAAAGTTTTAGAATTCTTCGATAATCCAAATCACGACATGTTATTTGTAGGCTAATAAAGGAATCGGCGGGTGCAAACAAATCTGTTTTCCAGACAACCGCCATCTTTTCGCTCATTTATCATTGCAGTGATCACATGCTTGGTCGTGCTGTTTTTTAACTGGCGCATGCCGCATGTGATTCAACCTGCAAGAGATGTCTTGTACGCCGCTTATAATCCAATTTATGCCGTAGCAAGTTATCCCGTGTTATCGCGAGAGTGGCTGAATCAACAAACCAAGTCTGAAGCTCAATTGCGCCGTGAAAATACCGCGATGCAAGCCGAGTTATTGCAGGCGCAGGTGCGTTTACAAAAATTATCTGAATTATCTGCGGAAAATACGCGTTTACGCGGTCTGTTAGATACCCCGTTGATCATTGATGGTCGTATGGAGATTGCAGAAGTCATTGGGACAGATGCCGATCCATTGCGCCATATTATTGTGGTAAACCGTGGTGCCAACAGTCAGTTAAAAGTCGGGCAAACTGTGCTCGATGACAAAGGTATTATGGGACAGATTATTAATGTCTATCCGCATAGTAGTCGTGTCATGTTGCTTTCAGATAAAGAACATTCTCTTTCGGTTCGCTTAGAGCGATCTGGAATGCGTGCCATTGTTTCAGGGACTGGAGATTTGGGTCATTTGAAAATGGAATACGTGCCGACCAGTGCCGAAATCAAAGTGGGTGAAAAAGTGTATAGCTCTGGTTTAGGTGAGCATTTTCCAGCAGGTTATCTGGTGGGCACCATTTCAAAAATCAGTCGTCATAATTCAGGCGAGTTTGCTCAAATTGATGTTGTTCCTGCTGCACAGTTAGCGGGTGGGCATCATGTCGTTGTGTTATTTTCCGATTCTTTAGCGATGGAGCAACCACATGCCGATCGCTAAACTTCGTGCTGCCAAACAGCGTGACCCCTTATTTCCGATCATTTTTTCGGTGATCATTGCTTCAGTGTTGATGGTTTATCCCTTGTCTTATGCGCTCTCTGGTTGGCGTCCACTGTTTATGATGATGGTGATGCTGTTTTGGGTGCTATGCCAGCCGACATGGAGCGGGATTTGGTTTGCCTTTGCAGTCGGGATTTTCACCGATTTACTGCTCGATGCACCTTTGGGTTTAAACGCACTCAGTTTTGTTCTGATTACTTTTGTGTCCCGTTTTTTAACGCGTGAACGTCGGATTATGACCTTTGCCAATATTTGGGTCATCGCTACCTTGGCTGTGGTCGCGCATCTGTTTATTACCTGGATCGCGCAAATTATGATTGGGGCACAGTTTTCCCTTGCACGTCATTGGCAACCGCTGTTGAGTAGTGTGCTGACTTTCCCGATTGTCTACTTCATCTTGAAAAAATGGCGCGTTTAATTTTAGCGTCCAGTTCGGCCCGTCGCCGCGAGCTGCTGGAGCAGCTTGGTCTAGTCTTTGATATCTATAGCCCAGATATTGATGAATCTGTACAAGTAGGCGAGCCAGTAGCTCATTATGTGGAGCGACTGGCATGTACCAAAGCTGAGGCAGTACAGCTTCAATATCCTGATGCAATTGTGATAGCTGCCGATACCAGTTTAGGGGTCGATCAAGAGATTTTAGGCAAACCTGAGTCTAAGCAGCATGCATTTGAAATGTGGGAAAAAATTTCTGGGCGCAAGCATGATGTATATACTGCGGTTTGTGTTCGTACAAATACGCAAATTTCAAGTATAGTAGTTCGTACTGAAGTCGAATTTCAGCATTTGAGTCCGAATGATATGGAAGCATATTGGGCTACATCTGAACCCATTGGCAAGGCGGGAGCCTATGCCATACAAGGCATTGCAGCACGTTATATTCCACGTATAGAGGGAAGCTATAGCAATGTCGTGGGGCTGCCGTTACATGAAACGGTACAGTTATTACAGGCAGTTAAGGCACTAAATTAACTGTCTCAAAAGATTTTTTATAATGTTTTGAGTTTGTTATGTCTGACGAGTTATTAATTAACGTCACGCCTATGGAATGTCGCGTCGCGTTAATTGAAAACGGCACGGTCAATGAATTATTTATTGAGCGTACGGTGAAACGTGGTTTAGTGGGCAATATTTATAAAGGTAAAGTGGTTCGTGTTCTTCCGGGAATGCAGGCTGCTTTTGTCGATATCGGGCTGTCACGAACTGCTTTTTTACATATTAATGATATGGTTTGGTCACGTAATCAACCCACCCCGAATGTTTTTGAGCTCTTACAGCCGGGACAAATTCTTACCGTTCAAGTCATGAAAGATATGCTGGGCACCAAAGGGGCTCGGCTTTCAACTGATCTTTCCATTCCTTCGCGCTATTTAGTGATGATGCCTTATGGCAATCATACCGGTGTTTCTCAACGCATTGAGTCTGAAGCTGAACGTGATCGTTTACGTTCGATGATTGAGCGTATTCAAGCAGAACATAAACTTCCGGGTTCAGTGATTGTTCGTACAGCCGCTGATGGGATTGCGGAAGCTGCCATTGCGCAAGACATGGCTTATTTGGCAAAACTTTGGGAATTTATTCAGCGCAAGCAGATCAGTATTGCAGTGCCGTCGTTAATTTTTGAAGAACTGCCTTTACCCCAACGCATTATTCGCGATCTTGCGAGTGAAAAGACCGCTAAAATTTCAGTCGACTCGCGTGAAATACATGGCAAGCTCCAAGAGTTCGTAGAAGAATTTGTCCCTAATATCAAAGAACGTCTCATTCACTATCCGGGTGAGCGCCCAATTTTTGACTTGTATAATGTCGAAGAAGACATTCAAAGAGCTCTACAGACGCGTGTTGCGTTGAAGTCTGGCGGTTATTTGATGATAGACCAGACTGAAGCTATGACGACTATCGATGTCAATACAGGGTCATATGTGGGTGGCCGCTCTTTAGAAGATACTGTGTTTAAAACCAATATGGAAGCGACACAGGTCATTGCGCGCCAGCTGAGACTACGCAATTTAGGCGGTATTATTATTATCGACTTTATTGACATGCAAGAGCAGGAGCATCGAACTGAGGTCATGACTCAGTTTGAACGGATGCTTGAGCAAGACCATGCGAAAACCAAAATTACGCAGGTTTCTGAGCTTGGTTTGGTCGAAATGACACGTAAACGTACGCGTGAATCATTAGAGCACTTATTATGTGAATCTTGCCCGACCTGTCAGGGACGAGGTTATGTGAAAACAGCTGAGTCTGTATGTTACGAAATCTTTCGAGAAATCATGAGATATACACGTGCGTATCAATCTCAGACTGGCTTTACTGTCGTTGCGCATCCATCGGTGATTGACCGCTTATTAACCGCAGAAGCGCCAGCAGTCGCGGATTTAGAGCATTTCATTGGTCGTGTGATTAAATTTCAGGTGGAAAATTTATATACGCAAGAGCAATACGATATCATTCTGAGCTGAAATTGTAACAATATATGGTTAAATAGTTGTTACAACTGAAATTTTACTTTCGATCTGAGATTTTTAATACTAGAAACACGGAAATAGCCAAAGCTTATTCTCCCAAATAGGTTTAGCAAATGAGGTGTGATATGGGTGTTAGAGAAGCAATTATTCAACCTAGTTTGAAACATTTATTAGATGCGAAAGTAACGCATAATGCGTATATTGTGGATGATCAGGGTAAAGAAGTACAAATTACAACTGCCATGATTCGTACTGCGTGTCATCAATTATTAAAACAATGTCGTAGCATTAAAAACTAAGGGGCTTATCGAAGCCCCTTAGTTTTATTGATTATTCTTGTATTTCTGATTCGTTTTGCGGCATCAACTGACCGCTTGCAACTTTGGGCCTTCGACCCCCACAATCGCTTCAAAGCGTTGAATCTCTTCTTCTAAGTGCGTGAGTAGATTCTGCATCTTCGGCAGTGCATTTCGGCAAGCAGTCAAACCAACTTCAAGTTTATCTAAATAACTGGTCATAGTGATGTTGAGTGCCTGACCATCCAAAATGATTGAGGCAGGGTATAGCGCATCGAGTCGTGCCCCGTTCCAATACAATGGTTCACGTGGGCCAGGAACATTTGAAATCACTAGATTAAACGCTTGGCGCTTAGGCAGTAAGCCAGAGGCAATGTTGAGTCCGGCAGCACTATAAACAAACGCACTATAGTTTAGAATTTGGTTTGAGTTCATGCGTTTGAACTTCTCTTTGGCATTTTGCACACTGCGACGAACAATTGCGAGGCGCTCTAGTGGATCTTCTTTATGCGTGCCTAAATTTGCCAAAATCATGGTGATACGATTCGACATAGACGAATCATCATCGCGAACTGATGCAGGCACCATGGCTATTAAAGGCTTTTTAGGAAGTGCGTCTTGGGACAATAAATATTCACGCAAGGCACCTGAACAAATCGCCAGTACGATATCATTAATCGTGACACCCAAACTTTTAGAAATATGACGTAAACGGTCAAACTCAAAAGACTGTGCTGCAAAACGGCGGGAGGAGCTAACCCGCTGGTTAAGAATAGAGCTGGGTGCTTGGAAGCTTGAAACATAATCAGGATTACGTCCCATATCTTTCATGACTGTTTGTGACAACTCATACATGACACGTGGTGTTGACTCAAGCTGGCCCATTACGCCATTCATTATTTTCTTAAAGCGACTAACATTTGGTTCTTTTAAACGCTTCGCACGAGGGCCTTCAACACACCATGGTGGCACAATACTCTTTGCGTTTGGATCTTGTGATAATGATTTTTCCACCAAACGCATACCCGCGATACCATCCACCATCGCATGGTGGATTTTGAAGTACATGGCAAAACGATTCCCTTCAATCCCTTCAATAATATGACAGGTCCATAACGGTTTAGCGCGGTCAATTAAACTACTGTGTTCCTGTGAAATGTAGGTGAGCAGTTCAAGAATACGCCCCGGTTGTGGGAGTGCGATATGACGAAAATGGTGATCAAGATCAAACTCTTCATCTTCATCCCAAAATAAACCGTTGAGTTTGTTGTTAAATGGAGGAATAGGAATAGATTTGGAGTTACGAATATCTGCAACTAAATTTTGAATGAAGCTGGCAGGTGCATTTTCAGGGATTTGGAATAAGAATAATCCACCGACATGCATGGGTTGCTGGCGTTTTTCAAGCGATAAAAAAATAAAGTCAATCGGATGTAATGGACGCATAGTCTGGATTGCCTCACTGCAATATCTGACCGCTCCTATGTGAGCAATCTTGTTAGAATTATAGAACTTAAAGCTAGTATATCGATTTTTTTTAACAATGGGAGCGCTTTGTGTGTATCCATTGGTTGCGAAAAACCACTGCGAAGCAGTGGTTTTAGTCTTTACTTTTTCAAATTACCTGCATGCAGGCCACATTCTTTGTGTGTCGCTTCCTCCCACCACCAACGTCCTTCACGTTCATGTTGATTTGGTAACACTGGACGTGTACATGGTTCACAGCCAATAGAAATAAAACCGCGTTCATGTAATGGGTTATAAGGTACTTCCATCATGCGGATGTAGCTCCACACATCGGCACTGGACCAGTTGGCAAGAGGATTGTATTTAATCAACTGTTTGCCTTCGCCCGAAAACCCCACATCTGCCTGAACAACTGGAATCTCAGTTCGTGTGCCTGGACTTTGGTCTTTACGTTGACCCGTAATCCAACCATCTAAAGTCGCTAATTTTTTACGTAAAGGCTGAACTTTACGGATACCACAACACTCTTTATGATCATCTTGATAAAAGCTGAATAAACCTTTTTCATTGACCAGTTGTTGAACTGCATCTGCTTCTGGGAAGCAAATTTCGATATTAATGTTGTAGTGTTTACGTACAGTCTCGATAAATTGATACGTTTCGGCATGTAAACGTCCCGTGTCTAAGCTAAAGACACGAAAGGGTTTACCTAAGTTAGCAGCCATATCAATAAGTACGACATCTTCTGCACCTGAAAACGAGATGGCAATTTCACCCGTTTGATTCAGTGCGAGTGCTAAAATTTCACTTGGCGATTTATCGGCATATTCAGATGCGAGAGCATCAACAAGATCAATAGTTGGAATGGTTGTCATGAGTATCCTGGCAATAGGCTTGGAATCTAACAAGACCTATATTACGTTATTTGCTGCATATTTTAATAGAGTTGAAATAAGCCACTTATCACTAAAAAATAAATGCTTATGAAAAAAATAGATTTAAAAAACAGCAATGCATCAGACAAATATTAAGCTATGATAGTTCAAAATTTTTCCACGTAAATAAAAGGGAGTATTCATGGAAGTTGTTTGCCTTGATCTAGAAGGGGTGTTAGTTCCAGAGATTTGGATTAACTTTGCTAAAAAAACAGGCATTAAAGCGCTTGAAGCAACCACACGTGATATTCCTGATTATGATGTGCTCATGACACAGCGTTTGAACATATTAAAAGAACATGGTTTAGGTTTAAATGATATTCAAGAAGTCATTGCTGAAATGGGCCCATTTCCAGGGGCAAAAGAATTTGTTGAATGGTTACGTACACATTTTCAGCTGATTATTTTGTCAGATACTTTCTATGAGTTTGCACATCCATTAATGAAACAACTGGGCTGGCCAACGATTTTTTGCCATAAGTTAGAAACTGATGAAAAGGGTATGATTACAGCCTATAAGCTGCGCCAACCTGACCAAAAACGTGAAGCAGTTAAAGGATTGCATGGACTAAATTACCGTGTTATTGCCGCAGGTGATTCTTATAACGACACTACTATGCTGGGTGAAGCGGATAAAGGCTTTTTGTTTGATGCACCAGAAAATGTGATTAAAGAATTCCCACAATTCCCTGCAATTCATGGTTATGAAGCTTTAAAAGAGGCAATTCGTAATGCCTCAGTTCGTGATATTCCAGCTTAAAAAACAGCTATATCTACGAAAACAAAAAGGTGCATCTCAATAGATGCGCCTTTTTTATTGAGTATGATGCTATGGTTTAGAATTTATAACCGATATTTAAACCATAAGCGATCGCATCATTGTTGGTGAATTTTCCAGCATTTGAGTGAGCACCTGTTACAGCATCAGCATCGCCTAACCAGAAGTACTTCACGCCAGCGCCAATAAAGTAGTTTTCTGCTGGCGAAAAACGAACACCTGTACCCACACTCCAAAAACCTTCTGTTGGGCCAAGTGTTGTCACAGGGTTACCTGCACCAGAATCCCAACCTACGGACACATTGCCACCCCAGCGCTCGTTAAATTTGCGGCCGACGCCAACGGTTGCAGAAATTTGATCTTCTTTATAGTCAATCAGGTTAAAGCCATTTGGTTTGTTAATCGTTGGGTTTTGGCCTACGACTTTTGAAAGCTTAGCAAAGTTATATGGTTGAACTCTGAAATTTGACCAATCGACCCAGCGTAGATTTGCGAAAGCAACGGTATTGGCCATAATGCCGGTTTGGAAATCAATATTGACAGATTGTGGCGTGGTTAACTTAGTTTCACCAGATGATGCATTTAAGGCTGTCATTAATTGATTGAGTTGAGCAGATTGGCCAGGTGCGCCAGGGATTGAAATATATCCAGCTGCGCCAAAATTTTCTGAAGCATTCATTTTGTGCTCGATTTCTGAGCGATAAGTCACTGATGCTTTAAGCGCGATTTCTGGAATTTGATACGCAACACCTGCTAACCAACCTACTGATTCGTCTTCGCCAGTTCTAAAGTCGTAACCGTTGAATACGCTATAAGTTGTACCGCGAAGTAAAACTGTACCATCTACAGTTTGGTATACCGCACCTGCATAAAGATTCCAGTTTTCGTTCGGTTGGTATCCAAAAAGTAAATTCAAGTTCTGAGTATCGACAGTAACAGATGTCCCACCTTGAAATGGAACTGGGCGGTTTTCTACAAAAGTGCTATTACCCGAGTATTCTGCGTCTGCACCGAAAGGTTGATCGTAAATCAGACCAACAGAGAAATGATCCGTTGCTTGAATTTTTAGAGCAGCGTGAGGGAAGTAGTAGTCACTTGCCATGTCACCCGTTTGGTTACCACTTGTATCTTTTCCTTTTACTTCAGGGTCAAGGACTGAAATACCTGCTTCAAAATAATTGCCGGGTTGAAGGAAAGCAGCAATAGATTGGCCTGAGCGATCAAGACCAGCAGCAAATACTGAAGTTGTTGGGATTAAGCTGAGCAAAATAGCCGAGCGAAGAGCTGTAAGCTTCATAGGGAACATTCCTTGTTGTAGCTTTATGTAAGTGATTGGCACGAAAAGTAACATAAATACAAAAAGAGTAAATGCTCAACTACGGTTGTAAAATGAACTGAAAAGTTAAAAAATGTACTTGTGTAGAGTAAAAACACTAAAAAAAAATATTAATTTTATGATTTATATGGATTTATTTTTAAATGCTGAGTGGCTGATTGAATATTATGCAAAATGTTTAAGTGTTTATTTGTTGCTCAAATGAATCACAAGTGTATAAAAAAGAGTGTAGATGTCATTGTTGAAAATGAAAAAAACCATCTTTACAGATGGTTTTTTTCAGTATTAATAATTAGAACTTGTAACCGATTTTTAAGCCATAAGCTAAAGCATTGTTATCTTCAAACTCTGCTACATAATCAGAGCCACCTGCTTGAGCACCAGTTTGAGCTTTAGCATCGCCTAACCAGAAGTATTTTACACCGCCGGCGATGAAGGTTGCTGGCGTTGGGCTGTATTGAACACCCAAACCAACGTTCCAATAGCCTTCTGTTGGGCCAAGCGTTGATACAGGGTTACCTGCGCCAGAGTCCCAACCTACAGAAACGTTACCCGCCCATTGGTCATTTAATTTACGACCTACACCTACGTTTGCAGACCATTGATCATCGGTATATTCTACTAGAGAAAAACCATTTGGACGATTGACCAAAGGTCCAACAGCTTCAGCAGCTTTCCCAAATTTATAAGGTGTGATTGAGAAGTCTTTCCAATTTACCCAGCGTACATTTGCAAATGCTACAGTATTCGCCATGATGCCTGTTTGGAAGTCTAGATTCACAGATTGAGGTGTTGTAATTTTAGTTTTGCCATCAGCTGAATTAGCTGCTGCAAAACCACCAATTGCTTGTGAAATAGCAGGTAATAATGCAGGCGGTACAATACCACCCAACATTGGTGCTGCATTTGCTAATGGCGTTGCTAAACTCAGATTTTCATTCGCAACAAATTCATGATCAATTTCAGAACGGTATGTTACAGAAGCTTTTAATGCAATTTCAGGAATCTGAAATGCTGCACCAGCCAACCAACCTGCGGCAGAATCTTCTTTAATGTTCGCATCATAACCATTGAACACGCTATAAGCTGAACCACGTAATGAAACATGACCTTTAATTGTTTGATATACACCACCACCATAAATATTAAAGTTTTCAGTAGGTTGGAAACCAAAAATCATAGAAATGTTTTGTGTATCCACTTCAACTGCAGTACTACCTGTAGTGGTGCCACCAATCATTGATGTTGTAACAGGTAGTGAGCTTAGTACTCGATCTGTTGGAGCTGCAACAAAATTGTTAGTGCCAGTATATTCAGCATCTGCACCAAAAGGTTGGTCGTAAAGCAGACCAAAAGAGAAGTTATCAGTAAGTTGGAATTTTAGTGCGGCACTAGGGAAATAGTAATCGCCCGCCATATCACCAATTTGACGATTTGTTGTGCTTGTGCCAGCTTCCTGTCCAGACACATCTGGATCTAATACAGAAATACCTGCTTCAAAGTAATTACCAGGTTGCAAGAATGCAGAGATTGACTGACCTGAACGATCTAGAGCAGCGGCAAATGCCCCCGTCATTGGTACAGTTGCTAAAATCATTGCTGTCGTTAATGTCTTTAATTTCATTCTACGTCTTTCCTTGAGGTGCAAATGCAAATGTTTGTTGCTCATTTTGTGTTTATGTTTTTTGGCTTTTGGAGAGGTCGGTTAACCGAAATCATTTGTTACTCCGTGTCACAAAAATAGCACAATTAAAATAAGAGTAAATGCTCTAGACATAACTAATCAGTTTAAAAAGTGATCACAATAGAGTTTTTATACTAAAAAAACATATTTTTTAAACTTAAGTTAATGAAAAATATAAATATATAATTTGAAATATAAAATTTATTTTTTGGTTAAAAATTACTCAATTAAGCGTGAACATAAATCCTTTTTGCGATGCGTATCACTGTTTTTCTTTACTGTTTTATAATACAAAATTATATTTTTTAAATCATTTATCGATTATTTTTATATAAGATCAAGTTATTGTTCTTTACATGATTAATATTGTCTACAGCAGCAATGATAATTGTTGCGGAATATTGTGCTGTGTTATAAAAATTATATAAAAGTTGAATCAAATATTAAGAGCAAAAATCCTTAGTTTTAAATATAGATGAATGAAGACAGATGGTCATTAAGCGGTGTAATCAGCACTTTATCTTGGCTTAAATAAGTTATCGTTTTGTTATACCGTTAAAAGCATAATTTATTAAAAAAGTTAGAGTTTTAGTTCGCTATCGCTCTACTGTGAACCATAAATGATTAGAAGGATGGGCTTTGTTGTACAAACCTATTCTTAAAGCCATCTTTAGCAATATAATTTCCGAATGAAGAAGCCAGCACCTAAAATTGACCGTACAAGCAATTGCTCCTCATATAACCGAGTTCTCATTAATCGTGGAAATATTGCCATTTGGTTTGATCTTGAAACTCAGAGGTATGCTCATTATTGAACAAAGTAGCAAAACCAGAAGTCATACAATATGGCTTCGACTTTTGTCTCTTAACTCGGTTGGAGGAACGCCAAACCAACTTTTAAAGTTGCGACTAAAAATAGATAACTCTGCATAGCCCAACTGTAGAGCAATATCCGTCAAATTCACATTGCCTGCATCAAGCATACGCAGTGCTTCTTTTTTTCGGACATTTTCGAGTATATCTCGATAGCTTGTTCCTTGCATTTTTAAAGCGCGCTGAAGCTTTTTCGGATGCATGCCCATACAGAGTGCGATATTTTCAATGCTGCAGTCTCCTGTCGCCATCAGCATGCGGACTGAACTCTCTATCAGTGCGGTATTGTCTTCAGTTTTGGTGCTGCTTTGTGTTTCAAGCTGCTGTACGATCAGTTGATTGATGGCATCTTCATTAAAATTATAGGGTTTATAACTTAAAAAGCTTGCGGGAAAATAAAGCGCATCCTCATCGGTTTCAAACTCTACCTGACATGAAAAATGTGCTTGGAAAGTTTGAGCACTTTTTTGTGGTGCTTTTTGCTTGAAGCAAATTTTTTCTGCATGCCACTGTGGGCCAATCAAATCTTTGAGAATATTCGCGACAAGGCAAATGGCCAGTTGTGATTTTTGTGGTACATCGGTGTTGTATTCACTTAATCGAACAAAGTTCAACTTACAGAGTAGAGCATTATGCTGCGAGACGTGGAAGACAATGCCTTCAGCATGTAAATAGACATATTTTTGCGCCACGCTTAAGGCTTCAAGTATGCTCGTTTGTCGGGACATGTAGACGCCAATCAAACCGATTGTGCTAATATTTTGGAGTGCGCCGAGTTTTAAACCGAAGCAGTCATCCTGACAGGCTAAGGCCGCTTTTTCCAATAAATTTAAATAATGATCATAATGAATAAATGAATCTGGATCGCGGAGTAAAGCAG
The DNA here is from genome assembly GCF_019209785.1 of Acinetobacter sp. CWB-G5. Lineage (NCBI taxonomy): Bacteria > Pseudomonadati > Pseudomonadota > Gammaproteobacteria > Moraxellales > Moraxellaceae > Acinetobacter > Acinetobacter sp. CWB-G5. The sequence continues at coordinate 725,920 of NZ_JAHUTF010000001.1, read as the reverse complement.
GTAAAATCCCGATCTCTTTCAAGATTTCTATAGGGTTGATGCCATAACTACGGACTAAGTCTTCAAAACCGCCGAGGCTGGCTGCACGAATATAACTTCCCATCACAACATTCCGTGTTGTCCTAAAAGATCAATTTAGTGTCCTAAAAAGTCAAGCATAATTCAAGCCATTTGTTAAAGTAGGATAAGAGATTATCTCAACCAACATAGAAAAGAAGTATTAAATCACCATTTTTAGCCGTGAAAGGAAAAGCATATGCAACTTACGGTTCAGTCTCATATCGAGCAAACAGTGATAGAACAGACATTACACGATTGTTTTCAATTGCAGCGCAAAAGCTTTCATCAACAAGGCATTGAAACAATTGCGCAACGCAAGCAACATTTACTGAATTTAAAAGCGCTGATTAATGATCACCGTGAAGCAATTATTGAAGCCTTGAATCGAGATTATGGCAATCGTTCACGTCATGAAACCTTACTGGCAGAAATTATTACGGTCACAGATGATATTAACGGCAGCATCAAACACTTGAAACAGTGGACTAAAGTACAAAAAAGACATGTCGATCATAGCTTGTATTTTGGTGCGAAGAACCGCGTAATTCCTCAGCCACTGGGGGTGATTGGAATTATTGTGCCGTGGAATTTTCCCATCAATTTGATGTTTTCACAGTTGTCGGCCGTGTTTGCTGCGGGAAATACGGCTATGGTTAAAATGTCTGAAAATTCAAGATATTTGGCTGAATTGCTGATTGAGTTAAGCCCCAAATATTTTAAAGCGGAAAAATTACAGATTTTCGATGAGACTGGTGAAGTGGGTATCGCATTTTCAAAATTGCCGTTTGACCACCTGATGTTTACTGGCTCTGGTGCGACAGGGCGTAAAGTCATGGCTGCTGCAGCACAAAACTTAACCCCTGTGACTCTGGAGCTGGGTGGTAAATCTCCTGCGGTGATTGACCATGAATACCCTATTGAGAAAGCTGTAGAACGCATTATGTTTGTGAAACAGTTTAATGCGGGACAAATTTGTACCAATGTCGATTATTTATTTGTACATGAGTCGAAGTTACAAGCGTTTATTCAAGCGGCATCAGTTTGGGTGCAGGAACATGTGCCTGATATTCATAGCAAAGATTATACTTCTGTGATTGATGAGCGTGCATTTCAGCGCTTAGTGCATAGCTTGGCAGATGCTGAAGCCAAAGGGGCCAGTTTGATTAATTTAAATCGGCAAGAGCCTGATGCTGCGACACGAAAATTTCCACTGACTTTGGTGTTGAACAGTAATGATGAGATGGAAATTGATACGCGTGAAACCTTTGGCCCAATTTTGATGGTCAAAACCTACCAAAAGCCTGAAGAGGTAGTGGACTATATTGTGCAGCGTGATCGTCCATTGGCCTTTTATCCATTTAGCAATAACAAAAGCCTAGTCGAATTTTATATCAGCCGAGTTATGTCGGGCGGGGTTTCGGTCAATGATGCCTTATTTCATGTCGGGCAGCATGACTTACCCTTTGGAGGGGTCGGCCCCAGTGGCATGGGGCACTATCATGGTTATGAAGGCTTTTTGACTTTTTCTAAAATGCGCCCTGTGTTTTATCAGGCGGGTTTTTCAAGTTTGAAGTTTCTCGCGCCACCGTATGGGAAATTTGTCAATTGGCTGTTGAATTTATTGATTCGGATGAAGTCATAAGCGCTTAAATTTTAAAACCTCAAAATCACTTTTCACTTCAAGATGGATATTTTGAAGTGAAGGGGTTGGTGTATTTAAAAACAGAAAAATAAAACTATTAAAGGAGTTAATAGTATGAATAATAAAGATTTTGATTTTGATTTTGATTTTGATCAAATCGTGATTGGCTCAGGCTTTGGTGGATCGGTCAGTGCATTACGCCTCAGTGAAAAGGGCTATAAAGTCCTGATTTTGGAGAAAGGATTACGCCGTGAAGACAAGGATTTTCCAACTACAAATTTAGACACCAAAAACTATTTGTGGCGTCCTGAACTGGGATTTAGAGGTACGATGCAATTTACTTTCACCAGTAAAACCACCATTTTGCATGGGGTGGGCGTCGGTGGGGGCTCACAAATTTATGCCAATGTACACTTAATTCCACCTGATGCGGTTTTTGAGTCAGAGGCATGGACCAAGATTCGTAAAGACTGGAAAGAAACCTTAAAACCGTTTTATGGTCTCGCTCAACGCATGTTAGGTACAGCGAATAATACTTATACCAATATTGCAGACGACACGTTAAAAGAAGTTGCGAGTGAAATTGGATATGCAAACTCCTTTAAAACGGTGAATACGGGTGTCTTCTTTTCGCAAGTAGCTGGTCAGGAAGGACAAGTAGCGAAAGATCCGTATTTCAATGGAGATGGACCAGATCGTAACTCCTGTATTTATTGTGGCAGTTGTATGTTGGGCTGTCGTAATAATGCCAAAAACACCCTCATGAAAAATTACCTGTATTTTGCTGAGCGTAATGGCGTTGAAATTCGTCCAAGTTCTGAAGTCATTAAAATTATACCCTTGAGTGAGGATGGTGGTGAAGGCTATGAAATCATCGTCAAAGAAACTTTAGGCAAGAATGTTCGTCAGTATAGTTTACGCAGTCGTGGGGTAGTGTTATCTGCAGGGGTGATGGGTACGGTACCGATGTTGTTAAAAATGCGTGATCAGCATAAGACTTTACCCCATATTTCTTCATTGCTAGGACAGGAGGTTCGGACGAACTCGGAAACTCTGACCACAGTGAACAACACCGGAAAAAAACTGGATGATGGGGTGGCAATCAGCTCTTTTATTTCAGTCGATGCAGATACCAATATCGAGGTCACACGTTTCCCTGAAGGTGCGGATGCTTCATGGATTTATATTCCATACGTGCCGATGGTGACCGGTCAGGGCTTTATGCGCTTTATGAAGTTTGTGCTAAACACTTTAATACATCCCTTAAAAACCTTTAAAGTACTGCGTTATAAGGGTAAAGCCAAAGATTCGATCATTTTATTGGTAATGCAAAAGTCTGAAGCATTCATTCATTTTGAATGGCGTAGAAAGTGGTATCGACTGTTCCAGAATAGTATTACTGCCGTGCAAAAAGAAGGGGACACACCACTCACCGTTTCATTCCCTGCGGCTGAAGAAGCCACTAAAATGATTGCACAAAAGTTGGGTGGAGAGCCAGGTTCTGCACTTACTGAAATTCTACTGGGAACGCCAACGACAGCACATATTATGAGTGGCGTCGCGATGGGTAATGACAGGTCGAATGGCGTTGTGGACTTCACCGGTCAAGTCTTTGGTTATCAAAATTTACGCGTATTAGATGGTTCGATTGTACCTGGAAATTTAGGTGTGAATCCCTCACTGACCATTACCGCACTGTCTGAATTTGCGATGAGTCAAATCCCAGTGTTCTCCGCAGAGCGGGCAGCAAAGATTCAGCGTATCGAATTTAGTCAGCCTTTGGAGGGACAGGTGTCTGACTTGAAGGGCAGTGGGGATTTAGTTAGTGCATTAAGCAATGCTTAAAAAAAAGTGGATATGGGTTGGGTTGGTGATTGTGCCTAATAAGGCAAATTAGACAGCCGAAGCAATACAATCTTTAGATCATTATCCCTCTAACGCTGTATGACAGTGTTAGAGGGTGTTGCTGATTTGATGGGCTATGATTCAGAAATTCCTAAGCTAAGAAGAGAGCAAAAAGCTCTCTTACCTTTTTACCGATTAATTGGGGGGCACTACTGAGTCTATTCATAGACCCAAAAGCCATAGTTTATTTTTTCTTGTTATAAAATATGACTAGTAAAATCAAAATAATAACTAAGATCAAAGTAATCATGACTGTTTCCATAGTTTGACCTCTAAATCTTATATTTTATCTAATTTTAACATGCTCATTCGATCACTATATATTCAAAATAGATCATTTTTTATTCTTAAAATATGGAGTTGCATATATATGCTTATTCATATATAAATATATTAGCGGATTTAATTGAGTTTGAGCAAATGACTGCGATTCCAAAAGTTAAGATTTATCACAACCCTGAATGTGGTACATCACGTAATACATTGGCATTAATTCGTAATGCCAATATTGAACCTGAAGTGATTGAGTACCTTGTAACACCTCCATCTAAAAATGAACTGATTCAAATGATCGCGGATGCAGGTTTAACGGTGAGAGAAGCGATTCGTAAGAATGTTGATCCTTATCGTGATCTCGAGTTGGGCCGTGAGGACTGGACGGATGAACAGCTTTTAGATTTTATGCTGCAGCATCCAATTTTGATTAACCGTCCATTCGTAGTCACTGAATTAGGAACTCGTTTAAGTCGTCCGTCAGAATTGGTTTTAGAAATTCTGCCACTCCCACAAAAGGGTGCTTTTACTAAAGAAGACGGCGAACAAGTGCTGGACGAAAATGGGCAGCGATTGAAATAAAAATTTCATGGATATATGTGAATATTGATATATCCATATGTTTGAGTGAGTGAAAGTATGGATCAAATCAATTTTTTTAAATGTTTAGCTGATGAAACGCGATTCAACATTGTGATGTTGGTTGTGGTTAATCATGAGCAGTGTGTCTGTGATTTGACTGAAAAATTACAACTTAGCCAACCTAAGATTTCGCGGCATTTAGCCTTACTGCGTTCTTCAGGTCTTTTACAAGATCGACGTCAAGGGCAATGGGTGTATTACAGTCTCAATCCTAATTTACCCACTTGGTGCGTAGACGTCTTAAATACCCTCAAAAATGCTGACTTACAGCCCCAAATTGAACGCCCTTTTTCGCAAATAAAGAGTTATTGCGAGTAGAACAATATGAAATTCCTTTTTTTATGCACAGGAAATAGCTGTCGCAGCATTTTGTCCGAAGTGTTGTTTAATAGTCGTGCCCCAGAGGGTTGGAAAGCCTATAGTGCAGGCAGCCAGCCATCTGGACAGGTGCATCCATTGACCATTGAAACTCTAGAAAACTTAGGTCTTTCAACCGAAGGTTTGTGGAGTAAAACCATTGATGACTGCGAACAATACCAACCTGATGTGGTGATTACGGTTTGTGATTTAGCGGCGCAAGAAGCTTGCCCACTTTATTTAGGTGGTGCAATCAAAGCACATTGGGGTTTAGCGGATCCTTCGCATTTAGTCTTGCCGAAAGAAGAAAAACTCAAAGCCTTTCAAGTCACTGTGGATCATATCAACCGTCGCTTAGATGCTTTATGGGCATTCGATACAACACATATGTCTCGCCTAGATTTGATTGCGGCAATCCATCAAATTTCGCATATTGAATGAGATCATCATGGCTCAACAAAAATTATCCTTTTTAGATCGTAACCTCACGCTATGGATTTTTATTGCGATGGGGTTCGGAATAGCGATAGGCGTGTTCTTTCCACAAGCTTCAGTGGCTTTGGATAAAATGAGTGTGGATTCAGTCAATATCCCGATTGCGATTGGTTTGATTTTGATGATGTACCCACCATTAGCCAAAGTGGATTATGCAGCTTTGCCACAGGTGTCTAAAGATAAGAAAACGCTGACGCTATCCTTAGTACAAAACTGGCTCATCGCACCTGTTCTGATGTTTGCATTAGCCATCATTTTTCTACATAGCTATCCTGAATACATGACAGGCTTAATCTTGATTGGGTTGGCGCGCTGTATTGCCATGGTCTTGGTGTGGAACGGGTTGGCCTGTGGGGATAACCAATATGTTGCTGCATTGGTAGCTTTTAACAGTATCTTCCAGATCTTATTCTTCAGTACTTATGCTTGGCTATTCTTAACCTTCTTGCCACCTTATTTTGGTGTTGCAGGACAGGTAATCAATGTAGATTTCTGGACCATTACCCATGCGGTACTGGTGTACTTAGGGATTCCATTTTTTCTTGGCTTTATGACCCGATTTATTTTGGTTCGTACGAAAGGTTTGGCTTGGTATCTAAATACCTTTTTACCCAAGATTAGTCCGCTGAGTTTACTGGCGTTATTGTTCACGATTGTGGCGATGTTTAGCCTTAAAGGAAACGATGTAGTGAGCTTGCCACTCGATGTCTTGCGTATTGCGATTCCATTGACGATTTACTTTATTGTGATGTTTTTCATTAGTTTCTTTATGAGTAAGTGGATGGGGAACGACTATCCTAAAACCACAGCTATTTCATTTACTGCTGCGGGAAATAACTTTGAACTCGCTTTAGCTGTCGCGATTGCAACCTTTGGTTTGGCTTCACCCGTCGCATTCACGACGGTGATTGGTCCACTGGTTGAAGTACCCGTGTTGATTGCTTTAGTTAGTGTGTCCTTGTGGCTCAGAAAAAAGTTTTTTAAAGCAGAGGTGTAATTTCTATGACTCTCCCAAATGTAGATATGAATCTTCTCGATCAACCTACTTTAGAAAAAGTACAGGCCAAAGCGCTAGATCATCCACCACGTATTTTACTGCTCTATGGTTCTAACCGTGAGCGTTCATACAGCCGATTGGCGGTGATGGAAGCTGGTCGTATCTTAGAGCAGTTTGGTGCAGAAGTTAAAATCTTTCATCCTAAAGGTTTACCTTTACCTGAAGATGCAGATATGGAACATCCAAAAGCCAAAGAACTACATGAGCTTTTGGCATGGTCAGAAGGCATGGTGTGGTGTTCACCTGAACGTCATGGTTCAATGAGTTCAATTTTCAAATCGCAAATTGACTGGATTCCACTGGCAGGTGGTGCGATTCGTGCAACCCAAGGCAAGACTTTGGCGCTCATGCAAGTCAGTGGTGGATCGCAGTCTTTTAATAGCGTCAATCAAATGCGTATTTTAGGCCGTTGGATGCGCATGATCACCATTCCAAACCAATCGTCTATTCCCAAAGCTTTTTTAGAGTTTGAAGAAGATGGACGAATGAAACCTTCAGCCTTTTATGATCGAATTGTCGATGTCATGGAGGAGCTGTATAAATTCACTCTGCTGACGCGTGGGCAGAGCCAGTACCTCACAAACCGTTATTCAGAACGAAAAGAGTCGGCAGAAGAATTATCTAAGCGTGTCAATCAACGGAGTTTATAAACTCTAGATGACCCAAGATGTTGAAAAGTAGTTTGAGCAATTGAAAAGCCCAATTACAAACTTGATCAATTTTTAAAATTCGCTCAACCTCTAGCATAGACTGAGCTTTTTAATTTTAAATATGGCTTAACTATAACAAAGAGGAGAGAAGCTTTGGCACAACTACAAGCAGAAGTCGATGTGATTATCATTGGTGGTGGTCAGTCGGCACTTGCTACAGCTTATTTCCTCAAACGTAAAAAAGTTCCATTTGTGATTTTAGATGATCAATCGCAAGCTGGCGGTGCATGGCTGCATGCATGGCAGTCGCTACGTCTTTTTTCACCGCATACATGGAGTTCGTTGTCGGGTTGGATGATGCCAATGACTGAACACACCTACCCAATGCGAAATGAAGTGATCGAATATTTGTCGGCATACGAGCAACGCTATCAATTTCCGATCATTCGGCCAGTCCATGTCGATCGTATTGAACAAGAAGGTGACTATTTAGATGTGTATGCCGGAGATCAATATTGGCGAGCAAAGGCTGTGGTTACTGCAACTGGTACATGGAGTAAGCCTCATATTCCTAATGATATTGGACGTGAGAAATTTAAAGGAATACAGCTTCATTCAGCGGACTATGTCAATGCAACACCTTTTAAGAATAAGAAAGTCATCGTTGTAGGTGGTGGAAACTCAGGCGCGCAAATTCTTGCCGAAGTTTCAAAAGTGGCAGAAACGACTTGGGTCACGACGACAGCACCAGCATTTTTATCAGATGATGTTGATGGGCGAGTCTTGTTTCTTCGTGCAACGGAGCGTTTAAAAGCACAACAGGAAGGTCGGAGTTTGGAACAGTCTGCCGGTGGATTTGGAGATATTGTCATGATTGACAGTGTAAAAGAGGCAAGAACACGAGGAGTGTTACACAGTCGAGAGCCTTTTGTCGCATTTGCTGAGCATTCAGTTGTTTGGGCTGATGGTTCAACTCAAGCGGTAGATGCTGTCATTTGGTGTACAGGATTTAACCCTGCACTTAATCATTTAAGAAGTCTTGATGTGGTAGAGCCTGATCAAACGGTTGCTGTTCATAATGGGCGTTCAATGAAAGTAAATAATTTATGGTTGGTTGGCTATGGTGAGTGGACAGGCATGGCATCGGCGACTTTAATTGGAGTGTCCAGAACAGCAAGAGCTGCGGCTGATGAAATTGCGGCCTATTTGACTGATGCTTAAACCTATAAGTTTAAAGGGATGCATAGACAGGTTTCATGCATGAACAATTTGATTCGATTTTATATGGATGAGCACTGAGATAGGATTCGCCGTGCAATAAACGCAAAGTTATTGTTGATGGCAGTCGGTGGAATTAAGTTATTCTAAGTTTCTAATTAAAATAAGAAATCCTATCTATTTAAATCAGAAAAGCAGCCGAAGCTGCTTTGCGTTTTTTTATCATCGTTGAAGTTGCCTCTATGGCATTCACCATCAGCACAACTTCCGCCAGACTTAAGCGTCTACTTTGGCGGTACGAGAGTTTTGGCTTAATTCATCTGCATGTAGGAAATGCGTATGCTGCGGTGCGCGTTTGGTTTTGCTCCATTCTTCCAGCATGTCATATTTCATTTGTTCTGTAATCATGGCAATTTTTTGTGGCGCTTTTTCATCGTCATAGGCCAGTTCCAAACGGTGGCCATTTGGATCAAAGAAATAAATTGAGTGGAAAATACCATGATTGGTAATGCCCAAGACCTCTATACCATTGGCTTCTAGGTGTTCTTTAGCATCAATCAGTGCCTGACGGTCTTTGACTTTGAGTGCAATGTGCTGCACCCATTTTGGGGTGTTTTCATCGCGGCCCATTTCAGGCTGGGTTGGCAGTTCAAAGAAAGCCAGAACATTACCATTTCCTGCGTCTAGGAATAGGTGCATATAGGGATCAAAGGCTTTGGTTGAAGGTACATGGTCTTCAGCAAAGGCGAGAATGAAATCCATATTTAGGTTTTTTTTGTACCATTCCACCGTTTCTTTGGCATCTTTACAACGGTAGGCCACGTGGTGGATTTTTTCAATTTGAATGGTCATTTTTATATCCTTATAAAAAACTTAAGCGGCTTCAGGCTGCATTTCAGGTGCAGCGTGTTGAAAGGCTTCTAAAGTGTTGCAATGGGTGTAAATCGAACAAATTTTTGGATAGTCCGATAAATCAAGATTAAAACGTAGAGCGTTATAGACTTGTGGAATCAGGCAGCAATCTGCGAGGGTCGGCTGATTGCCAAAACAGAATTTGCCATTTGACTGTTCCAGTTGTGCTTCAAGGGCTTTAAAGCCCGTTAAAACCCAATGTTTATACCAAGCCGTTTTTTGTGCATCACTTATTTCCAATGTACCCGTCAGATACTGAAGTACCCGTAGGTTGTTGAGTGGATGGATATCGCAGGCAATACTTAAACTAAATGCACGGATCAAAGCACGCTGCTGCAAGTCTTGAGGGAGCAGGGCCATGTCTGGGAATTTTTCTTCTAAATATTCAAGAATACTTAGCGATTGGGTCAGAACAAACTCCTGCTCTGCCCATGTGGGCACTAGCTCACTCGCATTGATCTCACGGTAGCTTTCACTATGCTGCTCGCCGCCATTATTGACTAAGTGCACAGGTACATGTTCTGCAGCCAGACCTTTTAAATTCAAGGCAATACGAACTCGGTAAGCCGCAGAACTACGAAAATAGGTATACAGTTTCATGGGCAAGATCCTGGTCTGCAATTATTGGGTAAAACCAAAATCCACTGCTGGCAGAATTTTGCCGCTGACTTCACCAAAACCAATCCGCAAATCATCTTGTTCACAATAGCCTTTTATAATGACGGTATCGCCGTCTTGAATGAAGTTACGCTGTTCGCCATTTGATAGCGTTAAAGGTTTGGTGGCATTCCATGTGATTTCGAGCAATGAACCATAAGAATCTGGAGTTGGTCCTGAAATGGTCCCTGAACCCATCAAATCACCGACCTGCAAGTTACAGCCCGCAATCGTATGATGTGTGAGCTGCTGAGCCATGGACCAATACATATATTTAAAGTTGGTTGTGCAGATCACATCACTTTTGTCGTCATTCTCAGGTTGAATTTCTACCGAAAGATGAATGTCATAGCTGTTGCTGCTGTTGTCTTCACGTAGATAAGCCAAAGGTTTCGGTTCTTGTTCAGGTGAACTGGTTTTAAATGGCTCAAGTGCTTCTAGCGTCACAATCCAAGGTGAAATGGACGACGCAAAAGTTTTGGCATTAAATGGGCCAAGTGGCACGTATTCCCATTGTTGCAAGTCACGTGCAGACCAGTCATTAAACAGCACCATACCGAAAATATGATCCCAAGCGTTTTCAATTGAAACAGGTTGACCCAGTTGACTTGATTTGCCTACGATAAAACCAGTTTCCAGTTCAAAGTCGAGTTTACGACAAGCAGAAAATACAGGACGTTCTGAATCTGGCAGCTTGATTTGTCCTGATGGACGGACAATATCTGTACCACTCACAATGACCGAACTGGCACGACCGTTATAACCAACAGGGAGTTCTGACCAGTTGGGCAGCAGCGCATTTTTCGGGTCACGGAACATGCAACCGACATTGGTGGCATGTTCTTTAGATGAATAGAAATCGGTATAGCCCGGGATGTGTACAGGCATATGCATTTTGACGTCTGATTGTTTGAAGAAAACCTGATCACGCAGGGCCTGATTGTCACGAAGTTCAGGATTATCTGCGGACAACAAAGCTTGTAATTCTGCGCGGACTTTAGACCAATTGGCTTTACCTGATTCAATAAACAAATTCAGTGTCGGTTGATTAAAGAGCAGTTTGCCATCTGCCTGTTTGCAATAACCATGCGCTTCCAGTACCGCCAGATCAACCACCCATTCTCCCAGTGCTACGCCAGCACGGGCCTGCGAATTGTGTTTTTCACTAAAAATGCCATAAGGCAGGTTTTCTAGCGGGAAATCTGAATGTGCAGCAATTTCAACAAATGACTTCAAGCGTTTGCTCATGGATATTGATCCTTTCCGTGGAAAATTTACGTTCTAGATAGAATCATACTTATATTTTAAAATTACGCAATAAATAATTTATTTATGAATAGTGTAAATTGTTAGACTATACTACTCTGAATGAGAGAGTCAGGTTTAGATGGCTCACATTTTTGATTTAAGTAGTACAATTCACCAATGGAGTTATGACAACTAATGCAGCTATGCAGGGTAAAGCGATGAGTGTTGAGGAAGAAAAAATACAGGGAGGGGTTCAGTCTCTGGAAGTTGGATTAACCGTATTAGATGCATTGACCGCACATAATGCACCGATGATGTTAAAAGAGCTGTCCGAAGTTTTATCCATGCACCCGGCCAAAGTACACCGTTATGTGGTGAGCTTGATTCGTAAAGGTTATGCTCAGCAATTAACGGATGGGCGTTATAGTTTAGGTGAGCGTGCACATGCTTTTGGGGTGAATGCACTCAAACGAACAGATATGCTGGAATTAAGCCAGCGTTATATTCAGGACATTCAGCAACATCTGAATTGCAGTATTCATGTGAGTAAATGGTTTGCCGATGGCGCGGTCGTGGTTCAGTCTCTAGAATCTAACCATGTCTTTAATATTATTACCCGAGTCGGTTCACGCATGCCGCTGCTGAAATCTGCGACAGGGCGCTTGCATGCCTGCTATCAGTCTGAGCACATCATCAAGCCATTATTGGAAAAAGAATGGGAAAGTAGCGTTAAGTCAGAGCAGTATCCTGCAAATTGGGAAGACTTTTTAGAGCTGAAAGCGAAAATCCTGAGTCAAGGTTATGCTTCAGTCACAGGAGATATGATGGCTGGGATCAATGCGATTAGTATTCCAGTCTTTAATTTCACGCAGCAACTGGATCATGTCATTACTTGTATTGGCACAGAAGATCAGTTACCCGAAGGACAAATGCAGCAAGCAACTGATTATGTTCTTGGCGTACAGCGTCAGATCGATGCTTTATTTCATCCCGCCGCTGCCATATAAAAGCGTCGATGACATTGAAAAGATGAATTAAGTTTTAAATCCACCCTTTGGTGGATTTTTTTATTGGGCTGTGGAGCTTGGCAGTCGAAATATTTGATTTTTTACTGCGCTGTCTAAAGGCGAAGGGGGGAAGCACGAACTAGGTAGCTAAGCTGAAACCCGTAGACTTTGGTTGCCTTGATTCAAGTTCCGAATAATAACGATAAAAAAGGCTTCTGACCCTAGAGTGAGAAGCCTAAGTGAACATGATATATTTTAAGCAAGCACAGACTCAGCGGAGCTTGCAGCTTTAAGCACAGTTGCCATCGAGTCAGCCACATAATCAATATTGTTTAAATTTAGGCCAGCAGTACACATACGCCCGCTGCGGACTAAATAAATACCATAATCGTGTTTCAGCAAATCGACCTGTTCTGCACTTAAGCCCGTATAACTAAACATACCTTGTTGCTGGGTCAGATAGCTAAAGTCCATATCTGGTAGCGCTTGACTGAGTTTGTCTTCAAGTAAGCGACGCATCAGTAAAATACGCTGACGCATTTCTTCTAATTCAGACTGCCATAGCTGAGACAATGCTGAGTCATTTAATATCTGACTCACCAATAACGCACCGTTAGCTGCTGGGCTAGAATAAATGCGGCGGACTGTCGCTTTAAGCTGGCCCAATACATTTTGGGCAATGTTTGCGTCATCACAGACAAAGCTCAAGCTACCAACGCGCTCGCCATAAAGGGAGAAAATCTTGGAAAAAGAATGGCTGACAATAAAGTTCATACCAGACCGATCTAGCGCGTGGATTGCATAAGCATCTTGCTCCAAGCCTTGGCCAAAACCTTGATAGGCCATGTCCAAGAAAGGAATCAAGTCATTTGCTTTTAGAACCTCAATCACTTGATCCCATTCATGGGGTTCTAAATCTGCACCTGTCGGGTTATGACAGCAAGGATGCAGTAGTACGATACTTTGAGCAGGTAGCTGCTTTAAGGTATCTAGCATCGCCGTTAGATTTACGGCATGGGTGTCCGCATCATAATAAGGGTAGAAATGGGTTTGAACACCAGCACCATTAAAGATCGCAATATGGTTTTCCCATGTCGGCTGACTGACCCAGATCTCGGACTGCGGGAAATATTTGTTTAAGAAGTCTGCCCCCACTTTGAGTGCACCAGAACCACCCAAAGTCTGAATGGTGACGACACGTCCTTGCTGACGAGCAGGGCTAGCCTGACCGAAAATGAGTTTTTGTGCAGCCTGATTAAAGCTCTTGAGCCCATCCATCGGCAAATAGACTCGGACTTTGTCATAGTCAGGGATTAAATGAGTATAGGCTTTTTGAACCGACTGTAGCTGCGGCACGATATTATCTTCATTATAATAAAGTCCGATACTGAGATTGACCTTATTCTGGCGCGTATCTTTGCTGAATTCCTCCATCAGAGAAAGAATCGGGTCACCTGCATAGGCATCAATATGTTGAAACATGAATACATCCTAATATGATAAATACGATATTACGCTTCTGGTAAGGAAGTGATTTTACTTTTTTCAAGCAACGCAACATGATCTTCTTGCTTCCGTTTAAAGAGGTAAGCTGTCAGTAAAATCGCGATCCAGACTGGAATCATGAGAACTGCAATTTGCATATCTGGGCTACGACTCATAATGAGCAGAATACTCGCCATGAAGGCAATACATAAATAATTGGTAAATGGATAGGCCACACTTGGAAAGTGAGTTTTTACCTGCATGCGATTCATGGCTTTTTTAAACTTTAAATGTGTATAAGAAATCACGACCCAGTTAATCACAATAGCCGCTACGACTAGCATCATGAGTAAGTTAAATGCTTTTTCAGGAAATAAATAGTTAATCAGAACACATATTAAAGTAAAGAAAGCTGAAACCATAATGGCATTTACAGGAATACCACGCGGATTAATTTTGCTTAAAAATTTTGGGGCATTGCCTTGTTGTGCCAGACCAAGTAGCATTCGGCTGGTACAGTAATTAGTGCTGTTATAGACAGAAACAGCCGCAGTCAAAACCACAAAATTCAAAACAGCGGCCACGGTCTGGCTGCCTAAAGAGTCGAAAATCACTACAAAAGGACTACCGCCTTCAGCCATCATATTCCATGGATAAAGTGACAAAATTACGACTAGGCTTAAGATATAAAATAACAAGACGCGGTAAACAATTTGATTAACGGCTTTTGGAAGGGTTTTCTGAGGATTATCTGTCTCTGCTGCCGCAATACCTACTAGCTCAATTCCACCGAAAGCAAACATAATCATGGCCATAGCCATCACTAAGCCTGTAACACCATTCGGGAAGAAGCCACCGAGCTGCCATAAATTTTGTAAGCTAGACTGGCTATGACCACTACCGCTAGCCAGCAAGTAACTACCAAAAGCAATCATGGCAATAATTGCCACGACCTTAATGATGGCTAGCCAAAACTCCATTTCACCAAATAATTTCACGTGCAGTAAATTAATGACATTAATGAAAATAAAGAAACCCAACGCAGAAACCCAAGTTGGAATATCAGGCCACCAGTAATGGATATAGAGGCCGACAGCACTTAGTTCAGCCATACACACTAAAATATTGAGTACCCAATAATTCCAGCCAGACATAAAGCCCGCAAATTTGCCCCAGTATTTATAAGCAAAATGACTAAAAGAACCACTCACGGGTTCATGCACAATCATTTCACCAAGTTGGCGCATCATGAGGAAGGCAATGAGGCCTGCGATGGCATAGCCTAAAATAACAGAAGGTCCTGCGAGTTTGATGGTTTGTGAGATACCGAGGAATAGCCCTGTGCCGATAGAACCACCGAGGGCGATGAGCTGAATATGACGATTACTTAAACCTTTTTTCAGGTTTCCTTGTTCAATGTGCTGCATTTTTATTCTTCATCCATGTGAGATAAAGCCTTGAACCATGATGATGTTTCGTTATTTTTATATTGTCATCGGAGCAGACTTTAATTTTACGAGTATAGTTCTTGCACAAAAGTTAAATTTCCCTGTACATAAAACTATATGTACAGGGAAATTCTAGAAATCGTTTAAGCTTTAGATACATCTAAAACGCCACGTTTAATTTGGTCGCGTTCAATCGACTCAAATAGCGCTTTAAAGTTGCCTTCACCAAAACCATCGTCATCTTTACGTTGAATAAATTCAAAGAAGACAGGGCCTAGCATATTTTGGGAGAAAATTTGCAACAAGAGGCGTTTATTACCGTCTTTAGTATTGCCATCCAGCAAAATGCCCCGTTTTTGTAGTTCATCAGCAGGTTCACCGTGGTTAGGCAAACGCTCATCTAGCATTTCATAATAGGTATTTGGCGGAGGTGTCATGAACTTGGCACCTAAAGCTTTTAACTTGTCCCAAGTGCTAATCAGGTCATCACAAATGAAGGCAATATGCTGAATGCCTTCACCGTTAAACTCATTGAGGAATTCGGCAATCTGACCATTTCCTTTATCCGAATCCTCATTGAGCGGAATACGGATTTTGCCATCTGGCGCCGTGAGTGCCTTGGACGTCAGGCCAGTATATTCACCTTTAATATCGAAGTAGCGAATTTCTTGGAAGTTAAAAATCTTTTCATAGAAATCAGACCAATACTGCATACGGCCTTTATACACATTGTGGGTCAAATGGTCGATTTCATATAAACCTGTGCCGACAGGATGAGAGGGTACATCATCAAAGAAAATGAAGTCATTTTGGTAAATGTCACAATCGACGAGGAAAATAGGAGAGCCGCCAATCCCTTTAATTGCTGGGATATTCAGCTCCATCGGGCCAACTTGGTTGTAAATTGGTTCTGCACCAATTTCTATTGCCTTTTTAAATGCCTTTGCCGCATTCTTGGTGCGAAAACCCATTGCACAGGCAGAAGGGCCATGTTCTTTATAGAAATAAGCTGCATATGATTCAGGCTGATAATTAAGAATGATATTAATTTTGCCCTGACGCCATAAATACGCATTTTTAGACTTATGCTTTGCCACTTTGCTGAACCCAATGGTTTCAAACACCGCATCTAGCTGACCATCTTTAGAAACAAATTCAATAAATTCGAATCCACACAATTCTAATGGGTTGGCTAATTCATTCATACAACGTCCTCATTTCTTTTTTAAGCAATCCTATTGCTTATCTTTTTAACGATTCCTTTCAGAGCTAACGGACTGGTCGCTACAATTCTAGAGCGAGAGAGACAAATCCGTTTGTCTGACATGGGGCACTTGTTCAGCAGCATTCTCAATGTTGAGTGAGCAAGTGTAGAAGTTTTAATTCATCATACTTGATCTAAATTATTATTCAATACGTAATTTAATTACGTAATAAATAAAATTGGTAAATGATTAACCTATAAATTAAATTAATATTATTCATAAAAATATTTTTAAAATATGGGGGCTTTGTTATACCAAGATTTCAGGATGAAATCTGTGTTATAGGACTAAAATAGAAGGGAAAAATTGGGTATGAAATTTGGCTCATTCAGTGCATCTATTGAGAACAGCTATTTGAAAATGAAACAGCCAAGCAATTGATTTGAGCACGAAAATTAATTGTAAAATATCAAGAACAGTTTGACTTACTAAAACCTGACTTGAAAATCCAGATGTAGGTGGCGCCGCGAGCGAGTTTCTTCACGCTGAATTTTTTGCATCAGTTTGAGCAGCTGTTGAATCAGCGTCCAATATTGAAGGGGATTATTAGTATCACAGTGTGATAAATCGAATTTTTAGTGTTTATGATTAGGCTTAGAGAGGTTGAAAACAACCATAAAATGGTGCGCTCTGCGGGACTCGAACCCACGTCGGTCGCTTAGGAGGCAACTGCTCTATCCAGTTAAGCTAAGAGCGCAAAAGTGCGGTTAATGTAGCTGATTTTACTCAAAAAAAATAGTTATTGCCGAAACAATAACTATTTAAAAATGAATATTTTATGCTTTTCTATACAGAATTTTGTATAGAACGAACATTAATGCAATCCAGATTGGAATCATGATCACAGCGCCGCTTAAACCTTGAGTCCACATGATGTAAAGCACTACAGCAATAAATGCAAGAACAAGGTAGTTACTGAAAGGCGACCAAAGTGCAGGAAATAATGGTTTTTTCGCTTCACTTTTCATGGCCTTCATAAATTGAAGATGAGTTAAGCTGATCATGGCCCAGTTCAATACTAAAGCACCAACAACGATGTAAATTAAGTTGCTGAGAGCATCTTCTGGCGCAAAATAATTCAATAGTACACAACCGAAAATCAGTAAAGCAGAGAACAAGACTGCTGGAATTGGCACACCTTGTTTATTGGTTTTACTGAATATTTTAGGTGCATTGCCTTGCTGTGCTAAACCAAACAACATGCGGCTGTTAGCATACATACCACTGTTATATACAGAAAGTGCTGCAGTCAAGATAATAAAGTTAAGCAAATGCGCAGCCCAACCAATACCTAATTGACTGAAGATCATTACAAATGGGCTCTTATCTAAGCCGCCAAGTTGCAATTCATTCCAAGGTACAAGCGATAACAAAATGGTCAATGAACCCACATAGAAAATGAGGATACGGAATACCACTTGGTTGATTGCTTTCGGAATTGATTTTTGTGGGTTATCAGCTTCTGCTGCAGCCATACCAATCAATTCAATACCGCCAAAGGCAAACATGAGGAAGGCAAGCATATAGAAGAGGCCTTCAACGCCATGCGGGAAGAAACCGCCATGTGACCAAAGATTGCTAAATGAAGCCGTGGAATCTGCGCCTGCCGTAGCCAAAAGATAAAGACCAAATACAATCATAGCGACGACGGCCGTGACTTTGATAATAGCTAGCCAGAACTCTGATTCACCGTAAAACTTCACATTACCTAAATTGACTAAGGTAATGATAACAAAGAAGGTTAAAACAGATGCCCATGCAGGAATATGAGGCCACCAGTAGTTGATATACTTCGCAACAGCGGTCAGCTCGGTCATGGCTACTAGAACATATAGAATCCAGTAGTTCCAGCCTGCAAGAAAGCCTGCAAATTTGCCCCAGTATTTGTTTGCAAAATGACTAAAAGAACCTGCAACAGGTTCTTCAACGATCATTTCCCCGAGTTGACGCATGATTAGAAATGCAATTAAACCGCCAATTGCATAGCCCAAAATAATGGATGGGCCAGCAGATTCAATCACATGTGCGGAACCTAAAAATAAGCCAGTACCAATTGCGCCGCCCATGGCAATCAATTGAATATGACGGTTCTTTAAGCCACGCTGAAGTTGAGACGACTCTTTATTCAAGTTATTTCAGCCCGACAATGGATAAGTGTTTCCGATTGTAATAGATCGCGAAGAAATCGCATAGTAGCTCAAAATTCATGAAAAAAAGTTATTATTCATATGAAAAATAATATGTAATAAATTGTAAATAAAAAACATACGAATCAATATATTAATTTTATTTAAATTATAAAATCGGGAATTTTATTTGGAAACCGGACGTTCACAAATGGTTTTTTTTTATACTTACTTAGACTAAAGTCCTGTACGTTACGCATGGATATTGAAAAAAGGTATGATGAACCAAAGTTAAATCAGCATGCTTGACTTAACACAATGATAAATATGAAGGATTTAATAAAAATGAGTTTTGCACCGCAAATCAAAATTCCAGCAACGTATATGCGTGGAGGGACCAGTAAGGGCGTATTCTTTAAATTAGATGACCTCCCAGAAGCCGCGCAACAGGCTGGACGCGTTCGAGATCAGTTATTGCTCCGTGTAATTGGTAGCCCAGATCCTTATGCAAAGCAGATTGATGGTATGGGTGGTGCAACATCGAGTACCAGTAAAACGGTGATTTTAGCGAAGAGCCAACAGCCTGAACATGATGTCGATTATTTATTTGGGCAAGTATCGATTGATCAGCCTTTTGTCGACTGGAGCGGAAACTGCGGTAACTTAACGGCAGCTGTTGGTTCATTTGCGATTTCAAATGGTTTGGTCGATGCTACACGAATTCCAGAAAATGGCATCTGCACAGTCCGCATTTGGCAGGTGAATATTCAAAAAACCATTATTGCACACGTACCTATTACGCAGGGCCAAGTTCAAGAAACAGGTGATTTTGAACTTGATGGCGTGACATTCCCAGCTGCAGAAGTGCAAATTGAATTTTTAGATCCAGCCGATGATGGTGAAGATGGTGGTGCAATGTTCCCAACAGGGAATTTGGTTGACACTTTAGAGGTTCCAGAGATTGGTCGCTTTCAAGCGACATTTATCAATGCAGGTATTCCGACCATTTTCTTAAATGCAGAAGACATTGGCTACACGGGGAGTGAATTACAAGACGCAATTAATGGCGATGTCAAAGCTTTAGCGCGGTTTGAAACCATTCGTGCCTATGGTGCAAAACAGATGGGGCTGATTCAAGACATTTCTGAAGCTGCCAGTCGTCAACACACGCCTAAAATTGCTTTTGTTTCTAAGCCAAAACAATATGTCTCGTCGAGTGGTAAAACCATTACAGAGCAAGACACTGATTTATTGGTTCGTGCACTTTCTATGGGTAAATTACACCATGCGATGATGGGGACAGCAGCTGTTGCCATTGGTACTGCAGCAGCGATACCAGGAACCTTGGTCAATTTGGCCGCGGGTGGTGGAGCACGTGAAGCAGTTCGTTTTGGTCATCCTTCAGGGACTTTACGTGTCGGAGCGCAAGCGATACAAGAAAAGGGTCAGTGGGTGGTGAAAAAAGCTGTCATGAGCCGGAGTGCACGCGTACTAATGGAAGGTTGGGTGCGTATCCCAGCTGAAAGTTTAGATTAACACGATGTAAAAAGCCTCTCTTTGCAGAGGCTTTTTTATGTCAACTCTAGGTCTGCGATAAGAGGTCTAAAAATAACCAAGACCATGAGTAGTGAATTTTAGAGCTTGATTGCTTGTGTAATGGCTGCTTGAAATAGTAGAAAAGTCATTCTTATCACCTCGTCTGCAAAAATTAATAGAATACTGTGCCTTGTTTGTGCTTTCGGCATAGAGAAAGCGGGCAGAAAGCAGTATCATGCCAACAGATCATTTTAAATGATCTGTTCAGGCAAACTGAGCACCAGATTAATTTATCCTATTGTTATTCGAGGCGAATGTGTCAGCACTAACCGACGTATCAGCAAATGCACTCCAACAGGCTCAACAACGTATTCACGATGATTTATTGACGGCACTTGATGCTTTTTCAATTCCGGAACCGTTAAAGAGTGCCGTGCATCATGCGGTCATGTTAGGTGGCAAACGTGTGCGTCCTGCGCTGTGCTATGCCACGGCACATTTAAATCCAAACAATAATGCCGCTGCCGTGCGCCGCGCCGCTGTGGCTGTGGAGTTGATTCATTGTTATTCCTTGGCACATGATGATTTGCCGTGTATGGACAATGATCTTTTGCGTCGTGGTCAGCCGACCTGTCATGTGGCTTATGGTGAAGATACGGCTTTGCTAGCGGGCGATATCTTACAGTCCATGGCATTTGAAATTTTAGGTAGCCGTCTGTTTGATGCTGGCCCAGTGGTTGATCAGGGTATTGTATTGAAGCAGATGCAAATTTTAGCGACAGCGAGCTCTAAAATGGTGTGTGGACAAGTCCTCGACCTACAAGCCGAAGGTAAACGTGTCGATCAGGCTGCACTTGAAAATATCCACCGAAATAAAACGGGTGCATTGATTTCTGCTGCGGTGATGATGGCTGCGGTGACTGTATTTGACGGTTGCGATCAAGCGATTCCAAAGTTACGTGAATATGCGCAGGCAATTGGTTTGGCTTTTCAGGTACAAGACGATATTTTAGATATCATTTCAAATACAGATGTACTGGGTAAAACAGCAGGGAAGGATGAGCAAGTCGAAAAATCGACTTATCCAGCCTTGATGGGGCTAGGCGCTGCACAAGAGTATGCCAAGACTTTGCATAATCAAGCCTTTGCTGCTTTGGCTTATTTCCCAACTGATGCGGCAGCAGAACTTAATCAGATTTCACAGTTTTTATTGGCTCGCCAAAGCTAAGTTTCAGTGTTTAGATTAAAAAAAGAGGACATAGCGTGTCCTCTTTTTTAATGCTTGTTCCTTAGAGGCTTGAGTTTTTTCACAACCCCAATAAAAAAGACAGCTCGAAAGCTGTCCTCATTTAATCAAACCAAGCATCAGTTAGATGTCTTTACGTCCCATAACACCGCGGATGGTACTTAAAATATCGGCTGGTAACACCACTGTTTTAGCGTTGTTCGATTTAGACATGTCTTGCATCGCTTTGACATATTGTTCGCCCAACAAGTAAGCCACAGGAATTTCCTTATCGCCCACAGCAGAAGTGACCATTTCAATAGCACGCTGAGAAGACTCTGCTAAGACGACTTGCGCTTCTGCGTCACGGCGAGACGCTTCTAAACGGCCATCTGCCTCTAAAATCGCGGCTTGTTTTTCACCATCGGCTTTGGTCACGGTCGCACGACGTTGACGCTCAGCTGCCGCTTGCGCTTCCATTGCTGCTTGCATGGTTGAAGAGGGTTGAATATCCTGAATTTCAACGGTTTTTAGGGTAATCCCCCAGTCTGAAATATCATCCGAAATGGCTGCTTTAAGTTTGGCTTTAATGTGATCACGAGACGATAGCGCATCATCAAGATCCATTTCACCGACGATTGAACGCAGTGAGGTTTGCACTAGGTTTTGAATGGCCCATGTATAGTTTTCAATCCCATAGACAGCATTTACAGGCGTGGTGATGTTGATGTAAGCCACTGCATTCATAAGCAAAACGGCATTATCGCGGGTAATCACTTCTTGAGAGGGAATGTCTAATACAATGTCTTTGGTCGTCACTTTATAAGCCACTTCATCGACATAAGGAATCACAAAGTTGAGACCCGGACTCAACGTGGTATGGTATTTACCTAGACGTTGTACGATCCATTTATAACCTTGTGGAACAATACGGACACCTTTAAAAATGGTGACAGCGGCAAAAGCCAAAATTGCTAAAACGACAATAAATCCACCAGACATATGCTTAACTCACTTTTATCTATTTTCGTTGGTTGAGAGATGTGCTTTGACCATTAAATCATTGCCCAGTATTTCAACGACACGTACTCGGTCGCCGACGTGGACTTTATCTAAAGTACGACAGTTCCATTCATCTGAACCGAGTACTGGAATGGGGAAACGAACGCGAATGTGTTCACTTTCAGGACTCGCTTGAATCACCATGCCAATTTGACCGATGGTTGCTTCGCGAGACAGTCCTGCTTTGGTTTTGTCAGTCGAAAGTGGTTTAATAAATTTAAACCAAAGTAAAGTGCATAATATCGACAAAATAATCCACGTCACAAACTGCGTGGTAACACCCATCATGGGGAACATCCAGTACAAAATACCGACCATAATGGCCGCAATACCGAACCACAATGCGGCAAAAGCAGGCAGAATCAGCTCTGATAACATTAACAGAACGCCCAATACAAACCAGTGCCAAGGTTCAAAAGCAAATTCCATACATCTACTCATATATTCGTTATAGGGATATAGATGCAGAAGCATCTATATCAATTTAGCAGATGAATAAGTCTTTGAATATTAAAAATCAAATTTTTTAGAATTTGGCTTTGGGCGCAGGTTTAAAAGCAGCTGGGGTCTTTTTAAAATCGACAATGGCTTTTTCAATCGATTTAATTTTGAGCTGCGCGGCTTTTTCACCTTCTAAAATAGATTGATTGCTGGCTTTTAAGTCCAAAGTGCCTAAGTGTCCGACTTTGGGTTGAATCACCACAGTCGCTTGGCTCAATTCTTCATTGATGCTTTGCTGCCCCATAATATTAATGGTCTGGTCGAGCAAGCCCCACATATTGAGGGGCTTGTTGCCGACAGGACGCGCTGAAATATCAATCGCGATCACAATATCCGCGCCCATGTCCTTGGCTGTTTTGACTGGAATTGGGCTGACCAGACCGCCATCCACATACTTGGTTCCACCAATCACCGCAGGGACAAAAACGTTCGGAATACTGCATGAAGCACGCACGGCTTGGCCCGCATTGCCTTTGATAAAATCGGCTTTACGTCCAGTGTCAAGACGGGTCGCCACCGCAGCAAAGCGGATAGGGAACTGTTGAATCGGTTTGTTGCCGACGTGTTTGTTGACATAGTCTTGCAGCTTTTGACCTTGAACAAACCCTTGGGAGTTGAGGGTTAAGTCTCGAATGTCCGATTCTTTTAAGGTCAAGGCAATTTGCTGAAGTTGGAAAGGCGTTTTACCACTGGCATAGATACTGCCCACAAAACTTCCCGCACTGGTTCCCGTAACAATTTTAGGTTTAATACCATGTGACTCTAAAACTTTAAGCACCCCAATGTGTGCAAAACCTTTGGCACCGCCACCGCCGAGTGCAATCGCAATCACAGGTTCACGAGCTTGAATGGGAGTAGTTGTTGGTGTTTTCTTTGATGCAAGATCACATCCTGCCATAGTCAGTGTGAGTGCACCAATCAGAGATAAACGAGCAAAATTCATGGTCAAAAATACTAAAACGCAAAACAAATAATGGTGCACATCTCAGCAGATTCGACCTTGATTTACTAGCTATTTTTTAAGCGTTTTTGTAAAGGCTTGGCCAACCATTTTGGGTTCTTGGCTGAAAATTTGCCGATATACAGATCTAAAATATGCTCTAGGTCTTGCTCAAAATGCCCTGTGGGATGAAACACGCCCAAGCAGTGGATAGTTTTTTGCGCATAGTCAAAGGAAAACATCACAATTGGAATCTGTGCACCATACGCAATGCGATAAAAGCCACTACGGATGGCTTCGGCTTGCTTACGTGTGCCTTCAGGCGCCATACCGACCCAAATTTTTTCTTTGCTGTGAATAATATCGATAATATTTTGGGTTAACCCTTGAGCATGGGTACGATTGACTGGAATGACGCCAATCCACTCAAGTAACGGTTTCAGTGGGGTATGAAACAAACTGTTCTTGCCAAAAATGGTGATTTGCAGGCCTAAGCCCAATAGAGCCGTAAAGCCATGCCATGCATCGATATTTGAGGTATGCGGTGAAATAATTGCTACCGCTTTAGGTAGATTGGGAAATTTGCCAACAAAGCGCCAACCTTGCGCCAAATAAAGCTGCTTAAAAATAGCGCGAGTGAATGCAGATGAGTTACGACTTGGAACTTGATCTGGTAGCTCTGGAAAATATTGGTTCATTGTTATTATACTCAATCGATCAAGATGTATATCCTCTCATCATAAGCAGTGATCGGCTTGAATTCATTGGCAAAAAAAGTGAAGGGATAGCGATCTCAGATGAACATTTTGACCAATCCATGTATATAGGAACAGCATGCTACAGACTCGCAATGTATATATTTTGCTGTTTTCATTGTATTGGGCGCAGGGCTTACCCGTCGGGTTTATGACTCATGCCTTGCCTGTCATTTTAAGAGCACAGGGTGTGTCATTGGCACAGATTGGAGGCTTCGGACTGCTGATGTTGCCGTGGTCGATCAAAGTGTTTTGGGCACCTGTACTGGATCGTTTTGGGATCACTCGTTTCGGCCACTATCGGAGTTGGATCATCCCATTGCAGTTTCTTACGGTGCTGGTGCTGATCGGGCTGTCTTTCCTCCCGATTGATGGATTAAATCAACCTATTTATTTATGGGCTTTCTTTGTGGGCCTCCTGAGTATGAATTTGCTAGGGGCAACGCAAGATATTGCAACCGATGGATTGGCGGTCAATATTTTAAAAGGGGAACAACAGCACTGGGGCAATACCTTTCAGGTGATTGGATCGCGTCTTGGTTTTATTGTCGGTGGTGGTGCAATCTTGTGGGCATTAGATTGGCTGAGTTGGCAGAGCACTTTTTTGATGCTGGCTGCAATGGTCTTTATAAACACGCTGCCGATTTTAATTTATCCAGAGCCAAAGCATCGAGCTGTTTCAGTACCTCAGACCACATCTTTTAATCTCCAGCAGATCAAAAACTATTTGGCTTATTTTGTCCAGAGTCCCGTACTCACAGCATGGTTAGCAGTGCTATTGAGCTTTAAAATAGCGGATGGTTTAGCAGGGCCACTTTTGAAACCTTTAATGGTCGATTTGGGGCTGAGTTTTTCTCAGATAGGGCTTTATGTCACCATGCTAGGTGCATGTGCCGCCTTAATAGGTGCAGGACTTGCGGGCTATAGTTTGAAGTTGATTCGCCGTGCCACGGCTTTAGTACTGTATTCGGTGCTTAAAATATTCAGTCTGGCGGCTTATACATGGTTAGCCTTTCAATATGAAAACCAGCACAGTATTCAGCCGTGGCTGATTTATCTAATCAATGCCTTTGAAGATATGACCTCATCGATGCTGTTGGTAGTCATGCTCACCCTAGTAATGCAGTACAGTCGTAAACATCTGGCAGGTACGGACTTTACTTTTCAAGTGGCGCTGATGGCCACTGTCAGTGGCGGTTTGTATAGTGTGAGCGGTCTATTGGGAGATTGGATCGGCTATTTTAATTATCTGTGTATGATTGTAGTCATTGCGATGTTGAGCCTGTGGTTTATCTTCAAATGGCGTGGCATTGCGATGCATTCAGACCTTTCATAATTCATTCATAAATAAATCATAAAAAGTGCTAGATATTGACGTAAACAATTAAAAAATATAACTAAATAATTTTTTAATTGTTCTGTCATATATGTCTGAACGGTAATATTTGTAACAAATTTACCGTAGGATATTTTGATAATGAAAATACAAATTGCAGCCGCAATCGCTTTAAGTTTAGTGGCAGGGGTAACATTCGCAGCGCCTACTTTTTATGGTGAAATTGATGTCACGGCCGATTATTTACCTGAAGACAATGCTTCGCCAAATAAAGACCGCGATGTGGTCGAGTTGAACTCTAACAACTCCTTTTTGGGGTTAAAAGGCGAAGAGAAGCTGACAGATCGCTTAAATGCACTATACCAAGCTGAATTTACCTTTTATGTAGACAATGGCGGTAGCACCGATACTTTCGTTCCGCGTAATTTACTCGTTGGCTTACAAGACCAGAAATTGGGTACATTGAAAGTCGGTAAAATTGATACCCCCGTTAAACAACTGTCTTCAGTGGTAGATACCTTTAATAACTATGTCGCCAACAAAGCCGATGTGGCGGGGATTTTCACGGGTGAAAACCGAGTCGATAACGTGCTGGTCTATGAAACACCTGCTTGGGGAGTGGGCGCAGGTAAACTGAAAGCTGCGGCACTGTTAGCAACAGGTGAAGCTGGTGGTATTGAAAAATCTAAAGGCGGGGCAAAAGTTGCAGGGCGTGGTCTGGGCGATGCTTGGTCAGCATCAGTAGTCTATGACAGTAAAAAGTTTGTTGCAGGGATTGGTTATGATAAGGCCATTCCGTCAACCTTTGCAGGACGTGGCACGTTGAATGCTTCAGCGCCTGAAGTGACTGGCGGGGTGGCTGGTAGTGCCTTTGCAGCAGCTGATACTTTACGCGCGATTGGTCGAGTAAA
Source organism: Acinetobacter sp. CWB-G5 (assembly GCF_019209785.1). Classification (NCBI taxonomy): domain Bacteria; kingdom Pseudomonadati; phylum Pseudomonadota; class Gammaproteobacteria; order Moraxellales; family Moraxellaceae; genus Acinetobacter; species Acinetobacter sp. CWB-G5. Next base: position 699,207 of record NZ_JAHUTF010000001.1, on the reverse strand, counting down.
TCTCAATAATGGTCTGGCGTTGAAAGCCTTATATCAAACTTCTGAAGTGGCGGATGTACAAGGCAATGATGCTGCCGCGGCTGCCATAGACGATGCACAAGGCTGGTTGGTTGGGGCTGAATATAACTTACCGACTGCCAAAGCTTGGACAGTGAAAGCTCAATACAGTCAAAACTCAACCAGTTTTAAAACATCTAAAGAAGACTTTGATGCGCAGCAGTTTATTGCAGGTGCTGACTATGCATTTACCAAGCAAGTTAAAGCTTATGGTTACGCAGGGATTTTGACCCTTGAACAAGCATCATTTGAAACCAAACAACCTGTAGTAGGCACAGGGATTGAATACAAATTTTAATGTTTAAGTGATAGAAAAGGGCAAAGTCTCTAAAGATTAATGCGAATCAGTTAAGGAGTTTTATAGAAACTCCTTAACTTTTTGTCATTTATGATGGAATCTTCGTATTTTAAAATTCAATATTTGGAGCTGGTCCGTTCTTTGGTTGAGCCAAAAGAACCAAAAACATTTGTCATCCGCAAAACCTTTTGCTTTTCTGCATTTAAATGATCATTTTGCAAAAACATTCCTTTTAAATGGACATACAGGTTGCGGATGACGCTTCCGCGTATCAAATAATATTGGGCGGCTCAAAAAGGGCATCTGATTGCTTAACTGATCGGTATGACTTTATATATTCGGCCACAGCACCTTTTTTATTTAAGCGAGTTTTAAGTTTAGAAAACTACATTGGGGCATCCGCTCAGCAAGACATGATTTAAAATGTTCAATTTGCAGTCTATTTTTAAAGAAGTTTCACTTTCGCGCTTTAACGTATATTTGGCGCTGTGGTTAGCCGTGGTTTTAAACGTGATGTTCTACAAGCAAGTTCAGTTGCTTACGCCGTATCACGGTTTCAAAGCGTATGCTTTTATCGGTGCTACCATTTTGGTGGTGTTGGCTTTTTATCATTTGGTTTTTCAGCTGCTACAGTGGCGGCCGATGGCTAAAGGGTTGGCTGCGTTATTGATCATCATTGGTGGAATGAGTGCCTATTTTGTCAACAGCTTAGGCGTTTCGATCACACCAGATCAGATCCAAAACATGATGCAAACCGATGGAAATGAAGTGCGCGACTTGTTGTCATGGCGTCTTGTACTGTGGATTGGGGCGATGGTGGTGCTACCTTTAGTCGTTTTATTTAAGGTTAAAATCCGCCGTGATCCTTTTAAAACCGTGTTACTGCACAAGCTGTTCGGTAGTGCAGTTTCTATTTTACTGATTGCAGGCATGTTGTTTATTTTCTTTGTTGATTATGCCGCGATTTTCCGTGAGCATCGTGATCTCAAAGGGATGATTTCACCGCAAAATGCGATCAGTTCAACCCTGTCGTATTATAAAAAGAATCGACCACAGCAGCATTTACCGTTAGTGACTTATGGTGAAGATGCTCATTTGATGAAGCAAGTCGGACAGCAAAACTTGCCGAAATTGATGGTTTTGGTGGTCGGTGAAACGGCACGTGCAGAAAGTTTTTCTTTAAATGGCTATGCGAAAAAGACCAATCCTGAGCTGGAAAAACTCAATGTCATCAACTTTAATCAAGTCAGTTCTTGCGGGACAGCCACTGCGGTTTCTGTGCCTTGTATGTTTTCAGGCATGCCACGTGAAAACTATGATGCACAGTTAGCGCACCACCGTGAAGGTTTATTAGATCTTGCACAGCGTGCTGGTTACAAAGTGACATGGATTGACAATAACTCTGGCTGTAAAGGCGTTTGTGATCGGGTTGAACAGTATAAAATTCCAGAACCGATACAGAAAAAATGGTGTTCAGCCGATGGCGAATGTACCGATGAAATTTTGGTGGATAGCTTAAAAGCCTATATGGCTGGTATTGCGGCTGATGATAAAACGCCACGTTTAATTGTGTTACACCAAATGGGCAGTCATGGACCAGCTTACTATAAGCGTTCAACGCCTAAGTTTCAGCCTTTCCAACCGATGTGTGAAACCAATGCCATTCAAGCCTGCACACCTGAACAGCTGAAAAATAGTTATGACAACTCCATTTTTTATACCGACCATGTGTTGAGTCAACTGATTGGTGTATTAAAGCAAAACTCAAACTTTGAAACAGGTTTTTGGTATTTATCTGACCATGGTGAGTCGACTGGTGAACATGGGCTGTATTTACATGGTTCACCTTATGCCATTGCACCAAGCCAACAGACCCACGTACCGATGCTGATGTGGTTTTCAGAAACATGGCAAAAGCAGAATCCGCAACAAATCGCTTGCTTAGGGCAACAAAAAAGCCAAGAATTAAGCCAAGATCATTTGTTCCCAAGCTTATTGAGTTTACTTGGGGTAAAAAGTACGGTGATTGATTCAAAAAATAATATGTTAGAACACTGTACTGCGACCAAAGCGAGCGCTTAGACCATGTCAAAAATATTGATTATTGAAGATGATTTTATGATTGCAGAGTCCACACAAACGCTGCTGCGTTATCAGCAGTTTGATGTGGTATGGGTCAATAATGGTTTTGATGGTTTAAAGCAATTACAACAATATCCATTTGATGTGGTGTTGTTGGATTTGGGCCTGCCGATGATGGATGGGATGCAGGTCCTAAAAAATATTCGCTCGCTTTATCCGACTTTGCCTGTGCTGATTATTTCAGCGAGAGATCAGTTACAAAATCGAGTCGATGGTTTAAACCATGGTGCGGATGATTACTTAATTAAGCCTTATGAGTTTGATGAGTTGCTGGCACGTATTCATGCACTATTACGTCGTAGTGGCGCGTTAAAACAGCAAAAGCAAAGCCAGACTTTGAGTTATGCAGGTCTAGAGTTAGATGAAGATTTGCACTTAGCCAAGTACAAAGGGCAGACCATTGATTTGTCGAACCGAGAATGGGCTATTTTAATTCCTCTGGTCAGTCATCCCAATAAAATTTTTTCCAAAACCAATTTGGAAGAAAAGCTCTATGACCTTGACTCGGAAATTAACAGCAATACCATTGAAGTTTATATTCACCATTTACGTGCCAAACTTGGCAAAGACTTTATCCGTACCATTCGAGGTTTAGGCTATCGTTTGGGGCAGGTTGAAGCATAAAATGGCGAAGCCGACTCCTGTTTCCTTAAAGCGTCAACTAATTACCTATACCTCTTTATTTAGTATTGTGATGGGCTGTTTGTTGGTGATTGCAGCGTATCGCATTGCCCTTGAAGAGACCAATGAGATCCTCGATGCACAAATGCGTAATTTGGCAGAGCGTGTTGCAGCGCATGATCCCGCTCCAATTAAGAGTGAATTTGAAGCGGACAGACACTATCACGAAGAAGATTTATTTGTAGATGTCTGGTCGTATGGACTGCCTGAACAACGGCAACATGAGTTTGATTTATTAATACAACCCGTTAAAAAAGCTGGATTTTATACCCATCACACGGCACAGGGGCTATGGAATACCTATGTGCTGCCAACAGAAAAGTATCAAATTCAAGTCAGTCAGCAGCGCAGTGTAAGACAAAAGCTGGCTTTAGAGCTGGCGGCCAATATGTTGATTCCATATTTACTGTTTATGCCTTTGGCTTTATGGGGGCTGAGTTGGATTATTGGGCGTAGTCTAAAGCCCTTAGATGAGTTTAAAGCGGAACTTGCACAGCGTGAACCATATGAACTGAGTGAGATTCGTCCAGACGGTTATCCACTGGAAATTCTTCCGACCATTAATGAAATGAATCGTTTATTTGAACGAATTTCGCTGTCGCAACAAGAACAAAAGCAATTTATTGCCGACGCAGCGCATGAGCTCAGAACCCCCATTACAGCACTGAATTTGCAAATGAAAATTTTGCTACATGAATTTCCGGAACACCAAGCATTAAAAAACCTAAGTTTAGGCTTAATTCGGACTCAACATTTGGTGTCACAACTGCTCAATTTGGCGAAACAGGATGCTTCTGTTCCAAGTTTAGAACCGACACAAAGACTAGGATTAAGTGATGTGGCAGTTGAATGTATGGAGCAACTGATGGAACTGGCACTAGCGAAAAACATCGATTTAGGCTTAGAACAGCATGAAGCACTTTGGATAGAAACTCAAAGTTCAGCCTTACATTCCATTGTTTATAATCTCTTGGATAATGCGATTAAATATACGCCTGAACAGGGTGTGATTAATGTCTCTATTTATCAGCAAGATCAGCAAGCCATTGTTCAAATTGAAGACAGTGGGCCGGGCATTGCGCCAGAGCTTTATGATCATATTTTAAAGCGTTTCTATCGCGTACATCATCATCTGGAAGTCGGCAGTGGACTAGGCTTATCCATTGTCGATAAAGCCGCAGAAAAAATTGGCGCCAAACTGTACTTTGGACAAAGTACAGGATTGGGCGGCTTACAAGTTCAAGTGATCTTTAAACTGTAGTTTCGGCTTGATTTGGGCTGGACAGTGTAAACTGCTTATAACACAGCGCATATGCCAGTACATTGACCAACCAAATCACCCATGCCGTCCATAAATTGTGACTAAGGAAATGCGCACCCCGCATCATTTGCGCCCAACCCATGACAAAGCCTAAAATCAGGGCAGCAAGCAAATAAAACCACGCGCGTTTGGGTTCATTTAGACGGTATACGAAATATCCAACAAAGAGCGCAAAACCTGTCGCAGCATGTCCTCCAGGGAAACAATGTCCTGCGCTGGCGGATAAGTCCCAAAAGAAATCATGTGTCGTGGCCAAAGTCATGTCCCATGGGCAGGCATGCGCGGATTGTGATTTTAAAATTCCAATGAGGCTAGTACTGATGAGGACTAAGCCAATGAAATAACCATTTTGCCAACGCTGGGGCTTGAACGTAGCCCATTTATACGAAGCGAGCCATTTCAGCAAATAAATCACATACACTGCGATGATGATGTCTTTAACGTAACGGTGATTCAGTTCTGCTAAGGCCCAGTCGCGCTTTAGTGGAAAATGACCAGTTTGATCCATAAAGGGGTGAATCAGTTGTAAGTCGATGGTGCCCGCCACAGGGAAGAGCAGCCACAATACGGCAAAACCCAGCGTCAAAATAAAAAACTGAAGGATGAAAAAACGTTGCTGATCCGACACAAGTGAGGCCATGTTCTGAAAATAAGCGCTATTCCAACAGCGTCAGCTTAAACGAGGCTTAACATAAACGCTGTTTCATCTGCTTTAGCATGATCTGTGCTTTGGTTATCGCTTTAAGGCGAATACAAAGTGTCGTTTCAGTGTTACATTTGCTCTCAAACACATGAGGTTTAAACATGTCGATACGTGCTGTTCTATTTGATTTGGATAATACCTTGACGCATCGTGGACGAAGTGTTGCGGCTTTTAGTCAAGATCTTGCCGATACTTATCAAAGCCAACTTAACTGCGTTGATGTGGAGCAGATTGAGTCGATTGTGAATCGGATCGACAATGGTGGTTATCCCTTAAAAGAGTATTTAACTCATCCCAGCATCGGTGCTTCAGTGGCTTATGCGTTGCTACAGGAGTTAAACTGGCAGGCGCCTCCGCATTTAGAAGCATTAAGCAATTTCTGGTTTGAGCAGTTTGGTTCCAGTGCAGTGGCGATGCCTGAGGCTGAACAAACGCTGACCCGTCTAAAGCAAGCAGGATATAAACTCGCCATTATTTCAAATGGCGGTCATGCCGCACGGCTGTCTATATTAAATGGCTTGGGTTTTCAGCATTATTTTGATGTGATCAATAGCTCTGGATTGTTTGGTCAAGCCAAACCCCAAGCTGATATTTTTATAGATACCGCACAGAAATTGGCTGTTAAGGTGGAGCAGTGCTTATTTATAGGAGATCATCCTATTAATGATGTACAAGGTGCGCAGCAGGCTGGAATGCAAGCACTGTGGCTATCTGGCTTTCATGTACCCTCAGTACAGATGTCTGCACCAAGTATCACGGCATTGTCCGAGATTTTTGATTATTTAGAGCGCTAAAAGCCTCTTATAATGTTCAATACGAATAAAAAAAAGCGGCCCATGTGAGCCGCATTAAAATGGAAATGCATTTAGAACATACTGTCATCTGAGTTGGCAGAGATTTTATGAATAGATAAATCTGCACCGCGGAATTCATCTTCTTGGCTTAAACGAATGCCCATCGTGGCTTTTAAAGCGCCATAGACCACCAATCCCCCAATAACAGCAATACCAATAGCCAATAGCGTACCAATCAGCTGTGACATCATCGCAACACCGCCCAAACCACCAAGCCATTTTTGACCAAAGATCCCGACTGCAAGCCCACCAAAGGCACCACATACGCCGTGCAAAGGCCACACTCCGAGTACATCATCGACTTTTAGCTTGTTTTGGGTGTAGGTGAAAAGTTTGACAAAAATCAGTCCAGCAATAGCGCCAATCACCAATGCCCCAATCGGATGTACGACATCTGAACCTGCACAAATTGCCACGAGACCCGCTAAAGGGCCATTGTGTAAGAAGCCTGGATCATTTTTTCCTGCGAAGTTGGCTGCCAAAGTACCGCCAACCATGGCCATAAGTGAGTTAATCGCGACCAGTCCTGAAATAGCATCCAAACGCTGTGCACTCATCACGTTAAAGCCAAACCAACCCACGATCAAAATCCATGAACCTAAAGCCAAGAAAGGAATAGACGAAGGAGGATGCGCACTGACACGACCATCTTTCTTGTAGCGTCCATCACGTGCACCGAGTAGAACCACCGCAGCCAGAGCGATCCAGCCTCCCATAGCATGTACAACCACTGAACCTGCGAAGTCATGGAAACTTGCGCCGAAAGTATCTTGTAGCCACTGCTGTAAACCAAAGTTGCCATTCCACGCGATCCCTTCAAAAAAAGGATAAACCAAGGCCACTAATAACACGGTTGCAATCGCTTGTGAGCGCATTTTAGCACGCTCGGCAATACCGCCAGAAATAATCGCTGGAATTGCGGCTGCAAAAGTGAGCAGGAAGAAACAGCGCATCAGGTTATAACCATGATCCGCCGCTAAGGTATCCCCAATATGGAAAAAATGGTGTCCATAGGAAATATAGTAACCTACAAAGAAGTAGGCGATTGCAGAAAGTGAAAAGTCCGTTAAAATTTTGCTTAAAGCATTGACTTGGTTTTTATGACGAACTGTCCCTAGTTCTAAAAAAGCAAAGCCTGCATGCATGGCAAGGACTAAAACCGCACCAAGAAGAAGAAAAAGTAAGTCAATATTTTGCATGTTTGGGTTCCATTTGAGTGCAAAATTTTGCAAAAAGAAACCCAGTATACTGATGCTTGTAATTTCGTGAAGATTTCAGCAAAAAGGAAATATTGATTAAGTTTTGCTTAAAAATAACAAGACTCGATATAAAGCAAAAGTGTGCACCATGATGGTGTTTGTGCATTGCAGTGGTGCATGGGTTAAAATATAAATTAATATTAAGTTTATGAATATATTATGTTTATCTAAGTTTCTTTATTTTAAATATACAAGTGTATATTTTATCTCTTGAGTTAAACCCAAAAAGTAGCAACACAAAAAAATGATAAAAAAATTCGGTTAGCAGTTATTGTTAGCTGAGTCTCCATTGCTTTGTTCTCTTTTGGAACGCTCGTGCCATGAAATGTGCGTGCTGATTGTGCATCAGTGAAAGATTTTAAACATGATTGTATTTTCTCATTCTTATTTTAATTTATCACAGATAAAACATGAATAATCACATAACTATATGTAATTAATTGTAATTATTGTCATATATGATCAGTCCTATTTCATCGTTTTACATCTAAAACGAGACAAAATAGTCGGGCAATATTGGCTTTTTGCTGAAAAGTTATGATTACAGAGTTTGCACAAAAAACAAAGACAAGCAGGCAGAATTGGCATTTTAGGTTTTGCTGCTTGAGCGTGATTTCTTAGAGGATATTGGGGCGTTTTAACTGATATTTTTTGATGGATTATGATGAAGAAAAAAGTAATAGCAACATTGTTTGCTCTCCCATGTGTGATGGCTTGGGCCAGTAGTGAAGTAACTTCGGATTGGGGTTATCAAGCACAAACAGCACCGCAGTATTGGAGCCAGCTCAATAGCAAATACCAAACTTGTGCGGGGCATAATCAATCGCCCATTAATATTGAGCATGTGATTTCAGCAGACCTTGCGGCACTTGATTTTGATTATAAAACTGCTGCAATGAGTATCGTGAAGCTTCCTCATACTTTACAAGCCAATTTTCATCAAGGCAGTTATTTAAGTTTAGAGGGAGAACGATTTCAATTATTGCAAATGCATTTACACAGTCCTTCAGAAAATACGATCCACGGCAAAAACTTTCCAATGGAATTACATTTAGTCCATGCTTCTGAAAAAGGGGAGCTGGCTGTGGTTGCAGTGATGTATGAACAAGGGAAAAAGAATCAAGCACTTGATGGACTATGGCAGCAGTATAGGCAACCCCAGAAAGCACTCAATTTAAACGCAGTTCAATTTTTGCCGACACATCGCGAGTACTACCGCTTTAATGGTTCGCTCACGACACCGCCGTGTACTGAAGGTGTACGTTGGGTGGTCTTAAAAGATATTCAGCAGGCATCAGCACAGCAAATCGCAAACTTCGCGGTACTGATGGGGTATCCGAATAATCGTCCTGTTCAAGCCACCAATGCGCGCTTGGTTTTAGACTAGAGCGTGAATTAAAAAAGCAGATCACACGATCTGCTTTTTTAATGTGGGATAACACGTCTGTGCTAGTGCAAGATCTTGTCTAAGAACTGTTGAGCACGATCACCACGTTTGGTGTTAAAGAAGTCATCTTTGCTACAGTCTTCGACAATTTTACCTTGATCCATAAACAACACACGGTTGGCCACTTGGCGGGCAAAGCCCATTTCATGGGTGACACACATCATGGTCATGCCTTCATGTGCTAACTCGACCATCACATCAAGAACTTCATTAATCATTTCAGGGTCAAGTGCCGATGTCGGCTCATCAAACAACATGGCAATCGGATCCATGCTTAATGCACGGGCAATTGCGACACGCTGTTGTTGTCCACCTGAAAGTTGGGCTGGAAATTTATGTGCATGTGCACTCAGCCCAACCCGTTCTAAATAGCCTAAGCCTTTCTTTTTCGCTTCAGCTTCAGAGCGTCCCAATACTTTAATTTGGGCAATGGTTAAATTCTCGGTAATGCTGAGATGCGGAAACAACTCGAAGTGCTGAAACACCATACCTACACGGCTGCGTAATTTGGTCAAATCTGTTTTCGGGTCTTTGATGGGTATTCCATCGACTGTGATTTGACCTTGTTGGAAGGCTTCCAGTCCATTCACTGTTTTAATCAGGGTCGATTTTCCTGAGCCTGATGGACCACAGACCACCACCACTTCACCTTGGCAAATTTGTGTGGTGCAATCGGTTAATACTTGAAAATCGCCATACCATTTACTGACATTTTGGAGGTCAATCATTACTTTTTGGTCGCTCATACGCTTAACCTCCTTTGTAATCGTTTTACTGCATATGTGGCTAGCATACTGATGGTGAAATACACCAAGCCTGCAAATAAAATATATTGCGTTAATAGAGACATCAAATCGCCCCGCACGTAGTTGGTGCGGAAAAAGTCGAGTAGGCCAATGGCGTAGACCATGGTCGAGTCTTGGAACAAGATGATGGTTTGTTGTAACAGCAGCGGTGTCATTTTACGAAAGGCTTGCGGCAAAATGATTAAGCGCATGGATTGACCATAGGTCATGCCTAGTGCATAAGCCGCGGCAGACTGTCCTTTCGGAATCGATTGAATCCCTGCACGTACAATTTCCGAGAAATAAGCTGCTTCAAACAACATGAACGCCACAATACTTGAGACCAAAGCGGTATCAATGGTCAGGTAATTCCCCGTGACTGTGGTGTAGATGAACGGTACAGCAAAGTAGAACCACATCAATACCAATAGGAGTGGAATCGAGCGGAATAAATTGACATAGCCTTGGGCTATTAAATTCAAGATGCGAATTGAAGACAAACGCATCAGTGCCAACAGCGTGCCAATGAAAATACCGCCAATGGTGGCAATACAGACCACTTTTAAAGTGATGCTTAAACCATGCCATAGGGCAGGTGCAGATAACTGCAAATCATGGGTAAATGCGGTGAGCCATTCCATTATTTAGCTCCTGCAATTAAACCTGGGACACGCAAACGTTTTTCAAGCAGCGTCATTAAGGTAATTAAGCACACGTTGATAACGATGAAAATAATCGTGACATAGGTATAGATTTCGATGGTGTTCTGCGTATATTCGCTGATGGTTTTCATCTGAGAAATAATCTCGGAGACCCCAACTAAAGAGGCTACAGAAGTATTTTTGACGCAGTTGGTCAACTCTGAGCTCAGAGGCGGCAAAATCGTACGGAAGGACTGCGGTAAAATGACATAGCGGTATAGTTGTGCGGTACTAAACCCCATGGCATAACCTGCATTGACCTGTCCAGTAGGTAAGGCTTCAATACCTGTGCGAACTTGTTCACAGACACGTGCTGCGGTAAACAGTCCAAGACCGATGCTGGCTGAAATTAGCGCTGTTGTTCCTGCACTTAAATCGTTAATCCACCATGACTTAATCGGGCCAGGTAAGAAATTCGGCACCACATAAAACCAAATAAATAATTGGATCAGTAGCGGTACATTACGAAAAATGGTGACGTAACCAGTGCCGATGGCACGTGCGGTTTTATTGGGAAGCGTGCGCATAATGCCGAGAACACTTCCGAGCACCATTGCAATGCTCCAAGCCACAATGGCAATAACAAACAGCCAGCCTAAACCAATTAAAATCCAACTGAGATAGGTGCTATCTCCGACGCCTGTGGATTGCCAAAGGACGCCCCAGTTCCAGGTATAATTCATGACAATCCCCTAAAATAGGTCAGGCAAAGAAACTTTGCCTGAGTGAACATTAATCTTTCCTTTATCGTTTACTGATCACGGTCATGTGGGTTTGCAATTAAGGCTTTAAGTTGGTCTGACATAGCAAAGTTCAGGTTAATGTTTTTCGGTGGAATTGGCTGTTCAAACCATTTGTTGTACATTTTGTTAATTTCACCTGAGCTATAAGTGGCTTTAATTGCATCATCAACCACTTGTTTAAAGCCTGTGTCGCCTTTACGCAACATACAGCCATAAACTTCTTGAATTGGTGCTGTACCGACAATGTGCCACTTGTTTGGATCTTTGGCTTTCGATTTTTCTCCAGCAAGTAAAATGTCATCCATCATAAACGCAGCAGCACGACCGCTTTGGAGCATCAAGAATGATTCAGCATGGTCTTTGGCAGAAATCACTTCACCAATACCGAGTTCTTTTTCATGCTGACGGATATAGCGTTCAGAGGTTGTTCCTGCTGTCGTCACTAATTTTTTGCCTTTTAAGTCAGCAAAGTCCTTCACGCCTGAATCTGTTGCAGTAAGTAAACGCGAACCCACTTCAAAGAAGCCCACAGAAAAATCAACTTGTTGCTGGCGTTCTTTGTTGTTTGTAGTTGAACCACATTCAAGATCGACTGTGCCATTTGAAACCAATGGAATACGGTTTTGGCTGGTGACTAAGTTATAGCGAACTTTTAAATCAGGCATATTCAGCTTTTGTTTAATAGCCTCAACCACTTTGAGCTGTAAATCATGTGCATAACCGACAGGTTGATTTGGGTTGTCTGCGATATAGGAGAATGGAATAGAGGAGTCACGGTAACCTAAAACAATGGTTCCTGATTTTTTAATCTTATCTAAAGTGCCTGACTGTGAAGCATCTGCGCCAGTGCTAGCTGCATCCGTTGCAGGTGCTTTGTTGTCGCTACATGCACTGAGGCTCAGCGCAAGTGCACTTGCACAAAATAGGGCAGAAAGATTACGTTGCATGGTCATGTACAAACTCCTTTTGTTTGCAGCATCAATTGCATTGTTTTTATCAAAAACGTCAGAATTGGGTTAAAGCTTTATTCTGTGCAAAAGATGTTCTTTTTATGGTATTTTTTTACAGCTTAGTCTGCATCTTAATCGAGATTGCTTTTGCTGCTCAAGTGGGATTTTTAATATTTTGTTAATAATGCTTTAAATAAGTGCATCGCTATATTCCTCTGATATTAAAAAGAAAATTATGCATAATGCGTGCCATTTCAAGTTTTATAATTCATTTTATTAGGCTAATGTCTAATGCCACAGGGTTGGCTATGCGTTTCGTTATGGATGCATGACAGAATGGATTTTGTTCGTGTAGAACATGCTAAAACTGAAATAGCAAAGAAAAGTGCTTTATTTTGAAGATGATCCGTTTTATGACGCAGTATATAAAGGTCAGTTAGATTCGGTTTACTGTCCTACGTTTTCCGCAGAGGATTAAAAACTAAAAAATAAAAGCGACTGTACGTTATGAACAAATGACGGAGCACAATCGCAAGGGGAGGAGATGAGCAGGTGTGTATCAAGACGTGCTTAGTGCACAAACATATCCATATATTCACGGATTTCAGAAATAGCCGTTTCAATATCCGTCGTCAGCCATGTTGGCTCAAACAGTCCAATATAGTGATCTAAACGGTCTTGAGGGACAACTAAACGCACAGGACATTCTTCTTCGAGTAAGCGCCAAGGAATGATGGGTGTTTCATTGTCTAAAAAGGCTTGCACATTTCGAATGTCAATAATCATGGCATTGACACATTCAGGAAAAGGCATCACAGAAAACTCTTCAGTACGACGACGGAAAAACTCCAGATCGCCCCATTTTAGAATATAACTAGGCTTAGAAAATTCAATAATACCAATAAGATGTTGGTCTCGCGTGTAGTGCAAATGACATTGGTGCGTAACATCAGTGTCTAAATCAAGCGTTACACTTTGTTGACGATATGCCATAAAGTCCAAAAACAGCTAAAACAAGGTGCATAATTATAGCGCAAATTCAGTTGAAGAGCGCTGTTCGCCAGACTCTTTTTGTCTATGCCTAGGTGAAATACTTTTTATATGACTTTTAACACTAAATTGATAGATGAATGACTGTTTTTAAAACAATAAAAAATAATAACTTAACTTAAAATAAAGCGCTTGTTTACTATCTCACTATGCTTTGAAACACAATGCTACACAAGCAGTTGTTAGTATAAAAATTCGACAACTTGATAATAGAAAATTGAGGGGGAGCTATGACACATGATTTCAATAAACCGCCCCATGTACAAACGCCAGAGGAGCGGCAAAAGAAAAAACGCGTGCCTGTGTATATGTTGGCATTGGTCGGAATTTTCTTAATCGCATTATTACTTTATATGTTTGCAGATACCAAGCCAAATCCGACTGAGGCGCCTCCAGGTCATCCGAATCCGAGCGCAGAGCCTGCAACACCGAATAATAGCACCACTGCAACAGCAGGTGACGAAGCGGTAGCCACCGATAGCAATACGGCGACTGCAACTGACCGCTAAATGTGACTAAAGCCCTTGTAATGTACAGGGGTTTTTTCTTTAGTAGTCATCAAAAAGGTATTCCATTTCTCATTCATACTTCATGGCAGACAATCACTTCAAAACTAAAATCTGTATTTGAGCAAAGGTCGCTGTGAGGTAGACATAACAAGAGGGAGAACAAAATGAATGATTATGTAGGGCATCAGGGTCGATTTGATGCGATGTATTATTGGGACCAGTTTCACCCGATCCTGTCCGCAATCGCCATCCTGATCATTGGTTGGATTATTGCATTATTGATTGCAGGTGCTGTGAAAAAGGTTTTAACCAAACTCGGGACCAACCAAAAACTTTCCAGTGCTACCGGCCATCGCTCAAATATTGAAAATATTATCTCTCGAGTTGTGTTTTGGCTCATCTTGATTATTGCGGTGATTGGTGCACTCAATGTTCTCAATCTCACCAGTGTAAGTGGGCCATTTAGTAATATGGTTCAACAGTTCTTGTTGTTTATTCCACAACTGTTGGCTGCTGTTGCTGTGGGTTTTATTGGTTGGATTGTGGCAAATCTGGTCAAAGCGGGTTTACAAAAAGGACTTGATAGGACTCAGTTAGATGAAAAACTCAGTCAGGATGTTGGAGTCAGTACGCTGAGTCAAAACATCAGTGAAATTGTCTATTGGCTGATTTTATTACTATTCTTACCCATTGTTTTGTCGATACTCGGTCTGACTGGGCTGCTCTTTCCGATCCAAAATATGGTCAATGAAGCCGTACTGTATCTGCCAAATATCTTTATTGCGGGTGTAATTGTTTTTGCGGGCTATATTCTGGCAAAAATTGTACGGGGCATTATTGAGGGTTTATTGAGAAGCCTAGATGTACAAAAACAGGTTGAAAAAGTAGGACTGTTTAAAAATTCAGATTTGGCCAAAGTGCTCGGATCTTTTGTTTTTGCAATCGTCATTATCACAGCGCTGATTATTGCATTTGAAGCTTTAGGGATCGATGCAATTTCTCAACCAGCGACGGCCATGCTGTATGAAATCATGAATGCGATTCCGCACATCATTGCGGCGGCATTGATTTTAATCTTGGCCTATGTGGTGTCACGTTTTGTCGCAAGCCTTGTGGTCGAAGTCTTGTCGGGAACAGGTGTCGATGACATTCCAAGCAAAGTTGGCTTGCAACGTTTCTTAGGAAACACCAAAGCGTCTTGCGTCGTGGGTTATTTCATTGTGTTCTTTACCATGTTATTTGCGGTCTCTGAAGCAGCAAATCGACTCGGCTTTGAACAGATCAGTGGTTTGATTGCGATGTTTATCCAGTTTGGTGCAAACATCCTATTGGGTGCAGTCATTTTGGGCGTTGGCTTCTGGTTGGCGAACTTGGTTGCACAGGTGATTGAACGTGGTGAATACAACAGCTCTCGTTGGGTGGCGAACATTGTACGTGTCTTGATCATTGGCTTGGTGTTGGCGATGGGCTTGCGTGCAATGGGTATAGCAGATTCGATCGTAAACTTGGCTTTTGGTTTAACGCTTGGGGCAGTTGCTATTGCTTTTGCACTGGCTTTTGGTCTAGGTGGGCGTCAACCTGCAGAACGGGTTTTGACCGATTTGTTAGATAAAGCCAAAAAAGAAGGTACGCAACCGAATCCACTTTATCAGGCTAAAACTGAAAGCACGCAATCCACACAGGGCAAAGAAGAACATGCCTCACTGAAAGAGCAAATGGATACACCAACGATTGCAGAGGAATATCAACATGCAGATGATATTCCAACTACAGCAGAGGTCGATCCTGCACATAAACCTTTAAATAAACCTTTTGGTTCAACGGGTGAAGCTGAACAAGATATTGACGTTCACCCCAAAGATCCAGACTAAATTAATCACACTAAACACCGACCGCTGATGGCGGTTGGTGTTTTTTATTGGAGTAAACTGATGTCAAAAAAAGCCCCAAATAAATATTTTGCCCCAATCATCATCGCGGGTATTACGGTTGGATTTTTTGTGAGTGCTTATAAATTTGTCTTTGCAAAACCAAAGATCAGTGAGACAACGCAGACCAATGCTGAAAGAATACCGACTGCGGCAACTGAGGGACGTGATGCGGTTGAATCTGATGAAAAATAATACAAAAGTCTATAGTGTTGAATGAACTTTAATTTGGTATGTTTGATGCATGTGGAATATGGATATTTCATAAATTAGAAATACTTACATGCCTATACTTTTGTGATAGCTGCATGGACATTTCACGATTTATTTTTATAAATTGCAGTTTAAAAAGGAAAAAACAGATGATGCAAATATTAAAAAAAACTTTGATGACGAAACGTTCAGTGATCCAGCCGAGCCATGTCCATATTGCCATTGCGAAAATGGACTTAGCACTTGCCCGTCAGCAGAAGCAAAAGCAGTGCGTATTGCTACGCACGGACTATTTGGAATAATTTATAGCTTAAGCACATGGCTTAGACATATTCTGATGCGGCATGCGCAGATGACCATGCCCACTGGAAGTTAAAGCCGCCCAAATGTCCTGTGACATCCAGTATTTCACCGACAAAGTACAAGCCTTTTTGCTTTTTACTTTCCATCGTTTTCGAGGATACTTCAGTGGTGTCTACGCCACCTAAAGTCACCTCAGCAGTACGGTAGCCTTCGGTTCCTGATGGTTTGACTTCAAATGCATGTAAGCGCGTGGCAATGTGCTCCAGTTTTTCATCCGACAGTTGACCAATCGCTGTTTCAGCTAGTTCAGGCCAAATGAGGTTTTGCAGTTCAACCACCACACTTTTTGGAAAATGTTCACCCAGTAAAGTACGCAGCAGAGCTTTGGGCTGACTGTGCTTTTTGGCTTTTAAGTAGTCGTGCAAATCCACACTTGGCAAGAAGTCAATTTTGAAGCTTTGTCCTACATCCCAATAATTCGACAGCTGTAGCGAGCTTGGCCCACTGAGCCCACGATGGGTAAATAAAAGGGCTTCGGTGAAAGCGTTTAAGTCATTCGATAAAGTCGCATCGACCGCGTTGCCACTAAGGCGGGTTGTGACTTCTTTAAAGCTGTCTGAAAAGGTAAAAGGCACCAAACCTGCGCGAGTTGGATATACATGGTGGCCAAATTGTTTGGCAATTTCATAACCAATGCCAGAACCACCTAAAGTTGGAATGGATAAACCACCTGATGCAACCACGACAGATTCAGCCTCAAAATAACCCAGTGTCGTGGCAATTTGAAAACCCTGCTCATCGAGTGCGGTGATGGCTTTTACTTCACAGTTGGTTTTAATGTCGACCAAACCTGTTTTTTCACACTCGCTCAATAGCATGGCTAAAATTTCTTTGGCACCTTTTAGGGTGAAAAGCTGACCGTGTTTACGCTCTTCATATTCAATGCCGTACTCACATACTAGGCCAATAAAGTCCCAATTGGTATAGCGAGTGAGGGCTGAAATCACAAAGTGTGGATTATGTGAAATAAAGTTGCTTGGCTCGACATAGAGGTTGGTAAAGTTACATTTACCCCCACCTGACATGAGAATTTTTTTGCCGACTTTATTGGCTTTTTCAACCACTAGCACTTTACGTCCGCGTTGAGCTGCCATATAGGCTGTCATTAAGCCAGATGCACCTGCACCTAAAACTAAGACATCATATTGATTTGCGGACATGACACACTCACGGGAGAATAAAGCAGGGCATTATAGACCATCTTTTTTGCTTTTTCAGGACTATCTAAAGTGTGGCTAAACGAGCTTGTAGCCCACCTGAATGAATCACCAAAATACGATGATCTTTGGGGAATGTACCTTGTTGAATTAAATCGGTTAAGCCCAACAGCATTTTACCTGTGTAAATTTGTTCCAGTGGAATGTCATATTGCTGCTCAAAGGTACGGATAAATTGTAAGAGCTCGGGAGTAGTTTTGGCATAACCACCACAGCAATATTGATCGGTAATTTGCCAATTCCGTTTTTCAGTCAGTTGCTCTAGTTCTCGACTTAAAAAATCACCTTTGAGCGCGGAGAAACCCAAAAGGTGTTGCTGTGAATGACTGGCTTCAATCAGACCCGCAATGGTGCCACCTGTGCCCACGGCACAACAAATCAGGTCATAATTTTCTCGATCCGTATCAGAGAGAATTTCTGAGCAGCCTTGAATGGCAAGGGGATTGGTTCCTCCTTCGGGAATCATATAATAATCAGGATAATCTTGTTGTAACTGTGCTAAGTATGTTGGGCTTTGCTTTTGCCGATAGGCTTCTCGCGTCACAAACTGCAACTGCATGCCGAATTGCTGTGCTGTATTTAAGGTTGTATTTAAAGGTTTACTGGCCAGCTCTTCACCTCGAATAATGCCCAGACTCTCAAAACCAAATAACTGTGCTGCATAAGCCGTTGCGGCAATATGATTGGAATAGGCACCGCCAAAAGTCAGCAGTTTTTTATAGCCTTGTTGCCGTGCCGCCAACAGATTGTATTTGAGTTTAAAAAATTTATTGCCTGAAATATATGGATGGACCAAGTCTAAACGTTTGATGCTGATATTGATCCCGTCAATACTGATGTACTGATAGGGAATGGACTGTGCAATCTGTTCAA
The DNA here is from genome assembly GCF_019209785.1 of Acinetobacter sp. CWB-G5. Classification (NCBI taxonomy): domain Bacteria; kingdom Pseudomonadati; phylum Pseudomonadota; class Gammaproteobacteria; order Moraxellales; family Moraxellaceae; genus Acinetobacter; species Acinetobacter sp. CWB-G5. Next base: position 681,113 of record NZ_JAHUTF010000001.1, on the reverse strand, counting down.
ACATAGGACTTTAATCAATCAGGTTGAGTGCTTAGTGTAAGTGAAAAGTCGCGGTTTCTGCACAGAATTAACGCTGTGCAGATTGCGTATCGACCGAACTAATTACGGACATGCCTGGACGTAGGTTTTCAATTCCTGTCTGATTCGGATCAATTGCAATCCGTACCGCAATGCGTTGTACCACTTTGGTAAAGTTGCCTGTTGCATTATCAGCTTTAAGTACACTGAACTCTGAACCCGCCGCTGGGGAAATTTGCTCGACATGACCTGTAAATTTCTGATGATTGAGGGCATCCACCGTGAACCATGCTTTTTGCCCAATTTTCATGTTGGCAATTTGAGTTTCTTTAAAGTTTGCGGTGACCCAAGTCTGCTGTGGAATCAGATAGAGCAACTGTGTGCCTGCTGCCACATATTGTCCCACGCGTGGGTTCACTTCACCCAGTTGTCCATCCATCGGGGCGATAATACTGCTGTAATTTTTGGTTGTTTTGGCTTGATCCAGTTGGGCCGCGGCATTGGTCACTTGTGCTTTGAGTCCTGTTTCAGCCACTTGCGCGGTTTTGAGCGCTTCTTTCGCCACCAATACATTGGCCTGTGCTTGTTGCAGTAAAGCTAAATTATTTTGGGTATCGGCAAAGGCTTTGTCTTGTTCCGATTTAGACGCCGCACCAGAGTCGCCCAACTGTTGATAGCGCTGCTGTTGTGCCAATGACAGTTGGTAGGCTGCTCGAGCTTGTTCGACCTTGGCTTCTGCCGCTACAATATCGGCTTTACGCTGTGCAATATTTTGGTTTTGATTAGACAGAGCATTCTGCGCTTGATCCACCCCAGCTTCTGCTTGTGTGACTTTTTGGTCATAAGTCGTGGCATCAATATGCATCAACACCTGTCCTTTTTTGACGTGATCAAAATCACTGACCAACACATCTTTGACATAACCATTAATTTGCGAAGAAAGCACCGTGGTTTTGCCTTTGACATAGCTGTTGTCAGTGGACTCAACAGCACTGTCAAATGGCCCAATTTTCCATGCCCATAAAATGATGCCAATACCGATGATGAGTATTAAAAACATCAAAATCAGCGTACGTTTCGCTGTTGGAATCAATTTACTCGAAGGCGGCGTAATCGGTGTCGTTGTTGCCTCAGGCTGAGAGGAATTTTCAGAAGTTGCAGTTGTTTCAGCGGGAGCTATTGGTTTTTGATCTTCAGACATAACAATTTCTCAATAAATAGGGAGCAGTGGCATTAGGCAGGACCGACTTTCGCTTGTTGTCGCAGTTGATATTGATTCCGTGCAATTAGGAATGTCCCCCACAACAACAGCAGCATGGCAACGATGCCATTGAAACTAATCACATCGTTATAGGCACGTACTTGAGCCTCTCGAGTCACCACTTGATTGAGATTTTTTAAGGCTTGTTGTTGCTCTAACTGCTGATCGAGTGTGTAAGTATGCGAACTTTGTTGATACGCTAAAAGGCGCTGTGCAATCAATGGATTGGTTTCGGGTAGCTGTTGAATCATCTCAGCACGATAGTTTTGTGTTCGGACTTGTTGATAGGTGGAGTAAAACGATGAACCGACTAAGCCACCAAATGTTTGAGTCGCTGAAAATAAAACAATGAATGTGACAATATGAGTAGGGCCTTTTTGCATGGCGCTTAAGATACCCGTGATCAAGAGTGGGCCAATAAACACACCACTGGCAAAGCCGACCAAAAACTGACTGCCGTAGAAGTTGGAAGGGCGAATATCACTGGTAAGGTGAAAATCTAGTCCGCAAGCAATCAACACCAAAGCTTCTGCTAATAGTAGGTGCCAAATAATCCGTTCACGTGAAAAAGTAATCGCACTAAATAAGGTACCAGACACGATGCCGAAAAAGATCACCACATAGAGCGGCACAAATTGATCGGGGCCCATGCCCATAGTTTTGAGAAAACTCACGGCAGCATAACTTTGCTCCGACATTAAGAAGCGAATTGCAAAAGCACCGATGATAAAACGAAGCGTGGATGATGCCCCCAGCCAACGCGTCATAATCAATGGATTGACCCGATAATGCTCATAGACCAAGCCAATCACAATCAGGCTAAACCCTGCAATGAGCAAATAGGCCAACCACTTCACTTCAAGCCACCACAAAATAGGCCCTTGGGTCAGCACAATACACAAAAAGGCAAAACCGGGCGCAAGCAGGGCAAAGGTGAAGAAGTCTTGCTTTTCAAAAACAGCAATTCTTAGGCTGCGGGGCAACTTCAGCGACACCACCATTGCAAAACAACAGAGCGCTAAACCAATTTCAAAGGTGTATAGGACATTCCAGTTATTGACGTCAATGAGATACGGGGAAATGATCCATGCCAAGGGAATTCCAAGCTGTTGAAAGCCTAAAGCCAAATAGATACTGCGACCAAAATCCTCCCGTTTAAAGGCCTGCATAATGTAATACATGCCTAAAGAGCTGAGCGGTGCTGCAACCATTCCGCTAATGAAACGCACCAGTACAGCCATTTCAAAGGTATGCACAAAGACGTGTAAAACCAAAACCACAATAAAAAGCAGTAAGCCAATTTCAGAAAATAGACGCAGACCGTATTGTTGGCGGGCTTTAAACAGAATCAGGTTCGCACTGACATTGGCCATCACATAAGCCGCAGGAATCCATGCCACCTCAGAGGGTGTTAGTCCATATTCACCCTGAATTAAGGGTAAATTTGCGGTAATAAAACCGTTACTGAGACTTGCAGATAGTGCGACAAACAAACCAATAAAAAAATATATGAAGCGCTTAGGTGTTGAGTGCGCAATCACGGCAGGAGAGCCAGGCAGGGTTGGTTTTTCTTCAGCAGTCCAGTTTGGTGCAGGTTCGAGTAAACGCGATGGCTGTGTCATGAATGGTGACCTTTATGCCCGAATACCATTAAGTAACAACTCAATGGCGCGTTGCGCAAGTTGTTGCTGCTCTATATCGGTCAGTCCCTGAAATGAAGTCCTTAAAATAGCCGTAATCATGGCGTAATCTTGGGTGGTCAAATCGGGGCGACAAACGCCGTATCGAATGGCTTGATCAATTAAAGGTTGTAAAATCGCATCGCGGCGTGCGTAGATATCAACCATGACGGGATCATTACGCTCAATCACTCGCCAATACTCCATCAGTGCAGTTAAATACGGCAAGTTATAGACATGGTTTTCAATTAAACGAATAAAACCATCGTCATACTGAGAAAATGCTTCTGCACGAACTGCGAGACGTTCTAAAGCTTGCTCCATGAGAGCAATCACCAAGGCACGACGGTCATCAAAATTGCGATAAAACGTCGCCCGTCCGACATTGGCTGCATCAATCACCTGTTGTAAGGGGGCATTGATCCCGTGTGTACGAAAAACCTGAACTGCGGCTTCCAGCAATTCCTCACGGTTTTGTGCAGCACGCTGTTGCCTACTGGTCATGGTGATTATTTCATTTGATTTGGGGGTGCTATTATTTAACGGACAAAAGTGTCCGTTGTAAATATTCAATCCTGTAAGATTTTGTAAATCAGGTTGTCCTTTTCTAATTTAATCTAATTTCGATAAGAAATAGGCGACTCGAAAACGTCATCTGCAACCTGCATGGTGTAAATAAGATAATGTTTTATTCGCTATATTTTAATAAATCCAAGAAATGAACAGGTTTTGCAGATGACAATGGTTTCGCCTACTTTTGTCGAAACAAAAGTAGGGCGAGCCGCAGGCTGATGAAGAAATTGAAAAAAACAAGATAAGACTCCGCCAAGATAGTTTTTTCAATACGTCGGATAAATATTTAAATCGAATTTTGGTTAATTTAAATCATTTATATTATTGTTTTATATATGAATAGTTGATATTTATTTTATAAAGAAAATTCGCAGAGAACCATCATTTAGATGGATAAGAGTTGTAACAAAGTCGATAGGATTGGAAAAATAAAAGTGCTATGCTGAAAGCACAATAATGATAAATGAGGGGATATGATGAAAACCTTATCTACCCTAGTATTGGTTTTATTGCTCACCCAACTGACCGCGTGTGATGCAAAAAAGGATTTGAATCAGCCTAGAACTGAGGCTCGTACCATGATTATTGGTGGTGTTCCTGTGCATGATCGTGACTATAAACTTCCATCACAAGAAATGGCTTTTAATCAGAAAAAGCCTCCACAGGCTGATGCCTACTAATAGGTAAAAATAGGGAGGCATATTGTCAGTACATGGTGGTGCAAGGTGCGATGTGCAGTATAAAAGATGCATTGTGCTACGCCAGATTTGTGAAAATGTGAAGTAGACGTCTTACTTCCTGCAAACGTTTGTTGAATTAAAGCCTTACAAACGTATAAAAGGCCTTGCACTCGCCCAATATGCCCAAACTGTTGTGGCTAAATTTGGCTAGATCAGTTCGATTTGCCAATTTGAAGCCTGAATCTCTAAGTTATTTTGCCTGAGTTGCTGGCTAATTGCATCGGCTTGTTTTTGCAAGTCTGCAACCGTAATGGTTTTAACCCAGCGAATTTCACTCGAACTATAACGACCATTTTCACGTCGTGAGCTGTCGATGGCCTGTTGAATAATACGATGCTGTTGTGTGAGCAAATCACGTGTGTTTAAAACACTGAGCATGGATTGACCCGTGCTGGTTTTAGCTTGAGCATTGGTCGCATGAATTTTTTCAATCAGATGATGTAATTCTGTATTCACACTAAAGGCCTCACCCATCAGCGCATTCGGATCTTCACTCAGTTCATCGCCTTCTTGGATTAGCACATTATTGTTGATGCGTTGTTGTAAAGAGGCGAGTTTGGTTTGTAAGTCACTACGCAATAAAAGTGCTTCTGCTAGTTTCATAGATTTATTTTTAAAGTTTTAGATGAGCCTTATGCTGCATCTGTGCAATCAAAGCTGCAAGTGAGTTTTGTAATTTTTATGAAATCTAAAATCATGAGAAAACGATAGAAAAGCACTTAGTCAGTTTCGGAGTGTTATTTAAAACGTGGAGATGTTTTTCCTATGTTGATTAGTCAATTTATTTACTAATAAGGTATAAAGTTTTATCTAATTTTTCTTTTTATCCAATTTAAAATTAGGTGCGTACACGGCCTCAACTTTCAATAAAGTATAAAAGGTGTTTGTGTAGGCAATACCCTTACTTTTGATAGGCCAAAAGTAAGCAAAAGCCTTTGTTATCCATACATAACATCCCTATTATGATGGATAACGTGTGGCATCCCTGCCACACTCGCGTATCCAAACGTTGCTTAAATTAAACTATGTAATAGTAGCGACATAAAGGTGCTCTTATCGCTATATATTAAAAGCCTAGTGGAACACGGTTTCCAAAGCTTTCAAACCGACTTTTGGATCAAGCAGACCGTTGTAAATTTCAGGGATTTCACGTTCGACCCCAAAGAATTCATAAATGGCAAGCATCGCCCCACGAACTGAATATTCCACAGTAAAGACCACGTCATCTTCAATTTCCACAAACTGTCCGAGAAAGGCAAAGTTTTGTGAGCCTTGTGGAATTACCTGTGGACGATCCCCCGGTTTACGGCAGGCGAATAGGGCAGAGGCGTATGGCATCATGGCAGTGGTTACATTGGTGGTTGCCAAAACATGATCTAAAATGTCGTCAAAACCGAGCTGTTTAATCAGTTCTGTTAGGATTTCTTGCCCTGTGGCTTCGGACATTGGTTTTTTGATGTAATCGCCTATATGGTCAATTTGGAAACCGTAGCCCCATAAGGTATATAAACCTTCAGGTAAGTCAGCAAAGTGTGGCTGTGCAGGAACCACAATGGATAAATGCCAACCTGACTCATACCAAGTCATCAGTGCGCCAGTGCCTGGTTCATTTCCCGTATAGTCAATAATACGTTTAAGCAACACGTCATCTTTCATAGTTAGCGTGAAAGACTCCCACTTATGTTCATCGACATTGCCATAAAAAGTCATTGGACGGCCAAAGTCTGGGGCTTTTTGTGCCAAAGTTTCCCAAAGTGTCCAGCCATGGTCTTCTCGATTACGAACGAGGGCAGGCACGTCATGATTACCGCCATAACGCGAATCTGCGGTAATGGAACCTAAAGTGAAAATAGCTAAATCATTGGCTTTTAGATTAATTTGCTCTGAGCCTTCAGGCAGTTGTACATATAGGCGCGAAGCATGGCGTTCTTGGGTTTCAGCATTGGTAATGAAGTCCGCATCTGTGACATAGTGACCAAAACGTACATCTACACCTTGTGCGACTAGCCAACGCTGTAAGGGCAGGATCATTGAATCATATTGGTTGTACTTGGTCCGTTTCACACCCGCTAAGGTATGAATGCGTGGCAATTCTTGAATAAAACGCAAGAAATAGCGTCTTAACTCTGCTGCACTGTGCCATTTTTGAAAAGCGAAAGTCGTGCGCCACATGCGCCAGAAATTGGTTTCAAAAAAGGTTTCATCAAAAAACTCATCAATGCGGCGACTGCCAATTTTTTCTTCTTTTGAAGCCAATAGGCGCAGCATCTGCGCACGATGTAGTGTATTCAGACCAAGCTTTGCCGCATCCGCAATGACATGTTCGGCATCAATCAAACGTGCATTGGCGTGGGTTTTCACTTTTTCATTAAACTCCCGACATTCTTCACGCACAGAAATGTCTGGGTTTTCCAAAGATGGAATACTGGAAAATAAGTCCCATAGGCACAAATAAGTTTCATCGGTCAGCATCCGCCCACCACGTGTTACCCAAGCTTGCGCGGCATGCGGTGTATGTCCGCCATCCATCGAGCCACCTGAAATATCGAGTTCTTCTAAAATATGGATATTTTTGGCAGGGACTTTGGCATCACGGATTGCAAATGCAGCAGCAGCCATACCTGCGATACCACCACCAATGATCCAAAGATGGGACTGTTGTGCGTCTAATGGGGTGCGCTTCTTATTTTGCATGGTTCACCTTTAATTATGATGTTAAAAATTATGAAGTTAAAAAATGTGGTTTTTAGAAATAAAACCTTATAAATAGTAAGTCTTTTTATATATGAAAAATGTATGAAAATGGAAGTAATTAACCCATTATATTTTGTAATCAAAAATAAGCATATGATGGCTATTTTTAATACACATTTGTCTTTTTATTAAAATTTAATATGATCTAAATATCTGATTTTGAATTTTATTGTTGAGCAATTGCTCTATTATTGTTTTCACTATGCCCTATGCCAAATTTCCTTAAAATAGGCTTTTTTATTTATCATTAAAAAATATAATGGACGTACACGCTGCGGCTTGATCACGATATAAATGTGAAAAATAACTGATAAAGTGAATATCGTAAAAACTTTGTTTAGCGTAAAATCGCAGCTGATAAATTCTCTCAATTTAGAGGTCACTCTTGGAATCATTTTGGATTTTGGGCTCGATTGCCTTTGCATTAATGTTAGGCGCAATGAGCCCTGGACCGACGTCGATTTATGTAGCAAAAAATTCGATTGCGATTTCTCGAAAGCATGGCCTCTTTACCGCACTGGGGACCGGAACAGGCGCAGCTGTTTTTGGTCTGTTGGCTGTACTTGGTTTACAAGCCTTTTTGTTGGCAGTGCCGTCAGCGTATTTGGCCTTAAAAATTTGTGGTGGGATCTATTTGCTTTGGCTCGCATTTAAAATTATTAAACATGCCAAAGAGCCAATCGAGGCAGATCATTCTAGTTCAAAAGCAATGACTTTACGCCGTGCCTTTATGACTGGTTTAATTACTCAGCTCTCCAACCCTAAAATTGCGATTGTTCTAGCCAGTATTTTTACTGCACTTTTACCCAAAGAAATCCCAACCTATTACTATTTTGTACTGCCTATTCTATGTTTCTTTATTGATGCGGGTTGGTGTTCGTTGGTTGCAGTGGCATTGTCTGCTGAAAAGCCGCGCCGCGTGTATTTGAAGTTTAAAGCAGTATTTGACCGCGCAGCTGGGGCGGTGATGACGGTGTTGGGTTTAAAACTGATTTTTGGAATGAAGTGATCGGTCTGACAACAACAAAACTGGATTTTGTATAGGTAACTAAAAGCTAAATGGTTATAATCCCTTTGATTTTTTAATGATTCTTAAATTAAAGATTTGAGGGATAAATTTTGAATAAATCTATATTTTTGGCCGTTTTGAGTGGCTTAGCACTATCTGCATGTTCAACAACAGAAACGTCAAAAACAATTCAAGCACCGCAAGTAACAGCGGCAGTGGCGACAGTTAAATACGCTGGCGCTAAAACGCCTGTATCTGTAGGAAAATTTGACAACCGCTCAAGCTACATGCGTGGCATTTTCTCAGACAATGTTGACCGTTTAGGTGGTCAAGCAAAAACTATTTTAGAAACGCATTTACAGCAATCGGGCTATTTCTCTGTCCTAAACCGTGACAACCTTGCTGAATTACAACAAGAAGCAGGTTTTACTAAATCCTCTCAAGCCATCAAAGGCGCACGTTATGTATTAACGGGCGACGTGTCTGAATTTGGCCGTAAAGAAGTCGGTGATCACCAGCTATTTGGCATATTGGGCCGTGGTAAAACCCAAATTGCTTATGCCAAAGTGAACTTAAATATTGTCGATGTAAAAACAGCAGAAATTGTTCACTCTGTGCAAGGCGCAGGCGAGTATGCACTCAGTGAACGCGAAATCTTAGGTTTTGGCTCTACCGCTTCTTATGACTCAACTTTAAACGGTAAAGTTCTAGATTTGGCTGTACGCGAAGCGGTTAATAATTTGGTGTCGGATATTCAAACCAATAAGTGGTCTGCGCAGTAACTGGTTTGAATCAATGAAAAAAATCGTATTGGTTTTAGGTGCGATCTGCACCATGACTTTGGTGGGCTGTGTTTCAGCGCCAAAATCGTTATACAGCTGGGGTGAATACCCGCAGCAAACCTATTTGATGTTGAGTCTGCCAGAAAAGACTTCTCCACAAGAACAGATTGGCAAACTTGAAAAAGATATTGAAAAAGCCAAAGCCAAAAATGCAGCAGTGCCTCCGGGCTTGTATGCACATTTGGGTTTATTGAATTTAAATATCAATAACGGGCCACGTGCCGTTCAGTATTTTGAACTTGAACGCCAAACCTACCCAGAGTCGACAGTATTAATGGATCGTCTTTTGAAAAAAATGACGGCTCAGTCTGCGGCAGGGAGTGTGAAGTGAAACATTTCAAAAAACTATGTGTACTTGGCCTTGTTGTGACACTCTTCACAGGTTGTGCTACGACACCAAAAAGCAATCGTGACTTATCTGCATATCATGCCAATATGCCAAAATCTATTTTGGTGTTGCCGCCTGTGAATGAGTCACCCGATACACGCGCAACCTATGGGTATTGGTCTACCGTGACTTTACCTGTAGCAGAAGCGGGCTATTATGTGTTCCCCATTTCTGTGGTCGATACGCTATTTAAAGAAAACGGCGTAACCAATGGCTATGATGCGCAGCAAATTCCAATTCAGAAACTCAATGAAATTTTTGGAGCGGATGCTGCACTGTATGTCAAAGTCAAAGAATATGGTTCTAAATATCAGGTGATCCAATCGACCTCGACCGTCGCGGTAGAGGCGAAATTGGTTGATTTAAAAACCGGAGCATTATTATGGGAAGGTCAGGAAAAAATCCAACAAGCCAATAATAATAGCAACGCGGGTCTGGTCGGGATGTTGGTGGGTGCCTTGATTGACCAAATTTCGAATCACTTATCGGACAAAGCCTATGTACTGTCTAACAGTGTAAGTACGCAGTTGTATGCTCCGCAGTTGATGCAGCAAAAAGGGTTGTTATATGGACCTCGCTCTCCGCATTTTGTACAAAATTCGATGAGTCCACAGCAGTAAAAAAATCCCCTCAAATGAGGGGATTTTTATGATTTAACAAACTTCTATTTGGTTTGAAGTGACTTTTAACTCTCAGTCAAAAGAAGAGAGGATTTTCGTATAAATTAATCCTTAAAATGCACAGGAATCCATTGATAGCTTTTCCCATCTGCTGAATAGATATGTCCAATAGCAGGGAATGGTAAGTGTGGTGCTGCAATGGTTTGTCCGCCTTTTGCATATTCCGAAAATTGCTTTAAGCGAGTTTGCACCGCTTTTTTTGGGTCGATGTCATAATCGATTGCGGTTTCCGGCTTGTCGAATTGCACGGTATGTGAGTGCACAATGTCACCAATAAAGACCACCGTTTCGTCTTTGGTTTTCAGTTCATAGCTAAAATGTCCGGGTGTATGCCCCGCGGTATTAATCACTTTAAAGCCTTGAACTTGATCGACCAACTGATACGTTTTGAAGCGTTGTTTGGCTTGATAGGGCGCAATAGCTTGTTTAATTTTTTCAACAGTTCCTAAGTAACCTGCTTGTTTTTCTTTCGGGAGTTTGTCGACTTGTTTCGGGTTTAGCCAATAGTTCGCTTCATCACTGGAAACGTACACTGTTGCATTGGGAAAGTTTGCCACGCCATTTTGGCTAATACCACACACATGGTCTGGGTGTAGATGCGTCAGTAAGATGGTATCGACTTGCTCTGGTTGATAGCCTGACGCTTTTAAGTTGCTTAACACTGAACCCAAATGTGCGCCAAAACAGCTCGCAGCGCCGCTATCTACCAAAACTAGTGAATGACCTGTATTCACGAGGAAGGCATTGACTGAGGTTTGTACGCCTTTGGCTTGGTCGGCAGCGTATTTCTTTAAAATTTCATGCACTTCTTTTTCTGGAGTGTTTTGAAATAGTTTGGGTGACATGAAATTGGTGCCATCGAGCAGGGCTGTAATTTGTACATCACCCGCTTGGTATTGGTAATAGCCTGAAACTTGTTTTTGTTGCGAGATTGGGGCGGGCGGGGAAAGGGCGAAGGCTGAAACACTGCTGATACTAGAGATAATTAAAGTGGAAGCAAGTAATTTATTCATTTATAAAGTTTCACAAAATTTGTTGAATTGTCTATTTTTTAGCATGTGGGGTGATTTTTTCATCTAATTTTTGCGGGTGGAAATAAATATAAAGCATACGATGCCAAATTAATATCTTCAGATAAGATGAGCATTTATTGATACTATTGTGGATGCCTAAGATAGTCGGTTGTTATTGTGTTTTAAGACTAAATAATACTTTGAAGTTGGTGGAACGAGAGAGATACCAAACAAAAATGAGCGCAATTTCAGAAATTCGGAGTTACAAACTTCTAATTTTTTAGATGATATTTTTTATAACTTGTTTAAATTTATTAAAAATATGAATAACATAGAATAATTGAGTACTATCGAGTATAAGGACTAGAATTGTGAGCTTGGTGTGGTAATTCAACTGATGACTCTAGCTCACCTCTTTTTGAAATATATTGTTTATCCGTAATTCGGGTTAATTACAATCAAAACAGAATTAATGAAATGAATAGTGACATGATACCTATTTTAGCAGTTTTGATTACAGCAACTTCAACTTTAGTAGCAGTTTTTATTACTAATTATTTTAATATGAAATCTTTAGAAAAAAATCTGAAATTTCAATTACAATTAAAAAATAATGAGGTTAGATTGAATAAGTTGGAAAATGTCTATGAATTATTTGAAAAATGGAATACATATTTTGCTATAAATTATTTAAACTATTTGCACTTTCATAATAAAAAAATTACGCAATCTGATTTGTTTGAATTAATAAGAGATCCGAAGGTGTATAACTCAGGTGACTTTCAAAAACTTATTACTTTATTGAATATATATTTTCCCGAACTAAATGATGAATATGAAAGAGTTAACAAAGCAAGAAGTGAGGTAGTGAAATATATGAACGTGGACAAAGAAATTAATGTTAAAAATTTTGTCAAAGTACAGGAAAGCTTTGAGAACGTAGCTATGAACTTTAAAAAAGAGATTTCTGAATTAGCAAAAAATATGAAAAATGAATAATATATGAGAAGATTTTTTGATGATATTACGGCTTAAATTCTATTAGTTAAAAACTTAGTTTATATGATTTTAAAAAGCCCTACTCAAAATAGCAGGGCTTTTTATAAATTTCTAAACCTTAAGACACTTTATCACCGGCTTTAGCACCAGATTCAGGTGAAATCACCCAAACACCTTCGCCACTCCCTGCTGCAAGTACCATACCGTTTGAAATACCAAAACGCATTTTACGTGGTGCAAGATTAGCCACCATCACCACCAATTTACCTTTAAGGTCTTCTGGTTGGTAAAACTCACGAATACCACTGAATACATTGCGCGGTTCAGCTTCACCAACATTTAAAGTCAGTTGCAGAAGTTTGTCTGAACCTTCAACCGTTGCAGCTTCTAAAACTTCAGCGACTCGTAGTTCAACTTTCATAAAGTCGTCAATGCCAATTACATTGTTTTCAGAAACAGCTTCACCGACTTTAGGTTCAGCTTTCTTTTCGGCCTTCTTCTCTTTTTTCTTTTCCACTTTTACAGGTTCAGCCGCAGCCGCTAAAGAGTCTTTAGAAGCATCGACCATTGCCGCAACCGCTTTCGGGTCTACACGTTGCATTAAAGGTTGGAACAATGCAATTTCATGATCGACCAATGCTGTTTGAGCAGAAGCAAAGTCAAAGCGGTCTAGTTTTAAGAACTCTTGCACTTGAGCTGCTAAAGTAGGAAGTACAGGTGCTAAGTAAACTGCAAGTTGACGGAACAGGTTAATTCCTACCGAACAAACATCGTGTACTTGTTGCTCTTCGCCTTCAACTTTCGCTATAGCCCAAGGTTTTTTCTCATCGATATATTGGTTGGCTTTATCTGCAAGCGCCATAATTTCACGAATCGCAGCAGAGAACTCACGTGCTTCATAGGCTTTCGCAATTGAGTCGCCTGCATCAATAAAGCTTTGTACCAATTCAGGTTCTGCACAAGTTGCCGATAATTTATTATCAAACTTGGTGTTGATAAATTTTGCACAACGGCTGGCAATGTTGACCACTTTACCAACCAAATCTGAGTTTACCTTTTGAACGAAATCATCCAAGTTCAAATCAGAGTCTTCAACTTTATCTGACAGTTTAGACGCGAAGTAGTAGCGTAAGTACTCAGGGTTTAAGTGCTCTAAATAGGTTTCAGCTTTGATGAATGTCCCGCGAGACTTCGACATCTTCTGACCATTTACAGTCAAGAAACCGTTGACGAATAAACCTGATGGCGTACGGTAGTTTGCACCTTCAAGCATTGCAGGCCAGAACAGCGCGTGGAAGTAAACGATGTCTTTACCAATGAAGTGATAGACTTCTTTGTCAGAGTCTTTCTTCCAAAAGTCGTCAAAACTTAAATCAGGACGTTTAGCTTTGATATAGTTTTCAAAACTCGACATATAACCAATCGGCGCATCGACCCAAACGTAGAAATATTTATTCGGCGCATCTGGAATTTCAAAACCGAAATACGGCGCATCACGTGAAATATCCCAGTCTGATAAACCTGCTTCAAACCATTCATCGAGTTTGTTGGCAATTGAAACTGGTAGGCGACCTTGGTCACGCGTCCATTTTTGTAAATATTCTGAGAAATTCGGCAGTTTAAAGAAGTAGTGATCTGAAGATTTTTCTACAGGCGTCGCACCACTTAAAGTTGATTTTGGGTTTAAAAGCTCAGTCGCATTGTATGTTGTACCGCAGACTTCACACGCGTCGCCATATTGATCTTCCGACTTACATTTCGGGCACGCACCTTTAATGAAACGATCCGATAAGAACATGCCTTTTTCAGGGTCAAAAAGCTGGTTGACAGGACGGATGGCAATATTGCCTGCTTCGCGGTTTTTCACATAAATTTCAGAAGCACGAGAGCGGTTTTCATCACTATGGGTTGAATCATAATGGTCGAAATGCACACCGAAACCGTCAAAATCACGGATGTGTTCTTTTTGCACATTGGCAATTTGATCTTCAGGTGAAATACCATTGGCTTCGGCACGTAGCATGATAGCTGTACCGTGAGCATCATCTGCACATACATAAGTCACATCGTGTCCCATTGCACGCATGGCACGAACCCAAATATCTGCTTGGATATAACCGAGTAAGTGTCCCATATGGATGGGGCCATTGGCGTATGGTAGGGCGTTAGTGACTAAAATATTACGCACGGATATGACTCTCTCATTCGTATTTTATATAAGGTCAACGATTTTACCTTAGATAGCCGCGACTTGCACAAGTGAATCGGTGAAAAGTTTTCAAATGAGACTAAAGCCCATATGAATTGATCACTAGATTGAGCATCCATCGCTAATTTGAGCAAAATACTAAAAAAATCATGGGAAATGTATGGTCTAAAACGGCATAAAACAGTTTGTTCATCTTTTAATAAAAGATTGAATGGATTGTTCAAAACTCAAGTCATGGAGCTTAAAACTAATGCATATTTTCTCTATATTCATGCGCCATTAACAGCGATAATACGTGCATTCAGCCCGTTTTTAAGAGTATGCCGTCCATGATCGATGATGATTTTGATTTCGACCAACCCGTGACCCGAATTCCGCAAAATCCACAAGCGACCAAACTACTGGGCAATCGAATTTTACAACAAGCTGAACAATATCTTGCTTCAATGGGTAGTCGACCACATGCACAATTGCTCGAGTCGCTCCGTCAGCTCGAGTCTGAAGATTCGTACTTTGCGGTAATGGCGGATCAACTTGAGTATGAAAGTGATGAACCAATGGCCAATGACGTGCTCAATCTGTTGTTTTTCTGGCAAATGGCCAATGAAAAAGAAGCTGATATGACTAAGTTTCAGTTGCCCAATTTAATCCAAACGGACTATTTCCAAGCGACTTTGCTTGACGCTTACGACGCGATGGATTTGGGTGCATTCCAAGCTCAGCGCCGCAGCGTGATTGAAGAAACTTTAAAACTATATCAACAGCAGTGTTATGCAGGTTGTATTACGGTTCTTTATGGTCAAATTGAAGGAATTTTGACGGATGTCCTGATTGAACATGGCTATTTACAGCAAAATCAAACCAAGTTTGTCGATGTCTATAAAATCGTACCAGGTTTGAAAGGTCATGAAGTCAAAAGCCTATGGCATAAAGTCAAAATTGCCAGTGAAATCAATCCGTATTTTCTGAGCCTTGAAGCCTTGAAAATGGATGCGAGTTCGAGTGTCACGGCCAGCCGTCATAATATGGTACATGGCGCAGACGTGATCCATTTCACGCAAGCACGCAGTTTCATTTTGTTTATTTGGCTGTTTGCGGTCATCAGTTTTATCAGTACTTTAAAGCGTTAGTCTCTTCCGTTGAATGGTACAGGATGGTGTTTAAATTGCTGCATCCTGTACAGCTATTGTTTCCAAATGATGCAAATGAGGTCAGCACTTAAAAAGCAAGGTATAACTCTTAGTTAAGCAAAATTTTAAATACGAAAGAGGCCTGTGACATGACGAATGACAATAAACTCGATGATTTAAAAACCAAAGCGACTGAGTTGGGTGAAGACTTGAAGTTGAAAGCTCAAGCGGCAAAACTCGAAGGCGAGAAAGTGCTGGAAGATGTCAAACATCAGGCCACTGAAGCTAAGCTTGATGCTGAAAAGCAGCTGACTGACTTAAAGCAGAACGCAGTAGAAACTAAAGCCGAAGGTGATGCAGCCTTTGAGCAAAAGTTGGAGTCTGCACAAGCCAAAGCCGAGCATGCGAAACAAGTTGCGCAGGAAAAATTGGATCATTTTAAAGTTGAAGCAGGGCATAAACTGGATGAGGCTAAACTTAAAGCCACTGAGTTAAAGCATGAGGCTGAAATTAAACTGGAAGAATTTAAGGTGCAAGCCACTGAAAAGTTTGACGAGTTGAAAAAGAAAGCCACAGAAACACTGCAAAAGTTTAAAAAAGACGACCAAGCTTAATCCGTCTGAAATGGCGAATGTTGGCCTTAAATGTTCGCTAATACTATGGCGTAGACTGTGTACTGAGTGCAGGGTCTGCGTCTAAATTAAACCACATGATGCTCTGAATTTGATTGTTTACGGTGCGGATGGTGTAACGATAGTTTGCAATTTCATATACATATACCGTCTCTAGTGGGCTATTCGGTGCACTACTGATTGGGGTAGAGGACATAGAAATCGGCGATAAATCGATTTTTTTCTGCATGTCTTGAACTTGATCACCTATAGTCACAGTTTGACCCGCAGGGGTTTTAAATGAATTGGTTGATGTATCTGCAAAACTAAAGCTAGATATGGTGCAAGCCAAAACAACCACGGCCCAAAGTTTCATTTTTTTTCTCCCCAAATCGCGTCAAGATAGAACAACAGAATATAGATATTTTGCTATGCAATAACATCACCTTAAATGGGGAGATTGGATTGTACTTACAATTCTTTACGTTCAAATTTGATCCAATTCACCGATTTTATTTTTTCAGTTAGCTTAAGCGACTAAGCTTCGCCCTTTGATATTCAGCGTATAAAACCAACTAAAAAGCTAGGAATACTAAATTTCATGGCATAATCCATAAATACTGAACTTAACCTAAGTTCGTTTTGTGGTTAAACTATAGCATTCAGCTGAATACTCGAATTTGGAGTACATATATGTCGTGGCTTTCTTCTCTTAAATCAGTTTTTTCTCCTGCGCAGGAGGTAAAGGAAGAAGAAATCCAAACAGTACTGCAAAACTATATCTTGCCCAATTCAAACCATGCGTTGAAAGACCGCATTACTCAAGTGAATGTGCAGGGCAATATTCTGCAAATTACCATCAATACTTTTCCTGCCGAAGCAGATGATTTACAACAGATTCATGATGATTTGGCGGTTGCGCTTGAAGCATGCGGTATCAAAGAATTAAACATGCATGTGATTCAACAAAAAACGGGACATAAAGAAAAGTCAGGTGGCTGTGGACATCAGCATGCTGAAGGTGAGAGCTGTTCAAGCCAAGCAAAAGAGGCTGCACCGAAAAGCAATTTACCCCCAGTGATTGATGCTTCAGGCTCAGCACCCAAAGCAGTTGCACAACCCGTTGAAACTGATCCAAACAATCCACCCATTCAAAAAGCAGCGCCACAACAACGTGATGTGCCGAAGCATCCGCGTATTCAAAATGTGATTTTGGTGTCCTCGGGCAAGGGGGGCGTGGGCAAATCCACAACCACGGTAAACCTTGCACTTGCTTTGCAAAAACTCGGCTTAAAAGTTGGGGTCTTAGATGCGGATATTTATGGTCCAAGTATTCCGACCATGTTGGGCAATGCGGGCAAAACGCCGATGATTGAAGCGGAAAATTTTGTACCCTTAGATGCCTATGGTTTGGCAGTGTTATCGATTGGGCATTTAACAGGTGATCACAATACTCCTGTGGCTTGGCGTGGACCGAAAGCGACAGGGGCGTTGATGCAACTGTTCAATCAAACCTTATGGCCTGACTTAGATGTATTGATGATTGATATGCCACCGGGTACAGGTGATATTCAGTTGACGCTTGCGCAGCGCATTCCTGTGACAGGTGCAGTGATTGTAACCACACCGCAAAACGTGGCACTTATGGATGCGACCAAAGGCATTGAGTTATTTAACCGCGTACATATTCCAGTTATGGGTGTTGTGGAAAATATGTCGACCCATATTTGCTCAAATTGTGGATTTGAAGAGCAAATTTTTGGTACGGGCGGTGGAGATCAACTGTCGGAGCAATACGCTATTCCGCTTTTGGGACGTTTACCTTTAAATGTACAAATCCGTGAAAATGCAGATGCGGGTAAGCCTTCTGTTTTAGTGGAAGATAGTGCAGCAGACAGCTATATGCAGATTGCTGAAAAAATTGCAGCCGCACTGCCTCAGGCTGAAAAAGACCAGACTCGTATTTTCTAAATCAGCCATAAAAAAGCCCAATCTGTTGAGTTGGGCTTTTTTTTTGCTTTTTTAGGACAGTGAATAGGACTGATTTTGTTTTTTGGCTTGCATAATATTAATGCTGATCGCAATCACCACCATCACAATCCCGATAATATCAGTCACAGTTTCAGGGATAATCATACATAAAGCACCTGCACCTAAGAAAATCCGCCAGAACCAATTCAAACCAACTTTAAAGTAACCTTCAACTGCTGCACCCAGTGCCAAAATCCCAACCACTGAGGTAAAGACAATACTCACAATAGTTGTCCATGCAGGAAAGGCAAACTCACGTGCATTGACTGCGACGTTGGCCGTATCAATCATCAGCATGGCAGGGTTATAGACGAACAGGAACGGGACAATGAAACCTGCCAAAGAAAGTTTCAAGGCTTGGAAACCTGTGCGCATTGGATCACCCCCTGCGATTCCCGCACCTGCAAACGCGGCTAAGGCGACAGGTGGCGTAATATTGGCAAACAGACCAAAGTAGAACACAAACATATGCGCCACCAGTGTGGGAATATCAAAGTTTGCCAAAGCGGGTGCAGCCATGGTCGCGGTAATGATATAGGCTGGAATCGAAGGAAGTCCCATACCTAAAATCATTGATGCAATCATGGTAAAGAACAGCGTTAGAAATAGGCTGCCTGCACCGATGCTCATAATTGAGGAGGTCATGACAGAGCCAAAGCTGGTCAGGCTCACTACACCAATAATAATCCCCACCACAGCACAGGCTGCCATGACTGAAAGGGATTGTTTTGCACCATCGGCGAGCGCTTCTAATATTTCTTTGAAGCCCATACGGGTCGATTTGCGGAAACTCGCCACAATCACAGTTAAGACAATGGTGTAGACCGCGGCATAACTGACAGGAATGGATTGAAAGAGGAAAAATACCAAAGCCACGATCGGAATAAGCAAGTGCCCTCGCTCCTTGAGGACATCTTTAACCCGTGGCAAATCTGCTTTCGGTACACCTTTTAAATTGTCTTTACCAGCACGGAAATGAACTTGCGCCATCACGCCTAAATAGTAGAGCAAAGCTGGAAGGGTAGCTGCAAGGGCAATGGTCCCATAACTGACACCCGTGGTTTCAGCCATAATGAAGGCACTGGCTCCCATCACAGGGGGTAAAATTTGTCCACCTACAGAAGCGCTGGCTTCAACAGCACCTGCAAAATTTTTGTGGTAGCCAATTTTTTTCATCAGTGGAATAGTGAATGAACCGGTCCCCACGACATTGGCCACCGCTGTGCCATTAATGCTGCCCATAAAGCCGCTGGAAATGACGGCAACTTTTGCAGGGCCACCTTGTTTATGTCCCGCAAGTGCCATCGCAAGATCATTAAACAATTTGCCCATGCCTGATTTCGCCAGAAAAGCACCAAACAAAATAAACAGAAAAATGAAAGTGACTGAAGCACCGATTGCGGAAGAATAAAGACCTTCGGTTTTTAAATACATTTGCCCGAAAATATCACTAATACTATATGGACGCGTCAATAAACGATCAGGGACCCAGTCATAGTGGCTAAAAAACGGGTAAGACAGAAAAGCTAAACCTAAAATAGGCAGCATCCATCCCATAACCCGCCGAGCGCCTTCAACCACCAGCACCACGGCTAAAATGGCAAAAACAATATCTAAAGTGTTTGGAATACCCCCACGCGTGGTCATAATGGCTTGATATTCTTTCCAAAGGTATAAAAAGGTTGCTAAAGAGGCTAGGGCAAGTAACCAATCCAACCAAGGGATGCTTTGTCGTGAACTGGACTGACGCGCAGGATAAAGTAGAAAGATTAAAACCAAACCAATAGCGACATGGGCGGAACGTTGAATCAGTTCGGGGAGTGGATTAAAGGTAATAAATAAATGAAATAAGGAATAGAAAATAGCAATCGCCGCTATAAACCATGCCACAGATTTGTTGCTTGGGGTACGGGTCACTGACTCACGATCAAATTTTTCTAAAATGGCTTGTTGTTGTTGCTCATCTAATTGTTCAGGGGCAACTTTGTCTTCATTTTGAGTCATCGGCATTCTCCGATCTGCCATGCTTTCCACAAGGGCTGTTGTTGTGCTGTAATTTGCACCAAGGTGTAATCTGGATATTGTTGAAAAATAGGCCAGACGCTCTGGTGAATGATGATACTGCCTTGCATATTCTTGGAAATGATCCAGTTGATTTGATCAATTCGCCGATTAACTTTCATTCTGACTATACCGTCTTTTTGAAAGATGATGGGATAGTCATTCGGTGTGCCTGCACCGAAAGAAATCAGGTCGGTGTAGCGCAATATAAAGTGCTGTTGCTCCTGTTGATAGTTTTCAATCCAACGGGTTTTTTCAACTGAATGTTTCCACTGCAAACTAAATTGTGCTGTTGAAATTCGGCACTGCATTTGAGCAACAGTTACTTCGCTATAGCGAACAGGTAAGAACAACAGCCCGCATAAACCGAGTAGAAAAAGTGCAGTAATCACTGCACCTTTTTTCAGCTTCATTTTTTCGCTGCGAGTTCGTCGTAATAACGCTTAGCCCCAGGGTGTAGCGGAGCAACCACGCCTTTTTGAGCCGTTTCCAGATTAATTTCTGTCGCTGCCTGATGTGAGTTGGCCAATTGTCCTAAACTATCAAAGAAGGTTTTGGTCAGTTTATAGACATCATCTTCAGAAAGATCGGAACGTACCACTAAAGCGTTCATAATGGCCGCAGTTGGAATATCTTCTGCATTACCATAAGTGCCTTTCGGAATATTCAGAGATAGGAAATAAGTTTGGTTTTTGGCGATTTGTTTCACTTTCGCCGGATCAATCCCGACCAGTTGTAAATCGAAACCTTGTTGCAGTTCCATCAAGGATGAGTTGGGGATACCACTGGTTAAGAATGCAGCATCAATTTTCCCACCCTTTAAAGCATCCGCGGCTTCTGCATAGCCTAGATAATCGACCTTCACGTCATTGTAAGTAATACCAAAACCATTTAAGAGGGTGCGCGCATTAACTTCAACCCCTGAGTTTTGGGCACCGACGGCAATGCGTTTACCTTTTAAGTCTTCAAGCTTTTTAATGCCTGATTTTTTTGATGCCACAATTTGTACATAGTTGGGATAGAGTGCCGCCACTTGTTGGACATTATCAATTTTCCCACTGGCAAAACTACCTGTGCCATTCAGTGCTTCAGTTAAGCTGTCACTCATGACAAAAGCCATTTCGACTTTTTTCTGTTTGAGTAAGTTAAGATTTTCTACCGATGCGCCTGTGGTTTGGGTTTTTGAATTTACACCGTAGGTTTTATTATAAATTTCAGCCAAACTGGTGCCAATCACGTTATACGGGCCAGATGCGCCGCCTGTTGCTATGTTGACAAATTTACTTTGGAGTTTGTCGGATGCTTGTGCACTGGTTTCAGTTTGAGCATCGCCTGAAGTCGTGGTTTTATTGTCACTTGAGCATGCTCCTAGACCCGCAAGTGCAATTGAAAGTAGCGTGAGTTGAGTCCATTTTTTCATATACTTTTCCTCGTTTTATTATCTTCAAAGCCATTCACTTGGCTCTTTTATCCTTGACTTAGCGTGATCAGATTGATGAATAAAAATACGCATGTTTTAAAAAGTAACTGATTAAAAATCATTTGAATAGTTTTTTTTCATTAGGCATGTCTATTTGATTTATAAAATCATTGATTTGAAAAAAGAATAAAGCATGTGGCGTCATTTTTATGAATGCTAGATTGGGTAAGGGTCTTATACGTTATTTATGTTAAGTATTGAATGAAAATTAAAAAAACTGTTATCACGGTTCACTAAATTTGATTGCTTTCAGCATGGCAAGTCATTACGCTTATAGCTATATATATGTGGGTCTGTGAATATGGTCACTTGGTTTTTTATTGGTTTAGTGATAACCATTCTTTTAACTCCAGGACCAACCAATACCTTACTTGCCTCTTCGGGCATTCAAGTCGGTATTCGTAAATCTTTGCGTCTCATTCCAGCAGAAGCTTTTGGCTATCTCATTTCAATCACGGCATGGGGCTTCCTTATTGGAAAAGTGTCCGTACACTTGCCTTTATTGCCGACTATTTTAAAACTGTTCAGTGCAAGCTATATCATTTATTTGGCCATCAAATTATGGCGTACAGCCGATGCTGAAGTGAGTTTTAATCAACCGACTATTCGGGCACGTGAACTGTTTTTGGCAACACTATTGAACCCTAAAGCATTGTTATTTGCTTCTGCCATTTTCCCGACTATTGCGTGGACAAAATTGGATTATTACCTTTCGCATATGTCGCTGTTTTTGGTGTTAATTGTTCCTATAGCTTTCTTTTGGACTTTTATTGGGTCAATTTTAGCGAGCAATAAAATTCGTTGGCTGAACCAATCTAACCTGCAAAAAACAGCGTCGCTGGTTTTGATGAGTTTTTCGATTCCACTGAGCTATTCTGCGATTTTAAGTTTTTAATTTAGTAATTAAAGACAGAAATTTTGCGAACTTAAACGCGCTTATTTTCATTGAAAGCGATTTCAGTTAAAGTACAACGCAATTATTGAAATTAAGCTTTTTTGGAAAGAATAAATGGCTATTAAGTCCGATCGTTGGATTCGCGAAATGAGCGAAAAACACGGCATGATCGAACCGTATGCAGAAAACCAAGTTCGTTTAGATGAAAATGGTCAAAAACTCATTTCTTATGGTGTGTCGAGCTATGGTTATGATGTTCGTTGCGCGCGTGAGTTTAAAGTTTTTACCAATGTTCACTCGGCAATTGTAGATCCAAAAAACTTTGATGATAAAAGTTTTATCGACATTGAAGCTGATGTTTGTATTATTCCGCCGAACTCATTTGCTTTAGCTCGTACCGTTGAGTATTTCCGTATTCCACGTAATGTGTTGACTGTGTGTTTGGGTAAATCGACCTATGCACGTTGCGGTATTATCGTAAACGTCACACCACTTGAGCCTGAGTGGGAAGGTCATGTTACTTTAGAGTTCTCGAATACAACTAATCTTCCTGCACGTATTTATGCAGGTGAGGGTGTTGCACAAATGTTGTTCTTCGAATCTGACGAAGTGTGTGAAACATCGTATAAAGACCGTGGTGGTAAGTACCAAGGTCAAACAGGTGTGACTTTACCGAAGACCTAAGTTTTAAATATTCAAAAAAGCGGATCATTGATCCGCTTTTTTTATGTCAATTCATTCATCGGAAAATAAATATTATCGGACAGTTGGTTTTGCATTTGTGCTGAGTTTCAGCATAATCAATTGTGAAATAGAGTGCTTTGGTTGACGCAAATAAAAATTATAGTGCGCAGAGTAGAATGCCAAGCAAAGGATGCAGTACATAAAGATGCGGAGCATCGAATAATAAGGATGGTCGAGATGACGAATCGTATATATCCCGCAGGATTGAAAAAATCCTGTTTAGCTAGTCTTGTCGGACTCATGCTTGCGCAGCCTACATTTGCCCTTGAGTCACTTTCCGATGAATATCTAGCGGATACTACGGGTGAAGGCATTGCGTTACTTCCTGAAAACTTCAAGATGGTGTTTCAAGGGGCTAATGATCTCTCCACGGCTTCTAGTTATAACCGTGGCGTGGCCAATCCACAACAATACGACACGGGTTTCATTCGTATTATTCCTGTGGGTGAGAACTACTCCAAATATACCAATGCCGATGATCTGACCACGAAACGAACCAAAGCGGACATCTTTATTTATGGTTTAGCACTTTCACGGTCTGATAATAATGCCAATAGTCGTTTCAGCAATCAGGGTTTTACATGGGGAAGCGATGTTAACCCTTGGTTATTTCGCGCTGGCACAGCCACGGGGATTAAACAGTTTCATCAGTCGAATGCAAGTTCAGATGTAAGTTTTCTAGGGCTGGAAGCGCCTTTAGCAACGGTTGTAGCGAGTGACACAGATAATAATATTAAATTAGGTCTATGGTGGGATGCTTTTTCACGTAGCTGGAATTCCCAAAATAAAGTGGACCCTATCACTGGTGCACCAACAACAACCAACGCGGCAGCAGATCCTGATTTAAGTTTAAACCAGAGAATACGTTTACAGGCAGTTGCCAACGGATTGAGTTTAAATGGCTCACAGGTGCGTATGTTTCAAACTCAAGCATCTACCCTAGACCAGCAAAATAAAACGTTTGGGATGGCAGCTTTACTTCGGATCAATACCAATGATGATCCATCTGGATTGGTCTATGCCAACAACGACGCAAATAAAGCGCTATTGAATGCTAAAGTCCTTCGACTGAGCACAGCTGCGACCAACGACGGTACGGCAGTCACACCCGCATTAGATCGTTCATTGGCTCCAATTTTTGATGCGAGCGAGGGACTTTATTTATACAGCCCAAATATTAACTTGGTCTTGGGTAATATGTATCAGCCTTTTGTTGTAGGTTCGGAAGGACGCAATATTATTCTCGAAGTCACGCGTATTCCGAATGTGCCTGAGATTTATAAGCAGATTTATACCTACTACCCAGATGTACAGGGTGGAAACAATGCTGACTATAAAGGATCAACCTGTAATGTGGCCTATTGTGGTTCGAATTTTGTTCAAACGGGGGCAGGGAGTACCGCGATTCAATACCAAGGAAATAACGCAACACATAGCAGTATTTCGATTGGTAGTGTGACACGGGATCCGACCACCAATACGCTCAAAGCCAATACGGCGACACAATCTACTGGTGTGGTATTCCGCGGGACTGGAACAGCAGTTCCTGTGAATTTGGGTTCAGTTGCTATAGATGGTGTATTGATCCAACACTTAAAAATTAAGACCACAGGGCTATAGGATACCGACATGATGAAAAAATTATGTGTAACCATGTTGATGGCGGTATCCATGTTATCTCAAGCGGGTTTGGTAGATTTGGATAATACGGAGCTGGTCGGTGTGACTGGGCAGGGCGGCGCGGATTTGAGCTTAACCCTATCGATCAACCACCAATATGCCAATGATATGAATCTAAATACGATTTCTAGGATCAATGGTGTAGATGCAAATGGTCGAGCTATTGTCACTGAAGCGTATTATCAAATGCGCGCAAATCAAGATTGCGCTTTATTAGAACTGTGTCGTATCGCCATTTCTCCAAATAATCATAAGGAAAATGGGCAACGAAAATGGCTGGTGTTTAAGCAGTTCCAAGGCACCATGCAAATTGATAAATTTTCGCTGGAAGGTACCACAATTCTGAATAAAGAAGGTAAGCCACAAACTGCGATGCTGTTAAAATTTTTCGATGATAAACCCCTTAAAATTCGTAACTTGGGTTTTGCCAGCCTTTCAGTAGAAAGTGGTGAAAATGGATATTTCAATACCTCAACGTATAACAGTTATGGTACGAGTAAAACTGTACCCACTTTTGATAAAGGTCAGGAACAAGGTTTTATGGGCTTAAATGTTCACGGAAACTTACATCTGGATGGAAATCTAAAAATCTTTAGTTATAACTGCTCGGGCACTGCGGGTAGCCGCTGTTAGACCCATAGTTTCAAAAGGATATTGAGATGCATAAAATAATAAAACTAAACCTTCTGACACTGTGTATCTGTGCAGCGAATCAAAGTTATGCATTACAAGCTTTGAATGATCAGATTTTAAGTGATGTGACGGGTCAAGATGGTATTTCAATTACCCATGAAGCTTCAAAAGTTGACATTAAACAATTGAATTGGATCGATCCAGCGGAAGTCGGAAAAACACCGATTAAACTGGGTTTACATAATATTGACGTTAAAACGGCGACTGGTAATAACAACATTAAAACCAAACTCGATTTTGATGTGGGAACAACACAATTAGCCAATGGTACGCAAGGGGTTGGTATTCAGCTCTCTGCAAGTGTGTCACCTTTTACCGCAACGGCTGCCCAAATTATGCTGATGTGTTCGCCGAATTGTGCAACAGGTGAAACAGACCAAAATTTAGGAAGTTTTAAGCTTTCGACTATTTCACCTTTTGAAGTGTACTTGGCAACGACGAATGGTTTGTTTAACCGCGACTCAAAGGTGCATTTAGATTTTAAATTGCAGAATGCCAGTATTAGTTATGGACAGAATAATCAAGATTTAACCTTAAAAGATTTCAACTTCAATTTATCTGCTGATGGATATCTTTATATCGATGAAACGGAAGGTGTAGTTCTCACCTCAAAGGGCAGTGTTGGCGATAATATTGTTGTTTTAGGTCGAGTGGAAGATAAAACTGATGTGCATGACAGCCGTGTAGGCAATGCCACAAATCCGGGGTTAAACGTCGATTTACGTTATGGCTCAGCAAACTCGACTCACCGGAACTTAATTCGGATAGGGGCATCGGGTGCATTAACCAATGGCAAGATCGTATTGAATGCTGACCAAACTGGTGTTGCTAAGTTTAATATGGTCAACCGTGTTAACGGTAATGTTCAAGAAAATGAGGTGGTTGCATCTGCAGGTTATGGTTTTAAGAATGCGGGCGGCTTACATTTAAATGTATCGGCTGACTTTACCCGTGCAGGGAATAGTTTGCTCGGCGCTGCGACACCGACAACGTTTGAATTAGGGCATACTGGTACAGGCAGTTATGCCATCGAATTTTCAAACTTATCACCGCTGAATGTACGTTCTTCTACTGACCCTAATTCAGCAATAAACAGTCAAAATGCCTATATTGATTTTGGCCAGATTTACATCAATAACATTCGCACCAACTCAATGGGTTTTGTGGTCAATGACCAAATTAAGACGATATTGGGTGCGCAAAACTATGAACTGATTTATAACCCATCGCCAACGGGCAATGCTTCAAATATGGCTTTTATTGCTGTGCGTGGGCTCGATTTTCAAGCCATTGCACGTAAAGCCCGCTTTATTTCAGATAATTCGATTGCGGTAAACAATACTAACGAAGGGACATGGGGCTTAGGTATTCCGATTTATAACCTCAATGCCAATGCTGCATTTTTTGCCAAGAAATACACCAATACTGCTGGAACGGTGAAGGATGGCTTGGGCTATGACATTGCAGTATCAACTGATGGTTATGGTGAAGATAGTCAAGGTAACCCTAAAACAACGTCTATTATTGTCATTGATGGTGCGATGAGTAAGCATGGCGAAGAAGTTAACTACTATACAGGCTTACGTAATATTGACTCATATTTTAAAGCCAATGGTGTGATTGGTTTTAATGAAAATGAAATCTATATCAAAGCCGATAGTTTATTGTTTGCTGCGAATGCGGAAATCGCAATCGGGCAGCTTCCGGGTGCACTATATAACTGCCCAGCAGGGGTAAATAGTTGTGCCAAAGAAGTCGTGCCGATTAATAACTTTGCTAAAAAAGATGATGTTCTCGCATCGATTGCTTTTATGTTAGATGGTAAAGGCGAACTCTTTATTATTCCTGGGCTTGAGGCTGTAGGCGGGACACCACAAAGCAACTATTTGTCATTTAAATCCAATTTTGAATTTAATACGTTGAGTAGCACAGACCTGAGTAATGAAAGTAAAAAAGGAAGTTTTATTAGTTTAAGTAATACCGATAGCAATGGAACCACAACAAAAACCTCAAGTTTTAACTTAAACAAAATGCAAGGTCACTTAGGTTTGAATGGAAAAATTCATATGCAAAAGGACTCAGTTGTCATCGACAATCAAGTGCAATTTAACTATAAGGCATTAGCAGGTGGACAAGGAACAGCCTTTAGGACGGAGGTCGCATTGTCTCCAACAGGTACCATGCAGAAGGTTGCAGATATTGCCATTACGGGTGGGGCTATGCGTAGCACATTAGGGATTACGCCGCGCTAAAAAGAATGACAAGGAATAAATAAAATGAATAAGTCTTTAATTTCAATTCTAATCACAGCAACATTAGGCTTGAGTCAAAGTTATGCGATGACCGCTTTAAATGACGAGGAGTTGTCAGAAGTTGAAGGTCAATCTTTGATGAATCTAGAGTTTCAGCAAGGGACAAATACAACCGATGCACAAGGGAAAACATATAATCAATCAAACATTGGTTTTTATAAGTTGGCTCTAAGTGCCGAATTGGAGCTGAATGCCAATATTAAGAAGCTTCAATTGGGATGTGGTGGCGACAACAATTCCATTCGAGCGAACAGTTGTGATATTGATATCGATCATATTGGTTTAAGTGGACTACCCGATGATCCAAACTACACTTCTGATCAACGTGCAGCAACTTCGGCACTAATCACAAACCCGTTCATTCAGTTTGCGATTAAAAATCCGACTTCAGCCGCAACACGTGAAGTACTCGGTTTTCGCGTCAGTGCTGAAAAGATTAAAGGTTTAATGACGCTTGGTACAGAGAATACTTCGACGCCAAATGGTATTAATACCTTTAGTGGTTATATGAAAACTAAAACAGCTTCAGGTACTGCTGTAACAGAAGCTCGTACTATGACGTATGCAGATACGGGTTTACAAATTAAAGGGAAGGTTACAGGAACAATTTTATTTATTCCGACAACATTGGATTACACATCTGATAATTATAATTTAACCCTGAGTTCAACCACAGCACCTTTTACGATTAATTCGACAATTGTGTCAGGAACTCGAATGAAAGATGTAACTTTAAAAGGAAGTGGTACTGTTGGACAAATCAATTTCTCAGGTCCTCTTACTGCAACAGTACTCGGCGGCGTGCCTCTGAATAAACAGGTAACAGGGAATATTACGGGATTAAAAACGGATATCACTGTGAATCAGAGTTTAGGTTTAATTCATGCGCTGTATTTAAACAATCCTGCATCACTATCTTTGCAATCACAAGATATCCTATGGACGGGGGCTGCAGTTGGTGCGAATAAAGGATGGTGGCTAGCGATGGAAGACGAAGTTGAACTTGGTAGCTTAAGTCCAACCACCAAAGTAGCAATTACCAATGAGGTTCTAAAACAAACCATTGCAGGGATTAATAAAGATTTAACTGAGCATCCAAGGCCATGTGGAGATTTACTTTTTCAGTGTGCTTTGGGGAGTGACTTAGCAGTTGGTAATGTTCCAATGAATTCTACAACTTTAGATTTCCCACTGACTAATTTAAGTTTACAAGGGCAAAACTTTAGATCGAACTGCTACGGTGGTTTAAAGTTCTGCTAAATATATGATCCCATAAAAAAATCCCGCATATATCGCGGGATTTTTTTATTCTAAAATGAATTATTTTGCAATTTTCGCCAATAACTCTTCTTTAGAAATGTTTACAGATTCAGCATCACGACGGCCTTTATATTCAAAAGTACCTGCATCCAAGCCTTTCTCACCAATCACAATACGGTGAGGAATACCTGTAAGCTCAAGGTCTGAGAATTTCACGCCTGGACGTTCGTTACGATCATCCAGCAAAACATCATAACCTGCTGCCGTAAGTTCAGCGTACAGTGCTTCAGCTGCTTCCAAAGTGCGTGGAGACTTATGTGCATTCATCGGCACAATGGCAACTTCAAACGGTGCAATAGCTATAGGCCAAATAATGCCTTTTTCGTCAAAGTTTTGCTCAATTGCAGAGGCAACTACACGTGTTACACCAATACCGTAACAACCCATGGTTACAGTAAATGGCTTACCATCTTCACCTAAAACTTTACAACCCAAAGCTTCTGAATACTTTTGACCCAGTTGGAAAATATGCCCAACTTCGATACCACGTTTAATTTGCAGCGTACCTTTACCGTCTGGAGACGGATCACCCTCAACCACATTACGTAAGTCATAAACTTCAGTGAACTGTGCATCACGTTCCCAGTTGAGACCTGTCACGTGTTTATCAACCTCATTTGCACCTGCAACAAAGTCAGACAGTACTGATGCAGCACGGTCGACAATGACCGTTAAGCCTTTTTCTACCAAGCCTTGTGGTCCACAGAAACCAGCGGTTAAACCCAGTGCAGCAAGTTGTTCTTCTGTTGCAAAAGTTAATGGTGATGCAATGCGCGGATGCTTCTCGGCTTTAATTTCATTTAGCTCATGATCGCCACGTAAGAACAATGCCACTACCGGTGTTGCTTGGCCTTCTTCGGCTGCAATACCTTGTACTAACAAGGCTTTTACAGAGTGTGCAGGATCAGATTTTAAGAAGTTAGAGACGTCTGCAATGGTTTTTTGATTTGGTGTATCGACAACTTCTAATGCTTTGGTTGGCGCTGCACGTTCACCGACTAAAATAGCCTCAGCCATTTCAATATTTGCCGCATATTCAGATTCAGTCGAGAAGGCGATATCATCTTCACCACTTGATGCTAATACGTGGAATTCATGTGAGCCTGAACCACCAATTGAACCTGTATCTGCTTGTACTGGACGGAAATCTAAACCTAAACGGCTAAAGATTTTGCAGTACGCTCCATACATGATGTCATAGGTTTCTTGCAGTGATTCTTGGTTTGCGTGGAAAGAATAAGCATCTTTCATGATAAATTCACGTGAACGCATTACACCGAAACGTGGACGAATTTCATCACGGAATTTGGTTTGTACTTGATAGAAGTTTGCAGGCAATTGTTTATAGCTTTTGAGTTCATTGCGCGCAAGATCGGTTATGACTTCTTCGTGGGTAGGACCAAGCACGAAAGGGTTGCCGTGACGGTCTTTGAAACGAAGCAGTTCCGGGCCGTATTGGACATATCGACCAGATTCTTCCCATAAAGATGCTGGTTGAGTTACGGGCATCAGGACTTCGAGTGAACCCGCATTGTTCATTTCTTCATGAACGATCGCTGCAACTTTATTTAATACGCGAACGCCCATCGGCAGCCAAGTATATAAACCTGAAGCCAATTTACGAATCATCCCAGCACGTAGCATTAGTTGATGTGAAATCACTTCTGCGTCATTTGGGGTTTCTCTTAACGTTGCAAATAAAAAGCGACTCGCGCGCATGGAAACTGTCCTAAAATTTTAAACTTTGAAAGTCAAAGATTATACGATAAAAAATGAGGAGGCATGTCGACACCGCCTCAGAAAAATGTCGATTATTATGACATGATTTTACGTGCTTGACGCAGCATAAAGTTCTTAAAGTCATCTAAATAGGTGAAGATCACAGGAACCACCACTAAGGTCAGCAGTGTCGATGTAATGACACCGCCGATCACTGCATGTGCCATCGGTGCACTTTGTTCACCTCCTTCACCTAGCCCTAAAGCCAGAGGCACCATGCCCATCACCATAGCACTAGTAGTCATCAAAATAGGGCGTAAACGTGTTTTACCCGCATCAATAATCGCTTGATAACGATCAACGCCGTGATCCATGGCTTTTTTAATGAAATCGATCAATAGAATTGCATTTTTGGTCACCAGACCCATCAACATGATAATACCGATAATAGAAAACAAGTTCATGGTGGAGTTAAATAAGAAGAGTGCTAAAAATACCCCAATCAATGATAGTGGCAGGGAAGCCATAATCGCCGCAGGGTGAATAAAACTATTGAACTGCGAACCTAGCACAATATAAATAAACACAATGGATAAGGTGATTGCGGTCATGGCATAACCTGCAGATTCAGCCATGTCTTTGTTTGAACCTTGCGTGTCAAAGCTATAACCTGCTGGAAGGTCAAAGTTGTCTTCAATTTTTTTAATATCGGCGCCAATATCGCCTGCAGGGCGACCTGCGGTGTTGGCTTCGACTAAAACCTCCCGTGCTAGATCGCGACGATTAATCTGCGATGCCCCCAGACTTTGCTCTAAATGCGCAACGCTAGAAAGGGGAATCAATAAAGCTTGACCATTGGCATCCGTTTTTTGCGATGTGAGGTAAAGGTTTTGTACATCACTAGGTAAGCTACGCGCATTTTCAGTTAGGCGCAGGTTAACGTCATAAGTTTCGCCTTTGTCATCTTGCCATGTGGTGACATCATCCCCTGCAATCAGTGGGCGAATGACATTGGCAATTTGGTTGACCGATAGTCCTAAATCGCTGGCTAAGACCCGATTAATATGCACGCCTAAAGTCGGTTTAGGGGCTTTAAGTGAGCTTTCTAAGTCGACAATGCCTTTGACTTGCGCAATTTCAGCCATAAAGCGGTCTGATATCTTCTGGAGTTCAGCTAAGTCAGGACCTTTGATGGAAATCATTACGGGCTTTTGTCCGCCCGATACCGTTTCATCTGCCGAGGCAATTGAGGTCACAGTAATGCCACCTACTTGTTGTAGGCGTTGGCGGAACTCATTGTTTAAGTCGGTTAAGCTTTTCTTACGCTCTGTGCGTGGCGTAACGGTTACGCGAATACTGACATGGTTTTTACCACGATCCGTAACGCCATTAATCACCGCATAAGTTGCTCGAACGTCAGGGTGCTGCTGAATAATTTTATCGACTTGCAGCAGTTTGGCTTGTGAATATTCCAAAGAGGCGTCGACAGGTGTTTCGAACTTAATCCGAATCTCACCTTTATCTGGAACAGGGACAAACTCTGTTCCAATTAGTTTAGATAAGCCTAATGCACCGAACAGTGAAGCCACAGCAATCATGAGGGTGATGAATCGGAAGCGCAGAGCAAGCTTGAGTAATTTCTCATAGTCATGGCTGAGATTATCTAGTTTGCCAGAAATCCAATTGAAGAAACGTTTGACTCGATTGGGTGGTTTATGTGGATTATGCTTTTCAGCCCAATGTGCAGATAGCATGGGATCTAAAGTAAAGCTGACAAACATGGAGATCAGCACAGCAGTACTGACGGTTACGCCAAACTGATAGAAAAAGCGACCGATAATACCACCCATAAATGCCACAGGTAAAAACACCGCAACAATGGTTAAGGTGGTGGCTAAAACAGCGAGTCCAATTTCTTTGGTGCCATCAAGGGCTGCTGTGACAGGGTCTTTGCCCATGTCTGCATGTCGCACAATATTTTCACGGACCACAATCGCATCATCAATCAGTAGACCAATACTGAGTGATAGTGCCAGTAAGGTCATCATGTTGATGCTAAAGCCGAAGATCCAAATAAACGTCAGAGTGCCAAGAAGAGCAATCGGCAACGTCATGCCTGTAATGGCGGTGGAACGGAACGAGCCTAAAAACAGCAGGACAATCAAAACGGCAAGAGCTGCACCCTCAATAATGGTACGTGCAACATCGGTGATGCTATTACGAATGCCTTTGGATGAATCTACCACGACTTTTGCTGTGGTGCCTTCAGGTAACTGTTTTTGGATATCTGCTAAGGTCTCATAAGCACCATCGACTACATCAATCACATTTGAATCGGAACTGCGTAAAATATCAATCGCAACCGCGGTTTTACCATCTAAATAGGCACTCGACTCAAGTTCGGCTTGGCTGTCTGAAATGCTTGCAACTTGGCGCAAATAAATCGGTACACCATTTTTATTGGCAATCACTAAATCGCCGAAGGCTAAAGGATGAATCACTTTAGACTTGATTTCGACCACAAGTTCACTATTACCATGTTTCAATGTTCCACCCGGAACCTCGACATTTTCAGCTTTTAGCGTGTTGATGATCTGGTCAATACCAATCCCAAAACTTTGTAGTTTGTGGGGTTCAATCTGTATGCGAATTTGTCGCTTGGCATCACCCAATAAGTTGACTGTCCCGACACCAGAAACGGTTCTAAACTGCGGAACGATGCGCTGATCCAAATAAGAACTGAGGTCTTTCAGTGACATGTTTTGTGATTCAAATACAATTGACATCACGGCATTGGCAGAAGGATCGTAACGTTCAACAATTGGGTCTTGAATTTCGTCTCGAAACTCAGCGGTGACCGGTGCAATTTTATCGCGGACATCTTGCGCGGCTATAGCAGAAGAAACATCGAGATCAAACTCAGCAATAATGGTCGATAAGCCTTCGCTAGATTGTGAAATGACCTGTTTTAAACCTGAAATGGTATTGATTTGATCTTCCATTTTCTTGGTAATTTCAGACTCAACTGTTTCAGGCGATGCTCCTGGATATGTGGTATACACCACCACGAAGGGGAAATCGACATCAGGAAACTCCTCAACTCCCATTCTTTGCCAAGAGGCTAAGCCTAAAACCATCAGACAAAACATCATCATGATGGTAAAAACAGGATATTTCACACTAATACGGGTTAACCACATAGCAACAACCTTTTCTTATTTTATGGATTGATTGTCACCATTTGATGCAAATCTTTTTCATTAAACTTTATACGACTGATGCGGTCGCCAGTTTGTAGTCCCTGAACCACAGCACTGTTGTTGCTATAGCGTTGTTCCAATACTTTTATGTGAATACGTTCAATTTTATTGTGGCGAATCACCCAAACATAAGGCGAATTTTGTATATCTTGAATGGTATCGAGCGGGATAATTTGCCCTGAGATGGACTGTGAACCAAGTATGTCGCCCTCCACAAAGGTCCCGATACTCAATGAATTAATACTTTCAATTGGCTGAGCAAAGAACTCAATTTGACGGCTTGCGGGATCTGCAATCGGGGAAATACGAGTAAGTTTGGCTGTCAGTTTTTGGGGATTGCCTTGCAGTTGATATTCAATTTTTTCTCCCAAACTTAAAGCGGCTTGTAGATCACTTGGAATTTTGGCCTGTATTTCTAAATGACTCGGGTCAATGATTTCAAATAGGGTTTGTCCTGCGGATACTGTTTGTCCAGGTTCTACCTGACGTTGAGTAATAACCCCTGAAATCGGGCTTAAAATAGTGCCATCGCGATCCGCTTTTTCGGCAATATCAACATTGGCTTGTTGCGCACGAACATTTTCTAATTGAGCTTGATAGTCCACAAGGCTTTGTTCATATTCCACTTTAGAAATAAAGCCCTGATCGAGTAAACGTTTTTTTCTTTGAACCATGCTTTTTGCAAGATTGGCTTGGGCTTGAGTTGATGCAAGATTGGCTTGAGCTTGGGCAAAACGCGCAGCATTATCTTGATTGTTCAATCGAACCAGTACTTGCCCTTTCTGAACGGCTTGTCCAACTTGAGCGGAGACGGCGGTGGCTGTCGCTGTCACTTGAGCCTGAATGGAACTTTGATTGACGGCTCGAATGGTGCCAGTAAAAGCTGTACGTTGGATAGAAGGCCCTTCTTGGAACTGAACCAAGTCTTGTGCTATCAGCTCGATTTTAGCTGTAGACGAAGTAGGGGAGGTGACTTCATCTTGTTTTTGGCAGGCAGAGATGAGTAAGCACAAACACAGCGGACTGAGTTTTAAAATAGGGAGCACTTGGCGGCTTAATTTGTTTTTTATACGTAGTGCAGCCTGCATTGAGTCAAATCCTTTGGTCTAGCGGCGAAAGTCAGCACACTGTAAATAAGACGCAGATTATTCAAGTGTTTTTAAACGAGCAATAATTCTGTCGTATTCAGCCTTGGTATTACGATAGTGACTTTGTAACGATTGTATTTGCTCTTTTTTCATCACAATATTTTTGGAATTATAATCAATCATATCTTGGAGCGGTTTCGGATTGCTTTTGCCTTTACGCATGTTCTCTTTTTCTTGGCGTAAGAATCCAATACGGTCATTCTGTAATTGTTTTAATTCATCTTGCTGGAACTTAATCTGCTTTAAGATATAGGAAAGGGCGGTATTGCGTTTCTGAGTGGCGACTTGGCTGTTGGTATAAGCGCGTTTTAATTTAAGATCTGACTCGCGTTGCTTGGCCGCAGCTGCGCGTTGTGGCGCATATTGCGCATCTTTTTCTGCGTTGTATGGACGAGCCCGTTGAATCACTTGCATGTTGCTATCGAGTGCTTCATAACCATAACGAATATGGTTGGGGGTGACACTACTACTGACGTTCGCGATGCCTTTACTGTCGTAATATCGATACCAGACCGCTTTAGGTGGATCGGCCATAATCGAGATGGTCTGCAAACTTAGCAAAGCCAGCAAAATGACTTTCGCAGTCATCCTTTTTTTCACGATCAAAGCAAGTTTGTGATTAAACTCCCTAAGCATCGATACCCCCAGTTTAAAGTTGACTAAATTACTTATTTACAAGCAATAAATAGTGCTATATTAGTCCTAAATTTAGGAATAAAAAATATAATCAGTCAAAAAAAAATCGACGGGTATAGGAAAGTGTGAAGCCGTTCTTAAAAAGAAGATGAAGTGTGGTTTTATGCGGAAACTGTTCGTTGAAAATATAAGTAAATATATGTTAAAAGTGTACGTAACTTGTAAAGCGTCTACGAATCTGTTTCTACAAACATTCTAAAAATGGGAAGGGTCATATTAAATGGACGATAAATTCCAGAATCTAAAAGTAATGGTCATTGATGATTCAAAAACCATTCGTCGTACAGCTGAAACATTATTACAACGTGAGGGTTGTGAAGTTGTGACTGCTGTCGATGGTTTTGACGCATTGTCAAAAATTGCTCAAGCAAATCCTGATATCGTATTTGTCGACATTATGATGCCGCGTCTAGATGGCTATCAAACGTGTGCATTAATCAAAAACTCACAAAATTATCAAAATATTCCTGTCGTCATGCTCTCTAGCAAAGATGGTCTATTTGACCAAGCCAAAGGGCGTGTTGTCGGTTCAGATGAATATTTAACAAAGCCGTTTAGTAAAGATGAATTATTAAATGCGATTCGTAATCATGTTTCAGCATAAATAATATAAGTGTAATTGGGGAAAATTATGGCGCGTATTTTAATTGTGGATGACTCACCTACAGAGACATTCCGCTTTAAAGAAATTTTGGGGAAACACGGTTTTGAAGTGATTGAAGCGTCGAATGGTGCCGATGGTGTAACCATGGCTCAAGCTGAACTTCCTGATCTAGTGTTGATGGATGTGGTGATGCCAGGCGTTAACGGGTTTCAAGCAACCCGTCAAATTGCGCGTGGCGCAACAACAAAACACATTCCCGTAGTGATCGTCAGTACTAAAGACCAAGCTACAGACCGTGTATGGGGTAAGCGTCAAGGTGCATGTGATTATTTAACCAAGCCTGTTGATGAAAACCAACTGATTGATGTGATTAAGCAACACCTGAACGCAGGATAAGCTCTATGGCAGCAAATGGATTTATCGAATTACTTCGACTTGCTAAACGTGGTAATAAAAACTACGTTTCAAACGAAAATGAGGTAAACCGCTGGTCGGGCATTGCTTTTGAGATGATGGGGCAATATTTCGTTGCGCCATTAGGTGAAGTTGCAGAGGTAATTTATCCTCCGAAATATACCTTAGTGCCAAATACTCAGCCTTGGGTTGTGGGTTTGGCCAATATTCGAGGACGTTTACTTTCTGTTGCTGATTTAGCGCACTATGTATCAGGGCATCGTAGTGCATATTCACCAACTCAAAAAGTACTCTGTATTAGTCACAATGACCACTATGTCGGTTTAGTTGTAGATCAGGTTCTGGGGATTCAGCACTTTAATAAGAAGAGTTTCTTTTCTAAACATGAAGATTTAGATCGGAATTTAAAAGAATATTGCCAAGGGTATTTTCACCAACACAACCAACAATGGCATGTTTTCTTATTCAGTCGCTTATTAGACAATCCAAAGTATATGAACGCATCTATAAAATTTATAAATTAATATCATTGTCGCGCGCGAAATTATAACGGCGTAAATCGGGGAGAAGCTGCATGGGCTTTAAACTTAAAAAGAAAAATACGGATGGAAGCACTAACCGCTCAGGTGGAAATGCTTTAGTAGCAAAACTTCAATCACAGACGGAACAGTTTTCACGTGTATTTGGTGATAGTGAAAAGTCCAAGCCATTAATTTTGGGTGCGGCATTTTGTATCGTACTGGCAATTTTCTTACTGTTGTACCTATTCTATAGCGTACCTCGAAATAACGAATTCACCCGTAGCTTGGGTGATTTACGTCTTTTATCGCAAACGATTTCGCGTCAGGCAACTGAAGCAACAGCATCAGGTACACCTGAAGCCATTAAAAAACTGACAGAATCACAAAAGTCTTTTGCTGAAAACTTAGAAATAGTAAAAGATATTCACGCGAGTACAGATGCACTGCGTGAAGTAGATACGCAGTGGAAAAAAGTTTCTGAAAATATTGATTTAATTGCATCACAACAAAAAATCATTAACCAACTCTACGATACCAACATCGCGATTAGTGAAAGTATTCCGGGGATTCAGGCCGAATACAACTTAATGGTTGACCAAATGGCACGTCAAAATGTGCCAGCCAACCAAGTCGTAATTGCAAAAAACCAAGTATTCATCGCAGAACGTATTTTACGCTCAATTGGTTCGGTATTAACAGGTTCAGCCAACTCACGTGAATCTGCGGATGACTTTAGCTCAGATACAGAAACCTTCGCGTCATACTTAAACGCACAGTTAAATGGCAGTGCGGACTTAGGTGTAGAGCGTATTAATGACCCTGAAATGCGTGACTCTTTAACCAGTATTCAATCAGAATATGATGATGTACTGAAGTCGGCAGCAGCAACGGTCTTAAAGAACTCATCACAAATCGTTAAAGTACGCCAAGCGTCATCATCGATTTTTGAACAGTCGGATGCTTTGTTAAGTAATTTGAACAAATTGTCAGGTGGTACAGGTTTAGCAATTGCAATTCCTGCCTTAGGTTTAATTCTAGCCCTGATTGCTTTCTTATTTTGTGTATTTAAATTACTCGTACTTCGTGGCGAATCAGATAAAAAACGTGTATCTCGTCTACAAGATGAATATGACCGTAACCAAAACGCGATTTTACGTTTACTAGATGAGATTGCCGATCTTGCAGATGGTGATTTACGCTCATATGCAACGGTATCTGAGGACTTCACGGGTGCAATTGCCGACTCGATTAACTTCGCAATTGACCAATTACGTGACCTTGTATCGCGTATTACCGAAACTTCTCAAGAGGTTGCGCAATATACGGCAAGTACTCAGGGGATTACCAACCAGTTAGCCGAAGCATCTGAACACCAAGCACAAGAAATTGCGGGTGCATCTGCTGCGATTAACGAAATGGCAATGTCAATTGACCAAGTATCTTCAAACGCTGAAGAATCAGCGGTGGTAGCAGAACGTTCAGTAAAAATTGCTGCAAATGGCGCGAATGTTGTAAACCGTTCAATTGAAGGTATGGATATCATTCGTGAGCAGATTCAAGAAACCTCTAAACGTATTAAACGTTTGGGTGAATCTTCGCAAGAGATTGGTAACATCGTTGCCTTGATTAACGATATTGCCGACCAAACGAACATCTTGGCTTTAAACGCAGCGATTCAAGCATCGATGGCAGGTGAAGCAGGTCGTGGTTTCGCCGTGGTTGCGGATGAAGTACAGCGTCTTGCAGAACGTTCTGCTTCAGCAACCAAACAGATTGAAACACTGGTAAAAACCATTCAGACCGATACCAATGAAGCTGTAATTTCGATGGAACAAACCACGTCTGAGGTTGTACGTGGTGCGAACTTATCTAAGGATGCGGGTGTTGCACTGGATGAGATTCAAAACGTATCGGGTAATTTGGCGAAATTGATTGCAAACATTTCTGATGCAGCAAAGCTACAATCCGCATCTGCAGGTCATATTGCAACTACGATGAATGTCGTACAAGAAATTACCTCACAAACCACCACTGCGACTTTCGATACAGCCCGTTCAGTCTCTGAACTTGCGAACATGGCGGAAGCGTTACGTGAGTCTGTAACAGACTTTAAACTGCCTGATTAAGCACTTGCTTTGGGGAGGGTATGCTGCTCATCGCTTGAGTGGCATACCAAAATCAGGATACACATCAACCCAATTAGCTTGAGCAAAAAGACTGGTTTGGGATGATGGTTATAATGAAGTTTATGCACCTTTTTGGGTAGCTGACAACGCAAGAAGCCTTAGCTATGAAAGAAATATTAAAACATTTAGTTGAAACGACAACGCTTCCGGAAGATAGTTATCTAGATCAAGATGCAGAAATTCTTGAAATTTTTGTTGAAGAAATTGAAGAAATCTTCGTTGAGTTAGATCCATTATTTGAAAAGTGGTACGCTGAACCGACACATCAAGAAACCTTGTTGAGCATACGTCGTCACTTCCATACCTTAAAAGGTTCTGGTCGTATGGTAGGGGCAAAGTCAGCAGGTGAAACGGCGTGGGCAGTTGAAGACACCTTAAATCGTGTGATTTCAGGGGCTGTACCGCTTACAGCAACGGTTCAAAAATTTGCTAAAACAGTATTCAAACTGTTTCAATTTAAACTGTATCCGATATTCAAAGCGGTACAGAAGATTGATCTTGACCTTCGACCACTGGTTTTAATTGGACAACAATTACAACTAAATCAAA
Source organism: Acinetobacter sp. CWB-G5 (assembly GCF_019209785.1). Lineage (NCBI taxonomy): Bacteria > Pseudomonadati > Pseudomonadota > Gammaproteobacteria > Moraxellales > Moraxellaceae > Acinetobacter > Acinetobacter sp. CWB-G5. Next base: position 640,894 of record NZ_JAHUTF010000001.1, on the reverse strand, counting down.
GTTTAGAACCTGCACTAGAAGAGTTGCTACAACTGTCTAATCATCTAAATAGTAATGATGTCGTGACGGGATTAGAGCTGAGCGATATTGAAGTGGCTGAATCTGAGCCACAAGTTGCAGACGTTTCTGAGCAGGATGATCAAGTGCATGATGTCCTTGAAGAAACTTTAGCGATCTTCATTGAAGAAGCGGAAGACCATTTAGCGACTATCGATCAGTTCTTAAATGCAGATGAAACCAAAGTACAAGATTACAATGGTTTAATCCGCGCTTTACATACATTGCGCGGTAGTTCGTCTATGGCGCAAATTGAGCATGTCTTTAATGCTAGCTCAAAAGTTGAAAATCTATTTAAAACCTTGGTACAAGAAGAAATTGTTTCTACCTCGAAGGAAATCTCTTTACTCACCCAATATGCTGAATTTGTACGTGACTATTTACATGTGCTTGGGCGTGGTACGAACGAACAGCTTGACGTGATTTATGCCACGTTCACTACGGCTTGGGATAACTATGGTTTCAGTATAGAAGACGTAGATGATGAGCTAAACCCACAAGGTATGGTCTCGAAGCTGATCGAGTTAAATATTGATCTGTTGCTTGATGCCGAGTTTGAGTTTGATCAGCGTGCTAAGGTTGAATATCCTGAATATATTCAGCACTTAGGTGAACAAGCAAAACAATTGCTAGAATTTACCAATAACCGTGCTGCTCAAGGAATTCATGACTTTACTTCTGAGCTATATGCGGGTTATCAAGCCTTACTGGAAAAGCCAGAATTACTTAATGTAGACTATGCATATGAGTTATTTGGTCAGGCACATCAAGAATTTATCCATTTATTTGATACTTTAGCAGCTGGTCAGCGCGTCATTCTGACTGAAGATGTACATAAAGTTCTGAATGAATTAATGGCCTTTGTACAGCAAGATGTTGATTCGACTTCGACGACGGCAATTGAACCTGTTGCTGAGGCTATTGTTTCTGGAAATACTTTACAACCAAGCCTTGATCTTGCACAGATTTCGCAGCAAATTGCATCGGATCATCAGTACAAGCAATCGAATACAGCCAATACCGATTTTGATGATGATTTGCTTGATATCTTCTTGGAAGAAGCTGAAGAATTATTGATGGGGATGGATCAGGATCTTAATACTTGGTCTAAAAATAGCAATGATACCGCGGCACTCAATAATTTAATGCGTTATTTGCACACCTTAAAAGGTGGTGCCAATATGATTTCTGCACCTTTTATTGGTTCGATTGCACACGAATTAGAGTCTATTTATGAGCGTGTGATTCGTCAGCAAATAGCCACAACGCCACAGTTGATCAGCATCATTCGCTTAGTACAGGATGACGTCACAGACCGAATTCAGGTCATTCGTACCGATAAGGTTGATTATCCAGCAACAGCGACCATCAATGTACTGCATAACATTCAGAGCTTAGTTGAGGGTACGACTTTTACAACTACAGTATCTGAGCCTTTGGTTGAGGCGGTTGTCGCAGCAATTGAAGAGACTCAACCTCTAGTTCAAGAACCTTTATCTAATGTAGACAGAATAATTGAAGTTGAAATAACTGCTGTTGAGTCAGCAACTGCGATTGAAGAGCCGAGTGTAGTTGATAACACTGACGTTACTGTCGTTGAACAGCTGGATACTCCGTCACTTGTCCAAGAAGAAGCAGCTAGTCTTTTATCAATTGTTGAAGAAACCTTCTTGGAAGAAGCTGAAGAAATTTTAGCGACTACGGATGGCTTACTGAAACAGTGGACTGAACAACGTAGTGACCGTAGTGTGTTACTACAATTGCAACGTGCCGCGCACAGCTTAAAAGGCGGCGCGCGTATGGCGGAGAATGAACCCGTTGGTGCGATTGCTTATGAACTAGAAACCACATTTGAGCAATTTGCTGTACATAATTTCAGTTCAAACGTGTATGACCCATTATTGCAAACCGCATTTGAATGGTTAAAACAAGCCATCTTCAAACGTGATTTTAGTAATTATGATGGTTTGAAAAACAGCTTAGCATCTATTGATTATGTGGATGTGATTGCGCAATTACCGACGCGTGTAACTCAAATTGATTTACTCAATGCGGTACCAAGTTTTGAGTTTGTGCAGGGTGATGGTACTGAGCCGCCAGCAATGCTGGGTGAGTGGAAAGAAACGACTCACTTGGATGGCGGTAATGAGATGATCCGTATCTCAGCTGATTTGGTTGAAAAAATGATCGACCTGTCCGGTGAAAATGCAATTAACCGTTCACGTATTGAAATGGATTTAGGTCAACTCGGCAATACGTTGAACGAGATGGAGCTTGCAATTAAGCGTTTGGCAGATCAGTTACGTCGAATGGAAGGCGAGCTTGAGAGTCAAATTATTGCGAAGCATGGTTCTGAAAACTCGCGCTACGCAGACTTTGACCCCTTGGAAATGGACCAATATTCATCGCTGAATCAATTGTCTAAATCCTTAGCCGAATCAGCTTCGGATTTGGTCGACTTCAAGAGCACTTTGGCTGAGAAAATTCGTGATGCGGAAGGCTTGTTATTACAACAATCCCGTATTCAAGCAGAGATTCAAGAAAGCTTAATGCGGACACGTTTGGTACCGTTTTCACGTATGTTGCCTCGTTTGCAGCGTATTGTGCGTCAGACCGCATCAACCTTAAACCGCCCAACGGAATTAGTCGTTCATAACACCGAAGGTGAGTTGGATCGTACGATTCTTGAACGTTTGGTTACGCCGTTTGAGCATATGCTACGTAACGCAATCGACCACGGTATTGAAGATGCGGAACAACGTAGCGCTGCGAAAAAATCAGCGACAGGCCAAATTGAACTAAACATTAGCCGTCAAGGTACAGACGTTATCGTCAGCTTTAAAGATGATGGTAAAGGTATTGATGAAAGCACGATTAAAGCGAAAGCGCTAAACTTAGGTTTAATTAAAGCCGATCAAGTGTTGGATAAACAGGAAATCTTACAGTTTATTTTCCATCCGGGTTTCAGTACAGCCAAAGAAGTGACGCAAATTTCTGGACGTGGTGTCGGTCTTGATGTGGTGCAAAGTGAAATTAAAGCACTGGGTGGACATGTCACGGTTGAATCGGAAGTTGGATTCGGCACGACCTTCATTATTCGCGTACCGACTACGGTAGCGGTGAGTGATGCCTTGATGGTGAAAGCAGGCGATCAACAATATGCGATTCCATTGGCGCAGATTGATCGTATTGTGCGTATTGCTCCAACAGCATTGGATCACTATTTCCACAGCAAAGATGACCAATTCAAAATTGATGGTGTGAGTTATAAACTGCGCTATTTATCTGAGTTTTTATCCAATCAGCCGATTCCGCGTTTGAGTAATATTGGACATTCATTGCCGGTGTTATTGATTAAAGGCAATAGTGGACAAACCATTGCCTTATTGGTTGATCAGCTGATTGGTTCACGTGCGCAAATTGTAGTGAAGCCCGTTGGACAACAGTTTGCCAGCATTGGTGCAATTGCGGGTGCAACGATTTTGGGTGATGGTCATGTCTGCTTGATTTTAGATGGTCAGAACATCGCACGTCAGATTTTAAGTACCAAGCGTGTAACGCATGCAGCCGATCACCGTGACTTTGGTCGTCATCAGGATATGCGTCGTTTAGTGATGATTGTGGATGACTCGGTCACGGTTCGTAAGGTCACATCGCGCTTATTAGAGCGCCAAGGCTTTGATATTGTGACTGCTAAAGACGGTGTCGATGCGATGGAGCAGTTGGAGAGCGTTAAACCAGACTTGATGTTGCTGGATATTGAAATGCCACGTATGGATGGTTTCGAAGTAACGAACTTGGTTCGTCACCATGAAATTCACCAGAACTTGCCGATTATTATGATTACATCGCGTACGGGTGAAAAACACCGTGAACGTGCTTTCAGCTTGGGTGTGACGCACTACATGGGCAAACCATTCCAAGAGGCAGAATTACTTGCCAACATTCAGCAGCTATTGGCTGAAAATCAGGGGTAAATAAATGAATGCAAATGTTTCAAAGAGCATGAATGAGCAAATCAGTCAGCAAGAATTGCAATATCTGATTACAGTATCAACAGGTTTTATTGATGCTTATATTATTGAATGTCATGGTAAAAACCCCATGCTCTTGCCACAAAATATTGTACTTTCAGCGCTCGATAGTGATACGCAAGTGAAAACGGTGGAATGGCATGATCTACATTTGCCTGTTTATGCCATCAACCGTCCAGACCAAACGGAAGGTGTGGCGCTGGTAATTGAGGGGGATGATGCTTCTCAGCGCTTTGCTTTGATGTGTAATGAAATGCCGAAGTCAATTCGTTTGCGTATTTCTGAAATTGTTGATGATGAAAGCCCTGTGAATGATCCCACCATTTTCCAGATGGTGCGTATGGGGGATGAGACTTACCACATACCGAATTTAAATAAAATTCAGGCCAGTTTAGGTCTTTCTACTTAAGTTTGAATGCAATAAAAAAAGGAACTCAACTGAGTTCCTTTTTGTATATGGGTTTGTACGCTTATGCCAAAAGGCCTTCTAAAATTTGTTCGTAAATTTCAGCAAGCGGTTCAAGATCAGCAACATTCACATGTTCATCAATTTGATGGATGCTGGCATTGAGAACACCAAGTTCAAGTACTTGAGCACCGGTAGGTGCAATAAAGCGACCATCTGATGTCCCGCCTGAGGTTGAAAGCTCAGTTTCTACACCAGTCACATTTCGAATGGCATTTTTAGCCGCATTCACTAACTCACCCACTGGCGTCAGGAAAGGTAAGCCTGAGTGCGTCCATTTAATGTCGTAGACTAAACCATGACGATCCAATATTTCTAAAACACGTGCTTTTAATTCTTCAGCGGTCAATTCAGTTGAATAACGGAAATTGAAAGTCACGGTCATGGTGCCTGGAACGACATTGGTTGCCCCTGTGCCAGCTTGAATATTGGACACTTGGAACGACGTCGCAGGGAAGTATTCGTTGCCCTGATCCCAAACCGTATCACAAAGTTCAGCAACGGCTTTAGACGCCATGTGAATCGGGTTAATGGCCAAGTGTGGATAAGCCACGTGACCTTGTTTTCCTTTGACAGTCAGTACTGCATTGAGTGAACCACGACGACCATTTTTAACAATATCACCCAATTGATGGGTACTTGAAGGTTCACCCACCAAACACCACTTCATTTTTTCATTACGGGCTTCGAGTGTTTCGATCACTTTGACCGTGCCATTGATCGATGGGCCTTCTTCATCTGACGTGATGAGGAAGGCGATTGAGCCTTTATGATTTGGGTGTTTTGCAACAAAGCGCTCAGAAGCAACCACCATTGCAGCCAAGGCAGTTTTCATGTCTGCACTGCCACGACCATAAAGCTTGCCATCACGAATTTCAGGGGCAAATGGGTCTGAGTTCCAAGCATCTAAATTACCTGTAGGAACGACATCGGTATGACCCGCAAAGCAGAATACAGGTGCTTCAGTGCCTTTTCGTGCCCATAGGTTATCAACATCATCAAAGCGCATAGACTCAATGTTGAAACCAATTTTTTTTAAGCGTTCAGCCATAATATTTTGACAGTTGTGGTCCACAGGTGTAACCGATGGCTGACGTAAAAGTTGGAGGCTTAAATCGAGAGTAGCAGAAGAGGTCATGCGTATTTCAAAGTCAAAAAAACAGTCGGCACTATAATAGGCGATTAATCTCTGGAATGCGAAACTTAGCAATAAAAAAACCTTATCGTTTAGATAAGGTTTATGGGGCTTACAAGCGGATTATAATTTATCAGCAGTTTTATCAGCAGAGTTGGTCACGACATCTCCTACTTTAGACACATCTTTACCCACACCAGCTACAGTATTGCAGCCTGTTAAAACAAAAAGCATCACCAGTGAACCTAAAACAATTTTTTTCATCGCTGTCTCCAAAATTCTTAGTGTATTCATCAAATGATTTTGTTCTGATGTAATTAGACATTAAAAAATAAACACTTTAAAAAATAGCATGGTTTTACAGGAGATAAGTAAGCGTATGTTGCATTATGTATTTTTGTATAAAGGAACTTCTGCAAAATCAAGTTAAAATCAAATTTAGATTTCGGTACATATAAAACTGATTGTTTTGATTTTGTAAGTACAGGCCATTGGTCCACCAATGTGCAGTTTGGCTGCTGGTTTCTGCATTTGGGCAAATCCACTCTTGACGTTGTAGGCGATAGTAATTCAAGTCGGCCTTTGGAATGACGTTACCCCAAGTACCTAGTCGACGGTCTGGATTGAGCCAATCGGGAAGGGAGTATTGGTTTAAAGCATCAACTGCCGTGAAACCATTTGTTAGAGGGAGAAAGAGTTGCCCCTTTAAAACGGCAAAGCGCGTCTGAATGTCTGTGTCTAAAGCTTGCTGGAATTGAAACTGTTTATGGGTAAAGTGTTTTAATTTTCGGTTTAAAGTATCAGTACGATTCAAGCCATACCATGTGGCTAAGCTCAGATCTGTTTCACCTAAATAATATTTCAACGCAACTTCCCAATGCTCGATTTGATTGGTTTCGGTATTTTTAATTAAAAAGTCCAACTCGCCCGTAGTACGTGCACCATCAATGATTTGGATACTATGACCCAATAATTCATAAGCATGATAGCGATGATCCAATAACCAAAACCACATGAACATTTCAAAGCGCAGACCCAGACGGGTACTTTTCAGTTGAGCCATAAAGTCTTCAAGTTCTTTCGGGTCTTGATCGAGCTGTTTAAGGCGAGGTAAATAGGTTTGAAAGTGCTGTTGCCAGATCTGTGAGGGATGAAAATGAAAAGCATGTTGTATATCGAGTTCTAACGGCAACGCAGACAAAATGTTTGGACTTGCTACAGCAAAAGCCAACTGGCGAACCAATGGGCGTTTGAATTGGAGCCAAGGTTCGAACAACTGATGTTGTGAAATAAGGTGCATGCGAGTGCCTTAAAAAAGAAGCTAAATATGCAGAAGGACAACGGATAAACTTAAAAAACACTTTATACTACCGCAATTCGGTGTTCAGGAAAGTGGTATGAAAACGTTGTTTTGGCGTTGTTTAGTGGTGATCTTTGTCATCCTAGGCTTTATCGGTGCACTGTTGCCGGGTATGCCAACAACCGTTTTTCTGATCTTGGCCGCTTGGGCTGCGTCTAAAGGTTGGCCACAAATGGATGCTTGGTTACTCAACCATCCTAAATATGGCGCAACTTTAAGAGCATGGCGTGCCAATGGCACTGTACCACGTAAAGCGAAGTGGTTTGCCAGTATCATGATGTTGATCAGTGGGCTGATCATGCTACTGACCAATGCACCATTTTTAGTAAAATTATTTACCAATACCACCATGCTGCTTGTCGCAATATGGTTATGGTTACGTCCAGAACCAAATGCAGTAATAGATAAAAAACAAATAGAGGACAACTGATGTCTTATGTGATTGCTGATGCAGACGTCTTGATTGATCTGGCTGAACAGACTTTAACGCTGCCTAAAAAGAATAAATTTTATCTGATCTCGTCGGGGAAAAATGGCATTGGCGAAACTGAAAATAGTGGTAAAACGCCACGGGGTTGGCATCTGGTTGCTGAGAAGCATGGTGCCGAGCAACCGCAAAATGCCGTTTTTATTGCTCGAAAGCCTACAGGGGAAGTTTACGATACCAATTTAGCCAAGCAGTTTCCTGAGCGGGACTGGATTTTGTCTCGGATTTTATGGCTGAGTGGTTTAGAAGAAGGCTTCAATCGCGGGGAAGGCTGCGATACCTATCAACGTTATATCTATATTCATGGAACACCAGATAGTGAACCAATGGGGATGCCGATGTCGCATGGCTGTATTCGTATGCGTAATACGGATGTCATAGAGTTATTTGAACTAATTGATTGCAATGCACTGGTTTATATTTCCGAACATAAACTTAAACTCTAAAATAGATGTTAAAAAATGTGCAAGCTTATTTTATTGTGTATTCAACGCTGTAATTTAAAATATGAATATTGAGTAGAAGAAGGGGATTAATCATAGAAAATGTGTATTTTGAGGAAAAGAAATTTAGCGAATAATCATTTTAATTTTCGCAAATATGTTAAATAACATACAGAAAATACTTGTTTTTATACCATTTGACCTATTTTTTAATCACTCGATTGCAAAAAAGAGAAAACAAGCCGAAAAGCGTTTGACAGCCTGTAAAGATTCTCTATAATGCACCTCACAAACGATAAAGACGTTAAGGGCGCTTAGCTCAGTTGGTAGAGCGTCTGCCTTACAAGCAGAATGTCGGCGGTTCGATCCCGTCAGCGCCCACCAAGCCTTTACGTTAAAGATCTTACGTGCAGCGGTAGTTCAGTTGGTTAGAATACCGGCCTGTCACGCCGGGGGTCGCGGGTTCGAGCCCCGTCCGCTGCGCCACTTAAGATTTTTAATATTGTTTGTACCACATTAGTGACTTTGTGTAAGTGCAGCGGTAGTTCAGTTGGTTAGAATACCGGCCTGTCACGCCGGGGGTCGCGGGTTCGAGCCCCGTCCGCTGCGCCATTTATACAAAATCCTTAATGAGGGCGCTTAGCTCAGTTGGTAGAGCGTCTGCCTTACAAGCAGAATGTCGGCGGTTCGATCCCGTCAGCGCCCACCAGATTTTTTGCGATGCAGCGGTAGTTCAGTTGGTTAGAATACCGGCCTGTCACGCCGGGGGTCGCGGGTTCGAGCCCCGTCCGCTGCGCCATTCAAAGAATCGATTAAATTTAAGTTCCTGAGCTTAAGTTTAAAAACTAAGACTGACAATCTTAATCAGGGCGCTTAGCTCAGTTGGTAGAGCGTCTGCCTTACAAGCAGAATGTCGGCGGTTCGATCCCGTCAGCGCCCACCATATTTTACGACGCAGCGGTAGTTCAGTTGGTTAGAATACCGGCCTGTCACGCCGGGGGTCGCGGGTTCGAGCCCCGTCCGCTGCGCCATTTAAAATATAAATTTAAGTCCCTGAGCTTAAATTTGAAAACTAAGACTGACAATCTTAAATCAGGGCGCTTAGCTCAGTTGGTAGAGCGTCTGCCTTACAAGCAGAATGTCGGCGGTTCGATCCCGTCAGCGCCCACCATATTCAAGCTGTAAAGCTTAATGACCCTAATTGCATTCGCAATTACCGTTGCAGCGGTAGTTCAGTTGGTTAGAATACCGGCCTGTCACGCCGGGGGTCGCGGGTTCGAGCCCCGTCCGCTGCGCCATTTTCTAGATCCCTTGTGCTAGTAAATGGAATCAAGTAAGATTTCTTTCTTGCATCATAAAAATAGCGAAGCTATTCTTATTTCTCAAGGGCGCTTAGCTCAGTTGGTAGAGCGTCTGCCTTACAAGCAGAATGTCGGCGGTTCGATCCCGTCAGCGCCCACCATATTCCCTTATCGTAAAAACCTTGCTTATCTCAAGCTGTTTTCATACACTTCTGTGCAATAATAATTTTAAAATATGACAGATTTATGAGAAACCCATATCAACGCAAAGCTGCGTCTAAAAATCAAAATATTGCTTACGATCCTCTTGAAACCTATCGTCTTTTTATCGAAACTATCGTGCATCAAGGCCATGTTATTGCCTTATACCAAGATGGCTGGGCTTTATGTGCTACGCCAACCGGTCAACGTTCCTTTGCGATGTGGCAGAGTAAAGGTTTAGCGCAGCTTTTGGTGAAAGATAATTGGGCAGGCTACGAAATCCAGAGTATTGGTCTTAGCGATTTAGTCGAAAAAGTGATTCCATTCTTACGTTCAGAAAAAACCACGGTTTCGATGAATTTAAGCCCAGAAGGGCAGAATGTCTTGGTTGCACCAGAAAAATTATTATTAGATATCAAAAACTATTTATATCAATTTTCAATGCAGAAGCCTGAATTATTTAAACAATTACAATTACCATCGCCACGGACAATTCGCCTCCATTAATTCAAGATGATCCCATTTTAGTATTCATTGAGTAGCCAACCACTCCAATACGCAAAATATTCACGTAACCATGCATTATAGCGAGTGGCAAGAGGTGTCTGAGCGCTGATCATGATGGGCGTTTGATAACCCTGACGTATGGCTATAGCCCGGCTACGAGGGATATGAAAATCGCTGGTCACAATAGCAATCGGTTGCTGTAGAGAAATATGCTGCTTGGCTAAAATCTTTTTACTATTGATCAAATTTAACTCAGTACTGGTGCTTTGATCTTCGGTGTAAATACGTTGTGCTGGGATATGCTGTACATCAATCAGATACTGCCGCATTGCTTCAGCTTCACTATTTTTTTGCTGAAAGGAGAGGCCGCCACTGACGACCATAATACTGTTGGGATGGTGTTTGGCATAGCTTGCCGCTTGATCTAAACGGCTGGCCAATGTTGGACTCGGTTTGCCATGCTTCAGACCACTCCCAAGAACTACAATAGCGGGTGCAGCATGAGGGGTATTTTGTTGATTTGAAAACCCTAAAAAGACGAAGAAAATGACTAAGCTAAAAACCCAAACAAAGAAAATCGCCCAAGCCCAACGCCATATTGATTGTCTGATTGTAGTGGTTTGAATATAGGCGATAAGTTTAGGATAAGCCAGTGCATAAATGATTAGACCTAGTCCAATCAATAAGGGCAAGAGGGTGCCAAAATTAAAGCGTAGTTGTAAAACAAAATACAAGCCGTCTGCGAACAGTAATGACCCGATAATAAAACTAATGACTCTTTTTGATTTTTGCATATAGGCTTGTGGGTTATCGTTTGCATGATTCTAGCAAATTTACGCATGAAAAAACCGAGCGCTGTGGCTCGGTTTTTTCATTTAGACTTAGTGTTTAGTAAACATCGCGACGATAACGACCTTCTTGACGGAGTTGATCTAATTTTTCTTCGCCTAAGATTTCAATTAGGGCAGCATCGACATCGCTCGCCATACCATTAATGCTACCGCAGACATAAATTACGGCACCATTTTCAACCCATGTTTTAAGCTCAGTGGCTTGTTCACGCAGTTTATGGTGTACATAGACTTTCTCTGCCTGATCTCGCGAGAACGCTAAATCTAAGCGTTGTAGCATGCCTGTGGTTTGCCACGCTTCAATCGTACTTTGATAGAAGAAATCATGTTCACGTTGACGCTCACCAAAGATCAACCAGTTTTGCGTATAGTCTAGGCGGGTACGTGCATGGAGTAGACTCATTAAACCAGCGATACCTGTACCGTTCCCAATACAAATGATAGGACGGTTGTCATTGATCAAATGGAATGATTCATTAGTACGAATACGTAGTGCGATAGGTTGCTGAAGCTCGGCATGTTGGGTTAACCAACCAGAACCTAAGCCCAGTTCACCTGCTGAATCTTGCTGTTGGCGCACGACTAAACGTAACACTTGTTGAGTCGGTACACTTGCAATTGAGTATTCACGTGTAGGTAAAGGGCTCAACTGTTCCAGTAAATGTTCCAAATTGGCAAAAGGCTCAATCTCTGTGTTGAGGTTTTTATCCCAAAGCGCTTGCTCAATGGAAATGGCTAAAGACTCAACGATGCTCTGTGCTGCAATGTGATGCTTCTGCATAAAGGCTTGGATACGTGCTGTGCTGTTACCTGGTTGAACTTCAGCAATATCACCCGCTTGCCATGTTGCATCGAAGTTGGTTTTTAGCTCAATATTATAAGCATGTGCTCCGACACTATTTGGATTGAGTACTTCACGTTGTGCCAAATTCCATTGATCAAAGGTTTTGTCAATGTTCATGGCTTGAAGCTCAAGTTTGGTTGCAGAGGCAAGAGCACTGTTCCAACGTTGAATATCATTGTTATCTGCGTTGTTGACTTCAATGGTTGCAAACAAAGCATGTGCGCCATTGGCTTTTAACCAACTATCAATGCGATGTCCAAAACTACAATAGGAATCAGGATATTCTTGAGAGCCTAAAGCCAAAACGGCATAGTGAAGGTGTGACAAATCCAAAGTTGTATTTAAAAATTTCTTTTCAAAACTACTGGCTAAGTCAGGTGCTTCACCCGTGCCATAAGTACTTGCAACAAAAAGCACTTGCTCAGCAGCTTTTAAGTCATCCTGTGTTAAGTGTTGCACAGCTTTAACGCTTACAGGTTGTCTTGCTTCTTGTAAGCTGGTTGCAGTACGCCAAGCAATTTGTTCAGAAACACCCGTTTGAGTTGCATAGGCAATGAGCCATGGTTTCGCATGTGGATCAACTGGAACATTCAACGCTCCACCACGGGCTTGCTGGGTGAGTTTCTTTTGCTTACGGCGTTTGAGATACAGCATCCAACCCGTTACAAAGAACAGTGGCATCATCAGTGATGCAAACATGGCAAAGAATTGATAAATTGGGCCAAAGAAGCTACCACGGTGCACAGGAAGCATACTGCTCATGATTTTTTCATTCAGCTTCTTCTGCTCATACAACTCCATTTTTTCAATTTGTGAAGTTTGATAATTGAAGACCGCTGAGTTTCTCGCCCGCTCATGCTGTGGAATTGCATCTACAAATGAAAGCTCAAGTGTACCGTCAGGCTTTTTCGGAATATTTAGGGTCAGGGTTGAATAGTCTCGACCAACTTGTGCGTTAAATCCTGTCCATGTTTGGGTTAAAGCAATTTGCACTTGTTCAGGAGATAAGCCTTTACGCTCGCCATGTTGTTCGCCTTGCCCACGTTCGCCACGTGCAGCGTGCTCACCTTGTGGCCCGCCACGACCTTGCTCACGTGATTCTCCACCACGAGCACCAGCCTGTTCGCCACGTGGGCCTTGAGCTGCACCAGTATTTGGACGGGGTCCTTCTTGCATTTGTGCTTGTGGGCGTTCAACGCCGAGGACTTTAAACATGCCATCGCGCCACCAATCATAAGACCAGTACAGTCCTGTACAGGCCAAGATCAGATAAAAGATCACCACCCAAGTACCAACAACAGCATGCAAATCCCAAATGAAGTTGCGTCCTTTCAATTTAGGTTTAATAAAAAACCATTGTTTGATGGAATGACGTTTGGGCCAACGTAAGTACAGGCCACTCAATACAAAGAAAATAAGCATGAGGGTACAAGCGCCAGTAATTTGTTTACCGACAGGACCAACAGTTAAATTACGGTGCAGCTGTTGAATAAAGTTAAAAAACTCACGGCCTTTAACTTCGGGTAAGACTTCAGCAGTATACGGGTTCACCATCATGTTATAACCACGACGTGCGCCTTCTTTCTCGATATTGACCGTACTTGAAGTGGTTGACTCTTGAGCAATCGTAATACTATTGATTTTGATGGCAGGATCTTGTTTTTGGAAATGTAGATACAGCTCAGCAGGGGTTAATTTATTGTTTTGTGTTGCTTGAACGGTATAGCTATCTGGGTTCATCCATTTTAAGATTTGTTGTTCATAAGAATAGATGGCCCCTGTGACGCCCATAAGCGACAGGATAAGACCCGCAGTGATTCCCAAAAACCAATGCACTTGGAAAAATGTTTTTTTAAACATGGCGATACTTAATGGTGAGCGATTTGTTGTGCGGAAATTATACCTGAAGATTGAGAAGATAATATGGATTTAGAAATTAATATTTATTCTCATTATCATTTGTATTCGAGGGTTTGGGATATAAAAAAACCTCCAAAAGTTGGAGGTTTTTTACAGAGGAGAAAGCAGGACTTAAAGTGGCTGTGCTTCACCAACTGTTTCTTTTAAATGTTTACGAATCGTATTAAACGAGAAGTTTTTGCTATCCATGCGTTTTGGCAGAATGTATGCACCTTCTTGGCCTTTCACTTTGAATTTAATCAACAAAAACTCAGGTGTGTTGTACCATTCGTAGATGTCTTTCCAACCGATTGCACCGACACCTTCTTGCATGCCCATTTGCTGGCGCATAATCAGACCGTGAGGTTGTACACCTAAACGAATGCCTTTAATTTCCTGAACTGGAAACTCATTCATTTTGCGCTTCACATACCATTCTAAACCGAATTTACGGACTAAAAGGTAAACCACGACGCAGGCGATTGCGACCCAACAAAAGATGGTTGAATAATTTTTGAGTAAAATTAGGCCAAGAATCGAAAGGGCTGTAACGACAGCCATGATGATCCAAGCTTTAATGCTAATTTTGTTTGTGCTACGCCAAATTTTTAATTGAGCATCGCGTTGTTCAGCTTCAGTGATTTCATAGGTCACAGGCTGTAAAGTATAAGCGTATAAATTTTTCGCGGTCATAGTGAAAGTAACAGATTTAAAACTGCAAAAAGTTTAGCATCATTTAGAGCATTTCAGTGAGTATATTGTTCCAAAATCACCCAAATTATAATGAAGCCAGTTCTGTGGCCTCATGATCCCGTTCGTGGCTTAAACTTTGCTTCAAACGACTGAACTGATTCAAGATGCTAAACATCAACGAAAGCTGTTGTAAAATAATCAATGCCTTCTGATCTTCCTCATTATTTTGGCTTAAACGCTGACGAATGGTCTGTAGCATATTCTGGGCAGTTAAATCAGGCATTTCATCCCGCAGGAGCGCACCTTGGATATTGTCAAAAGCGCGATCCATCAATTCTAAAATTTCTGGGTCGTCAATTTTTTCACGATGAGCTCCCAACGCTGCAATATAGCTAATAAAGGTATGATTGAGGCACAAGAACTCAAACGCCAAGCTCTTTTGCGTTGGGTCAAAGTCGGGCTCGGTGGCTAAAGTGGAAATGAGTGAAGCAACTTCGGCATCAGTATTGTGTGCCGCACGACGGACCACACGATAATTCAGGCCATTGTTGCGTCCAGACTTATACTGTTCAATTACCTCAGCTAAATAATCACATTGAGCGGAAAGCGAACGATAAATTGTGCGGGGTAGGCGACGGAACTTCCAGTCAGGGAAAATGAAACTTACACCTAACCATGCCAGTCCACAGCCAATTAAGGTATCCATCATGCGCGGAAGGGCAGCTTCGTATCCCATACCATCTAAGTTGAAATTAATCAGCGCCAAAATAGTGATGAAAGCGGTGGCTTGAGCGTATTGTTTACTGCGAAGCTCAAAGAAAAGTACCCCGCTGATGACCAATACGAGAAGTTGTCCTTCAATCGAAGGTACAAAGTACAATACGGCATACCCTAAAATGATTCCGACCAACGTCCCTACGATACGTAAACGTAAACGACGTTTGGTTGCGTTGAAATTGGGCTGACTGACAAATAGCGCTGTAAGTAGAATCCAGTACCCATATTCAATGTTGGTGACTTGAACAAAGATATATCCAACTAATAGCACGATAGACAGACGAATCGCGTGTCTAAATAAAACCGACTCGGGGGTCAGATGTTGTTTAATCCGAATTTTAATGTCATCCCAGCCTTTTAGGTCATCATCTTTGAGCTGGCTTTCGATATGCTTAGCTTTATCGAGTTTAATATTGCGTTCAGTTTCTAAGTTACGTAGCTGTGCATCAATCGATTTTAAGTTTTGATACAGTGAAAACAGAGCATTGACCCAAATTTGGTCATATTGTTGTTCGTCTCTGAGCTTTTCTAATGATAAACGGAGGTTTTCAAAAGCATGTTTAAAGCGTTTATTATGGGTGTAGGTTTGACGGTTTAAAATGCTGCTGCTTAAGTCCTTACAGGCTTTGGCTTGTATAGATAAAATTCGTTGAAAGCGGAATAAGATATCGCTGTGTTGAAAAATTTTCGCCAGTTTTTGATAGTCAATATGTGCTGAATCTGCACGTTCATGAATATCTTGCGCCACAAAATAATATTGCAGACTGCGACGTGTATCTCGTTGTCCACGGTCACCTTTTAAACGAGTGAGTAGGGCGGTTTTCATGTCGTTGAAAATTGCAATTAATTTACCATTTTCCAACGACAGTTCAATCATGCTCTGTTGATAGCTGTTAGCTGTCATATCAACATCAAACAGGTTGGATTTGGCAAACAGAAAATCGGCGAGTGAGGAATAACACTTCGATAGATTGTCTTGTACTTGACGAACGGGAAAGAGCAGAAAACTGATGGTTGAAATAACGCTATACCAAATTGCCCCAATCACCAGCAGAGACGGTTGTGTATACCAGTTGTCAAAAAGTCCGACACCGAGCATGGAGTAAACGGAAACCACTAAGCAACCATAGGAAATCGTGGCATAACGACGTCCCAGTGAGCCCAGTAAAATCAGACCAATACACGAAACGATTAGACCCAGTGCGAATAAAATTGGATGCGGAAATAAAAAGTAAATCGACGTTGCAGTAATGAAAAAGCCAATATAGGTAAAAATTAAATTCATGATTCGCACGGAAAAGCGGTCATCAATATCACTTAAACCCGCAGCAACTGCGCCGAGTGTCAGCGGAATAGTTGCCAGTTGAAAACCCATGAGATATGGAACAAAAGCAGTCCCTGCAAAAGTAATGACCATGCGGAGGTTATACATGAAGGTTGTATTATAAGTAGCCTGTTTTAGACTGGTCAGCCATGCTTTCAAAGGGCACCTTTGTTTGTCGCTTAGGGTTGGACAATTTTCAAATATGAGAATATGTGAAATTTCACCTGCTCTGCTATAAATCATACTATGGAGCGTGTAAACTTGTCTGCAAACTCTCCTTCCAAAACATAAATTAATCCTATGTCGACTACACAGGAAAAAGCGGTCTATTCCAACGCTTGGATTCTCTTACTTGCTTCACTGACTGCACTCGGTCCACTGTCTATTGATATGTATTTGCCCGCTTTGCCACAAATGGCGAATGACTTTGGGGTAAGCACACAAATGGTGGCCAACAGCTTACCTGCGTACTTCTTAGGCTTGGCTATTGGACAACTGATTTATGGGCCGGTAAGTGATCGAATTGGGCGGAAAAAACCGCTGTATTTTGGCCTAAGTCTCTACATTATTGCCAGTTTACTGTGTGTGTTTGCAAACAGTGAGTGGAGTCTCATTGCGGCTCGGGTTTTACAAGCCTTAGGCGGTTGTGTGGGCGTGGTGATTGCCCGTGCTGCGATTCGTGACCGTTTAGATATGCAAGCCTCAGCCCAAGCATTTGCCAGTATGATGATCGTGACCACCATCGCGCCGATTATTGCACCGAGTTTAGGCGCGCTGGTACTGAGTTTCAGTAGTTGGCATAGTATTTTCGCCTTTTTGATGGTCGTTGGCTTGGGAAGCCTGTGCTGCGTACATTTTTTCTTTGAGGAAACTCTAGATCCGAAGCGCCGTTTAAAGCTTAACTTTAATCAAGTTTTAAACCTTTATGGCGCGATTTTGCAAGATTCGAGCTTTAGACGCCCGATGTTTGTTGGATGCTTTGCTGGGGCTGTACTCTTTTGCTATATCAGTGCTTCTGCTGCCATTCTGATGGATGGTTACGGCTTAAGTCAGCAAGTTTTTGCCTATGCCTTTGGTGCCAATGCGCTTGGGATTATGCTGTTCTCAACCTTAAATAAGCGCTTGGCACAAAAGTTAAGTGTTTTTCAGCGCTTAAAATTAGGCAGTTTTTTGCAGTTGGCTGGTGTGGGGCTGCTGTTGGTAGCGGGTAGCATGACGCATGCACCGTTATATATCGTTTGCGCAGGGATGTTTTTCGCTGTCGCAGCAATCGGTTTTACAGGGCCAAATGCCATGGCGATTGCAATGTCTGAGCAGGGTGCACGTGCAGGAACAGCCAGTGCGATTATGGGCAGTATGCAATTTGGTTGTGGTCTACTTTGTGGTGTGATTCTTAATTTTCTACTCTGGTCGGCACTTTTGAATATGGCCATTGTCATGGCTATTTTTGTGGCTTTGGCTTTGTATTATGTGTTTAAGCTTGAGCACGGAAAAGCCTAAAAATTGAAGTTGTGACTATATAAAAAAGAGACTCATTTTAGTCTCTTTTGTTATTTAAATGAATGCTTTAAATCTCACTCATTGTTTAAGAATACTGCAAAATCTTCAACTGGTACGCCATGTGTTATAAAGCGATTGACGATCTGCTCAGGATCCGCATAACCCAGTGCCATGCCGCAGACGAGTTCAGCATCTTGTACATTGATAGCATAAAAGTGATTCCATACGGCTCGTGACAAGAGTCTGAACCTTGTGCTTTGACTGAAGTCATGACATTTCTCATCATGGCAGTATCCATTTTCGCGCAGATGTTTAAGGCTTGATTGACTGCGAAGAATAGTCCGACAGGTGCATCAAAAAATTGGTCATTACGTGGTTGCTGCTGTGCGATTTTCACCTTTTTGAATATTAAGCAAGCCATATAAGCCCCAACCATTTTCACGGTGGCGTTCAATAAAAGGCGAAATTCATTTTTCTGGATAATATGCAAAAGCTTCTTGGTATAGTGAGGATTTTTTTGGATGTTGAAATCATTCAAATTGAACATAACAGACCTACTCAAGCATTTCGTCACGCTTTTTTCCTATGAGCACATCTTTTTGCCCTAACCGTGTATTCATGCTTGGGGATATTTTATTCATCATGCTCAATAATAGTCTGAATAGTTAGGATTTTTTGGTGCAAAGGTGTGATTTTGACCCATCATTGGGCATAGATGGCTATCTATTAGACTAAGACTTTAGTTATAAGAAAAAAATATAGATCTCAAATAAAACTCAGTCTATATTTAAGAAAATATGAAGAATTGTTACTTAATTATTGCAAAAGTCTGTCTAAATTGTAATTTGATGCTTCAAAGCCAATCGCGAATAACATCAATTATCGTTCAAAATTGCTGGCATTAGACTTTAGTGGCAAGAGTAATAAAAGGTCATATCTTAAAACATCGAAATGTGCGATTTTTCATCTTTATAAGATTACTTTGCATATGAAAAGACCAAAACGGAGTGGTCTTTTGTGCAAAAAATTTTACTGAAATGGAATTTTTGATTCACAATTAACAATGTAATAAAGGAAGTTTGTGTATGCGTTTAGCCCTCAATAAAAAGCCATTTATCGCTCAAAGCCTAGCACTTAGTGTGGCTGCTCTGATGATGACAACAACTCATGCTGCAACCAAAGAACAACAAGAACTCGCTCAGTTGCGTGCCGAAGTTGCAGAGCTAAAAGCATTGATGCAACAACAGCAACAAGTTCAACAACAGCAAGCAGTTCAGATTCAACAAGTGAAAGCACAGCCAGCTCCTGTAAAAGCTGAATCTTCACTATCTTCGTTCAAATCTAAGTCTGGCGCAGACATTAACCTATATGGTTTTGTTCGTGGCGATGCAAACTACATTATTGAAGGTGCGGATGACGACTTCAACAAAGTTTCAAGCTCAAATGGCCAAACTAAAGACAAACTTCGTGCAACAGCGAAAACTACGCGTTTAGGTTTAGATTTTAATACCAATGTGGCTGGCGACAACAAACTTGGCGGTAAAGTAGAAGTAGACTTTGCTGGAACGAATGAAGCACTGCGTATTCGTCATGCGTATTTGACTTATAACAATTGGTTGTTTGGTCAAACCACTTCTAACTTCCTGTCAAACCACGCACCAGAAATGATTGACTTCGGCACGAACGTGGGTGGCGGTACAACTCGTATTCCACAAGTACGTTATGGCTTTAATTTGGCACCTGCAACGAAATTATTCATTGCTGCGGAAGAAGGTAATAGTTCTGCTACAGAGCGTAATGCAGCTAATACTGAAAACGTTGCTTCAGATGTGAAATATAGCTTACCTGTATTAACTGCGAAATTAACGCAAGGTTTTGCAGATGGTAAAGCAAATGCATCTGTTCGTGGTTTGGTAGAGCAATACAAATCTGAAGCAGCTGGTGATGATAAAACAGGTTGGGGTATTGCTGCTGGTGTAAATTATCAAGTGATTGATCCGTTAAAACTCAGTGCTGATGTGTCTTATGTACAGGGCAATAGCAACTACTTATACGGAAGCAACACT
This sequence comes from Acinetobacter sp. CWB-G5, assembly GCF_019209785.1. Lineage (NCBI taxonomy): Bacteria > Pseudomonadati > Pseudomonadota > Gammaproteobacteria > Moraxellales > Moraxellaceae > Acinetobacter > Acinetobacter sp. CWB-G5. Next base: position 620,949 of record NZ_JAHUTF010000001.1, on the reverse strand, counting down.
GCATTTTATGTAGATAATGCGAATGGCAAGATCGAGCAAAATGAGGCATTTGGCGTACAAGTCGGTGGTACGTATAAATTCAACGAAAAATTACGTTCGACTTTAGCGTATGGTGCACTCTTTGCGGATGATGGTACTGATTACGCACGTTTAAACACAGCTGCAAATGAAGAAGTTTACCAAGCATGGATTAACTTCATTTATTCACCAGTTAAGCCATTGGACTTAGGTGTTGAATATATCAATGGTAAACGTGATACCTTTGCTGGGGATAGCTACAAAGACAACCGTGTTGGCTTAATGGCGAAATACAGCTTCTAATCATGTGATGAAATAGTTGCGGTTTTAAAAACAGGAGCTTTAGGCTCCTGTTTTGTTTTAGTCGACAAATTTATACAGACTAAATACATTCTGAATATAGACTTAAGTATTAGGTCAGAAAAGAATAAGTGAAATAGTTGGAAATTATTGTAAAAAAATAAAGATTATCTATAAAAAATCTGCATAATGTCGGTCTTTCGCCCATATTGTACTTTTATTGGTTGTTTTTGAGCCAATATGGGGCGGTTTTGTGATTTTTTTCAAAAAACCGTATCTGTGTCCAAACATTATTGGGCATTACGTTATTTCAGTTTACTCATCGTGTAGAACTGAACATGTTATGCATCAGATCGCTTAGTTTGTTACCAATTTACCCGTTGCCTGAATTTCCATACGCAAGACTGAGTTTGTCTCAGATTTACGAAATATCTCTTGAAGTATCAATGGATTCGGTGGCTTATTAGCCAGATAACAAAATCTAAGCATCCGCTTTATGGACAATTGTCATGGAATTTACTTTTAACGCTTTTTATACCTTGATTGCTGCTGTCATCGTTTTGTTACTTGGCCGCTTCTTGGTAAATAAAATTGGTTTCTTGAAACGCTACAACATTCCTGAGCCTGTCGCAGGTGGTTTAGTTGCAGCGATTATCTCCTTGGTTGTGCATAGTCTTTGGGGCTATAGCATCACGACCAGTAGCGAATTGCAAACAAGTTTTATGCTGATTTTCTTCGCCTCAATTGGTTTAAGTGCAAACTTTGCCAAATTGCGCGAAGGCGGAATTGGTCTGGTTATTTTCTTGATGGCTGTCGCATCATTTATTGTGGTGCAAAACTTTGTCGGCATTAGCCTTGCAACTTTATTGGGTATTGACCCACTTATTGGTTTGATTGCAGGTTCAATTACCTTAACTGGTGGTCATGGTACTGCGGGTGCTTGGGGTGAAATTTTAGAAGTTAAACATGGTATCCAAGGTGCATTAGCTTTGGGTATGGCGAGTGCGACATTTGGTTTGATTATTGGTGGTTTGATTGGTGGCCCTTTAGCGAAGTTACTCATTAACCGCTATCAATTGGCGACGCCACGTACCAATGAACAAATTGAAAAGAGTGATAACACGCCACTGACTGATATTAATTCAACAGAATATGTACCGTTTGAATATCCACATCGTGTGCGTTTAATCACTGCGGATAATGCGATTACCACATTAGGTTTGTTTGCAGGCTGTTTGGCTTTTGCTGACTTTATGACCGGCCATATGAAAGGCACAATGCTTGAGTTACCGACTTTTGTTTGGGCGCTTGCAGGTGGTGTGATTTTACGTAATGTGTTGGAAGGTATTTTCAAAGTTCAAATCTTTGACCGTGCGATTGATGTATTTGGTAATGCATCATTGTCGTTGTACCTTGCGATGGCTTTGCTTTCATTGAAATTATGGCAATTGGCTGACCTTGCTGGTCCGCTTGTGGTGATTTTAGGTGCACAAACGATTACGATGGGCTTATATGCTGCATTTGTGACATTCCGTGTGATGGGTAAAAACTACGATGCTGCGGTGTTATCTGCGGGTCACTGTGGATTTGGTATGGGTGCAACCCCGACTGCGGTTGCAAACATGCAGGCGATTACCAACATGTATGGTCCTTCGCACAAGGCATTCTTGATTGTGCCTTTATGTGGCGCATTCTTTGTAGACTTGATTAACGTGGCTGTCATTCAGTCTATTTTGCAATATTTTAACTAATTAGAAATGCAATTTGCCCTAGGAAACTAGGGCTTTTTTGCTTTCAGGTCTCTCACAATAATTAGGATATCGAGATGAATGATCAATTAAATGAAACATTACTCGGGTGGGTGAATACACTGAATGGACCTCTGTGGGACTTTTTGGTGATTTTCCTTGTTGCGGTCGGTGTGTTTTACACGCTAATTACGGGTGCAGTACAGGTTCGCTTATTTTTGCACAGCATCAAGGTCATGAAATCAAGCCGTAAGGAATGTGATGATGATCATGGCATTACACCTTTTCAGGCTTTTGTCACTGGGCTTGCAAGTCGTGTAGGGGTAGGTAATGTTGCGGGCGTTGCGATCGCAATTGCGATTGGTGGACCGGGTGCAGTATTTTGGATGTGGGTCACTGCATTTTTAGGCATGAGTTCGGCTTTTGTTGAGTCATCTCTTGCACAGTTGTTCAAGGTGCGTGACCAAGAAAATAAACAGTTCCGTGGTGGACCTGCCTACTATATTACCCAAGGCCTGAAACAAAAATGGTTGGGGGTAGTCTTTGCCGTTGCCCTCATTTCAACCTATGGTTTCGTGTTTAATGCAGTACAAGCCAATGCAATTACAGGTGCGACAGCACATGCATGGGGATGGGATAAAGCCAATCTGGCATTTGAACTCGGCGGCATTCATATTGTGGTGTCTTGGGTTGGACTAGCTTTAGTCTTGCTGACCGCGATGATTATCTTTGGCGGAATCAAACGTATTGCCAAAGTCGCAGAAAGTTTTGTGCCATTGATGGCCTTGTTGTATTTGGCTGTTGCTTTATATATCGCCGTAATCAATTACGCTATTTTACCTGATATCTTCCAACTCATTTTCTCTAAAGCTTTTGAGTTTGAAGCTGCTGCGGGCGGTTTCTTTGGTGCGATGGTTTCTATGGCAATGATGATGGGGATTAAACGTGGTTTATTCTCTAATGAAGCAGGTATGGGTTCAGCACCGAATGCGGCAGCTGCATCGGATGTAAAGCACCCTGTAAACCAAGGTTTGGTACAAATGCTCGGTGTATTTGTGGATACCTTCGTGGTGTGTTCATGTACAGCGATTATTATTTTGGCCTCAGGACTTTATCATGATGCGGGCTTTGAAGGCGTAGCGCTCACCCAAATGGCTTTAGAGAGCCAAATTGGTTCTTGGGGTGATGACTTCCTTGCAACGATTTTGTTCATGTTCGCCTTTTCATCAGTCATTGGTAACTATGCCTATGCGGAAGGGAATGTGCAATTTATCAATAACAATGCCAAGGTGATGTTCGTCTTCCGTATCTTTGTTTTGATTATGGTGTATCTCGGTTCAGTGATGAGTGTGCCTCTCATTTGGAACACTGCGGATTTGTTCATGGGCATTATGGCCACCATTAACTTGTTTGCTATTTTGCTGTTAACACCATTCTTATTGATGTTGTTAAAAGACTATTTGGCACAGCTGAAACAAGGGGTGAAAGAGCCAGTGTTTAAATTGGATAACCATCCTAAATTTAAAGACAAAGTGAAATCAGACATTTGGTAATTATTTAGTACATAAAAAAGCCTCTACATTGATAGGGGCTTTTTTATGGCTATTTAGCCGCTAAAGTAAAAGAACAGCTGATACAGTGCAAAACTTAAAATCAGGCTTAGCCAAATCGGGAGTTTGGTTCGAAGCAGTAAAATAACAGCGATTACAAAAACTAAGTCAGTCCAATGCTTGAAATAACTTTGTCCCATTTGTATCACTAAACACAGCAGTAAACTGACTACTGCAGCATTAATCCCAATCACGGCTTTTCGTATCGTAGCTTGCTGCATAAGCCAAGACCAATAAGGCAAGGTTGCAAAGATTAAAAAGAATGAGGGCAGAAAGATTGCTAAAGTGGCTAGAACCACATTCAGCCAAACAAAGGGCGTTAAAGGCAATAAAGCCCCTAAGTAACTGGCGAAACTAAATAAGGGGCCGGGCATGAGTTGAGCCAGCGCATAACCTAAGTCAAATTGTTCGGCAGATAAAATATGGTTGGCAACAAAGTCCTGATGTAAAAGTGGCAAAATAATATGTCCACCACCAAAAACTAAAGATGCGGCTTGGTAAAAACTAAACAGGCTCTGTGAGAAGAGTGAAGAAGATGAATGCCACACCATAAAAACTACAAAAGGCAAAACAAATGCAATCAGCCAAAGATAAGCCTGCTTTGCTTGGACTTTTGATTTTAAGCTGCTGTCTTGAAGCTTTGATGTCGAATCTGCTGCAAAATAAATACCGACGAGAGCAGCCACTAAGATGACGATAACTTGGCTGAATGACCATGGTACAAAGTAAAGAAACAAGGTGCTAAGTAACATCAGCATATATTGCCAAATGGTTTTGCAGAAACTTGTCAACATTTGCCAAAAGGCCCAGATCACCACAGCAAAAACGATCAACTGAATGCTATGTAGTGTCATCGCGCTGAGTTGATTGAAATACTGCTGACCCAATACCGCGAAACATGCCATGAGGAGCATAGACGGCAAAGTAAAACCGAGCCAAGCCGCGCACGCACCGCGGTAGCCTTGGAGTTGATAACCAATGGCAATACCCACTTGGCTGCTGGTTGGCCCTGGAAGTAATTGTGCGAGAGCAACCAGTTGAGCATATTCAGCATCACTCAACCACCGAAGTTGTTGTACAAAATGTCGGTGAAAAAACACCAAATGAGCAGCAGGCCCACCAAAAGACATGCAGCCCAATTTTAAAAAATGCAGAAAGATGCGAATGAGCTGCTGAGTGTGCATGTTGAATTATGCTGAAAAATTGAAACAGATTATAATAGAGGAATATGACGCTTTTACGAAAAACAACAGTACTTGGACTGCTGATTTTCATACACTATGCTGCTGGAAAACTTCGCTCTATCTCAACCTCGGTGAATCATGTTAAACATTAAACTTAGCCTTATGTCGTTTACATTGCTCGCTTTAGCAGGCTGTCAAAGCATGCCCAAAGTGGCTCAAGAAACGCCAAATCAGGCTTTTTCAGCCGAAACTGAGTCAGGGGAACCCCAAGAGCGACTCAACCAGATTAACTTTAAACAGCTCAAAAAAGAACAAAACCGCCCAATCATTGCTTTGGTATTGGGGAGTGGTGGTGCACGTGGTTATGCACATATTGGCGCAATTCAAGTTTTAGAGCAGTCGGGGATTCGTCCCGACTTTATCGTGGGAACCAGTGCCGGTAGTATCGTCGGTTCACTGTATGCTAGCGGTAAAAATGCCAATCAAATTCGTGATATCGCGCTGAATATGAAAGCCAATGATGTGCGCGATATCCGTTTGGACATGAAAGGTTTCTTTGATGGTCAAAAAGTTGAAGATTATGTGAATGAACAAGTGAGCGATATCCCTCTTCAGCGCTTATCTATCCCGATGTATGTAGTGGCGACTCAGTTAAAAGAAGGTAAAAAAGTCGTCTTTAACTATGGCAATACTGGGCAAGCGGTTCGGGCATCGGTATCGATCCCGAGTATGTTTATTCCAACCAAAATTGGTGCTGACGAATATGTAGATGGTGGTTTAGTCAGCCCCGTACCTGTTGATGTGGCACGTAAGTTAGGGGCAGATATTATTATTGCGGTCGATATTTTGGCGCAGCCGATGTATACCGAAACCTCAAATGTCTGGGGGCTGTTTAACCAAAATATCAATATCATGCAAAAGAACCTTGCACAAATTGAGCTGAAAAATGCTGATATTGTGATTCAGCCAGACTTACGTGAAAAGGTGCATATCTTTGATGTCAGTGGACGGGAAATGACTATGCAAGCTGGGGTCGATGCAACTGTTGCGCAGTTAGGACAGATTCAAAAAGTTTTTGCGCAGAAAAATTATAAGCAAAAATTGAATATTCAAAATATCCAAGCGCGAACGCATTGATCACGCGGATTTCAAAATAAAAGCCTGAATGGACTGGACTAACATGTGTTTCTATAACTCGAAATACAGTCAATCAGGCTCAATGCCATTTATATGCTGTAAAAATATCACAGCGACAATGTTTTTGAATAAATTAAAATTTAAATAAGGCCTATAGATTCAAAAGCTTAGTGTTCTTTATATATATTTTTTTGAATGATAGTCAAATCACTATAAATAATAATGATGGTTTTGTTACCAAATTCAGCGTTCAAAACCGATATAATAAATGTCACATATCCTATTATCTTACCAATTAGAGAACGCGATGTCCCCATTAGATCAAATTGCTGCGGCTGCGGATGACCAGTCTGAACTCACTATGTCGGTCTTAATGACACCTGATATGGCGAATTTTTCAGGAAATGTGCATGGTGGCACCATTTTGAAACTGTTAGACCAAGTGGCATATGCGTGTGCGAGTCGTTTTTCAGGAAGTTATGTGGTGACCTTATCGGTTGATAAAGTTAATTTTAAAGAGCCGATTCATGTGGGCGAGTTAGTGACTTTCTTGGCAAGCGTGAACCATGTCGGTCGTACTTCGATGGAAATTGGTATTCGTGTTGAAGCACAAAATATTCAAAAGCGTACAGTGCGCCATACCAATAGCTGTTACTTCACTATGGTTGCGGTAGATGAAAATGGTAAACCAAAACAAATTCCCGCGTTGAATTTGGACAATGACTGGAAGCGTTGCCGTTTTGAAGCGGCAGAACAACGTAAGGTCGCGCGTTTACAAGAGAACCATCATCCTTCGTGCAGTATTTATAAAAAAACCTCACATAGTTAAGTTTTTAAAAAAAAGATCTCCTACATAGGGGATCTTTTTTTTATGTCTGACGTTTATGTTTGGAATAGAAGTCGATATGGGGAAACTACGCAAATTTGGCTTTCTACACTTGATGATCTCGAATTGCTATAGTCCATGCGCATAAATAAAAAGAAACCAAGATAGGATATATCTTGGTTTCAAGTGACACTAAAAAGTTGTTGCGATCCAGCAGGAGAGTAAAGCCACAGGATCTCTCAACATTTCAATTATTTAGCGGCTTTTTCTTGATTCGGTTGTTCTGCTGATGCTTCCGAAGCAGGTGCATTTGTACTTAAGTCCGTAGTTTCAGCTGTTTCTTGGGTTGATACCACAACTTTGTCTTCTTGAGCTGGCGCTTGTTGAGGTGCAGCAAAAGTTGCAAAGCTCGCAGCTGTTAAAGATGTTGCAATAATTAAGTGAGAAAGTTTCATGGTTTTGGCATCCTTATATTTTATAGATAAAAATAGTTCAGACTGATCATCACATCAATTTGAACTGAGCTTCATGCTATCGCCTGAATATCTGCGGTTCAATCGAAGCAACAATGTGAAAAGTGCACATTACCTAAAACTACAGATGATGAAAAAATAGTAAGCTTTAAGTAACAAGTAGAAGTTTTTTGTGAATAGATTGAGAGGAAATGAAGAATTAATGATCAATATGGATGTTTGAAAACTCACATAAACTGTACAAAGCATGCGAATTAAGTGCGAAACCCTAATTTCAGTACTGAGTAAAATGTAAGGAAGTTTGTCCAATAGGGGTATAAATGAATGAAATGTCAGCCAACTGAATGCTGAGTGTTCGATGCCATGGATTTGAGATGAGAAAGTTGGTGATTTAAATTAAGATAAAGGCTTATTTTATTGTGCTGTTTTTATCATATTCCATGCTAGGTATAAAATTTTGAAACTGATGTCGATGCCGCAGGCGGTTCCTACGCATATTATTTCGGGCTTTCTTGGTGCAGGTAAAACCACTTTGCTCATGCATTTGTTAGGTCAGAAACCGGAACATGAAGTTTGGGCGGTACTGATGAATGAGTTTGGGCAAATTGGCGTAGATCAACAGCTCATGCCACAAACGGAAGGCTATGCGGTGAAAGAATTACTCGGTGGTTGTTTATGTTGTAGCAGCCAACTACCGATGCAAATTGCACTGTCTCGTTTGCTTTCAGAACAAAAGCCTGATCGGCTGTTTATTGAACCCACAGGCTTGGGACATCCAGCACAGTTACTAGAGCAACTGACCGAGCCTCATTGGCACTCGACCCTGCACATGCGTGCGCCGATCACGGTGCTGGATGGTTCGCGTTTACATGATCATGCATGGACAGCACAAAATCTCTATCAGGATCAATTAAAAGCGGCGCAGATTGTGGTGGTTTCGCATCAAGCTCAAATGCAAAAAACAGATCAAGATGCTCTTGAAAAACTGCAAACCGAATATCAGCCTTATGCTCAGCAGTGGCTGATGGCAGAGCAGGGCAAGATTGAGCTTACGCAAATCGATTTTGAGTACATCGGAACAAAACGATTCAAGCAGCCTTTACTGAACGTTCAGCAACAGTTGAAAGCGACTCAACAAGATTTTCCCGAGATTAAACAGTTGCCGTATCACTATGTAGAAACAGCGCAAGGTTATAGTGTTGCAGGTTGGAAAATGCCGAAGCGTTGGGTTTTTAACTTTTACGATTTACTCGATTTACTTTGTGAACAGCAAGATTGGCGACGGATTAAAGGAATTTTCCATACCAATCAGGGGTGGAAGGCATTTAATTTCAATCCTGAACAATTTAGCTATCAAGATGTCGAAGAAGGGATTGATAATCGAGTTGAATTGATTGTTCAAAACGAAAGAGATTGGATGGACTTTGAAAGCGCACTTTTTGAATGTCGCATAGAGCAATGACTTAAATTGTTTTAAGCAAAAAAAGCCGAAATCTTATATGCTAGTCGGCAAATTTGAGGATGGTATGTATGGCGCTTAAAGCTACAATTTATAAGGCAGATTTGAATATTGCCAATATGGATGTCCACCAATATGGGGACTATCAACTGACTTTGGCATTGCATCCTTCAGAAACCATTGAGCGTTTGATGGTGCGTTTGTTGGCATTTGCACGTTTTGCGGATGAAGCTTTAGAGTTTACCAAAGATTTATTTGAAACCAATGAGCCTGCGCTGTGGGAAAAAGACCTAACGGGTCAGTTGGTGAAATGGATTGAAGTGGGCAGCCCAGACGAAGATAAAGTGAAAAAAGCCAGTGCACGTTGTAAGCAAGTGGCTATTGTTACTTATGGCACAGCGGTCGATGAATGGTATAAGCGCAACAGTAAGTTGAAGACATTGAACAATGTTGAAATTTGGCAGTTGTCGACTGCAAGTACTGAAGCGGTTCAAGCCCTGTGTGAGCGGACCATGCAACTTCAGTTAAATGTAATGGATGGTGAGTGGACCTTAATTGGTGACAATGCTCAAGCCATTATTGAGTGGACGCAATTGCAATAAACAAGCAGTTTAACTAGATTTATTGATTGAACAGGTTGGAGCGAGAACATGAGCGCAGAATTAGAAATTATTGATTTGGTTGTCGGTGAAGGCAAAGAAGCAGTCAAAGGTGCTTTAATCACTACGCATTATACGGGCTGGTTAGAAGATGGAACCAAATTTGACTCATCTTTAGACCGCGGGAACTACTTTGAAACTGTGATTGGGACAGGCCGTGTCATTAAAGGTTGGGACCAAGGGATTATGGGCATGAAAGTGGGTGGTAAACGTAAACTCATCGTGCCATCACATTTGGCTTATGGTGAGCGTAAAATGGGCAATATTATTCCTGCCAATTCAAATTTGATTTTTGAAATTGAATTGTATGATGTAAAAACACGTGATTAATCAAAAATAGTGATAATTAAAAGAGTCAATTACAAGGATGTATTTGATTCATTTGTAAAAACACTTGGTTTTTAAGAAAAACATTTGTAGATTAATTCTTAGGCAGAGCGTATTTAAGGGAAGAGTCGCTTTTGTATAGCTCATTGAGCAAACAGTCTTTGTTTGGGCTTATTTTAGGCTGTTTGCTGGTTTTAAGTTTAATACCTTCGACGTGGGCACAATATGAAGCTGAGCCTACGCAGTATTATTTGCACCAAAAAAATGTCAATGACATTCAATTCACCGAACAAACCACCAGTTATTTAAAAGGTACATGGTCTTATTATGACCACGAGCTGATTTCTCAGCCTAATCGTAAACTCCCTTCTAAAACTACCGAATTGCCAATTTCATTTCAAGAACTTACAGGCAGTAATACGGGTTATGGGACTTTTGTCGGTCATTTCAAAATTCCGGATGAATTTATTGGCCGAAGACTAGCCATTCATATACCCAATCAAAATTGTGTTTATCGCGTTTATTTAAATGGTGATTTTTTAGTTCGTTTAGGAGATGTCGCTGATGATGCGGCAGAGCAGAAAACAGAAAATGCACCACGAATTGCTTATTTCGTTCCTGACGGCCCCTATTTTACTTTAAGTATACAAGCTTCAAACTTTACTAATTTACATGGCGGTCTTGAAAACCCCATGCATATTGGTATCGCTAAAACCATCAATCGACATTATCAGCAACTGATGATGAGTATCGCCATGATCTGTGGTGTGGTGTTTGGCGTGGGGATGTTCACCACCATGTTCTCGATGTTCCGTGGTTCGGATGAACGGAATAGTAAAAGTATTTTTGTTTTTGGTATTTTTATTTTATTTCTGGCCTTACATAATCTTTTTACCGCGCCATATGCCTACACGACTTTCTTAGATATCAATTGGTTGTGGGGCATCCGCTTAGAGTATTTATTTATCTATTTAGCGGTCATGTTTTTTTTGAGCTATATGTATTTGCTCAATCAACACTATTTACAGCATTGGATTTATACCGTTTCCATGTTGGTTTTGACCTTAAATATCGTCATTACCTTCTTATCCGAGCAAGTTGTTTTTGAGCAGCTGGCTTTTTATAGTGCTTTTTTTAGTGTTATTATTTTGCTTAATTTTGCCTATGGTTTTTACATTACTTTAAAGACCAAACAAAAATATTCGAAACTCAATTTATACGCCGTGGTATTGCTGTGTATATCGTTCATTCATGACTTTTTGCTAACGCTACATGTGATTGATTCGATTCATCTCTCTTTTATCTCTACCAGTCTGTATGCACTTTTGGTGATGTTTCAACAATCACGTAACTATGCTTATCAGACTTATCATACTGAACGTTTAAATAATAATTTAATTGAATTGAATGATTCTCTAGACCAAAAAGTGCAACAGCGCACTTCACAATTACATGACTTAAATGAAAAACTCGAATATCAAATTCAAATTGATGCCTTAACAGGCGCCTATAATCGGCGTGCATTGAATCAAGAAATTCAGCAGCGCTTTGTAGAAACACAACAAGATAGTCATGCAACTTTGGTTTTTGCCATGATGGATGTCGATTATTTCAAAAATTATAATGATTACTATGGGCACTTAAAGGGCGACGAAGTCCTGCAAAATCTGGTCAAAGTGATTGGTGCGGTACTGCCACATAATGCTTACTTAGCACGCTATGGTGGGGAAGAGTTTGCCATTGTTTTATATAATGTCCCGATTGTGATTATTAGCCAGATTATGCAAACCGTTTTAGATGCGGTACGTAGTGCGCGTTTTGAGCATCATAACCGTCTAGATGGCAAAGATTACGTGACTTTGAGTATGGGCGTGTCGTGGATGGATCGTGAAACAAGTTATGCTAATATTCACGACCTCATGAAAGCAGCCGATCTAAAACTGTATCAAGCCAAAGAAGCGGGCCGTGATCAGATAAAAATGCCCAATGAATCAGATGAAAATGAGTGAATTTAGTTGAGTCATACTTCTGTTAATAAACCTTAGGATAAGAGTTTAACCATGGTCACCATTTTGGGATTTGGAATGTCTTGGACGTGGATTTGAAAGCCATGTTTTTGATAAAAAGAGCATGCCGTTTGGGTGCTTTCTAAACTAATTTGGTAAATTTTTTTACGTTTAAGATGTTCAATAACAGTTTCTAATAAAGCTTTCCCAATGCCGCGCTGTTGTTCAGCGGATGAAATATAATTGAGTAAAATACGACCTTGATCACTGACCATAATAAACCCCACTACGTGCTGATTGAGTACATAGACCCAGCTGTCGTTATAGTGCATCCACATAATCAGGTTGGACTGCGTTTTATTTTCTAGCCAAATTTGAATCGTACTTTCATGGCGATGGTGGTCTTTGATACATGATCGAATACTGTCGTGCACGACATTTAAAATTTCAGGAATGTCCTGAAGTTGGGCTGCCCGTATCATCTTTTCTTCTTAGAGCTATAGAAAGAGCTATTTCATGCTAGGGACTGTATTTATTAAATTGAATTACTGTTAGTACGGATGTAACTTTGTTGTTCAATCGCACTAAGTTAATTATTTTTTATAGTGATTTTGTGAGTGAAAAATCACATTTTGTGATGCCTTTCACGTTTGTGCGAATATGTGTTGAATCACTTGAATGGGTCTGAGAATCAACACCCAATTACAAGTCATCGAATTGAGCATTTGAGTTCATACGTAGTCTGCTTTAATTAATTTGGTGTTTATTTGAGCGATAATGCTGTATTTTAAAAGGGAATATTGGTTACGAGAGCAGAGCATGGCGACATTTTTATTGATGATTTGCATACTCATTGCTTTGGTTGCAGCATCTATTATTGGAATCAAAATTCAAAAAAAGCAACGTTTTCTGAAGCGACAAAAAAAAGTGGTTGAATCGGAAGCAGCATCTGTGCAAATGGCAACGCATACCAATAGAGCACCTCAGGTTGAGCGTGTTATTGAAGTTGATGCTTATGAACAAGAGCTGTTCGATGACGTGGCGACTCTATTTCTAGATCAAGCGATATTGCTCACGGTCGAAGAAGATGCAACGCTGATGCAAAGCACCTTATTGGTCAAAATGCCTGCGAAAACCCAGACACAAATCCGCAAAATGGATTTAAATGAATGGTCTATTTTTTGGAGCTTTTATGATCAGTCGCTTGAATATTATGTAAGTCGTTATGGCATGTTTTATACGCATATTGACCGCAGTGGACGCGAGCATAAAAAAAGCCATCGTACTCGTGATTGATCTCCTCGCTTAAGCTTCTACAGCATCTATCACAGCCATGGATAACTGTTTAAGAATTCGTTCTGCCACATGAGTTAGATAGAAGTCATCTTGTTTTAAGCGTGTCATTAAAATTGCGCCCTCATAATCGGCAACACTGATTTTGGCCAGTGCCTCAGCTTGAGCGATAGGCATCACTTGCTGAAAATAGTGCAACAACGCCAACTCCCAATCTTGAAAAATAGACTGAATTTTGAGATGAATTTGTTCGGATAAATGCGGGATTTCCAGTGACAGCATCCCGACTAAACAGCCTTGAACACCCGCATTAAAAAAGCGGACAGCTTGCTGGTGCAAGTGTTCAAAGCGAACGTAATACTCTAAGTGCGTATCACACAAAATGCTGAACAGTTTATGGTTTAAGTATTGCTGGCTGACTTGCAAAATATCTAAAACCAAAGCTTCTTTATTGGGATAATAATAATAAAATGCCGCTTTACTGAGCCCACAAGACTTTGCTAGTAAATCCATACTGGTGCCTGCATAACCATGGGTTTTAAAGGTTTGCATGCAGTGCGACTGGATTTGTTCTTTACTCAGTTTTTGTGGGCGCATAGAGCTTTAACGTTCCGTAGTGGTTGGTAATGATAAATAACCATTGAAAGTGTTCAGCATATCTTCCCAGATGGCTTCGGCCCCTTGGCGGAAATATCCCATGTGTCCAATTTCTTTCAAGCCATAGTCACTGGCTTCAATATTGAGGTAATGCATGTTCGCATGCCGATAATGCTGCATAAATGCATGCCTTGAGTTGGGTAAAGCCCAGTCATCATCTAGTGCTGAAACAGCATAGATTGGGGCTTTGACCTGTGCATACTGTTCCAGTAAGTGTTGTTGCTCGGGATCTGCAAAAAAGTAGGTCGGATTTTTACACCATTTTCGCCACTGTGTGTAGACATCCACAGGTAAATCGGTACCCATTTTAAGCAGGCTCCAAGGCAGATAGCCCTTTAGTGCAACCATCGGCGGGAAAATAATATTCCACATCACATGCACTTTCATTTTCTCCCGAAACGGCATATAGCCATGCCAGCCTGCACCCGTGCCAAAGCAATACATCGCAGTGACTTGGTCATGGTTGTGGGTTAAACCGAGTGCTTGGCCTCCATAAGAGTGTCCAACCACAAAAATAGGTTTGCCATCTTTGCGGATAGAGTCAATAGCAGCCGACAAGTCTAGCTGTCCCCAGTCCAAATAGGACATGCCGAAACCTTTGAGTTGCTTCGGTGCAGAAAGCCCCACACCACGATAATCAAAAGTTAGGACTTGATAACCTAGAGCTACTGCATACTCGGCAAAGCGGCGATAAAACTGCTGTGGTACACCTGTTGCACTGGCAACAATAATGTTGGCTTTGATCGGCTCAGATGAGGAATAACGTGTACCAACGAGTACATAACCATCGGTTGCTGAAAATTTTACAGGTTGTTTCTCAATTTGGGTCGAAACTAAATGGGCGGTGGCTTGCATTATCATTTCTTCTTTTTTGTTAAATCCTAAAGTCGATTCCAGATTTCTGGGCTTTACTGTCCTTTAAACTGAGCAGGGCGGCGTTGCAGCATTGCCATGACACCTTCTTGGACATCTTGGGTTTTGAGTAGTGGGCTGAGGTGCTCTTGTAAATGTGCAAAGGCATATTCTGCGCCGTGTTGTACTGCTTGTTGCGCAGAAGCTAGCGTAGCTTGAACGGCCAGTGGTGCAGCTTGTGCAATTGATTCTGCAAGGCTCAATGCTCGCTCTAATGCAGCGTTTGGCGTGGATGCTTCTATGACCTCGGTAATTAAATTGAGATCGATAGCTACTTGCGCATTGAAGCTGTCACCTGTGAGTAGATAGCGCATAGCCTTGTTCCAACCCGCCGCTTGTACAAAGCGAACCGTTGCACCGCCAAAGGGTAAAATGCCGCGCTGTACTTCCATTTGGGCAAATTGTGTATTGGCATCGGCAATCACCACATCGGCATTGAGCATCAGTTCAATTCCGGCGGTGAAGCAAAAGCCTTGGACTGCCACAACCACGGGTTTGGCGCGGGGTCTGGAACTGGTGCCCCAAGGGTTAATTTGTGACGCAGGAAAGTCGAAAACGCCTGCAGTGAGTTTGGGTTGCAACTCAACCAAATCAAGCCCAGCAGTAAAGTGTTCTCCGTGCGCAAAAATTACAGCACAGCGCAGTGAAGGATCATCCTCATATTCGGTAAGGGCCAGTGATAAGTCATGAATCATATGGCTATCAAAAGCATTGCGCTTGGCTGCGCGATCTAAACCAATTAAAAATAATGAACCGCGAACTTCGCGACTGACACGACCTTGTTGTTCTGACATTTTGATTATTCCTGCATCGTTTTATAAGTTTTTAAACGATTGTTAGAAAACTGTCAAAACTTATGCGTATGCATTCTGTGACTCGACAGTTTGATCCGATTCCCCGAAAAAAGAGCGGTGTTTAGATTGAGCGGAATTGTCTTGCCTTTATTGAGTTTTTTTTCATAATAGCAGCACTTCTTTGAATGCCAGTTGAACCATGTCTAGCCTTGAAATATTTGCAGTCATCATTAGCTTAATTGGGGTGACGTTGACCATTAAGCGCAATATGTGGTGTTGGTGGTTTAACTTCGCTGCTTTCTTGTTATATGCCTATTTGTTTTATACCTATAAGTTATATGGCGAAACCATTTTGCAGTTTTTCTTTGTGGTGGTGAACTTTTACGGTTTTTATCACTGGCTCAAAGGCAAACAACAAGATCACGATATTCGGATTGAACCGATTACAGCTCGGCAAGTGATTTTGCAAATGCTATTTGCCGCAGCGGCTGGTGCAGTATTTGGTCTGAGCTTAAAGTATTTGACCGATGCAGCTGTACCGCTATTGGATGCGCAGCTCGCAGCGTTTAGTCTGTTGGCGACCTATTGGACCAGTCGTAAACATATTGCGACATGGGTGCTGTGGGTATTTGTCGATATTGTTTATGTTGGTATGTTTATCTATAAAGATTTGTTCCTAACCGCGGCTTTATATGCAGGCTTTGTTGGCTTGGCAGCTTTTGGCTGGTGGCAATGGACTCAGGTACGCCATAAACAACAGCTAAAAAGTGTATAGGCTGGGTAGTGTTGATTGACTTTAAACAAACACAATTGGCTCAATTTGAGTCGGTCATTGAACGGTTAAATGGAAGTCCACAGCAATATCTGGACTTTGCTTCGGTTGCGGATTTTTATCAGGCCACTTGGCTGGGTGATTTACCCAGCACTGCAAGTTGGGCGGTTACAGGACTGGATGATGGGGCCGAGCATTTTGATATTCGCTTGGCCTGTTTTGAGCGCGTGGTTTTTATTTATATTGCAGATGATATTGTCATACAGAATGGTGCACATTGATATCTAGATCACGGTATAGTCGGTGCTGGAGCATCGTCTATATTTGACCCTTCTACAGGATGACGAGATCCAGTTTTTCAGTCCTGATCAGGGCATGGATGTTTACAAAAACAAAAAATAAAGGATTTAATACTATGGCACATCAGTTTGTAGTCAATGCCACCATCAAAGGTGTTTCATTGGATGACTTCCGTCGACTCGCAGCCGATATCAGCTTACATGAAAATGTTTGTCGTCGTATTCCCGGTGAGAAGTTGGAAATTTTGGAGTCGAATAAAGTCGGCGATATTTATACCCTCAAGCGCGCGTATAATTTGGATGTCAATATTCCTGATATTGCGAAGAAATTTTTAAAAGATGCCTTTCGCTTACAACGTACCGACGTCAGCAATTTAGTTGTATTGAGCTCGGAAGTCCGTTTAGACCCCAACTTACCTTTAGAAGCCGTGTGCCAACGTAGTGTATCGGGTAATGATGAGCAGATTCACTTTCAACTGGAGTGGACGGTAAAAGTGAAAGTGCCATTGATTGGCGGTATGTTAGAAAAACATGCTGAAGGTGAAATCCGTAAGTTTAGCCAAATCGAGCTGGATATTGTGGAAGATGAACTGCGTCAAAATCTGCATGCAGAAGCCTTAAGCTAAAAGCTTTGACCTCATGTTTTCAAAGTAGGTTAGATAAAAAGAAACCCTTCGATTGAAGGGTTTTATCATTTTAGTGCTTCGTCTCGAACTGAGTTCGATAAACCAAAGCTGTGAAGAAGCAAACCAAACAAACCAGCCAAATATAATACATCGCGCCAATGTTGCTATAGAGGCTGAGCCATTGAACCAAAGGCAGTGTGATGCCTCCTGCAATGGCATAGGCGACATTGTAAGAAAACGAAATGCCCGAAAAGCGGATCGGAGCAGGGAACATTTTGACCATGCTATAGGACACAAGCCCTACCGTGCCTGAAAAGAATCCCAAAAGCATATACAGTGCAAACACAGTAGTTGGACTGACCGCACCTAAACTGTGATAGAAAATGGTTGAGATAGCGGCGACACCGAGCGAGCCAAAAATCAAGACCTTGGCTGCACCAAAACGATCAGCCAGTATCCCAGCGAGTATGCATCCCAGCATTTGCATGATGATCGCAGCACTTTGCATTTGAAAAGCATCGCTACGTTCAAATCCAAAGGCACCTGTCAGTAAGTTTGGCATGGCTAAAATCAGAACCACTACACAAGCAGTTAAGAACCAAGTCAAGAGCATACCAATCACCACGGCGGTTTTATGGCTGGCTAAGACTTGTTTCACTGGCATTTCTTTGGACAATTCTTTACGTGCTTGCATGGCTTTGAATACAGGCGTTTCTTTCAAATAACTGCGTAAATACAAGGCCACTAAACCAAAAATACCGCCCACAATAAAGGGAATGCGCCATGCCCAATCATGTATAGCTGCTTCACTAAACTGAAGAGAAATGAAAAGTGACATTAAAGCACCGAGCAAGATGCCGAGTGACAAACCAGCCGTAAGTAAGCCATTGGCAAAACCAATTTTTTCAGAAGGGACATGCTCAGAAACAAAGGTCCATGCCGCTGGAATTTCTCCACCAATCGCGATGCCTTGTACCACCCGCATAAAGAGCAAGAGTAAGGGCGCGGCATAACCAATCGTTTCAAAAGTTGGCATAACTCCGATCATGAGGGTAGGTAAAGCCATGAGCAAAATAGATAAACTAAAGAGACGCTTGCGCCCGATGAGGTCGCCAAAGTGCGCCATGACTACACCGCCAAGTGGACGGAAGAAGTAACCTGCGGCAAAAATACCGTAAGTATTCAGCATGGCCCAAAATGGGCTGAGCCCTGCGGGAAAGAATAACTCAGAAATAATTTTGGCGTAAAAAACATAAATAACAAAGTCATAGAACTCAAGTGCACCACCGAGTGATGACAGCCCAAGGGTACGTTTGTCTTCTCTGGTCAAACGTGGTGTTGCATCCATGCGTATATTTCCAAAGCTGAATAAAGGTTTATATTTGATTTTAAAGAAGTCTTTTTTGAATGAATAATCAATCTTTCTTTACTGGGTTTGAACTAAAAATTATACATGAATCAACATCGTTGATTTGATGGTCAACGTAAATATATAACGCAGGCGAGATAAAAAGCTTATGATATAAAAAGAATAAATATGTATAAAAATTAGGATTTGCGTATGAGTGTCATTTTACCTGTTGCACAACGTGGTGAAGATATTTTAAGACTCAAAGCTGCTCGCGTCGCAGATGCAGAATTTAATAGCGACTGGCTTATGCAGTTGGCTTCTGCCATGATTGCGACCATGTTAGAGCGGAGCGGTGTAGGCATTGCTGCACCACAAGTCTATATTTCAAAGCGGGTTATTATTGTGGCTTCACGGCCAAATTTACGCTATCCCGATGCGCCTGAAATGGACGCCGTGGTGATGGTCAATCCTGAAATTTTAGAGTTTTCACAAGCAACGACCTTAGGTGAAGAAGGCTGTTTAAGTGTGCCGAATGAACGCGGTCAGGTACAGCGTGCGCAAAGTATTAAGGTGCTGTATCACACTTTGACTGGTGAAGTAATGGAAAGCACTTTTGAAGGTTTTCCTGCGCGCATAGTGCAGCATGAAATCGACCATCTAAATGGTATTTTATTTGTCGATCGTTTGACTGCCTAAGCCATTCGTCACTGTTTTATTCATCTTTATATTTAAACTGTTGCGGCGTCTGTCCCAAATGACGTTTAAACATGGTACTAAATGCACTCGGATTGCTGTAGCCAAGAGATCTTGCAATCTGCGCGACAGATTCACCACTGGCAATTTTACTTAAGGCATGGGCAATATGCATTTGCTGAACCCATGCCCGATAAGACAGCCCCGTTTCCTTTTGAAACATGCGCATCAAGGTTCTGGAACTGGTGCCAATTTCATCTGCCCATGTGCTTAAATCTTTTAACTGATCGGGCGTACTTAACAGCGCTTGGCAAATATTCATTAAGCGTTGATCTTGCGGCCATGGAATCTGAATCGGCAACAGATTGGCTTTATGAATTTCATCAAAAATTAAAATCTGTAAAGATCGTGACAGTTCATCAGAGCTGATCAGTTCGGAGGGTGGAATGTGTTCAATCGCATTGAGCCGAATGAGCAGTTCATGCAATAACTTACTGACCCGAATAATAAAACAATGTTGCCCCAGCAGTGCAGCTGCATCGGCTTGAACCAATGCGGTATTGAGCTTAACTCGACTTAATGAAATCACACTGTGTTCAACATGGGTCGGAATCCATAGTGCGCACATCGGCGGCACGATCCAAACGTGGTTTGGGGTGAACACTTGAATCATCCCTGTCGAAGCATACAGAAACTGTGCCCGCGAATGGGTATGCGCAGGGGTAATCTCTCGATAGGTATGCTCAGAAGAAAGCCCAATCACCAATTCGGACATTTCGGTTTGAATCAGAGAATTTGGCATGTGCAGTTTAAAATTGTCAGTTATACAATGATTATTGGAAGATAGTCTCATGAATGACATTTTACAATCAATGCCTGATGAAAAATACATGGAGTTTGCGAGGTATGTCGTCTTCAATTCAAATGAAAGAGGGTATAGGCGAAGCTACGATCAATGAGCAGCCGCAAGGCATGATCATAAAAGTGGTGGGGGCTGTGGCTATTGCACATCTGCTCAATGACTTGATTCAAGCCGTTTTGCCAGCCATTTACCCGATGCTGAAAACCAATTTTTCCTTAAGCTTTGCGCAAGTCGGACTGATTTCATTGGTGTATCAAATTACGGCATCGCTACTGCAACCTTGGATTGGACTCTATACAGACAAACATCCCAAACCTTATCTGTTACCACTCGGTATGGTAGTGACTTTTAGTGGCATTTTACTGTTGGCATTTTCACCAAATTTTATCGTACTACTTATGGCCTCGGCATTGATTGGTGTGGGTTCCTCGACCTTTCACCCTGAAGCCTCACGTGTGGCGCGTATGGCTTCGGGCGGGCGTTTTGGTACAGCACAATCGACTTTTCAGGTCGGTGGTAATACAGGTACAGCCATTGGGCCTTTATTGGCAGCGCTGATTATTGTGCCTTTTGGGCAGCATGCCGTGGCATGGTTGATTGTATTTGCCTTACTTGCGATTTGGGTGTTGTTTGGTGTCAGTCGTTGGAGCATCAGTCACAGTAAAAAACAATTGGCTGCCAAAGTGCATCAAGTGCAAAGCAAACTGCATGGGCGTCAACTCGTCATCGCGCTGTCGACCATTTGCGTGTTGATGTTTGCCAAATTTACTTACATCGCCAGCATCAGTAACTATTTCACTTTTTATTTAATGCACAAGTTTCAGCTCAGTTTGCAAAGTGCGCAGTTACATCTCTTTGCCTTTTTGGCTGCGGTGGCTCTGGGTACATTTGCTGGTGGGCCGATTGGAGACCGAATTGGACGTAAAGCAGTGATTTGGGTGTCTTTTGTTGGCATGGCACCGTTTGCTTTAATGATGCCTTTTGCCAATCTGTTCTGGACTACAGTATTGTCAGTCATAACAGGTCTAGTGCTGTCTTCTGCCTTTGCCGCAATGGTGGTCTATGCGCAAGAAGCTGTTCCGGGACGAGTTGGCATGATTGCAGGTTTGATGTTTGGCTTAATGTTTGGTGTGAGTGGCATCGCCGCAGCAGGTTTAGGATATTTGGCTGACGTCAAAGGCATTGAATGGGTGTTTGGTGTGTGTTCGTTATTGCCTTTGCTCGGTTTGGCAACTTTCTTTTTACCGAAGACTCAAGCAAACTAACGGAATACGGCTGACCTTCAGTCTTAATCGCGTTATCTTATCAAACGAAGATGGCGCGATTGTATTTGGGCCTGATGATTATTGTTATGTATAAATGCACTAGGGTTGTGTGTTTTGATTTTAGAGGATTGATGTAATGACTGATCCGAATGGTGTACTCAAATTTTCATTAGGACTAGACCAACTTTCATTTGAAATGGATGGACAGCGTATCCTGCTAGATCAAGGTTTAAGCTTTATACAGTCAAACAGTATGCGTCATGAGGTGTTGGATGAGCTTGCGATTGAGTCGATGATTTATGTAATTGAAGAAATATTAGAGTCGGTTCCAATTCATTATGGTCAGCCCAAAAATGCAATCAGTGCTGATGATTTATTTCAGCAAGTTCTGACTTTATTTTTCCAGAATCAGCACAGTATAGACCGAGTACAGCTTGAAAGTGGCTTTAACGCATTTATTGAGCGTAGGGAATACTATGTGTCTAAAGTGGCTGATGACGGTCTTTCTAGTTTGGTTTACTTTATTGTACTGCGGGAGATGATGCATCACTGGAATGTGGTGGAGATTCAATTAGAACAGTTTTGATTTTTAGTGAGATTAAAAGCGTAAAAAATACGGAACAATAGACAAAAGTAAGCCGAGACCACTTAGTAATGCGTTACTTTCAATAAAATAAGGAAAAATCATTAAAACTAGACCTACAGTTAAAGGTATGGTCATTTTTTGCTTTTTGCCATACAGAAAATAGCCTAAGCCAATTGAGCTAAAGATCACACCGAGGAAAAGTTGAGTTGAGTTCATGGTGATGTTTCGTGCATTGTTATTCTCTGGCAGTATTATGCCAAGGTTATTATAAGAAGATATGAAAATTAAGAGTGCCGTGATGCAACCGTATAATAAAAAATTAAAACAGCCATCTCGTGATTTACGTAATAATATGACTGATGCTGAACAACTATTATGGCAGAGATTAAGACGTAAACAGATTTTAGGGCTACAGTTTTATAGACAGAAGCCGATTCTCAATTTTATCGTCGATTTTTATTGTCCTGCTGCAAATTTGGTGATTGAGTGCGATGGTGGGCAGCATTACACAGCAGAAGGGTTGGAGGCTGATCGGGCGAGGGATCAAGCTTTGGCGCAGTTGGGGTTGAACGTGCTGAGGTTTGATAATAGGCAGATTTTGACTGAAACTGATGCAGTCGTGGAGCAGATTTATTGGAGTGCGAAACAGAGATTGGAATCCGCCTCTTGCGAAACGTAGCTTCTCACTTTAATAAAGGGGGACTTTACGCGAATTTAATGTAGGTATTGGATACTCGGCACACCCTCCTTTTTAAAGGAGGGTTGGGGAGGATTATTAGTAAAGATAAATTTAATAACCTAATAACTCAAAATGTTTAAAAAACTTTCCAATTCTAGCTTGAGGTATAAAATCGAAAATAGTTTCTAGATCGTAAATCTGAATAATTTTTTCAGCTAAATCTATTTGATCAAGAAAAAACAATCTTTTTAATAGTTCTTCTAAGAATGTGCTTTTAGATAATAGATGATCTAAAGAGTCAGATAAAATCTTATATCTAGCTTCGTTCTGGAAATTTTTAAAGCGGAACATATAATTCTCACTGTATTGATGCTGGTCTATAGACAAATAGTACAAAGCTTGAAGATCAGCGACATAATCTGCTGATAATTTATTTCTTAATAAAGTCATACCTTTTTTATGTAATTCAGCATTTGTAATCCATGCTTCTATTTGATCTGAAGAATTATCTTCTGAAGCTAAATCAGTATGATTATAAAGTTCTCTAAATTTTGGCTCAAAGTAAGTAACCCCAATATCACATATTTCTAAGATATCAGTATCACCTAAAAAAGCTAAATTTTTCTTTAAACCAATTTTATAACTTAATTCATAATTGTTTTTTATATAATTTAGTATTTTTGAAAAATCATTATTTGATAGATTATAGTTGTACTTTAGGTCTTCTCTTATTTCTTTGAAGGAAATTTTAGACCATTCATGATAGGAAGGAAGTATTTTAGCAAAGTTAAAAATTTGGGCTCTTGAAAGCTTTGATGTAAAGGTTCCTAATTTATATTCATCAATCAGTAAGTTTGTTAAAAGTATAAGATCATCTAAATGTTTTTCTAGCTCATTAAATTTAATTTTTAAAATGGCACAATTTATTATCTTTTGATCAACTAAATGCTTTTTGTTCTCATTATTAAGGGGATATCTAAAAGTTTGACCTGTAGAGTCTATTTCTGCCATATCTATAATAGTTGCATCTAATTTGTCATTTACTGTTTTAAAACGAATATCTAAGATTTCCGAATTCGTCTTGAAATATGACCAAATATTGCCAATATCGTGTGAGGAAATTAGATCAAAAGATGGTTGTTTTTTCTTTTTAATTCTTGCTAATTCACTAAATTCTTGAATAGCACCTTTAATTCTAAGTTCAATAGAGTGACGCATATTGAAGCAGATTGGGTAAATGTATAAATCAACCTCTTTACCACGAGTGTTCAAAACATTATTCAAGAGTAAATTAGCAGCTTTGGAGTAGCCTTTTGAGTATTGGATGTAATTAGGTGAGCCATTTTCACCAACACAAGCATTAGCCCAAGTTGGATCACTTCCAGTAAATGTCTGATTTGTCATAAGTCTTTATTAATTGTATTTACGAATTATATTAATACAAATATTACTAATTTAATCCCTCCCAACCTCCCTTTGAAAAAGGGAGGAGCTGTCACGTAATTCATTTAATCACATGGCATCCCCCTCTTTTTAAAGAGGGGTTAGGGGGAGATTCAACGTAAAAAATCCCCTCAAGCGAGGGGATTCTTTTATTTGATACGAATTGATTTTCTTCCCCTTTTGTTAAAGGGGGATCGAGGGGGATTTAAACAATCGAATCATCCAAATTTGGTGCTAACCAACGCTTCGCTACATCCAGTGACCAGCCTTTACGTTTCGCATAATCCTCAAGCTGATCTTGAGAAATCTTGCCTACGTTAAAGTATTCACTTTCAGGGTGTGAGTAATAGAAACCACTTACAGAAGAAGGTGGCATCATTGCAAAGTGTTCAGTCAACTTAGTCCCAATCTTCGCTTCAGAACCCAACCAGTCGAACAATGCCGCTTTTTCAGAATGTTCAGGGCAAGCAGGGTAGCCAGGTGCAGGACGGATACCGACATATTTCTCTTTAATCAGCTCTTCATTGTTCAGCGTTTCATCAGCTTTATAGCCCCAGAAATCTTTACGAATACGCTCGTGTAAGTGCTCGGCAAAAGCTTCAGCAAAACGGTCTGCCAATGACTGCACTAAAATCGCAGAGTAGTCATCACCTTTGGCTTTATATTCGTTTGCCAACTCTTCCGCACCGAAAATCGATACAGTGAAGCCGCCCAAATAATCTTGCTGAGTCGTTGACGGCTTAATGTAGTCCGCCAATGACAAGTTTGGTTTGCCTGTTACTTTGTCAGACTGCTGACGTAGGTGCTCAAAAGTATGCGTAACGGTTTGACCTGCTTCATCAAACACACTCACGCTATCTGCACCTGTACGTTGTGCAGGGTATAAACCAAACACTGCACGCGCATCGAAACGATTATTCTCGATAATGTCTTTTAACATGATTTGCGCTTGATTGTACAAATCAGTCGCTGCTTCCCCCACCACTTCATCTTCTAAGATTTTCGGGAATTTACCCGCCAAGCTCCAAGAGATAAAGAACGGTGTCCAGTCAAAATATTCAACCAGCGTTGCCAATGGGTAGTTGGTGATGACTTGCGTACCCAAAGCATTTGGCTTTGGTGGCACATAGTTGTCATCAATCTTAAAGCCATTTTCAGCAGATTCGGCATAGCTGAGTTTGGCTGCTTTCGGTTGCTTATTGGCTAGGCGTTCACGAATCTTGGCATATTCAGCACGATGTTCTGCAATAAAATTGCCACGCATTTCTTTTGATAGCAGGGTAGTTGCTACACCGACTGCACGAGAAGCATCAGCCACATAAATCACCGCGTCATTTTGATACTGAGGATCAATCTTCACCGCAGTATGTGCTTTCGATGTGGTTGCGCCACCAATCAACAGTGGAATGTCGAAGCCTTTACGTTGCATTTCTTTGGCAACAAATACCATTTCATCTAAAGATGGGGTAATCAAACCCGACAGACCAATGATGTCACATTTCTCATCAATCGCGGTTTGTAGGATTTTTTCACACGGCACCATCACACCAAGGTCAACAATGTCGTAACCATTACAACCCAAGACCACGCCCACGATATTCTTACCAATATCATGTACATCGCCTTTTACCGTTGCCATTAACACACGACCTTTGGATTGTGCATTGCCTTTTTCAGCTTCAATGTACGGGTTCAACCATGCTACGGCTTGCTTCATTACACGTGCAGACTTCACCACTTGCGGTAAGAACATTTTGCCTGAACCGAACAAGTCACCGACAACGTTCATACCATCCATCAAAGCGCCTTCAATGACATCTAAAGGACGCTTGGCTTTGAGACGCGCTTCTTCGGTATCTTCATCAATATACGTCGTGATACCTTTAACCAGTGCATACTCAAGACGTTTTTCAACCGATTCATTACGCCATTCAAGGTTTTCAGCTTCACGCTGCGCGCCACTATGACCACGGAATTTTTCTGCCACTTCAAGCAATTTTTCTGTGGCGTTTTGACCTGATTCACCTTGGTTTTGATTCAGAACAACATCTTCAACAGCATCTTTCAGTTCTTTTGGAATATCGTCATAAATCGCCATTTGACCCGCGTTGACGATCCCCATGGTCATGCCTTGTTTGATGGCATAGTAAAGGAACACAGAGTGAATCGCTTCACGTACAGGTTCATTACCACGGAAGGAGAAGGAGACGTTAGAGACACCACCTGAGATCATAGCATGCGGTAAGTTTTGCTTAATCCAACCTGTGGCTTCAATAAAATCCACACCATAGTTATTATGTTCTTCAATCCCTGTTGCGACTGCAAACACGTTCGGGTCAAAAATAATATCTTCGGCAGGGAAGCCCACCTCATTAACCAAAACGTCATAAGAACGTTTACAGATTTCACGCTTACGTTTTGCGGTATCTGCCTGACCTGTTTCATCAAAGGCCATAACAATTATCGCAGCACCGTACTGACGGCATAAGCGCGCTTTTTCGACAAACTCGTCATAACCTTCTTTTAAGGAAATCGAGTTGACGACTGGCTTACCTTGTACGCATTTCAAACCAGCTTCAATGATTTCCCATTTTGATGAGTCAATCATGATGGGCACACGAGAAATATCAGGCTCAGATGCAACGAGATTTAGGAAATGCACCATCGCATTTTGCGAATCGAGCATCCCTTCATCCATGTTAATGTCGATGATTTGTGCACCAGCTTCAACTTGTTGTTGTGCAACTTCTAAAGCTTCAGCAAACTTTTCTTCACGGATGAGACGTAGGAATTTTTTTGAGCCTGTGACGTTGGTACGTTCACCGACGTTCACGAATAGCGAATCATCATAAATGTTAAACGGTTCTAAACCACTTAAACGGCAGGCAGGTTTGGTTTCTGACACCTGACGTGGCTGAATGTCTTTCACTGCATTGTAAATTGCACGGATATGATCAGGCGTTGTACCACAGCAACCACCGGTAATATTGATCAAACCACTTTCTGCAAATTCTTTAATGAAGGCTGCGGTTTGTTCAGGGGTTTCGTCATATTCACCAAAAGCATTTGGCAAGCCTGCATTTGGATGCGCTGAAACAAAAGTATTGGCTACATCAGCAATGGTTTTAACGTGTGGACGCATCGCGTCTGCACCGAGCGCACAGTTAAAACCAATTGAGAGTAAGTCACCATGACGAACCGAGTTCCAGAACGCTTCTGCGGTTTGACCTGTTAAGGTACGACCAGATGCATCGGTAATGGTGCCTGAGATCATGAGTGGAAGTTCACGACCAATTTGTTTGAACACTTCTTTTACTGCAAAGATCGCAGCTTTACAGTTTAAGGTATCGAACACGGTTTCAATCAGAATGATATCTGCACCGCCTTCAATCAGCGCATGAGTTGCCTCAATATAGTTTTCTTTTAGCTCATCAAAGGTAATGTTACGAAAGGCAGGGTCATTTACATTGGGCGAAATTGAACAGGTACGCGATGTTGGGCCGAGTACCCCTGCTACAAAACGCGGTTTATCTGGAGTCGAATACTTTTCACAAGCTGCTTTAGCTAAACGTGCTGCTTCACGGTTAATCTCTGGAACCAAATCTTCCATGTGGTAATCCGACATTGAAACACGTGTGCCGTTAAAGCTGTTGGTTTCAATAATGTCTGCACCTGCATCGAGGTAAGCTTCATGAATGCCTTGAATAATTTGCGGCTGAGTCAGTACCAAAAGGTCATTATTGCCTTTGAGGTCAGAAGCCCAATCTACAAAGCGTTCACCACGATAATCTCCTTCTTCGAGCTTGTGGCGCTGAATCATGGTACCCATTGCACCATCGATAATAAGGATGCGCTCGGCAAGAAGTGCTTTTAAGGTGGCAAGTGTAGACATTCAAAACTCACAAACAGGTTTTCAAAACGTGCAATATTTTAGCAGAAAAGCAGGTTGATTGATGCCTAATTCAAGTGGTATTGGCTATATGGCAAATAAAAAAGGCTGATTTAGCTTTAGTTTTCACGAAAGTGAAATATAGACCCGCTATGTTTATAGATCAGAATAAATAGAGATGAAAAATATTGATTGGAGCAGATTGTTACAGACAGCATAGTCAAATGTAAGAAAATAATTCAGCGTAATCCGCACCGAAAAGTTAAATTTTGAGCCAGTACATTGCGTTCAAGGCTTATAAGCGATTTACTGCTGATCTAAAATAAGCCAATTATGAAAAAATTGGCTTCATGTGACACGCATTTGTCATATAATTGTCACAATTAAATTGAACAATAGGGGATATTGATATCCTCTTTAGCCGTCTGCATGAATTCTAATATTCCTCCCGTCCAAGATCAGGTGCACGTGACACAGGTCAAGTCGACGAATGTGCACGTACCTACACCGAAATTTTTTATGCCGGTGTTTTTAACGGTCATTATTTCAACGCTAATTTATATTGGCTTTCAGCTTTCTGCTGACTTATCGCATGTTCCTGCACTGAATCTTTACTCTTTAATTCTTTTAGCGACGGCATTGTTCATTGCTTTGGGTTTTGAGTTTGTAAATGGCTTTCACGATACTGCCAATGCGGTTGCAACGGTCATTTATACCAATGCACTGTCTGCACCTGTTGCGGTGATGTGGGCTGGTTTCTGTAACTTCCTTGGGGTTATGGTCGCAAGTGGTGCAGTGGCTTACGGTATTATTGCGCTTTTGCCTGTTGAGTTGATTATGAATGTCAGCTCAGGTGCAGGTTTTGCCATGGTGTTTGCCATGTTGATTGCTGCGATTTTGTGGAACTTGGGCACATGGTTCTTGGGTATTCCAGCATCAAGTTCGCACACTTTGATCGGTTCGATCTTGGGTGTGGGCATCATGAACTACCTGATGCATTCAGGCAGTGGTGCTTCGGGTGTCGATATGGATCAGGTGATTAAAGTCGGTAAAGCTTTACTGTTTTCACCCATGATCGGTTTTGCTTTTGCAGCAGTGTTGTTCTTATTGGTGAAAAAAATCTTTAAGAAACAACTGGAACTGTTCCAACCACCTGAAGGTAACAAACCACCACCGCCACTGATTCGTGCCATTTTGATTTTTACTTGCACAGGTGTGAGTTTTGCGCACGGTTCAAATGACGGTCAAAAAGGTATGGGTCTAATCATGCTGATTTTGATTGGTATCGTGCCTTTGGCTTATTCTTTAAATAAGAATTTAGATTCACAGCATATTCAGTCATTTGCTCAACTTTCAGATCAAACTGCGGCTGTGATTTATCCGAATCATAACGATATTGCAGATGAAAAAGCCCGTACGGTGATCACGCAATATATTCAAACCAAAGAAATGACCCCAGAAGTCGTACCTGCTTTAGCCAGTTTGACAGATCATTTGGGTGAGCGTGTTGGTCATTATGGAGATCTTAAAGATATTCCTGAAGCTGAAGTTTCTGCACTACGTAATGACATGTACTTAAGCACGACAGCATTCAAACGTTTGGATAAAGCGGATCAATTGCCGGCGATGTCTGAAGCGGGCAAAAAGACAGTAAAAGAATATCGTAGTAACTTAGATTCATTCTTACAGTACATCCCAACATGGGTGAAAGTGGCTGTGGCATTGGCTTTAGGTCTAGGTACGATGGTCGGTTGGAAGCGTATTGTCGTGACTGTGGGGGAGCGTATTGGTAAAAACCATATGACTTATGGTCAAGGCATGTCAGCAGAATTGGTGGCGATGACCACGATTGCAGCCGCGGATGGCTTTGGTATGCCCGTATCGACCACACACGTATTAAACTCTGCGGTAGCAGGGACCATGGTGGCGAATAAGTCAGGTCTGAACTTTGCAACAGTGAGAACCATTCTTTCGGCTTGGATCTTTACCTTGCCAGCGACGATCTGTTTATCAGGTGGTTTGTTCTGGTTGTTCCTACAGTTCGTTTAATCTGATGTGTAAAAACCAATGATAAAAAACGCTACCTTGAGTAGCGTTTTTTTAGCTCTGTATTTTATGAACGATGCTGTTCATATTTTACTTTTTGAACTTCGCCCAGACTTTGTCTAAAGGTAGTTTATCTGCGGCAAAGCCATAAAGTGCTGCAAAGGGCAGTGCAGTACGTGCTAAATAAGCTACACGCCATAAGCCACCGTGGTTTGCACCATGCATCATCAGCTCTAGAGGATGTTCAAGATTGACCTCTGGGTTAGCTACAGACTCAGGATTACGGAGATCATGGATCCATAAGGCCGCCATAATGGCATTGGTGGTTGCTGGCTTAAAGGCTTCTACATCAAACAAACTCGCTCCATTAAATGCGGCTTTGAGTAGTGGGTTTTTGGTGACGGAATGCGTGGTAGTTGATGGTGCAATATTGATGCTGACGCGTTGACCTTCCGAGCGAGCAAGCGTTGCACGCCACTGCTGAATACGTTTAGCCAATGCATAGTTTGGCCCTTGCTCAATCACTAAACAGTCGGTGATGCCGTAAGACTTGTCATTATCTGATTCGACGAGGTCATGTAGGTTTTTCTTAAAGAAAAGTTGCCCGCTGAGGGTTGAAATACTCTTGCTGATCACTTGCTGTGTTTTAGAGCGTCCACTGAACTTTTGCTCAGATGCGGTAATGACTTCCTCTGGAACTGCATAGACATCGGTAGGTGTACACATATACATCAAACTGGTATCTACTTTGTGCGCACTGACATATTGCATAATCGCATCCATTGCAACAGAAACACGGACATGCTTTTCACCATCCAAATACGCAATCGCGGCCAAATCTAACTGATGTGGGTTTTGTACCAACCATTGTGCAATTTCAGGCACTTGTGTCAGTAAGTTCGCGCCGAGTTTTTCTTTGAGAACACACACTGGTGTTTCCGCACTCAAGGCTTCAACCGATGGGGCATATAGCGTGGCATTGCCGTGTTGAATGGTGTCTAAAATTTTGCCCCATACACGGCTATTGGGTAAATCAACCGCCACAATATTGGCTTTCCATTGAGCTAACCATGTGAGTGGACCCGCTTCAGATGCGGCACCGAACAAGACCATCGTGCGATCAGATAAATCAAACCATTCAGGATGCTCTACACAGGCGATCAGTGCTTCAGCGTGACTGGGTTCAATCACCCCAGCATCTAACCATGTTTGAATTTGTGCGAGTAAGGCATCATCTCTGAGTTGTTGGCCTTTATAAGGCACTGACCACTCAGGCGCAGCATCACTCTCACCTTTGAGCTTGATGGTATACAGCGGTGTGGTTTTAAGTGCCATCACATCTTTGAGCAGATGTTTTTGCCCATCTCGATAAAACTCAAACACATTATGTGCTTTGTTGAGTCCATCTTGTGCCATTTGAATCGGTGCAATTTGATTGCGAATCCCAAATTCAACTAAGGATTTAAAATAGCGTGGATATTGTTTACGCCAGTTCTTTTCTGTAAGAGCTGTAACAGAGCTTTGGTGATCAACATTGGCTAAGGCCTCTGCAATAATCTCTTTCCCTGTACGTGAGGTACTAACTTTTTGTGTTTTCGAGTAAATTGGAAATTGAAGACCATCTAAGGGATTGGACATGCAAGAAATCTCACTGGCATTTGCTATTTATATACAGTTGTAAACATTATCTATGCCAAATCAAATTCCTGCTTGGCATTTCATACCAAATTTATGTAAAAATATATGTAATAAAAAAGCCTTCTGAACAGAAGGCTTTTGAGTTTAGCAGCGACCTTTTTTGGCCTGTCCGGGTGGACAGAAATCGCCTTGGCCATGAGGATAATAAGAACCATGTGGATCAACAACAATACTCCCCTCAGGTGTGTGTACCGCACAGGCTGTTAGACTCAAGCCCACTATCAGTGTTGCTAAGATTGACATTATTTTCATCGCAATTTCCTTGGTTTATAGTTGTCCTGATGTTTATTGCAAAAATCAGGACCACCCGTTGCTGTGAAAAAATGTTACTGAGCCTATATGCGTATGGATGCAATCCATTTGCAATCTAGGGGGTCGGCTTTAAATAGGTAACTGGGTTAATTTGTTCAGAAAGTGTGGGATAAGACGCGGCTCTAAAATTAAGGTCATGATGACCCCATAAGCAGCTCCCCAAAGGTGGGCGCTATGATTGATGTTGGAGTTGCCTTTTTTACCTGACCAGATGCTATATGCCACGTACAACACTGCAAAAATAATCGCAGGTACGGGAATAAAAAATACAAAAATCAGCTTCCAAGGTTCAAACAACACATAAGCGAACAATACCGCAGAGACCGCACCAGAAGCACCAAGGCTTGCCCAGCGCACATCATTTTTATGTTTTAAATAACTTGGTAAAATGGCAAAAATTAAGCCACCCAGATAAAACAAAATAAAACCTAACTCATAGAAGTATTGACGGTAAAAACTTTCAATAATGCTACCAAAGAAAAACAAGGTGAACATATTGAACAGGAGATGCATACCATCGGCATGAATAAAGCCATGTGTAATAAAACGATCGTATTGCCCACGATGCATCGCAGGAGGCCAGAAAATCAGACGGTTCATCACGTTCTGATTTGAAAATGCCACCATAGAAATTATGACAGTAATAATAATGATCGTAACTGTATGATTAAAAGGTAAATCCAACATTTCTGAGATGTTCTACATATAACTATCTTGTGGTCATAATGCCATTAAATTGAGCGAAAAGATGAACTTTCACAATAAATCCGACAATTTTGGTTGATTTTTTTTAATTACCCCGCATCTTCAGTTAAAATAGCAACTTCAGCTTGAGGAAATGATTGTTATGTCGACTGAGAACAGCAGCACTGCAGTTGCAGAGGAAATTCCAAACTTATTGATTACTCCGACTGCACAAGAGTATTTACGTGATTTATTAGAAAAACAAAATACACCGGGCATTGCTGTACGTGTATTTGTTGAAAATCCGGGTACACCACGTGCTGAATGTTGTATGGCATATAGTGCGCCTGAAGAAGTGATCCCAACCGATTACCGTCAAGATTATCCAGACTTTCCTGCGTATATCGACACACCGTCTATTCCATATTTATTAGATGCAGTGATTGATTACAACAAAGACCGTTTTGGTGGGCAATTAACTTTCCGTGCACCAAATTCGAAAGTACCACGTGTTGGTCCTGATGCATCGATTGAAGAGCGTATTACGTATATTCTTCAGTCTGAAATTAACCCAGGTCTAGCAGGGCATGGTGGTAACTGTGCATTGGTTGAAGTTGTTGAAGATGAAGAGCATGGTTTAACGGCTGTACTGAAATTCGGTGGTGGTTGCCAAGGTTGTTCAGCAATTGATGTCACGTTGAAACAGGGTGTTGAAACGACTCTGCAACAACACATTCCTGAGTTACGTCGTGTGATTGACCAGACGGATCATACGCAGGCAGAAGGCGCATACTTCAAATAAATTTCAATCAACTTTACCAAATAACCTCCTTAAATTAGGGGGTTATATTTTATCTAAAGTTAAAATGTAATTGAGAATAATTATCAATATTTATTGCAATATGTTTATCGTTTGTTAAAATGCCCTACGAAATTTACACAATCTCTCCTTCTTTTGTATTTGGGTGTATGCGTTATGGGTAAAAATCTGACGAGATCAACTTTGGCTTTGGCTGTTGTAGGGGCAATGAGTTCGTTTGCGATGGCGAATGAAACTGTGACAACTGGGGCAGAAAAAGATACAACACAATTACAGACGATCGTTGTATCGGCAACGGGTTATGAGCAGGATGTTTCAAAAGCACCAGCATCAATTACTGTGATTAGCCGTGAAGAATTAGATAAACGTGAATATAACGATATTACAGATGTTTTGAGAAGTGTTCCGGGTGTTGTCATTACGGGTGAAAATGCAAGTCAAACAGTTAGTATTCGAGGAATGTCTTCGAATTACACCTTGTTCTTAGTCGATGGAAAGCGTCAATATTCTAAAGACGTTAACCCAAATGGCGATGACTACGGTATGGAGAAAAATATTCTTCCTCCAGTTGCATCCATTGAGCGAATTGAAATTATCCGTGGTCCAGCATCTACATTGTATGGTTCTGATGCAATGGGTGGTGTAATTAATATTATTACTAAAAAAGTGACGGATGTTTGGACTGGAAATGTTGAGTTAGGCACAACTATTCAGGATAAAAATAATTCTGGAGACATTCGTAATGGTTCTGTTTATTTAGCAGGGCCGATTATTCAAGATAAAGTTGGCTTGCAGTTAGGTCTAAATCGTTTAGAGAGAAAAGAAGACTCTTATTTAGGTGGTTTTACAGGCCATATAACGGAAAGTTTAAATTCACGTTTAACTTATGTGCTTAATGATCAACACGACTTAGCTGTAGAGGCAAATTTCTTCACGCAAGAGTCTGAGGCTACGGCAGGTAAAACGGTTGCGGCAACAGGTACTGACTCTGCAAGTCGAAATATACGTAGTGTTTATGCCTTAACGCATAATGGGCGATATACCGATAATTTGGATAGTAAATCTTATATTCAATATGAAAATTCTAAAAACCCAGATCGTGAAAATACAGTCGTGGGAACGAAGGGAATTGATTTAGAAACATGGACTGCAAATACACAGTGGAATTGGTTGTTAGGTAATCACACACTGGCTTTTGGTGGTTATTTTAAAGATGAAAGTTTATTGGATCGAGCAACAAACCGAAATCCGTTGGTTCCAGAGTTTGATGAATTGACACGCTGGTCAGCTGCTGCATTCTTAGAAGACACATGGAGTTTAACCGATCGTTTTAATTTAACGCTTGGGGCCCGTTATGACCATGATGAACTATATCAAGGTAATATTTCTCCGCGAATTTATGGTGTTTATAACTTTACTGACCAATTTACCGTGAAGGGTGGGGTTTCTACAGGTTATAAACAACCAGATATTCGTTCTGTGACTGACGGCTTCTATAGTGTGACAGGAGGAAGTGGTTCTCCAACAACAACGGGTCGAGGAATTATTAAAGCAAATCCAGACCTAGAACCAGAATCAACTGTTACTTCAGAATTAGGTTTTTACTGGAACAATGACTACGTTAATACCTCTATTACAGGTTATGTAACTCAATTTAAAGATCGAATTGAAGAAATTCGTGAATGTGATTCAACGGGTAATGCTGACTACAACCGTAATGATGTTTCAACGTGGAAATGTTCTGAAAGCGGTATTCCATTTGCATTTATCAGCACACGTGAAAACATTGGTAAAGCTGAGTTACGTGGTGTAGAGGTGACATTTGATGCCAAATTAGCTGAATATACAACCTTAACTGCAAATTATACGTTCACAGATACAGAAATTAAATCAGGTCAATTTAAAGGGCAGCCTTTAAATGGCATGCCTGAACATGTATTTAATGTAACAGTAGATCATGACTTAACCGATGCTTTGAATATTTGGAGCCGATTACATGTGCGCGGAGAAACTACACCGTATTTAGGTCGCTCAAGTATGTCTGACCCAATTCCTGGATATAACTTCCTGGATGTTGGTTTCAACTATAAATTTGCACCAAACTTGAAAGGTAAATTTGGTGTCTATAATGTGTTAGATGAAACTGCACAGAATGCTGATGGTGAGCAAACTTTAGATGGTCGTCGCTATGGTGTAAGTTTTGTTGCTAATTTCTAATTCATAGAAATAAGAATTAAAGACCCGTTTACTCAACGGGTCTTTTTATTTAGGGGATTAAAATACTCTGTGCTTGGTCAGAATAATAAAACTGTTCTAAATAATAGCGCGCTCGATCACGTAAGTAATCAGAACGAATGAGTTCTTGAATAATAGGGTTCAACAAATCTTGAAGTTGATTTTGGACTAAGGCTTCGTCGATATTTAAGTCGCGTAGTAGTAAATCAAAAGGCTGTTCTTGGTTGCGAATGTACCAAGCGTAAACACCATCATGCACCTGTTGCTGCAGATAGTCTGTTTGACGCATATGCTCCCAAATTTCGTGCCCCATAGCGACAGTTTGAAGCAAGTCCTGCACTTCAATATAATTTTTCAAAACTGATAAAGGCATATCTTTGATTTTGTGCCAGAGGTTGGCTTGAAAGTGATATAGCTTTTCATCATTAAAGTTTTGATTTAACACCTGTTCGCTCATTTGACTGAGTTTTAAGATGTTCTTTTGCAAATAATGCCCAATAGTGTCATTTAGGTTTGAGTCAGTGACGGTTTCAAGTACCGACTTGCCCATTTTCATAAAACTAGAAACACCCGGCACACGTTTAGTCATCACAGAGTTGTTCAAATAGTCTTGAATCGAGTGTTGAATCAGCTGGGTAATCATGGCTGAAAAAGCTGGGTTATTTACCACGGTTTTAATCAGGCGTTGACGGTGCCCACTTTTACTCGCGACATACTGCGCAATTTTATCGATGGTGAGTACAGGAATCACATCGGCAATTTTGGTTGATTCATTGATGGGGTGAATCAAAGCAAACTTAATGTGCTCAGCAATTTGTGAGATTAGATGATCGGTTGCAGGTGTGGCTAGGATTTGTTTTTGCAACAACGCATTGATGTCTTCAAAGCTCCACAGTTGCTGCAAAGTTTGTTTTCTAAACCATTGATAAAAGAGGGTGAATTCATTTTGTACGGTACTTGCTTGCGAAAACTCATGATCTAAAAAATTAAGATGAGCTTCAATGAGCTGCTCAATCATCGGGTGTTTCTGCATACGTACTCAACAAAATTAATTTAGTGGAATCAGTTTATCAGCCAATGGATTTTTTAACTTTTGTGTTTTTGCAAGAAAAGGCAGGTAGTGCTGTGCAACTGCTTGTTCTGCCTCCAAAAGTGGCATATGACCAACATTGTTAAGGATGACAGGAGCTTCAGCACGTTTCAATAAAGATTTGAGCTCATTCGCCACTTCGACATTAATAATTTTGTCCTGCTTACCCCATAAAATGAGGGTGGGTGCTTCAATGTTACGGGTCACTCGGGCAAAGGAGTCAGTGGTATAAATTCGGTTCAAGGTCACCAATTGATCAATCACTTTACTGTTTTTTTCAGCCTGAGTAATTAACTGTTTTTCTTGGGCGCGTTTTAAATAATAGGGCATTTTGATTGGGGTTTGCATAACACGTTGCATTACATCATCCAAATCGCCCGGCTTGCTCACAATCAAGTGCTTTAAATATTGAGGGTCTTTAGCATAGTTGGTGTTGGCGTTTTTATAAATGCCTGCACTGTTTAATAGAAACAAACTTTGCGTGTCAAAAGGATATTGCGCGGCATATAGGGTTGCAATAGAACCACCGATGGAATGTCCAGCAACATTCAGCTTATCTTGTATATGAATGGCTTCAACAAAACGTCGGAGTCGCTCTGTGACATTTGGCATAGAGAGATCAAAATCATCAGGGACTTTGGTGTCGCCATTGGTCGGAAGGTCAGGGATGACCACGTGGTAATACGGCGTTAGAAACTGTGCCACACGGTTCCAATTGTCCCGATTTCCAGCAAAACCATGAATCAACAAAATCGTTGGTTTATCAACTGCACCACCTTCGTTATAGCTCCAAACGATATCATCCACTTTAAGTGTTTTAGTTTTTAAGCCGGCGGTGACGCGTTCTTGTAGAAGGTAGCTTTGTAAACTGAGTTTGTCTTTGATGATGGTATTTTCGACCGCATGGCTGGCGAAAGAAAATGACAAAGCTAAGGCGAATAGACTGGCCTTTAGACTTTGTTTCAAGACGGATTTTGAGCGCATCATCATGGTTCATCCTTAAACGGAGATGAATGAAAAAACTGACCGAATAAGATAAAAATGCTCTGATTTTGAATAGTTTTTATGTTTATTTACAGGTCTGTTTGATTCTAATCGCTTTCATGCAAATGTCATTAATTATTTATTTGAAAGGATATACTGCATTTGGATAAAGTGTGAACTGTGTAACGATTTGTTTGAGATAAAATGCAAATTTAAAATTAAGCAAAAAAAGAAGCCGCTATGTTTTTTGCAAGTGACAATCAATTTCGCTGGGATTAAACTAGTCCAACTTAATAACACTCGGGTGGGAAAGGGAATGCTAACAGCTCAAGAAGCTTTAAGCCGTCTAAAACAAGGTAACCAACGTTTTGTAGCGGGTGAGACAACCCACCATAAGCAATTGTCTCACCAAGAACGAGCAGAGATGGCGGAAGACCAAAACCCATTTGCGATTGTACTCGGATGTTCTGATTCCCGTGTACCTGCAGAAATGGTATTTGACCAAGGCTTGGGTGATCTGTTTGTCATTCGTGTTGCAGGAAATGTGGTTGCACCTTCGCAAGTTGGCAGTGTTGAATTTGCGGCTGAGCGTTATGACTGCGCGGTAGTTGTGGTACTTGGCCATAGTCACTGTGGTGCGATTCAAGCCACCATTGACACCTTGATGAACCCAGATAGTCCACCGTCTGCAAACTTGATGTCGATTGTAAACCGTGTCCGTCCTTCAGTTGAAACCTTGATGCAAACCGAACTGAAACATGACTTATGCAAACTGTCTAAACACGCGGTGCGTTCAAATGTATTTGCCTCTGTAAATCAGTTACGTCATGGCTCAGCTGTGCTTGAAAGTTTAATTGCCAAAGGCAAGTTACAAGTGGTTGGTGCTGAGTACTCACTTGAAAGTGGTGAAGTGGTTTTTTTTGACTTCTGATCAGCGGATATGATCAGAATAAAAGGCGCTTTATAAAGCGCCTTTTATATAGGGATAAGCTAAATTTAATAAAATAGGCTGTGCCTTGCCATTTGGATGAACCAAATCTTTTTGCATCAAGCTGTTATTTCCCGCTATACCTTCTAAAAAGAAGGGCAGTAATTTCACTTTGAACTGTTGACTGACCACTTTGTAATTATTTTCAAATGCCTTGCTATAGGCTGTGCCATAGTTTGGTGGCATTTTCATTCCTAAGACAACCACAGTGGCATTGGTTTTTTGACTCTGTTGAATCAGTTGCGCTAAATTTTTTTGAATCATTTGAGGGGGGAGACCCCGCAGTCCATCATTCCCGCCAAGCTCAATCACCACCACATTTGGCTTATGCGTTTGCAATAGTTTGGGTAAACGAGCCAAAGCGCCACTGGTGGTTTCACCACTCACACTGGCATTGACCACTTTGTGTTGTTTCGGATACTGTTGGTCTAACCGTTTTTGCAGTAAATTTACCCATGCTTGCTGTGGTTCTATGCCATAACCTGCACTAATGCTATCGCCTAAAACCATCACGGTTTTTGCAAAAACCCAAGTGGGGCTTAGGCACAGTGCAAGCAAAACCAAGTATGAATTGATACGTTTTTTAAATTTGCGATTTTGCACGAATATTTGCATATAGGGATGTTATGACCCAAGTTCATAGTGATGTAGGCATCATGCCACAAGTGATTATTTCTGCCCAGCAACTGACACAAAAGATTAAACTTCCGCCAAAAGAACTGACTATTTTCTCAGATTTGAGTCTGAGCATCGCAGCAGGGGAGCAAGTCGCAATTACAGGACGTTCAGGTTCAGGAAAGTCTACCTTACTAGGTATTTTGGCGACTTTAGATCAGGCTAGCGGTGGTGAGCTAATCGTTTGTGGTGAAAGTATTTCCAAGCTCAATGAAGAACAGCGTGCACAGGTGCGTTTAAAGCATATTGGCTTTGTGTTTCAGTCCTTTCAACTGCTGCCACACCTGACTGCTGTTGAAAATGTGATGCTGCCGTTACGCCTTCATGCATCATTTAACTTTGTAGAAGCTGAACGTCGTGCTTTGAGTTTATTGCAAAAAGTTGGATTAGAGCGACAGGCCACCCAAACACCGAAGGTACTTTCGGGTGGGGAGCAGCAGCGCGTTGCAATTGCCCGTGCGCTGATTGCTGAGCCAAAAATTATCTTTGCCGATGAACCGACAGGAAACTTAGACAGTCAAACTGCGCGAGAAATTGAGCAACTATTGTTTCAGTTGAACCGTGAGTTGGGTACGACCCTCATTTTAGTGACGCATGACCATACGCTTGCAGAACAGTGCCAGCGCCATTTTGAATTACTCGATGGTCAGTTGATCGAACATCCTCGAACAGGAGGATGAAATGAATTCTCTATTTCAGCCCTTACTGAAGCAAAGTTTTAAAAGTAGTGGTGTGTATTTATTGATTATTGCGTTGATTCTCGCGATCAGTGCAACGACCGCGCTGAAGTTTAGTAATGAACAAATTCAAAATGCCGTAGCGCTGCAAGCCGCCGAGATGCTAGCAGGGGATTTGGTTTTAACGGACAGTCAAAAGCTCGATCCGAAATGGAAAGCGCAAGCGAAAGCTCTCGATTTAAAACAATCCGAAGTCACTGTCTTTAGTTCGATGGCATATACCAATGATCAGTTTGTTATGGTCAATGTGAAAGCCATCGACCAAGCTTTTCCTCTGCGCGGAGAGTTACGCATTCAGCCTGCGGCGAAGCATATTGCTTCGGGTGAAGTGTGGTTGAGCCAGCGTGCTATGGATTTGCTACAGGTTAAACTGGGCGATGAACTGAATATTGCAGATGGTACTTTCAAGGTGACAGGCTTGATTGAGCATGACTCCAATCAAGAGTTAGGTTTTTCTGGGTTCTCACCGACGGTGATTATTTCTGAAGCGGATATTGCCAAGACTAATGCCATACAAGTCGGTAGTCGTATTGACTATCGTCTATTGATGGCAGGTACAGCACAAAATACTCAGCAGTTTGAAGCAAATTTTAAGAAGCAAAATGTATCTTCTGAAGATGCCAGTGCGGCAGCTCAAAGTCCTAATGCGGAAGAACCACAAAACAGCTTACGCTTACGTAATGCCAGTGAGGGTAATACCCGCTTAATGAAACCAATTGCAAATTTGGACACTTTTTTGCAGTTGGCGAATATTTTAACGATTTTGCTGTGTGGAATTGCGATTGCTTTGACCAGTCAGCGCTTTGTACAACAAAATCAAGATCACATTGCGCTATTGCGTTGTATGGGGGCGGCGAAGTCACAAATTCTCTGGGCTTATCTCAGCTTGTTGGGTGTGGTGTTCTTGCTTGCGATGCTGGTCGGGAGTGTCGTGGGGGTAGGGCTGGGTTATGGCCTGTTACAGTTGATGTTACAACTGATTCCACACTTAAGTATTGCGTTTTCAGCTTGGGATATGCTGCTCGGGCCGATTCCGATTGCCATGTTGACCAGTGCCGTAGTGCTTCTGGGTTTTGTCTTACCGAGTTTTTGGGAGCTTTTGAATACTCCTCCGATCCGTGTCATTCGCAGCCAAGAAAAATCGGTTTCGTCGATGTTTTGGATGTTGCTCGCAGGAACGGCTAGTCTGGTGCTGTTTAGTATCGTTCTGACTGAAAACATGGTACTGACAGCCATGGTGATTGGTGCAATTATCCTTCTATGTGGAGTGTTATACAGTGTAGTTTGGCTGAGTTTGAAGTTTATCCGTGGCTTAAAAAATGCGGTTTCTGCCTATGTCCGAACACCTTATCAAACAGCGTTTCAGATTACTGCTTTGGCTTTGGGACTTAGTTTAATTACGGTCTTAGCCGTGTTACGAACCGATTTGTTAGAGCGTTGGCAGCAACAAATTCCTGCGGGAACCCCGAATCAGTTTGTCTATGGTTTACCGCCCTTTGACATGCTTGAGTTAAAAGCACAAATTGAGCAGAATCACTGGAACAGTACACCGCTCTATCCCAATATTCGGGGCAGGCTGATTGCCAAAAATGGACAGCCTTTTGCTGAGGATTTGGTGAAGCAAAATAATTCCTTACGCCGCGAGTTAAATTTAACCCAAGCAGACAGTTATCCTAAAGATAATGTAATTGTCTCTGGAGCATCAAAACTCACAGCAAAAGGACAAGTTTCGGTAGAAGCCAATACCGCAACAGAGCTTGGGATAAAAGTGGGGGATCAACTGACCTTTAGCTTACCAGAGGGTGTCATTCACGCCAAAGTGGCAAACTTACGAACTGTAGAATGGGAAAGTTTTAGCCCAAACTTCTTCTTTATTTTTGCGCCACAGACCATGGATGAAAATGCGGGCAGTTATTTGGGCAGTTTTTATGTACCAGAGTCTGACAAAGCGAAATTGGTCAGCATTATTCAGCAATTTTCCAACACCGTCTTTATTGATGTCAGTTTAATTTTAGACGAAATTAAGCGCATTGTTACGGTGTTGGTGCAGATTGTCACGATCCTTGCAGTTTTAGTGAGTATTTCAGGTATTCTGGTTTTAATTGCGTGCCTGAACTTACTTATGGATGAGCGTAAACGAGAAGTGGCGCTATTACGTTCATTTGGTGGTTCCAAGCAAAAACTCAGAAGCATGCTCAGTCTAGAAATTGGCTTTATTGGTTTTATGGCAGGTGTGGTTTCTTGTTTATTTGCTGAAGCAATAAGTGCGGTAGCATGTTATCGCATGGGCTTAGCCATTCAACCACACTGGGAAATCTGGCTCATTTTACCATTGTTCATGACCTTACTCTGCGCGCTGATTGGGCGTTATCGCTTAAGTTATCTCAGTGATATTCCACCTTTACAAAGTTTGAGAGAGATCAATCAATCGTGATTGATCTCTTAATACGTTAAGTGTTGAATCTTAGAAATTGAGCTGTTGACGCATCATCATTAACACTTCTGACCATAAGGGTTGAATATAGACCACAAGGTTTTGGCAGTGTAAGTAAAACCAATACGAACCGCAGGCTGCCAAAACAAGGCTCAGCGGCATAATCCAACGCTGCTGCGTTTTTTGTGAGAGATACCAAAGTGCCGCCAAAACAGCACCCATCAACATGCCGCCAATATGTGCGGCATTATTAATCCCTGAAATCATAAAGCCCATGGCTAAGTTGATACCCATCACGATGAGCAAAGTCTTTTTATCTAAAATAAAACGTTGCTGTGGGAGCATCGGCAGTAGCGATAGAACCGTCAGTGCTGCCCCCAGTCCCATGACGGCACCTGAAGCCCCTGCACCGACACGCGGCAAGAGTTCAGGATTTGCTAACCCAATACGAATCAGTTCATAACTGTCTTGAATGGCAATATAACCACTGAGCAAGCTACCCATGAGACCCGCAAGAACATATAGCGCAAGAAAATAGACACGTCCAAACATTTGCTCCAGCACACTGCCAAAAATATACAGCGCCCACATGTTCAACATGAGGTGAACCAAGCCAAAATGAAAGAACATACTGCTCAATAAACGCATCGGTTCAGCCAAGAAGGTAAGTGGTGCATAGTCTGCTCCCCAGCGTATGGCATCGGCTGTACTTGGATTGCTGACATCCATGCCATGCAGGACTTGCCAAAAAAACAGCCCAACATTCACAGCAATAATGACAGCGGTAATCCACCATAAATGTATGTCGAATTTTGTTTTGATTTGCGGAGGTGTAAGCTCGGTCATGCTATTCTTGCTAAAATTTTGCTATATTTGCCCAAGCTTAGCATGAATAAAAATGATTTTTGGAGTAAGCCACTGGCATGAAAGCTTTTATTGTTCGTAGTTTGTTAGTCGTTGTCAGCTTCGTGCTTTTGGTACAGTTGTGGATTTTTGCAAGCCTAGCGTGGTGGCGTTACAAGCCAGTGGAAACCACCATGTTTATGCGGATTGATTATTGGTCTGAGCCATCTAAACCCATTCAACACGAATGGCGTGATTATGACGAGATCAGTGAGTACATGAAAAA
Source organism: Acinetobacter sp. CWB-G5 (assembly GCF_019209785.1). Lineage (NCBI taxonomy): Bacteria > Pseudomonadati > Pseudomonadota > Gammaproteobacteria > Moraxellales > Moraxellaceae > Acinetobacter > Acinetobacter sp. CWB-G5. Next base: position 577,249 of record NZ_JAHUTF010000001.1, on the reverse strand, counting down.
AGCCATTGTTGCGGCTGAAGACGGCAAATTTATGCAACATCATGGTTTTGACTGGGATGGGATTCAAGCGGCGCTTGAGCGTAATAATGACACGGGCAAAGTGGTTGCGGGCGGTTCAACAATTTCTCAGCAATTGGCCAAAAACTTATTTTTATATAACAAGCGTTCATTCATTCGTAAAGGTCAAGAAGCTGTTGCAACTTGGATGATGGAACGGATGTGGAGTAAAGAACGCATCTTAGAGGTATATCTGAACTCGGTGGAGTTTGGCGATAATATCTATGGCGTGGAAGCTGCGACCCAACACTACTTTGGTAAAAGTTCACGTAGCTTAAGCCGAGAGCAGGCGGTCTTTTTAGCGGCCATTTTACCCAATCCGAAATACTACCAAGACCATCAAAATGACCGTAAGTTGCAAAACCGTGAGCGCATGATTCGAAAGTATATGCGCTATAGCGATATCCCTTAATTTGATTGATGTGAAAAAGCCCAAATTTATGGGCTTTTTTTTATGAAATTGTCACAAAATTGAAGCATACTTATCATGATAAAACGCATTCAAATAATCAAAGGTTAGCTATGAATACGGCAGCAAGCACATCTCCGATACTACAACCTGAATACGCGTATAACGATCGCTATATTAACCGTGAGTTATCGATATTAGATTTCCATTTACGTGTATTGGAACAAGCCGTAGATCCTTTACATCCGCTGTTAGAACGGATGAATTTCTTACTGATTTTTTCACGTAACTTAGATGAGTTCTTTGAAATTCGTGTTGCGGGCGTCATGGAACAGTTGGATCTGGGCAATGAAAGCCGTAGCCCCGATGGCTTAACTCCACGCCAAGTCCTCGATCAAATTTCGCAAACTGCACATGCTGCAATTGAACGTCAGTATCGTATTCTCAATGATGAAATTCTACCGAAATTGCGTGAGGAAGACATTTGCTTCTTACGCCGTGGGGAACTGACGCCTGCACAGTCTTCATGGGTGAAGAAATATTTCCAAGAACAGGTCGCACCTGTCTTAACACCGATTAGCCTTGACCCTGCGCATCCATTTCCGCGTTTGGTGAATAAAAGTCTCAACTTTATCGTGACTTTGGAAGGGAAAGACGCATTTGGTCGTCAGATTGATTTGGCCGTTGTGCCTGCACCACGTTCATTGCCACGTGTGGTTCGTCTACCTGATGAACTCACAGGTGGAAAAGAACATCATGTGATGCTTTCAGCGATTATCCATGAGCATGTTTCTGACTTGTTCCCAGGTATGACTGCGACTGGTTGTTATCAGTTCCGTGTCACACGGAATGCCGATTTGGCGCTCAATGAAGATGTGGAAGACTTAGCCAAAGCACTGAAAGGTGAGTTAAGTTCACGTCGTTTTGGGCGAGCAGTACGTTTGGAAGTCACACAAAACTGTCCAGAACATATTTATAATTACTTGCTAGATGAATTTGATCTGCATCAGGAGCAGTTGTATAAAGTCGAAGGACCGGTGAACTTGGCACGTTTATTGTCCAATTTTAAACGTCCACATCTACGTTATGACGCGCATATTCCTGTTATTCCGAAAGTGTTGAAAAAGTCGGAAAGCATGTTCTCTGCAATGCAGAAACAGGATATTTTACTACATCATCCGTTTGAGTCTTTCGCACCTGTGATTAACTTATTGCGTGAAGCGGCACGTGACCCACAAGTGTTGGCGATTAAACAAACCCTATACCGTAGTGGTGCAGACTCTGAAATTGTACAAGTCTTAGCAGAAGCGGCGCGTAATGGTAAAGAAGTTACCGCGGTGATTGAGCTGCGTGCGCGTTTTGATGAAGAGTCAAATATCGAAGTGGCAAATGTGCTGCAAGAAGCGGGTGCTGTGGTTGTTTACGGCATTGTGGGCTATAAAACTCATGCCAAAATGATTCTTGTGGTACGCCGTGAAAATAATAAACTCGTTCGTTATGTGCACTTGGGAACGGGTAACTACCATGCGGGTAATGCACGTATTTATACCGACTATGGTTTGCTCACGACCGATAAAGAGTTGTGTGAAGATGTACACCGTATTTTCCAAGAATTGACAGGTATGGGGAAAATGGCGAAGCTGAAAAAGCTACTTCATGCGCCGTTTACGCTCCATGCACAACTGATCAACTTTATTGATGATGAAATTGCCAATGCGAAAGCGGGTAAGAAAGCGCAGATTATTGTGAAAGTGAATGCACTAACTGAAGTGCAACTGATCAACAAGCTGTATGAGGCATCGCAGGCGGGTGTACAAATTGATCTCATTATTCGTTCAATTTGTTGTCTACGCCCAGGCTTGCCAGGGCTTTCGGAAAACATTCGTGTACGTTCGATCGTGGGGCGTTTCTTAGAACATACGCGTGTTTTCTATTTTAGTAATAATGGCGATGCGCGTATTTATGGTTCGAGTGCCGATTGGATGGATCGGAATCTATTTAATCGTGTTGAGGCCTGTTTCCCAATTGAAGATCCAGCTTTGAAAAAACGTATTTATCAGCAAGGTTTGTTGACTTATTTGCAGGATAATCAACAAGCTTGGTTACTACAGGGTGATGGAACTTGGCTTCGTGCGACGCCAGCTGAAGGCGAAACCGAGCATAATGCACAGCGTTATTTGCTAGATGTGATTAAATAACTTTAGAGGGGTGCTTTGGTCTAAAAAAGATTCAGGCACAAAAAAAAAGGAGTCATGTTTGACTCCTTTTTTATGCACTAAAATAAGCTTAGTGCAGATCTTGAGTAATTTTTTGCAGGATTTGTAATAGAACATCAAATTCGCTTTGTAGCGGGGTGCTTTTACGTGTCACCAAAGCCAAGATACGGCTTGGAGCAGCTTCAATTTGTTTGACCATCAAATCTGGATTCGCTTTAATCATATTGGTATGAATTGCAATTTCAGGTAATAAGGTAAAACCAAGATCAGCCGATACCATTTCTACAAGGGTCGGTAAAGAACTCGCTTTTAAACGATGGTCATTCTTACGTTCACCAATAGGGCAGGCACTTAGAGTATGGTCACGTAAGCAGTGGCCTTCTTCAAGCAACATTAAACGCGAAAGGTCTAAGTCATCTAGCGATTTGGCTTGGCTTGCGATATCTGATTTATTACAGACCAAAAACAAACTTTCTTTTGCGACTTCAGCAACTTTTAAGCCACGTGTATCAAAAGGTAGAGCCAAAACGACCATGTCTAAATTACCATGTTCGAGTTTTTCTACAATTTTCTCACTTTGCGCTTCGTGTAAATGTAGTTGAATTTTAGGGAGTTGCTTATGCACTTCATCTAACAATTGAGCCAAAATAAATGGCGCAATGGTTGGAATAACACCTAGATGTAAATCACCAGTTAAAGGCTCGCTCATTTCTCGGCTTAAACGCATCAGGTCTTGAGCATCTGCCAGTAGAACACGAGCACGAGCAACGACTTGCTCGCCTAGAGGAGTTAAGCGCACATTTTGGCGATCACGCTCTACAAGTACGCCACCGAGTAGGCGTTCAAGCTCCATAATCCCGCCCGATAAAGTCGATTGGGTTACAAATGAACGGCGTGCAGCTTCAGTAAAATGCAGCGTTTCTGACAGTGTAACGAGATATGACAGCTGTCTTAAGGATGGTAATGCAGCCATAGTGTCCTAATGATTATGATTTAAAGTGTTGTGCAAATAATTCGCTAAGATTTGGAATGAAGTGCGGTGGGATATCATGCCCCATTCCATCAATTAATTCAAATTTAGCGCCCATAATTGCCTTTGCAACGGCCTTTCCGTGACTAGGCGGGAGTAAACGGTCTCGCGAACCGTGTACCACAAGGGTCGGTTGTTGAATCTGTTTGTCCAGTTGCAATAAAGAACCTGTACATAATATTGCTAAAAACTGCTGAAGTACACCCGCAGGGTAATAACTTCGGCGATATAATTTGCGAGAAGTCTGAATTGACTCGATTGGATTGTGATAATCAGGCGAGCCAATGATCTTAAACACTTTCAAAGAGTGGCTTACAATTCCTTCTTCATCGGTCGATTCAGGTCGACCAATTAGACTAAAGAGTTGCTTTGGAAAAGGCGGCGGCAGTAAAGGTTGGTTGTTACTGGTGAACATTAGGCCGAGCTTTTTGACCTTCTGTGGATGACGCGCTGCTAGAATTTGCCCAATCATACCACCCATGGATGCACCAATCACATAACTTTCATCTAAACCTAAACGGTCTAAAAGCAGTGCCACATCGTCAGCCATGTCGTATAAGTCATAAGGTGCACCACGGTTATCTAAACCTAAAGCAAAACGCCCCATCAGTTTGAGGGTGTTTAAGCGTGGACCTTGATGTTTAATTTTTGAAGATAAACCAATATCGCGGTTATCAAAGCGAATGATACGAAATCCTTGATCAATCAGAGATTTACAGAAGAAATCAGGCCAAAATAAGAGCTGTGCTCCTAAGCCCATGATCAAAACAATGGTCGGATGATGGTCTTCTCCACCGATTTCGACATGGAGTTCAATACCATTGCCTAAGTCGACTTTGGTTTCGCGCATGAAAGAGGTATAGGGTGAAAGATTATATTGGAGTGCGCTATTCATTATTGTAATCCTCACATAAAGGACATCTATTGTTATAAATGTCCTTTTATTTAAACTCTAAACCTGTGCTGGAATCAAGTCTGGAACTAGTTTTGTTAATGCTAAACGTTGTTTCGCTGCGGTTGCACCGAGCAGTACGAATCCGCGAAGTGTACCTTGACTGTCTAGGGCTTTGGCAATCATGCCATCGTCTAATTCCTCAGTTTCCCAGTTCACCTCTGCATCGATTGGCGCAGGCAAAACAGTGAGCGGCGCAGCGGGTGTTTTAACTGCTACAGGCATAGCAGGGTAATGCACCGCAGTGGTGTCACCATTTAAGGTTTTGGCTAAAGCGCGTGCTTGCTGCATGATTGGCATGACATAAGGCAGCAAGAGTCCGTTCACTTCAGCACAATCTCCTACGGCGTAGATATGCGGTTGATTGGTCTCAAGTTGTGCATTGGTCAAAATGCCACGACTGGTTTGAATATCTGCTTCTTTTGCAAGGGAAATGCTTGGTTGTAGACCAATTGCAGATAAAACAACATCGGCAACTAAAGACTGACCGTTGGCCAAGGTCACAACATAGTCACCATTTTCAATTTTAGACACTTTTTCAACTGTGGTGCCAAGGACAAAATGAATACCCGTTGCCTCAAGGTTTTCTTTAAAGGCACTTGAAACATGCGCTGGCAATAAACGGCCCAAAGGCTGGTTTGCCAAGTCGATAACGGTGGCTTGATGGCCTGTATGTTGTAAATCATTGGCAAATTCACAGCCGATGAGACCAGCACCTAAAATGACTACGCGTTTGTCTGCACGCTTTTCAAGTTCTGCACGGAAGGCTTTATAGTCGTCTAGATTGTTTACAACTTGAATGTCATTGCTTCCATCGCCCGCAATGGCTAAGCGAATTGGGTTTGCACCTACCGCTAAAACCAATTGAGAGTAGGGCTGTGTAGATTCAGCGCCATCTTTAATAACGGTTAACTGCTGCTGTTCAGCATGAATCTCTTTCACCCAAGTATGCGTGGCAATTTGCATTTTCAGTTGTGTTGCCATTTTCTCTGCATCACCCAAAGCAATCTGTTCAGGCGCTTTGTTGGCAACAAAGGCATTGGACAATGTTGGTTTGGCATAATTAGTCGCATCATCTGCACATAGCATAAGCAGCTCTTGTTCAGGGTTCAGCTTGCGAAATTCACGTGCTACAGCATAGCCTGCCATACCTGAGCCAATGATGACGATGGGATGCATAAGGTTCTCCAGAGATTATTTTAAAGATGTAAAAAAAGACCATGCTGCATGGTCTTTAACACTATGAATTAGATTTCAACCATTTCAAAATCGATTTTTGACACGCCACAATCTGGGCAAGTCCAATCGTCAGGGATATCGTCCCATTTTGTTCCCGCTACGATGCCATCTTGTGGCCAACCTTCTGCTTCGTCATAAATCCATCCACAAACGATGCATTGATACTTCTTCATTTGACTCTCCAAAACGCTGAACAAGAAAGGGTTCAGCAAAATAATCCATTACGCAAGCTGCTACTCATCTGAGTGGTTAGCATACTTCGCTAATCTAAATTTTTACGCAGTTCTAATACGAATGTAAAGTAAATATCGGAGTTTAATGATTGAATCTATCTGCTAAAAGCGATGATCAGGACAAAACGTATCATTTAAAACCAGATCGTATTTTGCAAAAGTATGAAAGATATAGATGATTGCAAGTCAAAAAGATTTTTTTCAATCGGCTAGTCTTTTAAAATCCTTAAACTATAGACTATGGTAGTGATGCAAATGTGGAATTGAATTGCTATTTTAATATTGAGTACATCTATACCTAATATTTATTAAATAAATGATTTAATTGAAAACAATAACTTACATAAAAATTTGGATTGTTCAGTCGGCTGCATAGCCAGTGCTTGACTGTTTTTTTAACAGATAAAGCTGTAAAATTCATCTATTCCTTTTCAAATTTTATTGATCTCCTATGAACAACTTGTCTACAACGTTGTGGTCGCACATTCGTACGGTCCAAGATTTTCCAAAACCTGGGATTTGCTTCTTCGATTTAACACCATTGTTTATGAGCAATATTGAGCCTTTAACCGACGCGTTAATTGCAAGTATTCCTGCTGAGCAGTTGGCGGAAGTAGATAGTTTTGTTGCTGTAGAAGCGCGTGGTTTTGTGCTTGCGAGCTTATTGGCACAACGTTTAGGTAAAGGTTTATTGTTGGTACGTAAAGCAGGCAAGCTGCCACCACCGGTGGTAGGTGTGGGTTATAGTTTGGAATATGGTTTAGACCGTTTAGAAATGGCTGCCAATACTCCATCGCAAAAAGTGATTATTGTGGATGATGTTTTAGCGACAGGCGGTACATTAAAAGCCGTTAAACAGTTGGTGGCAAAATGTAATCATGAAGTGCTCGGTGCTAGTATTTTTCTTGATTTGCCTGATTTGCATACTGACTTAGGTTTGAAGATTTGGTCAGTATTAGATGACAAATCAAAACCAGAATCTGTTGCGGCATAAGCAGATTAAAAAGCCTTGGGACATCCAAGGCTTTTTTATTTATACAAATATTGTTGTTCCAAATGTTCAATCAGTTGATTAATATTTTCAGGTTTAAGTAGTCGGTGATGTCCACCTTCAACTGCTTGAATCAACATATAATTTTCTAAAATTTCCTGTGCTGCATACATATCGATTAATTCATCTCCCAGCTCTAAATAGGCTACTTGCGGTACATTGTGATCTAAGTCAGTCTCATTAATGCTCGGGTAATCATCGCGAAAGTCAGGCGCTAAGCGTGGGTTGGCAATCACACATGGAATTTGATGTAGCAGCGACATTTTCAATGCCCAATATGCACCAATACAATGTCCAACAATAATTTCAGGTTTTATTTTTTCAATAATATCGTCGTAGAAGCTGGCTACGGTAGAAAAATTGAGATAGCGATAATCGATATCGATACAAAATTTCTGCTTTGCATCAATGGCATGGAATTTAGTGGACTCTCGCGAGGAGTCTAATCCATGCAAAAACAAAATTTTAGATTCGCATCTGCTCATGATTTATCATTCAATTAAAAAACTAAATTATTTTATGAGTGGAGAAAAGTTTACTTTTCCACGATTTATAACATCCATTGTAGAGGGATTAACCGTGAAATGAAGTTAGCTTTTGGTCTAAGAAATAGACAGACCTTTTATACGGTGGGTGTCTTAGCGCTGAAATAAACAGGATGTATACTTTTTTATATACCGCGCGGTTTTTGATGATGCTCATTCGTTTGGAATTCTGCTATGCTATGCAACTTCCGTTTTTTAATACATATACGAGGCAGAGATGACGCAACAAAACGCTCAATCGACTTCTGAACAAGCCATTTCCGAAAACGATTTAATTGCACAGCGTCATGCCAAGTTAAAGCAGATTGAAGATCAAGCCAAACAAACGGGCACTAGCCCATGGCCAAACACCTTTAAACGTGAACATTATGCTCAAGACTTACAAGATCAATTTGCAGACAAAAGCAAAGAAGAAATTGAAGCAGCAGAGCATGTTTATGTGTCTGTAGCGGGTCGTGTGATGTTGAACCGCGGTTCATTCATCGTGATCCAAGATATGACGGGTCGTATCCAGTTATATGTAGCGCGTAAAGAGTTAGCACCAGAAACCTTAGAAACCATTAAGAGCTTAGATCTTGGCGATATTATCGCGGTGAAAGGTTATATTGGTCGTTCTGGTAAAGGTGACCTTTATGTGCATATCGAACATTTTGAGCTTTTAACCAAGTCGCTTCGCCCACTTCCAGATAAATTCCACGGTTTAAATGATACTGAAGTTAAATATCGAAAGCGTTATCTTGACCTGATTGTGAACGAAGAAACACGTAAGACTTTTGAAATCCGTGCCAAAGTGGTTTCAGGCATTCGTGCATTTTTAACAGAAAAGCGCTTCATGGAAGTAGAAACACCGATGATGCATGTGATTCCGGGTGGTGCATCAGCGCGTCCATTTGAAACGCATCATAATGCTTTGGATATGCCACTTTTCTTACGTATCGCGCCTGAGCTTTACTTAAAGCGTTTGGTTGTTGGTGGTTTTGAGCGTGTGTTTGAAATTAACCGTAACTTCCGTAACGAAGGTGTTTCGACGCGTCACAACCCAGAATTCACTATGATTGAATTCTATCAAGCTTATGCAGACTATAAAGACTTGATGGAACTTACCGAAAATATGCTTGAACGCTTAGCGCTCGATATCTTAGGTTCAACCGATGTGCCTTATGGTGAAGAAGTGTATAGCTTCAAAGGCCCATTCAAGAAAATTTCAATGTTTGATGCCATTCTTGCACATAACCCACAGTTCACGCCTGAAAATGTCAATGACCGTGAATTCTTGGCTAAATTTGTGCAAGAAGAGCTGAAAGAACAGGTAAAACCAGGTTTTGGTCTGGGCAAACTTCAAACCATCGTATTTGAAGAAACTGTTGAAACTCAGCTACGTCAACCGACTTTCATTACAGAATATCCTGCTGAAACATCGCCATTGGCACGCCGTAATGATCATAACCCACATATTACGGACCGTTTTGAGTTCTTTATTGGTGGCCGTGAACTTGCGAATGGTTTCTCAGAGTTGAATGACCCGATTGACCAAGCCGAACGTTTCCAAGCTCAGGTTTCAGAAAAAGACGCAGGTGATGATGAAGCAATGCACTACGATGCAGACTTTGTTGAAGCACTTGAGTACGGCTTACCGCCGACAGCGGGTGAGGGTATTGGTATTGACCGTTTAGTTATGTTATTCGCTAATGCAGCAAGTATTCGTGATGTGATTCTGTTTCCACACATGCGTCATAAAAACTAAGTTTGATATCTGAACATAAAAAGCCCGCATTCATTGCGGGTTTTTTTTGATATTTACAACATTACTAAATAGAAAAGCTTGTAAAAAAGAGATAAAAAAAATAAGGTAACACTTAGCTTTAAGTCCTGAGAATAAAACGGAATGTTTCTAAAAAAAACACTTGCAATCGCTGTGCTAATGGGTGCAACAACGAGTATCTTTGCTCAAGGTCTCGTTTTAAATGATCAAAATTTAAGAACAGATCTAAACTGGTTAAATCAGCAGGGTGTGATTCAAATTAGCACATCTACATGGCCAATGAGCGGTGATGAAATTCAAAGAGTATTGTCTCAGGCTAAAGTTGCGACTCCTGCTCAGCAAAAAGTTATTGAGTCAGTGCGAGCTCATCTCGATCGTGAGAACGCGATGTTTAAAGCACGTTTATTTGCTGAGAGTGATCAAAAACAAATTCCGCAAGCTTTTGGTGATCAAGAAAAGGCACAGTACCAAGCAGGTTTGGAATTTAATGCCGGTGGTGAAAATTGGGATGTTCGCCTTAGGGTGAATGGAGAAAAAGACCCACAAATTGATAATGGCCATGATGTGAATGTTGAAGGTTCATATATTGCAGGAAAATTGTGGAATCAATGGGTAGTTGCAGGTCAGATACCAACATATTGGGGCCCAGGGCATGATGGGAGTCTTTTACGAGGTGATGCGAGCCGCCCAGTCTATGGCTTTACCGCTCAGCGTGCAGATCAATCAGCTTTTGAAACAAAATGGTTGTCATGGATTGGTCCGTGGCAATATCAAGCATTTGCAGGTCAATTAGATGACTATTCTGCTGTACCTGATGCTAAATTAGTGGGTCTACGTCTTACGGCACAACCTTTACCTTATTTAGAATTAGGTGCTTCACGTGCTTTTCAGTGGGGGGGGGAGGGACGACCAGAAAGTTTTAGCTCATTCTGGGATGCTATGATTGGAAACAAGGATAACGGTGGTACAGGCGAACCAGATCCGTCTAATCAGGTTGCAGGATTTGATGCTCGATTAAATTTTCAGCAGTTGTTGAGTGTGCCTATAAGTCTGTATGGACAATATGTAGGTGAAGATGAGGCTGGTGGTTTACCTTCTAAAAAAATGTATCTTGCGGGTGTGGACTATTCGTCATCTTTTAAAAACATGCCATATCAACTTTATACAGAATGGGCTGATACTCGAACCAATCGGGAAGCACAAGGTATTTCATATAACCATAGTATATATAAAGACGGATATTACCAACATGGTTTCCCATTAGGCCATGCCATGGGTGGAGATGGTGAAATGGTATCTTTGGGTGGTGATATTCGATTCGATGCAATGAACCGTCTAAATGGTCGATTATTATTTGCAAAGGTTAATCAATCTGGTCGTATTACCAATGCCGCCTTTCCTGAAACAGATGATATTAAAGCTATTGATTTAACTTGGTCACATTACTTAAGACCATTTGTACCAATCAAAATTAATGGTTGGTTCAGTGATTCTGATTTACATGGTAATGATGCTGGTGCATCGATTGGTATAGAAATACCTTTGGATAAACGCGTTTTTCATTATTAATATTTGAGAGTAATAGAACCCGCATTCATTGCGGGTTTTTTATGGTTCGTGCAATTAGCTGAACTTTCTTTGCTATCATGTTGATATATAAAATCAACAAGCTGTTCTGCATTGAGTGTTATTTTTAGTCTTCTAGGTTGCGGGTTTGGTGAGTCACATACATAGAACCTCAATGAAACCGACTTTAGGTATTTGTAAATGTATTGCCAAGTAGAAATATAGATAAAGAATCGAAGCGTGGAAGGCTGAATACTTTGAATGAAGTTGATGTAATATTTGAGTGTATTTAGGGGTTTATGATCATTGAATAAAACTTATAGATCTTATCAATTTTGTTTTATATGAGGTTTTTGCATATAAATATAATAAAACAAGCAATAGTGTGTATAACTAAATCTTTATAATGAATATATATTTTTAAAAGTGTAATAAGTACACGATTTTTGTGAGTTGGTGCTGTCAATGTCATTAAATGAGGAAAGACTTACTCATCTTAAACAGCTTGAAGCTGAGAGTATTCATATTATCCGCGAAGTAGCTGCTGAGTTTGAAAACCCAGTGATGCTTTATTCTATTGGTAAGGATTCAGCCGTCATGCTGCATCTGGCGCTCAAAGCGTTCTATCCTGCCAAGCTTCCATTTCCGCTTCTACATGTAGATACGGGCTGGAAATTTAAAGACATGATTGCTTTCCGCGACAACATGGCAAAAACCCATGGCTTTGATTTGATCGTACATCAAAACAAAGAAGGGAAAGATGCGGGTATAAACCCATTTGATCATGGTAGCTCAAAATATACCGACATCATGAAAACTCAAGGCTTAAAACAAGCACTTGATAAATACGGTTTCGATGCGGCATTTGGTGGTGCACGTCGTGATGAAGAAAAATCACGTGCTAAAGAACGTGTCTACTCATTCCGTGACTCGAAACATCGTTGGGACCCAAAAAACCAACGTCCTGAACTTTGGAATCTTTACAACGGTAAAGTGAACAAAGGTGAAAGTATTCGTGTATTCCCACTATCAAACTGGACTGAGCTTGATATTTGGCAATACATATACTTGGAAAGCATTCCATTGGTTCCACTTTATTTAGCTGCAGAACGTCCTGTGGTTGAGCGTAGTGGCACCCTGATTATGGTTGATGATGAACGTATGCCTTTAAAAGAAGGCGAAGTTCCACAAATGAAATCGGTACGTTTTCGTACTCTTGGTTGTTACCCACTTACGGGTGCAGTGGAGTCAACGGCAAATACCTTACCTGAAATTATCCAAGAAATGTTGCTTGCAACCAGCTCTGAGCGTCAAGGTCGTATGATTGACCATGATGAAGCGGGCTCGATGGAGAAGAAAAAGCAAGAAGGTTATTTCTAAAATCTCCCCCTAACCCCTCTTTAGTAAAGAGGGGAGAACTCCCGAAAAAATGGAGGGAAAGTCCTCCTTTATCAAAGGAGGATTTAGGTAGATTTGAAGATTAAAAACCGCTTTCTAAAGAATATGTGGAGTTTTGAGCAATGTCTCATCAATCAGAACTGATTAGCCAAGATATCTTGGGCTATCTAAAACAACATGAAAATAAAGACTTATTGCGTTTTCTGACTTGCGGGAACGTCGATGATGGTAAGTCAACTTTAATTGGTCGTTTGCTTTACGATTCAAAATTGATTTATGAAGATCAATTGCAAGCGGTGACTCGTGACTCTAAAAAAGTCGGTACGACAGGCGATGCACCTGACTTAGCACTCCTTGTAGATGGTCTACAAGCTGAACGTGAGCAGGGTATTACCATTGATGTGGCTTATCGTTATTTCTCAACTGAAAAACGTAAGTTCATTATTGCTGACACACCGGGACATGAGCAATACACGCGTAACATGGCCACGGGTGCGTCGACTTGTGACCTTGCGATTATCTTGATTGATGCGCGTTATGGTGTACAAACTCAGACACGTCGTCATACTTATATTGCAAGCTTACTGGGCATTAAGAACATTATTGTTGCAATTAACAAAATGGACTTGGTTGAATTTTCTGAAGCGCGCTTCAATGAAATTCGGACGGAGTATGCAGGTTTTGTGGCGCAATTGGGTGACCGTAAGCCAAACAACATTATCTTTACGCCTATTTCAGCATTGAATGGTGATAACGTTGTCAATAAATCACCAAATACGCCATGGTATACAGGCGAAACGTTGATGGGTACGCTTGAGTCTGTGGAAATTAACCGCAATTCAGTGACCAACGATTTCCGTTTCCCTGTGCAATATGTGAACCGTCCAAACCTCGACTTCCGTGGTTTCTGCGGTACGGTTGCGCTGGGTGATGTATCAGTAGGTGATAAAATCGTGGCTTTACCATCAGGTAAGTCATCGACCATCAAAGAAATTGTCACTTATGATGGTAATTTAGAGCGTGCCGTTGCAGGTCAAGCAGTAACGTTGACGCTGAATGACGAAATTGATATTTCGCGTGGTAACGTGCTTGTACGTGCGGATCAAGCTGCGCCAGAAATTTCACGTTCGGTCAATGCCACTGTGGTTTGGATGGCAGATCAACCGCTGGTGATTGGTAAGTTGTATAACTTAAAAGTGGGTACGCAAACTGTTCCTGCAAAAGTCACTGCAATTAACTACCGTACCAATGTCAATACATTGGAAAAGGTACAAGTCGATAGCCTTGAGCTGAATGCCATTGCTAATGTTACCGTTGAGTTTGATGCACCTGTGGTATTTGATCGCTACCAAGACAGTCGTTATACAGGTTCGTTTATCTTCATCGACCGTTTAAACAACGTGACGATTGGTGCGGGTATGGTGGAAGAGTCTGTGGAATGGTCTGCGCATAGCAACCCTGTCACAGCGGAAGACCGTGCTGCACGTTTAGGTCAAAAACCTGCTGCGGTAACTGTATCTGTGAAAGCCCTAGAAAATACACAAGTACTTGAAAACTTGTTAATTCAACAAGGTGTGGTTGCAATTGCGAAAGCAGGTCTAACTGCTGATCAGGTTGCACTACTACGTGAAACAGGTGTGGTTGTGGTGACTGACCTTGTCGATGGTACAGATGTCGCATTCACTCAAGATGCGGTTGAAGAGCTAGCTGATAAAATTGTTGAATTGGTTCGTCTGTAACTGATTGAGCGAATTTGAAAAGGAACCCACCGTAAGGTGGGTTTTTTATTTCTATTTTAGATGGATAAATATTATTCAAATAAATAATGTGATATTTCAATAAAAATTCAGTGCTATAGAATGCCTCTTTTGTAGAGGGGTATTATGAAAAAAATATTATTATTTATTGGTTTAACTTTAACTTTTGCTGCTGATGCTAAACAGGCTACGCAAAGTGATGAAGCGATTAAGAAGGAAATTATTCAACAATCGATACAAACGTATTCGGGAAATTGTCCTTGTCCTTACAATACTGCAAGAAATGGAAGTCGGTGTGGTAAACGTAGTGCTTACAATCGAGTCGGTGGTGCTGCGCCACTTTGTTATCCAGAAGACGTGAGTGATCGTATGGTAAAAGAATTTAAAGGGCGAGCGTAATTTAAGTTCGATTTACAAGGCTTGGAAAATGAAAGAAAACCTGCGGAGATACAGGTTTTCTATTTTGGTGAGGGATTAGACAAGCTTTAATTATTGAGATTGTTAATCGATTGGTTTTGTTAGGAAGTCTCATTATCTTTGTTTAAGCGCTTTTTCAGTTTATTCACATAACGTTTAAATGGCCAAGTAAACTGCTTCACAAAACTGTTTGGAATTTTATAGCCGACTGTGCCATATACACTGGCCAAATGATTAGGCATATAAATCGATTTAAAAATCACGTCATAAAGTGGAATAAAGGCTGCATAATTTTTATCAATCGCAGGCTTTTCGGAAGAATGATGCCAGTGGTGAAACTCAGGTGTTGCGATTAGCCAGCGCAGATAGGGAAAGCGAAAACGCACGTTGGAGTGAATAAAAATGGCATGGAAAGAAATAAAGACTAAATAAGCAAACACTGCGGAGGTATGAAAACCTAACAAGAAAATTGGTAAGGTTGCGATAAAACGGGTCATTAACACTTCAACGATGTGTAAGCGTGAAGAGGCTAACCAGTCCATTTGTTCCGTTGAATGGTGAATGGCATGAAAGCGCCATAAAAAGTTCACTTCATGCATCGCACGGTGTAACCAATAGGTGGTGAAGTCCACCACAATTAATAACTCAATAAACTGCAACCAAGTTGGCTGCGCCTGTACATAAGGCACAATCGGGTTATTGGGAATATGCGTGATCCAATACTGAATAGGCATGACCGTTAAAAATGAAAAAAGCTGAATGCCAATATGGCTAAACATGAAATATTTCATGTCTGTGACCCAGCCAACGCGCAGAATTTTCTGTTCAGTGTTCTTTGCAAAGAATCCTTCAAGTGGTATGAAAACTAAAGCAAGGATGATTAAGGTAATAACGAAATAATCAAAACCTGCATAAAAGGGTAGGGCAGGCAATGTCGGTGCTTTGATCAGTCCACAGCCTAAAATAGTTGCTAAAATGGTGATACACAAACCATAAAAACCATATTTATTCTGTTTAATGATCGCACTATAAGTACCAAAACCAGCACTAACGACAATACCAAACAGTAAGGTATAGTAGAAAACATCATAGTGTTTGCTATATAGCGGGCGTAGCTCTGGCGTGGTGAGCACAGTGGGAAATAAAAAACATAAAGCAGCAAAAATACCCAAAAAGCCTAAGGAAACAGAAAGAAATGCACTGATCTTGCCTTGCCCGGCATTGAGTTGTAGGTTTTCAAATTTTTTTCTGAGTTGATCTGCCATTTTAATTTAATTCTGAATTTTAGGAGTTTTGTCCGAGTTCACTTGATGATATGAGCATGCAAACAGAGGTTAAATTTTAGCGGTATTGCAACTGTTCAGCAATCTTATCTAAAAATATCAAGTAATCCTTCATGTTTACCCATTTGATCTTAAATTTTGATGTTCTATTTCAGAATTTAAGGTTGCAATCATTAAAAATGTAGTTAAGATATATCTTAATTGTTTTAAGTTGTATCTTAGATATGTCTAAAACACAAAAAGTTGAATCCTTTACTGATTTGGAAATAGCGCCAGTGTTACGTAAACAGCGCCTATTTGAAGCGGGTCAGATGAAACTTTTAGCCTTACATCTCATTTCATTCGCGCCTAAATATGGCTATGACCTTATTAAAGAAGTGGGTGAAATTGTGGGAGGGGGCTATTGCCCAAGTGCAGGAACGATCTATCCAACCTTGAATTATTTGGAAGAGCAGCAGTTTGTTCAGGTCGTGTTAGATGATGCTGAGCGCAAGCAATACCGTATAACGGCCTTGGGTTTGAAGCATCTTGAGGTTGAGCAAGCAAATGTGGAAAAGATTTTATCTCGTTTCGATACGCGTAAAAAAATTCAAAATAATGAACAATATCTTGACATTAAACGTGCGATGGAAAACCTCAAAGCTTCCTTAAAGCTCAAGATACAACACAGTGAGCTGAGCGCTGAACAAATTCGTGTTATTGCAGAACAAATTGATCAAGCAGCGGTGAATATTGCACGTCTCTAGGAAAACAGAATGAAACAACATGCTTATGAAGTCACACTTAAACACATTGCAGATGCTCAAGGCAACCCGTCGACCTATACCGATATTTTGAGTTTTAACAGCTATAACCACGACGATATTTTTAAAGTGTTACAGGTGATTCAAAACAGTCAAATACTGGATGATGAAGCAGTGAAATCATTTGCTGTTGGTTTAAAGCTCTTTAGTGAGGTAATGCTAGAGCATAAACACCTTCCGCTCTTTAAAGATTTTATGCCACATTTTGGGCAGTTTATGAAAGCTTTAAAACAAACAGTTAAAACGCAAAGCTAAAGTTAATTTTTATTTACTCAGGTCGATTATGTTCAACACGCTCCCCAAAATTCATATCAAACACTTAAATTGGTTAATGCCTTTATTGCTTTCTGGCCTGATGAGTGGTTCTATTTCTGGTTTTAACTTACTGTTAAATAAAGGCCTAGTGCATAATTTCTTCCATCTTTGGCTCAAAAGCTGGAGCTTATCTTGGTTGATTGCATTTCCACTAATTATGGTGTTTTTGCCTTTGGTTCGTAAATTTCTAATGCAGTTTATGTCTTTGCCTGATCAGCCACGCAACTGAATACCTGTGCTTTTCATCTGGTCCGAATCGTTCTAAGTAATGTTTGAGAGGGATGTCGAGTATAGTCGTATTGATGTCGCAGTTTACTTTTTTATCAATGATTAGTGCTATCACGCAGCAAAATAGTCTTCAGACTATACATAAGTACGGTGTTCTTCATTTCAATTTATTTCTATGATCAAATAGGTCTATGAAACTTGAAAAATATCGCAAGAGTTAGGAATAAATCATGTCACAAACAACGATGCAACAGGTCATTATTACAGAGCCGGGTGGTGTGGATAAGCTGGCATATGAAACAGTGACTATCCCTGAAGCAAAAGCAGACGAGGTCTTGGTTAAGGTTCATGCGTTTGGTATTAACCGTCCAGATATTTTACAGCGTCAGGGTTTATACCCAATGCCGCCTGGGGTAACGCAAGTGCCAGGACTTGAGGTTGCAGGTGAGGTTGTTGCAGTTGGAGCTGAAGTTAACCAGTTTAAATTAGGCGATAAAGTTTGTGGTTTGACTAATGGTGGTGGTTATGCCGAGTATTGTGTGGTTCCACAAAGTCAAACTTTACATATTCCAGAAAATGTAAGCTTTGTGGAAGCGGCGGCTATTCCTGAAACTTTTTTCACGGTCTGGGCCAATGTGTTCCAAATGGGTAAAGCCAAAGCAGGGGAAGTGGTGTTGGTACATGGTGGAACCAGTGGCATTGGCACTACGGCACTCATGTTATGTAAAGCATTGGGCATTAAAACCTTTGCAACCGTTGGCAGCGATGAAAAAGTACAAGCCATTGCGAATTTGACAGATGCCATCAATTATAAAACCCAAGACTTTGAACACGAGATCAATGAGAAAACGGAAAATGCTGGTGTTGATGTCATTTTAGATATGGTGGGCGCACCGTATTTAGAAAAGAATATGAACTTGCTCCGCCGCGATGGACGTTTGGTTTATATTGCTTTTTTAGGTGGTGCAAAAGCCAAAGAGGTTAAATTGGGGCAAATTATGATGAAGCGCTTAACCATCACAGGCTCGACCATGCGTGCACGAAATACGGCTGAGAAAGCTGAGATTGCACAAGGTTTACAAGATCATGTAGCACCGCTATGGGCCAAGGGCGAGTGCTTGCCAATGATTTATCAAACTTTTGAGTTCGATCAGATACAAGCAGCGCATGCGTGCATGGACACGGGTGAGCACGTGGGTAAAGTTGTGGTAAAAATTCTGTAATATTTCTATAGTATAAAAAGTAGAGCTGACCTAGTGTCAGCTTTTCTTTTGTCTAAAATTTTCCAAAAAATAAAAATAATGTACTGAAAACAGAAAATAATTTAACAAAGATTAAAAAATGATAACTGTTCGACACAACCTGTCAAAACTGTGGTGTAAATTTTCAACTAAATTTAAACCTGACAAATTTACGTGGTTTTAAATGAAAAATAAAACAGAAAAGAGGGTTGTCATGAAAATTTTATCGACATCATATACACATGCACATGGTTTCCGTGCGCTCAAGCGCTTGCATAAGGCGGTTATCTATAATAGTGTTTTACCTGATGAGTTACACAAGTTGTATAAAGCCTTAATTCATTTTGAGCGCTATATAGAGCGATTAGCGCATCAGCAAACCGCTGTAAAGAAGAAGAAATCTAACAAACATTGATCACTTTTGTTGATAAAAACATGACATAGCTTGAAAGCTAATCGTTTGTCTTTTACTTAATATTATTCAGTGACTTATATTGAATATAATGCTTAGGCATTTAACTATAAATAAAGACACAACATTGATTGTGCAGCGAGGGCAATATGAAGCGTAAAGCTTCAACACATGAACGCCTTGCGGAGCGTTTAGCAAATATTTTGACTAAATTAAATACTGGATATCAATTAGGGGTTGCAGAACTAGCACATGAATTTCAGGTGAGTACGCGAACGATAGAGCGAGATTTTGATCGTCTCAATACGTATTTGCCTTTACTTCAAGATGAATATACCAAGAAGTACTTCTTAGATCCGGTTTATCTTGGACGCTTTAAGCTACAAGACATTCAAAACTTTGCGCAGCTTTCTGGGATCAGTGAGCTCTATCCATCTCTAGATATGTCTTTTCTACGTGGTCTGCTTGATGAGCGTGCGAATCAAGTGTTCTCTGCCAAAGGTTATTATTATGAAAATGCACAGCAATTTGCTGAACATTTTCAGGTTTTTGCGGGCGCGATTCATAAGCGTCAAAAAATCAGTTTTATTTATAATGATCGTTTGCGCCATGTTGACCCGTATCGTTTAATTCATCATCAGGGAAGTTGGTATTTGGCTGCAGCTGTAGCTGATGAATTACGTGCTTATCGTTTAAGTAAAATAGATCAAGTGGTTGTACATGAGTCGGAGCTTTTCGAACACCATTTAGAAGTTTTGACCCAATTAGAGCTCAGTGAGGGGATTTGGTTTGCAAAGCATAAGCAAACGGTGAAAATATCGGTGCGGCCTGAAGTTGCCTTATATTTTAAGCAACGTTTGTTATTGCCAGAGCAACAAATCGTACTAGAAGATGTATCGGGTGGTTTATTAATTGATTGTCAAATTTGCCATGAAATGCAACTTTTACCTTTGGTGCGTTATTGGATTCCATACATTAAAATTATTGAGCCAGCTCATTTTCAAGAAAAATTAGAACAAGATCTGCAACATTATTTATTACCACCCTTATCGTGATAAACGAATGAGATATTATTTTTAAGAGAGTCAATGTGCTCTCTTTTTTGTGCATTGCATTATGCTTTTTCTGTAGGCATAAAAAAACCAGCTTAACGCTGGGTTCTTTATATGCACCATACTTAGAAGTATAAGAATGGTGCCCGAGGCCAGACTCGAACTGGCACGCTTTGTGGGCGGGGGATTTTAAATCCCCTGTGTCTACCGATTTCACCACTCGGGCTTTAACAAGATGGAGGCGGAGGTCGGAATCGAACCGGCGTCCACGGAGTTGCAGTCCGCTGCATGACCACTCTGCCACCCCGCCGCGTCTTGTTGATGCGTATATTAGCAAGCTCTGAAAAAAAAACAATAGTGCTTTCATTCGTATGCGCATAAAAACAGCATATAGCGAAAAATATTTAAAATTATCATGTATTATGTGCAAAATTGATTCATATCAACACTTGGAGATGTGCCGTGGCATTAGTTTTAGATGGTCGTGCATTGGCAAAACAAATTGAAGCTGACTTGTTAACTCGCGTTGAAGCGCTCAAAGCAAAATCAGGTCGTACCCCAATTCTTGCGACTATTTTGGTGGGTGACGATGGTGCATCTGCAACTTATGTACGTATGAAAGGAAATGCCTGCCGTCGTGTTGGTATGGACTCACTTAAAGTTGAACTGCCAAAAGAGACCACCACTGAACAATTGTTGGCAGAAATTGAAAAACTGAATGCAAATCCTGATGTTCACGGTATTTTGCTTCAACATCCAGTGCCTGAACAAATTGATGAGCGTGCATGTTTTGATGCAATTTCTCTTGCAAAAGATGTGGATGGCGTAACGTGTCTTGGTTTTGGTCGTATGGCCATGGGAGAAGCAGCATATGGCTCTGCGACGCCTGCTGGCATTATGACTATTTTGCAAGAAAACAATATTGAAATTGCTGGAAAGCATGCCGTTGTTGTAGGTCGTTCTGCAATTTTAGGTAAGCCAATGGCTGCGATGTTACTTCAAGCCAATGCAACCGTAACGATCTGTCACTCACGTACTCAAAACTTAGCTGACTTTGTAAAGCAAGCCGATATTATCGTGGGTGCGGTTGGTAAGGCAGAATTGATTCAAAAAGATTGGATCAAACAAGGTGCAGTGGTTGTTGATGCTGGTTTCCATCCACGTGATGGTGGTGGTGTAGGCGACATTCAATTGGTCGGTATTGAAGAAGTGGCTTCTGCGTACACACCTGTTCCAGGTGGTGTTGGCCCAATGACGATTACGACACTAATTTGTCAAACAGTTGAAGCGGCTGAGAAAGCTTTAGGTTAATTTTTATAAGACTCTAAAATCAGTTTTATGATGGTTTGGGAGTCGTGACATCGTCATTTGCTGTTGTTCGAGGCCGGACTAAATTTGATAAAAATGTTTCTGCGAAGCAGTAAATAAATGATGATTTCAGTCGAGTTCAGCAAATGGCAATGGTTTTGCCTACTTTTGTCGAAACAAAAGTAGGTCGAACCGAAGGTTATGCATATCATGCGTCTTAATGTGTAAGACTCCGTTGTGCGTTTATTAAAAAATTCTACAAATATAAAATGTCCATGAGCTGTACTTTCCAATTCCCCAAAGCCCCAGATCATTTACTTCAAGCCTTGCATGAAGTGATTCCACAGTGTGAATTGCTTGCGCAACAGCTTCCTGAAACATCTATTTCGCTGTGGCTCATTCCTCCCGTATTTCCAACCGATAAACTGGATGATGAAATCATTCGTCGCATTTGGAATGAAACGCCATATTGGATCTTTTGTTGGGCTTCAGGCCTAGCCATGGCACAGTGGTTACTGGCAGAACCTCATCATGTCAGAGATAAGGTGGTATTGGATTTTGGTGCAGGTTCAGGTGTGGTGGCGATTGCAGCCAAAATGGCGGGTGCAAAACGTGTGATTTGTTGTGATATTGATGCCGTTAGTTTAGATGCTTGCCGTGCCAATGCGGAACTCAATAACGTAGAGCTAGAGTATTTGGATGACTTGTATCAATCTGAACAGGTCGATGTTCTATTGGCTGCCGATGTTTTATATGACCAATGTAATCGATTCTTTTTAGATGAATTTTTAAAGTTTGCACCTGAGGTTTGGGTGGCAGATAGTCGTGTTAAAAATTTTAGTCACCCGCAGTACATAAAGCTTGATGAGCGTAGTGCCACAACTTGGCCAGATCTAGATGAGTCACCAGAGTTTCGTAATGTGAGTTTTTATCGAACTTTAGAGACTCAAAAAGGGCACTAAGCCCTTTTTTATGTATATTAAGCGCTGTTAAGAACAAGTATAGCGTACTACATGGAGTGTGCTTGGGCGTGCTTCAAGTGACTCACGTGTTGCAAAGTTTTCACCTTGATGTAGGTCAGGTGTATTGCTTAAACCAAAAGTGGCACGAGTTTGACCAATTTGGCGTCCATATTCGGGAACATCTGCTGCAGTATTAGGAATTTCATTAATGCTTAAAATCGCCAATTTATAATTCTTTTGTGAACCTAAAACTTTTTGGCAAGCACGTTGTAATTTATTTTCATCGAGTTGCTGATTTTTACGAGCAGCAAGCGTATAAGCAAGGGTAGCACTCGACGCTGATTGATGTTCAATTTGATAGCCAACATTGCCATTGTACTGGCGAGGTGTGCTTTGACATGCAGATACTGCTAAAACGATACAGCTTAAGCCTAAAAGTTTATACGTATTTTTCATATAAAAAGTTCCTAACATTATTCTTGTTCTTAGTATGCCATACACAGGTGTAATTCACGATATTTCAATCGATCAAGTTTCGGCAAAAAAATTGATCAAACATAAAAAATGCCTTCATTCGAGAAGGCATTTTTTATGTTTAGCTTATTAACTTACACAGTCAATTTAAGCATCAATGATCGGTAATCATGCTGTGCTTTTTGGTGTCTTTCATAAAGATGTAAGTCAGTAGAGATAAGCCAATCATGAAGGTGATGTAGTAAAAGAAGTAGTTTTCATGTCCTGCATTTTTAAAGCTCAACGCCACAAGCTCTGCTGTGCCACCAAAGATGGTATTAGCAATCGCATAAGGTAGGGCAACCCCTAATGCACGAATATGCGCTGGGAAGAGCTCTGCTTTAACTACTGCATTAATCGCAGTATAACCTGTCACAATCACCATACCACTCATACATAACATAAATGCGGTTGTTGGGCTGCTGGTTGAACCTAGACCATTGAAAATTGGAATTGTGAACAGTACGCCCAATACACCAAAAGTGATCATAATTGGTTTACGACCAATTTTATCAGACAGTGCGCCCACCACAGGTTGTAATAGCATGAAGACAAAGATTGCTGCTGTGGTGATCTCTGTTGCTGTGGTTTTCTCAAAACCTGAGGTGTTAACCAAGTATTTTTGTAAATACGTGGTAAAGGTGTTGAATGCCAGTGTTCCACCCGCTGTCAGCATAATCACAGTGAATGCTTGCTTTGGATATTTGGTAAATAAAGCAAGTGCGCTAGATTTAGGGCCACCATTTTTAGCCTGTTCTTGTGCATCTTTTGAAGATTGGGTTTCAACCAAACCACGACGAATCCAGAACACCACAATGGCAAGTACAGCACCAATGAAGAAGGGAATACGCCAGCCCCATTCAGATAACTGTGCTTCGCTCATGGTGCGTTGTAAAATGATCAACACACACAGCGCCAAGAGCTGACCTGAAATGAGAGTCACATACTGAAAACTAGAGAAGAAACCACGATGGTTTTTACCAGCCATTTCCGTTAAATAGGTTGCGCTTGAACCGTACTCTCCACCAACACTTAAACCTTGTAATAAACGGGCAAAGAGTAATAAGGCAGGTGCGAGCATACCCACACTGGCATAGGTCGGTGCACAGGCAATAATCAAAGATCCCACACACATTAAAGATACAGACAGGGTAAGACCTGATTTACGTCCTTTACGATCTGCATAAATGCCCATGATCCACGCGCCAATAGGACGCATCAGGAAGCCCAGTGCAAAGACGGCAGCAGCTTGTAACAGTTTTACCGTGTCATCCCCTTCAGGGAAAAACTGTGGCGCGAAATATAAGGTAAATGCGGCATAGACATACCAGTCATACCATTCAACTAAGTTGCCAGCTGAACCACCGAGAATCGATTTTAAGCGGGTCTTTTTATCGATGCTTACTGGAGCAGCTTGGGGAGATAGATCAGTCACAAAAATTTCCCAAGGAGAAGTTCGGAAAATACATCTTTTAACTTTTTAAGTAGAAAAAGTTAAAACAATATATTTTAAGATTAAACAAAAAATTCAGTTTCGTTATACGCCCCTTATCCTTGGACTTCATTCGACTTTAGTCTAAATGTTAGTATGATTTATATGCTGTTAAGTTTTTCTAATGAATATCTTTATTTTAATGGGAAATTATCATTTTACTTATTCAAAACAAACTCTTGTGATTTTTTAATGTGTGAATAGTCAATTAAAATACAAGAGGTTATAGTGCTTTTTTATTTTATGGTGAATGTCGATTTTTAGAAAAGAAAGTGTTTTTTAGCTTGGAAATTAGTCGATTTTTCACTGAATAGTCAAAATTAAAAATTAAATTGTAAAAATAGATGCGGTTATTAATTTATTTAGAGTAACGAATTTTCTCTGATTTGACTGGCTTTGGAATATGACAAGGTTGGATTTTGATGTTAAGTTTAGCGTGAAGAACAAAAATAACACAATAACTCAACGAGAGAGGTGGATATGCAAGACACAGATGCCATTTATGATATTGCCGTTGTGGGCGCGGGCATCAATGGGGTGGGCATTGCAAATGACGCTGTAGGGCGCGGTTTAAGTGTTTTCGTCTGCGAAAAAGATGACTTAGCTAGTCATACGTCTTCAGCCAGTAGCAAGCTCATTCATGGTGGATTGCGTTATCTCGAACAGAAAGAATTTCGTTTGGTGCGTGAAGCGTTATTAGAGCGTGAAGTACTGTTAAAAAAAGCCCCACATTTGATCCATCCTATGCGTTTTATTATGCCGCATTTACCGTATTTGCGCCCTGCATGGCTGATTCGTTCAGGCTTATTTATCTATGACTATTTGGCAAAACGAGAAACATTAGAGGGCTCGGAGCTTGTTCATTTTAATGTCGACAGCCCCTTAAAAGACACCATTAAACGTGGTTTCGAATATTCAGACTGTACTGTGGATGATGCGCGTTTGGTGGTGGTTAATGCAATTCAAGCGCATGAGCTGGGAGCTCAAATTCGGACACAAACACGATGTGTTTCTGCGGTTCAGCAGGAGGGTGTGTGGTGTCTAACCTTAGAGCATCAAAAACAACATTACCAAATTAAAGCTCGAACTTTGGTTAATGCAACGGGTGCATGGGTCACAGATTTTATTCAACAGCAAATGTCCAAAACCCCAAAGGCAGGCATTCGATTGGTTCAGGGCAGTCATATTATTGTGAAGCGTTTATACCCGGAACCGCATGCGTTTATTCTACAAAATGATGATCAACGCATTGTGTTTGTAATTCCTTATTTAGATGAATACAGCCTGATTGGTACCACGGACGTAGAGTTTGAAGGTGATGCAAATTATGTCCACATTACCGAGCAGGAAACGGCTTATTTGATTGATGTGATTAATGACCATTTCAAGCTTCAATTACAGCCAGAAGATGTAATCTCAAGCTTTGCAGGCGTAAGGGCTTTGTATGATGATGCAAGTACACAAGCCTCTAAAGTGACACGTGATTATGTACTGGCGATGTCTAAACCTGTTGTGAATGAAGCACCATTGTTATCTGTTTATGGTGGAAAGTTAACGACTTATCGCAAGTTGGCGGAAGCGGCTTTGCTACAGCTGAAACGATATTTTCCACACATGAAAGCGGAATGGACGGCTGAGGCAAAACTCCCAGGTGCAGAAGGTTTTAGTTCAGTCGAGGTTTTATGTGCAGAGTTGATGCATGAAATCAAAGGGCTAGAGTCTCAAACAGCACATCGTTGGGCAAACAGTTATGGTAGTCGAGTGTGGCATATGCTTGGTGAGAACAAAGATGTACAAGCTTTAGGGCAATCTTTTGGCCATGGCTTGTATCAGCAAGAAGTGGATTATGTGGTGAAACGTGAGTGGGCCATCGGTAGTGAAGATATTTTAAAACGACGGACTAAACTGTATTTAAAATTTGATGCACTAGAAACTCAAGCTTTAGACCTCTACTTGCAGGATTTACACCTGCGTCGTATGCAGGGGGATGCTGCATAGTGTTAAGTATGTGTAATGGATACAGTTGATTTCGTTCTATTAAAAAAGCCACTATCACGACTTTTTTAGATTTAAATTTCGATACCGCCGAGCTGTTTACAGTCTACAGGTGTCTTCCATTTTACAGCCGTTCCCCAAACGACTGGACGGACAATACGCCAAAGCGTTGGTTGGCATTGTAGTCAATGACGACGTAACACCGACTTGATTGTGCACGTTCAGCAAGACGCGGATAGAGTTCAACCACACTGCCATAAGTGCCCTTGGCGACTTTGCTGAGCTTTTGATTTCAAAATTGAGTTGAATCGGAGGGGTCTTTGATCGAGTAAACATGAAGTGCTGGCTAAGTTGTTGCTACTTATTTTAGTCGCGATTGGTTGGATAAATTTTGTTGAGTTATAAAGTTTTAAAAGTATAAATAGATTAAAAAAAAGACCGCTTACGCGGTCTTTTTTTTTGCTTAATTTAAAGATTAAGCAGATTGCTTAACAGCATCTAAAAGTTCGTTTTGACGAGCTTTAAGTGCAGCTGGTAGGCGTTCACCAAGTTTGTCGAATAGTTCAGTGTGGCTTTCAAGCTCTTTGATCCATTGATCTTTGTCTTGAGAAGTCACAAGGTCAAACTGAGCTTTAGTGAAGTCAGAACCTGTCCAGTTCAACTGTTCATACGTTGGAACTAAACCAATTGGTGTTTCAACTGCATCAGCACGGCCTTCACAACGGTCAATGATCCACTCAAGAACACGCATGTTTTGACCGAAACCAGGCCATACGAAGTTGCCTTCAGCATCACGACGGAACCAGTTCACGTTGTAGATACCCGGAAGTTTGTTGCCCGCAGCTTTAGCTTTTGCTGCTACTTCTTCACCAAGCTCTAACCAGTGAGAGAAGTAATCCGCCATGTTGTAACCCGCAAATGGAAGCATTGCGAATGGGTCACGACGAACAATACCTTGTTGACCAACAGCAGCAGCAGTTGTTTCAGAGCCCATAGTTGCAGCTTTGTAAACACCATCTACCCAGTCAAATGCTTCTGAAATTAGAGGCACTGTGTCTGCACGGCGACCACCAAAGATGAATGCTGAAATTGGAACACCAGCTGGATTTTCCCAGTCAGCATCAATAGAAGGACATTGACCTGCTGAAACAGTGAAGCGCGCATTTGGATGAGCCGCTTTTTCTGCGCCAGTGTGAGGTTGACCTTTCCAGTTAGTCAGGTTGGCAGGTGCTTCTTTAGTAAGACCTTCCCACCATACTTCACCGTTATCAGTTACCGCAACATTGGTATAAATCACGTCTTTGTGAAGTGTAGCCATACAGTTCGGGTTGGTCTTGGTATTTGTACCAGGCGCTACACCGAAGAAGCCTGCTTCTGGGTTGATTGCGTATAAGCGACCGTCTTCACCTGGTTTGATCCAAGCAATATCGTCACCTACAGTTTCAATTTTCCAACCTTCGTAGCCTGCTGGTGGAATCAACATCGCGAAGTTTGTTTTACCACAAGCAGACGGGAATGCCGCTGCGATGTAGTGTTTTTCGCATTGAGGATTAGTCACACCAAGAATCAGCATGTGTTCTGCTAACCAACCTTGTTGACGACCCATAGAAGACGCAATACGTAAAGCTAAGCATTTTTTACCTAACAATGCGTTACCACCGTAACCAGAACCGTAAGACCAGATTTCACGTGTTTCTGGGTAATGCACGATGTATTTTTCAGGGTTGCAAGGCCATGCAACATCTTTTTCGCCATCAGCAAGCGGCGCACCAACAGTATGTACGCAAGGAATGAATTCACCGTCTGTACCAAGAACGTCATAAACAGCTTTACCCATGCGAGCCATTTTAGACATGCTAACTGCTACATATGGAGAGTCAGTTAATTCGATACCAATATGCGCAATATGAGAACCTAATGGGCCCATAGAGAACGGTACTACATATAAAGTACGACCTGCCATTGAACCGTCAAACAAACCATTTAGGCGAGCACGCATTTCAGCAGGCTCTTCCCAGTTGTTTGTTGCACCAGCATCTTCTTGTTTTTCAGAGCAGATGTAAGTACGACCTTCAACACGAGCAACGTCAGAAGGATCAGAATTAGCAAGATAAGAACCAGGATGCGTTTCTTGGTTAAGCGCTTGCATTGTGCCGTTAGCGATCATCAAGTTGATATAACGTTGATATTCTTCTTCGCTGCCGTCACACCATTCAATTTTCGCTGGTTTTGTTAATTTTGCAATTTCTTCCACCCACGCAATAAGCTTAGGGTGACGAACGAATTCTGGTGCGTTCACTTGGGTCATGGTGAGGCCTATCTCAAATATGTACACGTTTGTACAAAGTACAATCTCAGCAATAAAATTTACTGCAGAGATGAAAAGATGAAAAAAAAGTGGCTGTATTAAAGCATAATTTGATAAAAAAAATAAGACCAAAGGCGTATCTAAATTATGAACAGTTCGATGGGGTTGCTTTATTTTAACTATTAAAAAACAATAGTTTGGTTGGATTTTTTGCTTTTATTTTGTGTATTTATTATATTTATGAGGATTATTCATTTAAGATATTAGTATTAAAATCATATGTTTGCATTTATTTTGTGATTGAGATTTATTATTGATTAAATAAATGGTAGTCATTTGAATTTTACATAACAAAACTGTTAAGTGTTGAATATTTGGACAAAAATAGAGCAATTACTTCAAGTTTAGGTGCAAAATGTCAGAGCAACTCAAACCTTTATCACTTATTTATAATAAAAAATCAGGTTTTCATGCCGCAAATAAAGATGAAGTGTATGAACAGTTGGTAGCAGATCTGAGTACCGCGGGTTTTGAAATACAGTCATTTGAGTTAAGTGAGTGCATGAACTTTGATCAGATGATGCAAGAGATTTTACTACGCCATCGTCAAGCAGAAAATGTAGGGGTCATCGTTGCTGCAGGTGGGGATGGTACTTTAAATGCTGTTGCGTCTAAATTGATGGGAACGGATATTCCCATGGGGATCTTGCCTCTAGGTACCTTTAACTATGTTGCGCGAGTGCTGAATATACCGCTGGACCTATTAGACGCAGCCAAAGCCATTAGTGAAGGTCAGCCACGTTCTGTACATGTGGCACAGCTCAATCAACATATCTATTTGAACAATGCCAGTTTAGGGCTTTATCCTTTATTTATTCAAAAAAGAGAACAGTTTAATAAGCATTTTGGACGTTTTCCATTGCATGCGTATACCTCGGCATTGGATGTTCTCATCCGCGACCGTAAAGAGTTAAAACTTGAAGTGGAAGTCGATGGACAGCGCTATCCAGTGAAAACGCCATTGATTTTCTTTGGCAATAACCAACTTCAACTGGCTGAAATGAAACTACGTATTGCCGAGGCGGCGGAAGCAGGCAAAGTGGCGGGCGTGGTAGTAGCAAAAAGTGATAAGCGGACTTTGTTCAAGACCTTATGGCAGCTGATTAAAGGCAATTTGGATCAGGCTTCCGATGTCTATAGCTTTGCAGCAGATGAAGTGATTGTTCATTCAAAGCGTAATAAGCTCACGGTTGCGGTAGATGGAGAAA
The DNA here is from genome assembly GCF_019209785.1 of Acinetobacter sp. CWB-G5. Lineage (NCBI taxonomy): Bacteria > Pseudomonadati > Pseudomonadota > Gammaproteobacteria > Moraxellales > Moraxellaceae > Acinetobacter > Acinetobacter sp. CWB-G5. Next base: position 547,437 of record NZ_JAHUTF010000001.1, on the reverse strand, counting down.
TTGTCACGATGACACCACCGCTGAAAATTACAGTACGTAAGCATGCGCTGAATATCATGGTTCCCGCATGATTTTACATTTGTCAGATTTACATTTTGGAACCGAACGCGAAGTCTGTTTGCAGGCCATTCGTCAGTTATGTGAGGAACATCCTTTTGAAGCCGTAGTGGTCAGTGGGGACTTGACCCAACGTGCGCGGTTTATTCAGTTTTATGCTTGTCGGCAGTTTTTAGACAGTTTGAAGCTGCCGTATTTGGTGGTGCCAGGGAATCATGATATTCCGCTGTACCATGTGTGGAATCGTTTTTTTAGCCCCTTTGCACGTTATCAACTGTTTTTTGGGGGGATGGAAAACACGTTGGAAACTGAACACTTTTATGTCATTGGGGTGAATAGTATTCGTCGGCGCTACCATACACGAGGGCATATTTCACTGAGCCAAATTCAAGAGATTGACCTGAAATTACAGCAAGCACCAGCGCACAAAATTAAACTGATCGCCGCGCATCAGCCTTTTTATACTCCGCCAGACCATAGTCATGGTGTGAAAGACTGCCCAATGCTTGGTCGTATTGCGTTGGAGCAATGGAGCCAACATGGTTTAAATGGACTGTTACATGGGCATTTACACCACGCTGCCGTTTATGATTTGAACCAGATTTATCAACTTGGGGTATCTCATCCTGTGCTGGATATTCATGCGGGAACGGCGACATCTTATCGTTTACATGCGGGCTTGCCCAATAGCTTGAATATTATTTTGCCGAATGCTGATGTACAACATTTGAGCTTTAACGCTGCAACCAATCGCTTCGAGTTGATGTAGCGAAATACGTCAGATTGAATTGAGTGTCTAAACTTTGATGAGGTTTGCTTAAAAAGAGCGCAAAAATATAAAAATATTTTGTGTTTGCCCTTGAAGCGTTTTATTCCATCCCCACAAAAGTGTCATATCAAAATTTTGTTGATGACCTAGGAATAAGAAGTCATCTTCACATCGTAAACAATGGCATTTTGAAAATGTCTATGGAGCAAGAAATGAGCAAAATTCGTCCTTTACATGACAACGTTGTGATTCGCCGCGTAGAAAAGGAAACTAAAACTGCAGGTGGTTTAATTTTGAGTACTTCTGCTGCTGAACAGCCAGCTCAAGGTGAAATCATTGCAGTAGGTAATGGCAAAATTACAGACAATGGCGTTCGTGCTTTAGACGTAAAAGTGGGCGACAATGTACTGTTTGGTGCATATGCAGGCACTAAAGTTAAAGTTGAAGGCGAAGAACTTCTTGTGATGAAAGAGTCTGATATTTTAGCGGTTCTTGAAGGTTAATTCAGAACGTTCATTTGCTGTTTAAGCAATACAATTGATTAAAATTTAAGAATATTTGGAGTTTAGTATGTCAGCTAAAGACGTAAAATTTGGTGATTCAGCTCGTTCTAAAATGATTGCAGGCGTAAACGTGCTTGCAGATGCTGTAAAAGTAACTTTGGGTCCTAAAGGCCGTAACGTTGTGATCGACCGTTCTTTTGGTGCACCGCACATTACTAAAGATGGTGTAACTGTTGCGAAAGAAATTTCTCTAAAAGACAAATTTGAGAACATGGGTGCTCAATTGGTTCGTGAAGTATCTTCTAAAACCAATGACATCGCTGGTGACGGTACAACAACAGCGACTGTACTTGCTCAAGCAATTCTAAACGAAGGCATCAAGTCAGTGACTGCGGGCATGAACCCAATGGACTTGAAACGTGGTATTGATCTTGCTGTTAAAGCATTGGTTGCTGAAATTAAAGCAACAGCAAAACCTGCTTCTGATACCAAAGCGATTGAACAAGTGGGTTCAATCTCTGCAAACTCTGACGAAACTGTAGGTAAACTCATTGCACAAGCAATGGAACGCGTTGGTAAAGAAGGCGTGATTACTGTTGAAGAAGGTTCAGGCTTTGAAGATGCGCTTGACGTTGTTGAAGGTATGCAGTTTGACCGTGGTTATATCAGCCCATACTTTGCAAACAAACAAGATACATTAACGGCTGAACTTGAAAATCCGTTTATCTTGCTTGTTGACAAAAAAATCAGCAACATCCGTGAATTGATTACTGTACTTGAAGCTGTTGCTAAAACAGGCAAGCCACTTTTAATCATCGCTGAAGATGTTGAAGGTGAAGCGTTAGCGACACTTGTTGTGAACAACATGCGCGGAATTATCAAAGTATGTGCGGTTAAAGCACCAGGTTTTGGTGACCGTCGTAAAGCAATGCTTCAAGATATCGCAATCTTGACGGGCGCGACTGTGATTTCTGAAGAAGTCGGCATGACTTTAGAGCAAGCTTCTCTTCAAGACTTAGGTACTGCGCACAAAATTACTGTATCTAAAGAAAACACTGTGATTGTTGACGGTGCTGGTGATGCTGCTCAAATCGCTGAGCGCGTTCAACAAATCCGTGCACAAATTGAAGAATCTACGTCTGAATATGACAAAGAAAAACTTCAAGAACGCGTTGCTAAATTAGCAGGCGGTGTTGCAGTCATTAAAATTGGCGCTGCAACTGAAGTTGAAATGAAAGAGAAGAAAGACCGTGTTGACGATGCACTTCATGCAACGCGTGCTGCGGTTGAAGAAGGTGTTGTTGCGGGTGGTGGTGTTGCGCTTGTACGTGCAGCAGCAGCGCTTGACGGCGTAACAGGTACAAATGATGACCAAAACGTAGGTATTAACATTTTACGTCGTGCGATTGAAGCGCCACTTCGTCAAATCGTTGCTAATGCGGGTGATGAGCCTTCAGTTGTGATCAACGCTGTGAAAAACGGCGAAGGTAACTTTGGTTATAACGCTGCAACTTCTGAGTATGGCGACATGCTAGAAATGGGTATTCTTGACCCTGCGAAAGTAACACGTTCTGCACTTGAGCATGCTGCATCTGTAGCAGGTTTAATGTTGACAACTGAATGTATGATTACTGATGTTCCAGAAGACAAGCCTGCAATGCCTGATATGGGCGGCATGGGTGGTATGGGCGGAATGATGTAATCTGCACCATATTATTTTAGATGTAAAAAGGCCGCTTAAATGCGGCCTTTTTATTATTTGTAAATGTTGGATTGGTTTGATGCATAATGCTTAAAGTGGTTTAGTTAGGCTGTTTAATTAAAATAATTGATTTTTTTCTATTTTAGTCTGAATAGACTTTGTTGCACAAACCTATTCTTAAGGGCTTCTTCATCAATATAATTTCTAAATGAAGAAGGCTGCACCTAAAATTTATCGCACAACTAATTGGCCCTTGTATAACCGAGCACTAATAAATAGAGGAAACATCTTCATTTGGTTTGGCCCAACGACTCAATGGTATGCTCAACCACAAGGCAAGCAGGGTCGAAATCAAACTTATGCCGATACCGAGATTCAGTGCTGTTTAATAATCAAATCGCTATTTCTACTCTCTTTACGCATAGTCACAGGATTTGTTCAGAGCCTCATTAAACTTAGTGGATTAGATTGGACAGCACCAGATTATTCCACGCTGTGTAGAAGACAGAAGCATATTGATATTGCAATTCGCTATCAAAAAAGTAGTAATGGACTTCACTTGCCCGTGGACTCTACTGGCTTAAAGTTTTTAGGTGAAGGTGAATAGAAAAGGAAGAAACATCAGCCTGAATATCGTCGCCAATGGCGTAAGCTTCACATTGTTATAGATGCTGGAACGCTACAAATACGTGCAGTTCAGCTCACAACGAACAATATCAGTGATTCACAGGTACTCGGTGATTTACTTGGTCAAATACCACTTGATGAGCGAATAGATTCTGTCTATACCGATGGAGCCTATGACACTAAATGCTGCAGACGAGTGATCTCAGATCGTCAAGCACATGCAGTGATTCTGCCAAGAAAAAATGCAAAACCATGGAAAGACAAAAAAGTAGAATCTTTAGAAAGAAATGAATTATTGAAAATAGTTAAACGCCTAGGAAAAATGGTCAGGCTATCATCGTCGTAGTTTGGTCGAAACTAAGATGCATTGCATCAAATTACTAGGCGATAAACTCAGTGCTAAACCTTAAAAGCTAGGTCAACGAGGTACATGCCCGTATAGCCATTTTAAGACCGATCTCATACCCAAGTTGTCACTTAAATTTGAGTTGCTTAGGGGTGTTTTTTTAAATATTTGTGCAACAAAATCCTTTTTCAGCAAAAATTCCAGACGACGATAGGTCTGTATTCGCTGTATAGGAAAAGGCATTTTTTCAAATACACACTAAAGAATAATAAGTTTTAGAACATGGTCTGAATCCGAAGAAAGCTTTAATAAAAAGAGAGCATAAAAAATGCAATTACCATTCTTTTGAGTGGTTTTTCTATTTTCAAAGTTTGATAACGTGCTCTACCAAGCGATGCAACTATGTGAGATGGGTCAGTATTTTTCAGTATGCCAAAATTGGAATTGGCTGTTGATTTTTACTCTTACACAGTAGCTTTGCTGATGAAAATTAAGCTTAGGGACAAGAAGAGAATGAATTATAAAACATTGGAATTATCAAAATATCCGCAAGGTCATTTTATAGCACCTTTCCTGTTGCATGTGTAGCGGCAACAGTCACTTGGGTTAATCCATTCAAAATACCAAAGGCTTGGGTCTTTAGCAGACTACATGCAGTGAATGGAATGAAACTCGCTAATATCTTTTCACAGAATGACTTGTGCACATGGTTTTGTACAGTTGCGAATTAGTGCCTGAACGCTGAAAAAATGAGGACTCTAAAAAATGCGAATGATACCTATACAAGCTGAATCGCCGCCTTTAAAAAGCCTGCAAGTGCAGGGACAAACATATCGCTATCACGTGATGGTCAAGCCCTCTGGCGCACAGTGTAACTTGGACTGTAGTTATTGCTTCTATTTGCATAAGCAAGATATGTTGCATCAACCGAAAACTCCGCGCATGACGGAGTCAATGCTAGAGCTTCATATTAAGCAATATATTGAAGCACAAACTGGGGATGAAATTGTCTTTAGTTGGCAGGGCGGTGAGCCGACCTTGATGGGGTTGGATTTTTTCAAACGCGTGACGGCACTACAACATAAATATAAGAAACCCAATCAACGTATAGAAAATGACTTACAAACCAACGGCATTTTACTTGATGAACACTGGTGTGCCTTTCTAAAAAAACATGATTACCTAGTTGGCTTATCCATTGATGGTCCAGCCGATTTGCACGACATCCACCGTTATAACAAAGGTGGTAAACCTACCCATGCCAAAGTGATGCATGCTGCGCAATTACTGCATCAATACCAAATACGCTTTAACGCATTATGTGTGGTCAATCGCGATAACAGCAAACGACCGCTCGATGTGTACCGTTTCCTGCGTGATCAGGTTAAACCTTACATGATTCAGTTTATTCCAGGCATGGAAAGTGCGCAGTTCCAACAAACAGCGCCAGGACAGTGGAATCCAGCCGATTTACCGAAACTAGGCAGTACAGCAGCACAACCCGGAACTGCTGATTCCGTAGTAACCGACTGGTCGATTGCTGCGGATGATTGGGGGAGCTTCTTATCTGTCGTATGGAAGGAGTGGTTTGCTCAAGACTTTGGACAGGTGTTTATCGATCAATTTGAGAATGTGATTTCGATGATGTTTGGATATGGCGCACAAAAATGTGTATCTGGCCAGATTTGCGGGAAGTCACTCGCAGTGGAGCACAATGGTGATTTATTTTCCTGTGATCACTTTGTCTATCCAGAATATAAGCTCGGCAATATTCACGAGATTCATCAAGGGGATTTAGTTTTTTCAGAACGACAGAAAAAATTCGCCTACGCCAAATCCAGCACTCTCCCTGAATATTGCAAGCAATGTCCATATTTGCAACTGTGTTGGGGTGACTGTCCGAAAGACCGTTTCCTGAAAACTCCAGATGGAGAAGCAGGTTTACATTACCTATGCTCGGGCTTAAAGAAGTTTTTTTATACCGTAACTTCATCCAAGCATGAAATCGCGAGACGTTTACAACCACATTAAAAGAATTGTTGTAATGCCGGGCAGGATTGACCCGTAAATAATGAATAATCAAATAGTTGCTTAAATGTGGCTGTTTGCAGATAGGTTTTAAGTTTCAATAATCTGTTAAGGAAAACACATGCGTAAAAAAACTATTTCACGTTCTATCGCGTTGGCTGCTGGAGCGTTACTATCAACGGCTGTTATGGCAAAGCCTCCAAATATCTTGGTGATTATGTCTGATGATGTTGGGTGGGAAAACGTGAGTGCTTACAGTCATGGCACGATGGGCTATAACACCCCAAATATTGATCGAATTGCCAAAGAAGGCATTATGTTTACCGATCATTATGCACAGCCAAGTTCAACTGCAGGCCGTGCAGCCTTTATTACGGGACAATATCCAATTCGTTCAGGTCTCACCACGGTAGGGCGTCCTGGTTCACCTTTAGGTATTCAAGCTGCAACACCAACGCTTGCTGAGGTTCTTAAGCCTTTAGGTTATATGAATGGTCAGTTTGGTAAAAACCACTTGGGTGACCGTAACGAACATTTACCGACAGTGCATGGCTTTGATGAGTTCTACGGTAATTTATATCACCTCAATACTGAAGATACTTTTGAACAAGTAGATTATCCAAAAGACCCTGAATTCCGTAAAAAATTTGGTACACGTGGTGTTCTGCATTGTTATGCAACAAGCACAGAGGATGAAACCACAGATCCACGTTTTGGGAAAATGGGTAAGCAAAAATGTGAAGATACTGGAGCACTTTCCAGTAAGCGAATGGAAACGGTGGATGATGAGTTCATCGCAGCCAGTACTGACTTTATGAAGCGCAGTAAAAATGCCGATAAACCATTTTTCGTGTGGTTAAACCCAAGCCGTATGCACATGTATACACGCTTACGAGAGTCGCATCGTTATCTAGCAGCCAAGGCAACTTCAGAAGAAGATATGTATGGTAGCGGCATGATTGAACATGACATGCAAGTAGGTAAGCTATTAGATGATATGAAAAAGATGGGTGTATTAGATAACACCATCATTATTTATACTTCTGATAATGGACCTGAGCACAGTGCCAAAAATCATGGTGGAACCACGCCGTTCCGTGGTGAGAAAATGACCACCTATGAGGGTGGTGTTCGTGTGCCAACAATGATCCGTTGGCCGGGGCATATACCTGCTGGGCAAGTGAAAACTGGTATTCAAGCCAATATGGATCTTTTCACCACTTTGGCGACCATTGCGGGTGATCCAAATGTTGTAGAGGAAATGAAAAATGACCGTAAACAATATATTGATGGGATTAATAACCTAGATTACTGGACTGGAAAATCAGCAGAAAGTAAGCGTAATAATTTCCTGTATTACCATGAGTCAACACTACGTGCCGTTCGAATGAACCAATGGAAGTTGCATTTTGAAACCAGCGAAAACTATTATGACACTTATAAAAAGTTAAAATTTCCTATCATTTTTAACCTTCGTCAAGATCCGTTTGAATCGTTTGATAGCACAACAGATCGCTCTGACATTATGCAAAAGAAACTCTGGTTGGGTGAGCCTTTAGAGGCACTACTGGCAGAACATATTAAGTCATTGATGGACTATCCACCGGTGCAAAAAGCCACAACGCTTGATTTTAGTAAATTGATTGAAAACTTACAGTCGAAAAAGCAGTAAATGGTGTTTAAAAGTAGCCGAGGAAATTCGGCTACTTTTTTGATGTTTGGGTAATTCATACACTGACACACAAATACGTAATTTAAATCATGCTTGATGTTAGGTGTACTCTCATTCTAAGAATTTGGTGAGTTTAAAGTTGAACTCGGGTTGATCCAGCACTTGACCTTTATCACCACGCATTTCAATAAATTGCGCACCAATATAATAAATACGGCTATCACCTGATGAGTCGAGCTGTATCAGTTGATCAGAGCCATTCAAAAATTGAAATGAACCTTTCACTTCATTGACATAATTATTATTCGATTTCCCTAAAAATTTTTGTTTCAGCACAAAATGATGATCTAAGGTCAGTTCAAGTTCAGTGTCGATCCCAGAACAATTGTGACAGGGCAAAACCCCTTGATATGTGCCTACCCAATCTAAGGCATTTGCTGTGTCTGGTGTATCCATCATGGTTGCGCTAGCACTGTCGTCCAGAGATGCGGTGACATTGTGATCTGGTGGAGGATTGTTTTCATTTGGCTTTGAGCATGCAGTTAACATGGTGAAAGATAGGCATAGTGCTAAAACAGTCTTTTGCATATACAGCACCCGATATTATTCAGTGTTTAGTTTTACCTTACAGGAGTGCTGGAAATGAATCTGTGAAGATCTGTGAGTGCCTCTGTATCGTCAATAAAGAATACTATTCACGTATTTTGCCTTTAATCTCAAAGACCCTGTTTTTTCTTGAAATATTTGGAATTAAATAAAATATACGTTTATAGATTAATTGTTGTTTTATTGAGCGTCTCGCCGTGTATTTGATCAGCAGCATTGCTAGAATCGGCGCGGATTTTCACTAATGTGGTATTTTTTTGTGTTCGAAAAGCTTGCAGAACAAAGTTTGGCCTTAATGGGGTGGCAGATTGATAATCATTGGGATTTGAATATCGATCAATGTGTAATGATTGCAGCGCCACATACCAGCAACTGGGATGCGTTGTACGCTCGTTTGGCATTAAAAGCCTTAGGTGTGCATGTCCGTATCACTATTAAAGACAGCTATATGAAACTACCATTTGGGCCATTTGTTCGTGCAATGGGTGGGATAGGTATTGACCGTCGTCCAAAGCATGAAGGTGAACCACGTCCAAGTATGGTGCAACTCATGAGTGATCTTTTTAAAGAGCACCCTAAGTTGGTCATGTTGGTCACTCCTGAAGGGACACGTGCCAAGCAGGAACAGTGGAAAACAGGTTTTTACCATGTTGCAGTCAGTGCTGGTGTTCCGATTGCGCTGGCCTATATGGATTATGCGAAGAAAAAAACTGGAGTGGGTAAAATTATTTATCCTACGGGTGACTATGAAAAAGATATGGCTGAAATTATGGCATTTTATGCGCAAATTTCTGCTAAATTTCCTCAAGATTTCAGTGTCGATACTCGCTATCACAACGACTCAACTGTGTCTTAACTTCAAATTTAAGTCATATGAAATTAAAAAAGACAGCTTTCGAGCTGTCTTTTTTATTGCTAATCGTATTTTAAGGGTTTTGCTGGGGATTGGGTAAAACCCCACCTAGTGACTGGCATGCGGCCATATAACTTTGTAGCTGTGTTTCAATCACTTCGGGCAGGGGCAGGTCAAAAATTTGATCGCCATGTTGATAGCTTTCTACATAGGATTGGGCTTTTTGTTTGCTGCTGGCAAGCACTTGTTCATGATAACTGGTCATGCTGCTGTGGTCTGCCTGATCGCGCTCTATATTTTGACAGTTAAAAGATTGGAGAAGTTTTTCGGCTTGTTTTATTTCTTTGGATGAGCTTATGGAGCAAGCACTGATAAAGCAAAAACTCAGTAGTGCAAGAGGCAGTTTCATATATGGTGGGCGGTGGGTTTGAAGGTGTGCCAATTGTATAAATATTTTTGGAGTTGGAGAAAGCCCAGTAGAGCTAAGTTGTTTAAAGATGAGCCTATTTTGACACAAAATACACAATTGCTGACCCAAGCCATTGCAAAGTTCAGAGTCAGGTTCTATAGCACTACAGAAAGCGGTAGCTGATACATAGAAAACAACCTGAGCTAAACAATAAACCCAGTACAGTATGTTTGAACTGCCGCTCGGAAATTTTATAAAACAACTGCGCGCCGAGCATGGCCGGTAGACTCACACTCAAAAGTAAGATGCCCATATAGGGCAAGTGTTGCAAGTTTAAATTTCCGCGGAGCAGATAGGTGAGTAGGGTGAATAGCTGAATGGCGAAATTAAAATGCCTTAAAATTGAGCGCTGTTGCTCTTTAGGAAGGTTTTTTAACATGACCCAAGCTGAAGGCAGTGAGCCACAAAAGCCTCCCAACCCGCCCAATACACCCCCAAGAAAACCAATACTACTATCGGCGTATTTTCCAGAGTTTTGAATGAAGCGAATTTGGGGGTTAAGTAGCATCAATGGACACCAAAGAATCAAAAAAATTCCTAGAACCAGTTTAAAGGTATGTGCTTCAATGATGTCTAACAGATAGGTTCCCAATGGAACGCCAATCAGACCTGCAAGGATATAAGGTGCAACGAGGCTTTTATCAAGTTGAAAGGCAGATTCTGACTTTAAAGAAATCAGGTGACTCCAGACTGAGGCGAACACCACCAAGGGCGCTGCGAGCTGAGGTGCCAAGATCCAGACCCAAAATGACATGGCGATTAAGGCAAATGCAAAGCCCGTGAGCCCCTGTATAAAACCAGCCACCATTGCACCTAAGATAAAGATCAACCAAGTCATATGCGATATATTTAAAATTTTAGCGAGTGTACGGTTTTTTGATCGGTCTACATAGTTTTTAGGCGTAAAAAATGACTAAAGCTTTAGCTTGATTTTGAATATGTATATTGATCTTCATGCATAGCGTAGCTCAGAACCACGCTAATATGTGCTAAGACCACTTTCTTTCGTGATGGCGTCAATCAAAAGGACATAAAAGTGTCTAGATTATGGGGAAACCACTATTTTCTTTTGATATAAACCTGCACGTACAGACCCAGCTTTGGTGTTCTTCATTTGAATCCACGATGCTGGAAGTTTTAACTGATTCAAATCCCGATCGGCTTCTACATAAATATAGCCATTATTTTGAATCATCGGATCCGCCAAGAGGGCCAGTTCTTCCCATAGCTCTAGGCTATACGGCGGGTCTAAAAAGACCAAATCAAACTGTTCTTTTAAAGTGGGTAATGTTTGCTGTGCAGTCGATACTTTTAACTGGGCACGAGACTTAGGTACTTTAAGGAGTTCCAAGTTTTGTGTTAAAAACTGTGCTTGACTGCGGTCAGGTTCAATCATCACTACTTTTGAGGCACCACGTGATAAGGCTTCAAATGCCAATGCACCCGAACCTGCACAAATATCCAAAACATTGGTATTTTGCACATCCCACATGAGCCAATTAAACAAAGTCTCACGTACGCGATCAGGCGTAGGGCGTAAACCTTCAATACTGGCAAAAGGCAATTGACGACGTTTCCAGTCCCCTCCAATGATGCGGAGTTGGTTTTTCATAATTAGTCTGACTCCACAGGTGCAGAAGGCGGTGTAGTTGAACGGCTTGTATTTGCCGTTGTTGAAGTGGGTGCCGTATTGGAAGTACTGGTTGGTGTAGCTGCACTTGTCCCTGTTGTGGTCGCTGGTGGAGTGCTACCACTTGGTAATTCACCCGGTTTAATCCCCGCCGTCATCAAGCCGCCACTAATTTGATGGTTTTGTGGACGAATTGGATTTTTATGACGTGTGAGCAGCCAGTAGTCTAAGATCGGACGAGCCAGCTGCGCGGCAGAACCACCATGGCGACCATTTTCCCACACTACTGCAATCGCAATTTCAGGGTTTTCCGCAGGTGCAAAGCCCACGAATAAGCCGTGGTCTAACTGACGTTCGGTCAATAGGGCTTCATTGTAGCGTTTACCTTGGGCAATACTTTTGACCTGTGCAGTACCGGTTTTACCTGCAATTTTATACATTGGCGTCCGAATGCCACGTCCAGTCCCTGTCTCAATGACATCGACCATGGCATCACGCATTTGTATCCAGTCTTGATCAGTACCATTGAACTGGATTCTGCCATCAGGTGCATTTAAATCTTTATGTGGTTTTGCACCTTTACTGGTTTGTAAAACATGCGGAATCACATGTGAACCATGGTTGGCGGTAATGGCTGTTGCCATGGCCAATTGCAGCGGTGTTGCTGTAAAAGCACCTTGTCCAATACTTACTGAAATGGTTTCCCCTTTGAGCCATTTGGCATCTCGGGTACGCATTTTCCATTCGGGGTTTGGGTAAAGGCCTGTACTTTCACTTGGTAAATCCACACCAGTTTTTTCACCAAAGCCAAACTGGCGCATCCATGTGTTCATTTTTTCAATGCCCATACGGAACGACAGAATGTAGAAGAAGGTATCACAAGAGACTACTTGTGATTTATGCAAGTTGACTACACCGTGTCCTGATTTTTTCCAGTCGCGGAATTTATGCGAATCGCCTGGAAGGGTGAAATAGCCATGATCGGAAATGGCTGTGCCCCAATCAATTAAGCCATAATGAATACCACCTAAACCAAACATCGGTTTAATGGTCGAGCCAGGTGGATAAGCGCCTTGCACAGCACGATTATATAGCGGTTGATCGAGGTTATCACGTAAACCACTATAGTCGGTATGACTAATGCCTGTGACAAACAGGTTAGGGTTAAAACTTGGACTTGAGACCAAGGCCAGGATTTCACCTGTACGTGGATCCATCGCCACGATTGCACCACGACGACCTGCAAGCTGCTCTGAGGCAACCGTCTGCAAACCATAATCGAGTGAAAGATATAAGTCATTACCACGAACGGGTTCTTTGCGGCCTAAATGGCGCAGCACGTTACCATGTGCATCGGCTTCGACAGACTCATTTCCTGGTACACCATGTAACAAATCTTCATAGGACTTTTCTACCCCAATTTTACCAATCAGGTTAGTGCCCGCATACAAATCTTTATTGATGCTTTTTAATTCTTTATCGTTAATTCGACCCACATAACCAATCACATGGGCAAACAGCTCACCATGTGGATAGTAGCGCGTCATCTGAGTTTCGATATTAACCCCAGGGAATTGATATTTAACTTCGCTAAAGCGAGCAATATCGTTTTCATTGAGATTAAGTTTAATGGAAACGCGTTCAGTTTTACGTGAGGCTTTAATACGACTGTTAAAGCGCTCAATATCATCTGGGGTGAGTTCTAAGATTGGCGTTAAACGTTCAATCGTAGCATCAATATCCGTCACATCGGCTCGACTCATCGTCGCGGTAAAGACAGGATAGTTGTCTGCCAACAGCACACCATTGCGGTCATAAATATAACCACGTGCAGGGGCTAAAGGTTGTAGACGGATACGGTTTTGATCGGATGCAGTTGAAAACTCGTCAAATTGAACCAGCTGCAAATAGGCATAGCGAGTGACTAAAATCAGCAAGAAAAAGACCACAATACCCATGGAGATAAAGGTACGATTTCGAAAAATGCGCTTTTCTTGTTGGACATTTTTTAAAGGAAAGTGCTGTTTCATACCAAATCGACTTAAACACATGGATAAAGAGGAAAATACCTGCGCGCTATTCTAACGCATGTCACACTGTTTTGATATTTGTAATCGCGGCTTCTGCTTTTCATTTTTGCCTAAATTTTGACTTTATAGACATCAAAAATATAAATTGCTGTATATAAGTGTTTTATAAATTCTGCTACAGTCAAAATCCTGTAAAAAGGGACCAATTACTAAAATAACATTACGGATAATGGTGACAATAATGACAAGAATTTATCCAGTGTTGGCACTTGTTGCCTGTGCAAACGTAGCCTACGCTCAAGATAATTCCTTTTTGCCAGATGCAAAAATTCCTGCTGGCAGTGCTCAAACGTGGAATGTAGGGGTTGGTGTAACGCAGAAATTACTGCACACCAATCTAGAATGGGTGAATCCTTATGGCATTGCATATGCAAAAGCTGGGGTATTTATCAATGATGATTACCCTGTAGGTGGTCAGCTGGGTTTTAGATTTCCAGTTCATTTTACTGGTAAAGATAAAAATGGCTATTATCTCGGTGTTTACGCAGGGCATATTGACAGCAAGAAAGTAGATGGCGAGTACGAATCTCGCCTTGGTGGTGGTGTAGATCTTGCTTATGTGTTACTGAGTCCTGAACGAATCAGCACTTTCAGTGTAGGGATTGGTGCAGGGGAAAAACTCGAAGCCAAATCGGGCTATGTGGTTGCAGAAACTGAACCGAGACTACAATTTTCCTATACTCTAAGTTTCGGTTTATAGACACAATATCTTTTTTAAAACGCTATATAATTCAGTTAATAAAATTAAATATGGAAGTTATGCATGCTTGAGTACGTCAATCAGTTGTGGCAAACCTTTTTGAATCGACCCGATTTTTGGGCTGTACTCAGCATTATTCCTGTGACTGCTTTTGTGACTTGGGCGCACGTTTGGATGGCCCTGAAAATGGTCTTTTACCCGATTACATTTTGGGGTTTTCATATTGGGCCTTTGCCTGTGGGTTGGCAGGGCATTGTGCCCAGAAAAGCGGGGCGTATTTCAGGCATCATTACGGATAACACCTTATCTAAGCTTGGTTCTTTGCGTGAATTTTTAGATGCAATGGATCCTGAGGATATGGCGCGAATCATTGGTGAGCAAGTTGGTTTTGAACTTGAGCACCTGATTGATGAAGTCATGATTGATCGCAATGCAGTACTTTGGGAAAACTTACCTTATTCAATTAAGCGTCGAATTTATGCGCAGGCACACAAACAGCTTCCGGCTGTGCTCAGAGAATTAGTGACTGAACTGACCATGAACGTCGAGTCACTTGTGGATATGCGCGATATGGTGGTCAGCCAAATGGAAGGTGACCGCAGACTAATGGTGCGTATGTTCTTGAAAGTGGGTCAGAAAGAAATCAACTTTATTTGGCATATTAGTGCACTCATCGGGATGTTCTTTGGTATCTTCCAAATGATTGTTTGGTTTGTGGTGCCATGGCATTGGACGGTCCCATTTTGGGCGGCAGTATGGGGCTTCTTAACCAACTGGATTGCGATTTGGATGGTGTTTAATCCAATTGAGCCACACTATGTTCGATACTTGCAACTGACTGAATTAACAAAAGATCGTAAGTTTCCATGGATTAAACCTGTGATTCCGCGCATTGGGACTTATAATGTACAAGGCGCTTTCATGAAGCGCCAAGAAGAAGTGTCAGATGTGTTTGCAAGTGTAGTCACAGAAGACCTGATTACGTTAAAATCTATCATGACTGAAATGATGTATGGCAATAAAAAAGACAAGACCCGTCGTATTGTCAAGCGTCATATTAATGAAATCATGGAAACACCATTGGTGAGAACATCTTTGCAGTTGTCTTTGGGGCCACGTGAATACGCAAAACTCAAGACGGACTTGATTGATCGTTCAATTGAAATTACGATGGTGCCTGTATGCGACCCAGCGTTCAATGCGAGCCGTGCACAGAAAATCTATCAAATGTTTAGAGACCGTATTCGGGAGCTAACGCCGAAAGAATTTCAAAACTTATTACGTCCTGCATTTCAGGAAGACGAATGGATTTTGATTTTATTGGGTGGGGTAACGGGCTTCATTGCGGGTACAATACATTTGTTTGTAGCTTTCTTATAATTAGATGCTAAAAATATGTCGAATTTGTCGGCATGTACAAAGTGTCAAATACATTGTTTAAATGAGGATGTTTTTTTATGCGCATTATCTTACTCGGACCACCTGGAGCAGGTAAAGGTACACAAGCTCAGTTGATCTGTAAGCGCTACAATGTCCCACAAATTTCAACCGGTGATATGCTCCGTGCTGCAATTCGTGAAGGAACTGAACTCGGTCTACAAGCTAAAAGCGTGATGGACAATGGTGGTCTTGTATCTGATGAACTGATCATTGGTTTAGTGAAAGAACGTATTGCACAACCTGACTGTGTAAATGGCTGTATCTTTGATGGTTTCCCACGTACCATTCCTCAAGCCGAAGCGCTTGAAAATGAAGGCATCAACATTGATCACGTGATTGAAATTGATGTTCCTGACGAAGAAATCGTACAACGTCTTTCTGGTCGCCGTCAGCACCCTGCATCGGGCCGTGTTTATCACATCGTTTACAACCCACCTAAAGTGGAAGGTAAGGATGACGAAACTGGTGAAGAACTGGTACAACGTCCAGATGACCAAGAAGCAACGATTCGTAAGCGTTTAGGTTCATACCACACTGAAACTGAACAGTTGGTTGGTTTCTACCAAGGTCGCGCAGCGTCTGGTGAAAATGCACCAACCTATGACAAGCTGAATGGCTTACGTCCAATTGAAGAAGTACAAGCAGATTTGTTTGCGATTCTTGATCAAGACAAATAATTGCATGTTTTAAACATGGCAATGTTTTGACATTGAAAGAGCTCTAAGTCATATTAGGGCTCTTTTTCTTGATCCTCTAAAAATGGAGTCGCGTGTGGCACAATTTGGAATCATTGTTTTAATTATTGTTGCTGCGGCGGTATTGGTGGGTTTGTTTTACATTAGCGTAAAAATGCTACGCGATGTCAGTAAACAAGAAAAAATGTCGAAGAAGCAGCCAGAACGTCAGTTACATCCGAAGTTGCAGCAGGATTTCAAAGATAAATCAAATCAACAATAAAAAAACTGAACTTTAATGTTCTGCTTCTATCGTCGTTGTGGCAATACGTGCTGCACCAAATTCAAAACGATCTGGCCAGTTACACACATCTGAAACAATACACTCATGGCATTTCGGTTTGCGTGCGATACAGCAGTATCGACCATGTAAAATCAGCCAATGATGCGAGTCGACAATAAATTCTTTTGGTATGACTTTTACCAAACGGTGTTCGACTTCAAGCACATTTTTGCCGACCGCTAATCCCGTACGATTGCCTAAACGAAAAATATGCGTATCGACCGCCATGGTCGGTTGTCCAAAAGCAGTATTTAACACCACATTGGCTGTTTTTCTTCCTACACCGGGCAAGGCTTCTAAATCGGCACGGTTGTTTGGCACGATGCTGTTATGTTTTTCAATCAGCATCTTACAGGCTTTAATGACATTTTCGGCCTTCGCATTATATAAACCTATGGTTTTAATGTAGGTTTTTAAACCATCGACCCCTAAGGCATAAATCGTTTCAGGTGTATTGGCAACAGGAAAGAGTTTATCGGTGGCTTTGTTGACACTCACATCTGTCGCCTGAGCAGACAAGGTCACAGCCACCAACAGCTCAAAAGGACTCGAATAATTCAATTCAGTTTTGGGGTTTGGACGTTGTGCACGTAAACGTTCAAAAAAGATTTGGATTTGCTTTTTGGTCATGTTTTTTACAGGTTTTCCGCTTGTCGTTAGCATGTTTTAAACTCCCTGTAACTGATGAAGCTGTTGGGTTAAGTCATCTAACAACAGACGTTTTTTCGCATCTTCACGAACACTAAGCTGCTTTTCTAATTTTTTAATTTGTACACGTAATTTCGCCAGCTCAATGGTGGATTTTGCATCGAGCTTTGCTGCCATTTCTGGTTCTTTTTCAATGATCTGAATATCAGGTACAGCATCGTTCTGTGCTGAAAACTGGGCAAATAAAGCCGTATCAATTTCCGCGCGAACCACTGGGCCTTTACGGTGTAGGCGCTGTTTTTCTTCACGTTGAATATGTGCGTAATAGCGTTGTCTTAAATCATCTTGCTCAGCTTTGCGCAAGATTTCCGTTGGTATGCCGTCTACATCTGGAATAAGGTCAATACAGTCAACAGGACAAGGCGGGATACACAGTTCACAGCCTGTACACAGGTCAGTCAAAATACTGTGCATGAGTTTACCTGAGCCAATAATGGCATCTACAGGACAGGCACTAATACATTTGGTACAACCAATGCATTCATCTTCACGAATGATTGCTTTCATTCTCTGTGGGCGGCCATCGGCTTGAATAGGCCAAATACTTTCTTCTGCAATTAATGCTGGCCTGTTTAGCAACTGAGCCAATGCATCGGCTACAGGCTGCCCGCCGGGTACACATTTATTGGCTGCTTCACCTTCGCTGATGGCTTGGGCATAAGGCAGACATCCATCACGATGTCCGCAGAGTCCACATTGGGTTTGGGGAAGGAGGGCATCGATATTTTGGATCAGGGAAATGTGCGAATTCATGCGTAAACCAATCCTGCAACTGAATTTGCAGAGATATTAGGAGAAATGGGTAGATCACTGAATTTTACCATGTTTTTTTTGAATAATCCTGTGTTCTAAAATGGTTCATTAACTGCATCATTTTTGAGCAAAAAATGATTTTAAACCTGTGTTTTCATTGGTGTTTTTTTATAACCAGTTTTGAGGTATGTTTTATATAAATAATTGTTATATAAATGATAAATATGTTTTTTTATAGAAATGTGTTGTGAATTGTTGGTAAAAGATATTTAATTGTTTGCGCCAAAATTTAACATTGTTTATAAAATTTGACCAATTTTGATCCATTTTCTGCTGAGGATTAAGCGTTGAAATATAACAGCCTTAATGAGTTTTTAGATTACGTGAAAACACGTGATGAACATCAACCCGAATTTCTACAAGCGGTAGAGGAAGTCATGACCAGCCTTTGGCCGTTCATTGAAAAAAATCCTCGTTATGCAGACCACGGTTTGCTGGAGCGTTTGGTTGAGCCAGAGCGTGCGATTCAATTCCGCGTTTCATGGGTGGATGATCAAGGTCAAACGCATGTAAATCGTGCTTTCCGTGTTCAATACAACTCGGCGATTGGTCCATTTAAAGGCGGTATGCGTTTTCACCCATCGGTAAATCTCTCGATCCTAAAATTTTTAGGCTTTGAGCAAACCTTTAAAAATGCGTTAACGACACTACCAATGGGTGGTGGTAAAGGCGGTTCAGACTTCGATCCTAAGGGGAAGTCTGAAGGCGAAATTATGCGTTTCTGCCAAGCGCTAATGATTGAGCTATACCGTCACCTAGGTTCAAATACGGATATCCCTGCGGGTGATATTGGTGTGGGTGGCCGTGAAGTGGGCTATATGGCTGGCATGATGAAGAAGCTGAGCAATGACACTTCATCTGTGTTTACGGGTAAAGGTTTAACCTTTGGTGGTTCTTTGGCGCGTCCTGAAGCAACGGGCTACGGCACAGTGTATTTTGCTGAAGAAATGCTGAAAACCCGTGGCGACTGCTTCCAAGGCAAAACAGTCACGATTTCTGGTTCTGGTAACGTAGCACAGTACGCAGCTGAAAAAGCAATGTACCTAGGTGCGAAAGTCGTTTCATTGTCTGACTCTGCGGGTACAGTATATGTGAAAGCAGGCTTTACCGATGCTTTACTGGCTGAAGTGATGGAACTGAAAAATGTAAAGCGTGGTCGTATTTCTGAGTTTGCGTCTAAGCATGGCTTTGAATACTTAGAAGGTCAGCGTCCATGGTCTATTCCATGTGATATTGCACTGCCATGTGCAACTCAAAATGAGTTAGATCAGGCAGATGCTGAAGTACTCCTTACAAATGGAGTAATTTGTGTCGCTGAAGGGGCGAACATGCCTTCTACCTTAGATGCAGTCGAAAAATTCGTTGAAGCGAAAATTTTATACGCACCAGGTAAAGCATCCAACGCGGGTGGTGTTGCGACCTCTGGCCTAGAAATGTCACAAAATGCTTTGCGTTTGGGTTGGACTTTTGAAGAAGTCGATGAGCGCTTACATGCGATCATGAAAGAAATTCACCGTAACTGTGTGAAATACGGTACACAAGCAGATGGTACTGTGAACTATGTAAATGGTGCCAACATTGCAGGCTTTGTAAAAGTTGCAGATGCAATGCTTGCTCAAGGCGTATTCTAAGTTTTGTACACTTAGAAAACTCCCAATAAAAAACCGAGGCTTGAGGCCTCGGTTTTTTCTAGGTCATTGAACGATTACAATGAACCTTTTACTGCTTCACGTTCAATAATCATGTCTTGAACATAAGCATATTTTGACTGGTCAGCCGCAGGGTTGGCAATTTCATAACGTTTAACACGTACGATTTGACGCTCTTTCGGATTGTGGGTGAAACCATCGATATGGTTATAGAATAACGTCCAGTCTTTATCGACCTGTGTTTTTACGCCATTTTCAGCATATTTAATTTCACGAACTTGTAGGCATTCCATACGGGCAACTCCTGCAGAACATGTTTTGGTTTCTGGTGAAATTTCTAAGAAAACAGTTTCACCTTGGCTTTGATATTTCGATTCAGCAGTTTGCTTACCTGTGAATACAATTTTTTCACCTTTTGCCGATACCACGGTTAGTGTTGGTGCATCAGGATCATTTAGGTTTAAAACAAACGGTGCTTTACGGTTGTCAAATAAATCTGCTGCGACACCTTCTTGAGCCATGGCTTTTGGTTCACATGCCATTTGAGTCGCCATCAGGTTACCCGTCACAATTTGATTATTTTCAACTTTCCAACTAGTCCCCATACCGTTACAACTGGTTGCAATGCCTAAGCGACCTGCTTTTTTGTCAAAGTTTAAAACCAAAGGTTTAGGCGCATCTGCGGTGTTCGCGCTCCAATGATAGTTTGCGAGTGTTTGATCTGCATTTTGTTGTTGTAGTACAGACACAGCCAAATCTCCTACTTTTTGAATATCAGATGATTGGCAAGCAGCCAGTGCGAGAGGGAAAAGGGCAATCGCTAAATATTTTAATTTCATGGGTTACAAGTTCTTGATTTAAAATAACAAGATACATGATATCCGATGTTCTTTTTAAAAGAATGGATACATTCAGTTCTTTTGGGTTTCAAAATGTATCCATAAATATTTTTTTGTTAATATATAAGTAAAATTTATACATTAATCAAAACGGTAAATGTCCATGCCTAGTGCACCCATGGTAAAGCTACTATGCACAATATTAAAACGATGACCTGTACCCATCGCAAAAAATATTGGTGCAAAGTGTTCCAACGTTGGGTGGTTACGACGGACAAAAGGAATCGATTCCCAGTCTAAAACAGCGTCAAAGTCCTGATGGCTAAGTTTTGCGACCACATGATTACGAAACGTTGACGCCCACCCAGGTACAGCTTGTGACTGACCATGCCAAGACAATTCGGCTAAGTTATGGGTAATACTCCCTGAGCCAATGAGCAAGACCTGCTGCTCGCGAAGTGGCGCAAGGGTTTGTCCAATTTTATAAATCTCCTCTGCCGACAGATTCATCGGGAGTGAAATTTCCACCACAGGGATGTCTGCATCGGGATACAGATGGAGTAAAGGCATCCAAACGCCATGATCACGCGGACGGGTACTGTTTGCATGAGCTGAAAAACCCGCTTCTGCCAATAAATGTAGAATTTCTTCAGCTAGAACAGGTTGACCGGGTGCTGGGTAGCGAATGTCATAAAGCTCAGCAGGAAAGCCTCGAAAGTCATGCCATGTCTCAGGACGGACTCCAGTACTTACTTCAAGTGAGTTACTTTCCCAATGAGCGGACATAATCACAATTGCTTGTGGTGTCGGTAAGTTTAGGCCCAAACGATGCAACGCAGGCCCAACTTGCTCTGGATTCAACGCAAGCATGGGTGAGCCATGAGAAATGAATAAGCCGGGTAGCGTTTGTAAGTTCATTGTGAAAGCCTAATAAGGGAAGATGAAAAGGATTTTGTCAGATTCTTATCATCTGTGTAATGGGGGAAATATCAACGTATTGTTCCAAAAAAAGAACAATACTTGAGCTTAACCTGCACGATGATAAGGGTGATTATGGTTAATACTCATAGCACGATAAAGCTGTTCAATCAGCATCACGCGAACCATCGGGTGTGGTAAAGTCAGTTTGGATAAAGACCAATGCCAAGCAGCTGCTTTACGTACTGCTTCAGAGTGACCGTCAGGCCCACCAATTGCCAGTACAATATCATTGCCTTCAAGCATCCATCCTTTCATGGTTTCTGCCAGTTTTTCGGTGCTAAACTCACGACCACCGACTTCCAAAGCAATCAGTACTTCGTTGCCTTTCATTGCATTTAAAATGCTATCACCTTCAATTTGACGGTATTTTAAAATATCTGCTTCTGAATCATTTTTACCGCGCTTTGTCATTGGCAGTTCAATAATCTGCGTTTGCACAAAAGGTTGAATACGTTTGAAATAATCTTCAAAACCAGTCAGTACCCATGCAGGCATTTTTTGACCAATGGTCAGAATACGGATTTTCATAATGGGTCATGTATAAGGAGACGATTCATTATAACGGTGAAAGCAAGGCTTTGCAGTGAGACGAAACAAAATGCAATTGAATTCACTGAACTAATGTTGCTTAATTCAACAGATGAGAGGAATAAGAAATACTTGGAATAATAACAATGTGGCTCAAAACTTTAAAAAAACAGGCTTTTTTGTTGATTGTTGTACTGGGTACTTTCACAGGGCAGGTATTTGCAAGCAACGCCAAAATGGCTGATGAACAAAACCTACAAGTCTATTTGGAGCAAGTGATTGGTCAGGGTAAAGCACGTAACTATAAAAACCTTGATGAACTGAACCGTGTCTCTGCATGGATCAAAGAACAAATGCGCTTATTGGGCGTTCCATGTCACTATCAAAACTTTACTGCCAATCAGCAAATCTACCGAAATGTAGTGTGTAGTTTAAACGTCGGACGTGCAGACCGCGTGATTGTCGGGGCGCATTATGACGTCTTTGGCGATCAAGATGGTGCAGATGACAATGCCTCTGGTGTTGCCGGCGTGATTGAAACGGCGCGTATTTTGGCCGAGCAAAAGGCTAAACTACCCAATAATGTGGACTTTGTGTTCTATAGTTTAGAAGAACCACCGTTTTCTAAAACTGAACAAATGGGCAGTTATGTGCATGCGAAATCGATTCAGTTACAAAAAGATAAGATTAAAGGTGTGTATATTTTAGAAATGATCGGGTTCTTTAGCGAACAACCCATCCAAAGCTATCCTGTGGGCTTAAAGTGGATTTATCCAAGCCATGGTAATTTTATTGCGACAGTGAGTAATGTCAGTTCACGTGATTTAGGCGCAGGCTATTGTGCAGCGATGCAGCAACTTGATCAGTTAGAATGTCAGCGTTTGGTTGCTCCGAGCTTTGCCAATGCTTTTGATTTTTCAGATCATTTGAATTATTGGGAGTTTGATATTCCCGCAGTCATGATTACCGATACCGCATTTTATCGAAATGGTCACTACCATACCAAAGCAGACCGCTTAGCAACGTTGAATTTGACCAAAATGGCGAATGTGATCGATGGGTTGGTACAGCATTTATTGAAACCTTAATGTATTTTGAGCAATAAAAAACGCAGTTCCCAAGTAGCGAGAACTGCGATAAAAGGTCATCCGTCTGGAGAATCAGATGACCATGCAATTTCAAATCATCAATAAAAAGAAATATACAGCGCGTATCTATTCTTATTATTTATATCGGGCTTTTTATCGATTTTTCAAGTCTGATTGATGATAGAGGAAAAGGTTTAATACAAAAATTCAAACAACCTAAGTGAAAATTTGGGGCTTCATCTATTTCACGTCATGGAATGTAGGCCAATCATATTTCCTTCGCTATCAAAGGCCAGCACTATAAAACCATATTCACCAATGGCAGTTTTTGCTTCATGAATTTTTCCACCAGACTCAACAAGCCGGCTCGCTTCATTCGCACAATCATCACATGAAAAATAGATTAAGGTACTGTTTCCTCCTGCGGATAGGCCTGGCATCTTCACCAGTGCACCTGAAGCACCATAGGCTTGCATGTCTGAGGGGAAAGCCCACATTTGCAGTGAATTATCATCCGCTGGTGGCGTTAATTCAGTTAATTGAATGTTAAAAACAGATTCATAAAATTGTTTGGCACGAGATAAGTCATCCACATAAATCTCAAACCAGCCAATCGGGTTTTTCATTTTAGTTGTCCTACATGTATCCCTTGATCAAATTATTGTAGGAAATAAAAGCATAAAGATGTGTGGTGTTATCTACAGTAAATTGTAATAAAAAAGAGAGCCGAAGCTCTCTCTTTTTACGATGCGGAATTAGTGGCGTGCAGCTTTTTTGCCTTCATCGACCGCTTTCACAATTGGTGCTTTGACCAAAGGCTCAGGCATAGATGTCAACGCCAGTGGTAAAATCTCATCAATCGATTTCACCGCTTTAATCTCTAAACCTTCTTTAACATTGTCAGGGATTTCAGATAAATCACGGACGTTGTCTTGAGGAATGAAGACCAGCTTAATTCCACCACGGTGTGCAGCCAGAAGTTTCTCTTTCAAGCCACCAATGCGCATTGCACGACCACCGAGACTGGTTTCACCTGTCATGGCAATATCTGGACGAATTGGGATGCCTGTGAAAGCAGAAACCAATGCAGTTGTTAACGCTAAACCTGCAGATGGGCCATCTTTCGGTGTTGCACCTTCTGGTAAGTGGACGTGAACATCGGTTTCTTCGAAACGTGTCGACTCGATACCCAATTCATCTGCACGGGTACGCACGACAGTCATAGCAGCGGTAATCGACTCTTTCATTACATCGCCGAGTGAACCCGTGGTAATGAATTTACCTTTACCTTTGACCGCTGCAACTTCAATGGTCAACAACTCACCACCCACTGAAGTCCACGCTAAACCGTTAACACGACCGACTTGAGCTTCATCTTCCGCCATACCAAAGTCAAACTTATGTGGACCTAAGTAGTCTGGAAGATTGGCCGAAGTCACATCAACTTGCAGGTTTTTCGCCTTTTTGCTAACCGCTTCTTTTACCACTTTACGGGCAATTTTAGAGACTTCACGTTCTAAGCTACGCACACCAGCTTCACGTGTATAACGTTGCACGATGTCACGAATCGCTTCTTCATGAACAGTCAATTCTTTCGCACGTAGACCATTATTTTTCATTGCTTTCGGAACAAGGTAACGCTCAGCAATATTCACTTTTTCATCTTCGGTATAACCCGGTAGACGAATCACTTCCATACGGTCAAGCAATGCTTCTGGAATATTCATGCTGTTGGCAGTACAGATGAACATCACTTCAGACAGGTCCAGATCAAGATCTAAATAGTGATCGTTAAACTTGCTGTTCTGTGATGGATCGAGTACTTCAAGCAATGCAGAAGCAGGGTCGCCGCGGTAGTCTTGTGCCATCTTGTCGATTTCGTCGAGCAAGAACAATGGGTTCTTCACACCAACTTTCGTTAAAGATTGCACAATTTTACCCGGCATCGCACCAATATAGGTACGACGGTGACCACGGATTTCAGCTTCATCACGTACGCCACCGAGTGCCATACGTACAAACTCACGACCTGTCGCTTTCGCAACCGATTCACCCAGTGAAGTTTTACCTACACCTGGAGGACCAACCAAACAAAGGATTGGGCCTTTGAGTTTTTTCACGCGAGATTGAACTGCGAGATATTCCACAATACGATCTTTCACGTCATCTAAGCCGTAATGGTCTGCATCGAGAATTTCTTGCGCTTTGCTTAAGTTAATGCTGACTTTGCTGGCTTTATTCCAAGGCGTATCTAAGATAGCCTCGATATAATTGCGCACCACAGCCGCTTCACTAGACGCAGGTTGCATCGCTTTAAGCTTACGGAATTCGCTTTCAGCTTTTTTGCGCACGTGTTCAGGCAAATCAGCTTCAGCAAGACGTTTTTCAATTTCAGCAACGTCATCTTCCGCGCCGCCATTCATGTCAGAAAGCTCACGCTGAATGACCTTCATCTTTTCATTGAGGAAGTATTCGCGTTGATTTTTCTCCATTTGGCGCTTCACTGAGTCATGTAAAGTTTGCTCAATCTGTTGTTCTTCAGATTGTTGCAATAAATACGTCATCAGTTCTTGTAGATGTGCTTCAAACTCATCGTGTTCGAGGAATTTTTGCTTCACATCAATATTCAGGGGAACACGGGTCGCTACGAAGAATAACAATTGCAGTAAATCGTCAATCTTGTTCGCAGCAGCAATCAGTTCACGTGCATTGCGCAACTTTGCTTCAGCATATTGAGCAAACAGGGCACGTAATTCTTGAACACGTGTTTCTTGCGTTGTTTCGTCAATGTGGACTGACATTGGGCTAAGCGCATGTTCTGCGGTTAGATAATCATTTTCATCAATGATTTTTTCTAGCTTTGAACGATGCAAGCCTTCAATTAATACTTTTATACAGTTTTCATCATTTTCATGATTCACAACTTGCACAATCTTCGCGACAGTACCGTATTGATATAAGTTGTCGTGATCAATTTCTTCTGAAAGAGAATCTTTCTGAGCAACTACAAATACTAGATTGTCACTGTTACGAGCCACATCAACTGCATTGATCGATTTTTCACGACCTACAAATAGCGCGATTTGCATGTGTGGATACACCACCACATCACGTAACGCTAAAAGTGGTAATACACTTGGAACCTGAGGCTCTAAGGTTTCTTGATTCATAATAATTTCAGACATGGGCACTCCTAATGAGTGACAACGGTGTTGCCATGTTTTTTATAGTGATGGGTATTTTAAAAAATACAAGGGCAGGTCAAAATAAATTGTATAAAAAATGACTAAACATGTGATTTTAAAGTATTCACAACAGTCAAAAATGTCAATTTTAGCGCTTGAAGCGTAAATGTTGTTGAGGGGTCAGCAGTCCATCTAAAGGCTGATCCCATGTTTCTCGAATCAAGCGCTGTGGCACCAACTGGAAGTGATGAGCCAAACCAAGACGAAATGGGCGGTGGTAGGGCGCAGATGCTAAGGTTTTGTCATAAAAACCACCGCCCATGCCAATCCGTGTGCCATAAGGATCACACGCCAATAAGGGCATGAGTAGCAGATCTAAATGTGAAACGTGCTGACCACGTGTTGCCATAGGCTCTTGCATACCCAACGGATGGTGAGAAAAGCGTTTATTTTGAAATTGATGACGTGAAATTTTGACCCACACCAAGTGCTGATTCATATTGCAAATCATTGGTAAATACACAGTTTTTTTTTGATGAAAGCAATATTCTATGATTTTACGGGTTTGAATTTCCCCAAAAGCATGTAGATAGATCCCGACACGGGTGGCATGTTTAAATTCGGGCACACGTCTTAAACGTTGTAAAATTTGCAGTTCGGACTGCTGCTGTTGATAGGCGGAAACTTGTCTGCGTTGTTTGCGAAGCTGTTTTCTGAGTTTGGCAAGTTCAATCGACATGGTGAACGCAGTCCTGAGTATCGAAATAGTGAGTGTGAAAGTGAGCGCCAAATTTCAAAGATGGTATCTGTTTATGGCGTAGTCGTTGAACCTTTTTTCAGTTCTTGCAAAATTGGGCAGCAACTGTCAGTGGTGGTTTTACATTCATCCACCCAAGTTGAAAGACGCTGTTTCAGTGCATTTAATTCTTGAATCCGTTGATCAATTTTTTCCAGTCGTTGCTGAATCACATCACGGACTTTTTCTCGGTCATCCAGTTGCAAATGCAATAGATCTTGAATTTCACTGAGCTGTAAGCCCGCATCTTTGCCTTTTTGTATAAAGCTCAACGTTTCAATATCTTGCTGACTATAGTAGCGATAGTTTTGCGTGGTTTCAGGAATGCGCATCAGACCAATCCGTTGATAATAACGAATCGTTTCCACATTCACCTGACAGTGTTTTGCCAGCTTGCCGATAGTGAGCATAAAATAATCTCCAAAAGGCTTGACTCAGTACCTAGGTACAGACTTTATGCTAACACAATCAAAAAATAAAAGGTGAGTCAGAATGAGTGAGCAACACAAAACGTCTTGCTGTTCCAAACAGAAATTAGCGCCGATGGTGGTGAATATCGATCCTGTCTGTGGGATGACGGTCGCAGAGGACTCCCCTCATGTGTATGAGTATCAATCAGTTCGTTATTTGTTTTGTTGCTCAGGCTGTTTAAAGAAATTTTCGGTCAATCCAGAGGCTTACTTAACATCAGAAAGAGCGCCCAGTGTTTGTTGTAGTCAATCCAAAACAGATATAAGCGATGCTTCATCTCAGGGGAAAGAGGAAAGTGCTGTAGTTACTTCCAAAGGTTGTGGTTGCGGATCAAAACCTGTGTCAGATGCAGAGAAGACCACATTTATTGACCCTGTGTGTGGTATGACCGTAACAGATTTAACTAAACCGCATACCGAATGGCAGGGACAGGACTACTATTTTTGTAGTGAAAAATGTTTGCAAAAGTTTATTGCAACCCCAGAGGCTTATGTAAAGGCTGAAGATGCAGTATCGGTGTCTACTTCTACTGCGGGCTGTTGTGGTTCAACTCCGAAAGAGGCAGAGAAAAAAGCATCCTGTTGTGAGCCTAAGCCTCAAACAGAACCAGACACCAAAGCCAGTTGCTGTGTACCCAAGCCGAAAGTAGAAGCTGCAAAAAGTAGCTGCTGTGGTGGAGGAAAACATGAACATCATGCTCCATCTGGATCAGCTGAGTTTATTGACCCAGTTTGTGGCATGTCGGTTGACCCAAATACAGAGTTAAAAACGGATTATCAGCAACAGATTTATTATTTCTGTAATCCTTCCTGCTTAGATAAGTTTAAAGGGGATCCTGAGTTTTATCTGATTCCACCTGATCAGCGTCCTGTGCCTGAAGGGGCTGCGGATATGGACTATACCTGTCCGATGGACCCTGAAATTGTACAAAAAGGGCCGGGGACGTGTCCGATTTGTGGTATGGCACTCGAGCCGATGCAACCGACTTTAGATGATGCACCGAACCCTGAGTTGGTCGATTTTAGCCATCGCTTTTGGATGACCTTACCACTGACGTTGATCGTGTTTGTACTGGCGATGGGTTCACATATTCACAGTTTCATTTCACCGCATATTCAGCCGTGGATTGAGCTAGTGCTGGCGACCCCAGTGGTGCTGTGGGCAGGTAAACCCTTTATTGAACGTTGCTGGACTTCGTATAAAACCCGTAACTTAAATATGTGGAGCTTGATTGGTGTTGGAGTGTTAGCCGCCTATATCTATAGTGTGGTGGCAACGATTTTTCCAAGTGTGATTCCAATGGAAGCCAAAACTGGGCACGGCGTTGCAGTGTACTTTGAAGCCGCGTGTATGATCGTATCTTTAAGTTTGCTTGGTCAAATCATGGAGCTGAAAGCACGTGCCAAGACAGCAGATTCACTCAAAGCCTTACTCAAACTGCAAGCCAACACAGCCAAGTTGGTTCAAAATGATCAAGTGGTTGAAGTTGATATTGGTATGGTCAAACAAGGCGATATTTTACAAATTTCCTCGGGTGAGCAGATTCCACTGGATGGTGTGGTGGTTGAAGGCAAAACCTATGTCGATGAAGCCATGATGACCGGTGAACCTGTGCCTGTGAAAAAGCAAGTGCATGACACGGTGATCGGCGGGACGGTCAATCAACAAGGTAGTATTCGGATACAAACCACGGCGGTTGGGGCAAATACCACTTTGGCGAAAATGATTCAGACGGTGGCAGAAGCACAGCGTTCTAAAGCACCGTTACAACGTTTGGCAGATGTGTTTGCCAAGTATTTTGTGATTGTGGTGTTACTGATTAGTGTATTGACCTTTGCCACTTGGATGGTGTTTGGTGGTGCGCAATTTGATCTGGCACTGATGTGTGCGGTGGCGGTACTGATTATTGCCTGCCCGTGTGCGCTGGGTTTGGCGACGCCAATGTCAGTGATGGCCACCACCGGTCGTGCGGCACAAAAAGGGGTACTGTTTAAAGATGCGGAGGCGATTGAAGCTTTAAGTAAAGTGAATACGCTGATTGTCGATAAAACAGGGACTTTGACTGAAGGTAAACCAAGCCTGAAAGAAATTCAGTTGCTCAGCCCAAATGTAAACCAAGCGCAAGCGGAACAGTGGATTGCCTCGATTGAGCAGTATTCAAGTCATCCGATTGCACAGACTTTGACTCAAATAGTTCCTGCACAGCAATTGCTTAAAGTGGCAGACTTTGAGGATGTGACTGGCTTTGGTGTCAAAGGTCAGATTGGCGAGCAAACCTTCTATATTGGTAGTCAAAAGCTGCTTGAGCAACTCGGCATCACTTTAGATGATACTTTGCAAAGTCAGTTGAACCAGCAGCGTGCGACAGGCAATGTGATCAGTTTCTTAAGTAATAGCCAAGAAGTACTGGCTTATATTGCTATTCACGATGCGATTAAGGCCAATGCTCAGCAAGTCATCCAGCAGTTGATTGATGATGGTATTGAAGTGGTCATGGCAACAGGTGACCACGAACAAAATGCCCAGTTGGTGGCTCAGGAATTGGGTATTCAGCAAGTCTATGGCAACTGTACGCCAACTGAAAAACTGGATATTGTAAAGAAATATCAGGCCCAAGGTATGATTGTCGCGATGGCGGGAGATGGCATTAACGATGCACCAGCCTTAGCTCAAGCCAATGTGGGTATTGCGATGGGGAACGGAACTGATATCGCTAAACAAACCGCGCAAGTCACCTTAGTTAAAGGCGACATTCGTGGTGCAGCCGATGCACTACATATGGCGAAATTGAGTGTTCGTAATATGAAACAGAACCTTGCTTTTTCCTTTGTGTATAACGGCTTAGGTGTTCCTGTGGCAGCAGGAATTTTCTATCCAATAACAGGGTTATTACTCACCCCAATGTTCGCTGCGGTGGCCATGTCACTGAGCTCACTGTCCGTGGTCTTAAATGCTTTACGTTTACAGAAGAGTAAATAAGCGCTTTTAGATTTTTACGGTCTCTTTTTAAGTTGAGTTTTTAAAAAAGCATCTTTTTAACAAAGGTGCTTTTTTTATGATGATTCGTGATGGAATAAAGCGCAGCGCGAATAAAGATTGCTTTTTACAAGCGTCTTTTTTGATTCAACTTAATTTAAAGAGCCTTGAACAGGTTAGACCGAGTAAGGTTGTAATAGATACAAAATAGATGTATTTGGGTAAGAGGTAGAGTTTTAATGAGCGTCATCTTGTGAGTCATTTTGAAATTATATAAAACAGGAACTTAAAAAATAGTAGTAACTGCCGTACTATAAGCGGGATGGAGTAAAGGCAGGGTTCAGGGTGAATTTAAAAAATCTAGAAGCATTTTATTGGGTTGTGACTTTAAATAGTTTCAATAAGGCTGCCACAAAATTACAAACGACCCAGCCTGCTGTTTCACAAAAAATCACCTCTCTTGAAAATGATTTAGGTTTTAAAGTACTCGATCGCAGTTTTCGACAGCTTAAACCCACCCATAAAGGCATGACCCTGTTTAAATATGCTGAAAAGTTTATGCGTTTAGAAACCGATTTGGTGGCTGAGCTGACTGAAAACCAGCATCTAACAGGAACAATTCGTTTAGGTGTTTCCGAGACCATCGTTTATACGTGGTTGGTTGAATATATCGAAAAAGTACAAAAAGAGTTTCCTAAAGTTTCTGTGGAAATTGTGGTGGATTTAACCCCAAATTTGCAAGAAGGTGTACGTACCGGGGATTTGGACATGGCTTTTTTGCTGGGGCCGACTTTGGCTTTCGAGTGTGTAGAGCAGGCGCTGTGTGACTTTGAACTGAGCTTCTTGGCAGCTCCATCTTTTAAAGGTGGTGTGGGTCAAATGTCGTTTAAGGCATTGATGTCTCACACCATTTTAACCTATCCGAAAATTACCTATCCCTATAAAGAGCTCAAGGCCAAAATGAAAGAGCAGGCACTAGACGAGCCGCTTTCAATTACCAGTTATTCGCTTGCGACCTTATTGCGTCTTGCGGAGCAAGGTTTGGGGATCGCCGTTGTGCCGACCTTAACGGCCTTAAAGGAAATTACCGATGGTCGCTTGGAAATTTTAAATACCCCGATCCAGCTCAAAACCTTTCATTTCACCTCGATTTATATGCAAGGAAATGATGCTGCCTTGAAAGAGAAATTAACCGATGTCGCAGTCACTGTTTCTGAAAGCGCAATGAAAAGACTGCTTGAGAAAATTAAAAAATAATTGAGGCGTACGTAGCTTTTTGACAAGCGATGTTTCTTTATCTCAATACGTAATTTGTTTGAAAAACTATAAAAGCAGCTTATCGTGCGTGATAAGTAAAATTTATCATTAGACTTTTAATAAGTAAAAAAATGATAAAATACAGTTATTTAGTTTTAATAATGGATGTAAAAAGTCGTATTGTTCATCGCGCTTGCCTATGTTCTTATTTCAAATAGAAGATTTGATCCGCCATGGCTTTGGTTGGGCAACAGGGAATCTTTGTCAGTTAAAGGGACTTAAGAACAGAATTTGTAAGCAAAATGATGTTCTTGGTTCAACTTGAAAATAGCGTTATTAAGCTCAAATGGACGAGGAACGCATTAAATATGTCTTTATTAAAATCTTCTTTTTTATCAGATCGTCAATGGGCCATTGTTGCTTCAATCTTCATGATGGCAACCTCCGCCATGGGACCTGGTTTTCTAACTCAAACCGCGGTCTTTACTGTGAAATTGGGTGCGGCGTTTGGCTTTGCCATTCTCGTGTCTATTTTGATTGATTATGTGGTTCAGCAAAATATTTGGCGTGTCGTAACACTGACGCAAATGCGTGCCTCGGATATTGCCAATAAAGCTTTGCCGGGCAGTGGTTACTTACTGGCTTTTCTGGTCATTTTGGGTGGCTTCTTCTTCAGTATTGGTAATATTGCAGGCGCGGCTTTAGGTCTCAATGCATTATTTGGTTTGGACACTAAATGGGGCGGCATTTTAAGTGGTGCTTTAGCCATTTTAATTTTTGCTTCAAGAAAAGCCACGCTGGCGATGGATAAAAGCATGATCGTTTTGGGGTTGCTCAAAATCATCTTGATTATCATTGTTGCTGTCATTGTGATGCCACCTGTGGGCCAAGCAGTTCATCAAACGTTTGCACCCGATCAGATTGATTTTGCCATCATCACCACGATTGTTGGTGGAACGGTCGGCGGCTATATCTGCTATGCAGGCGCCCATCGTTTACTGGATAAAGGTGCGGTTGGCCCTGAAAATATTGATGAAGTCGCAAGAGCTGCAACCAAAGGTATTGTGGTTGTAGGCATCATGCGTTATGTGCTGTTTTTAGCTTTCTTGGGTGTAGTGGTGAGTGGTGCAAGTATTGATTTAGCCAGCCATGATGCCAATCCAGCAGCGCAAGCTTTTCAATATGCCGCAGGGACTTTCGGTTATAAATTATTTGGTCTGATTTTCTGGGCAGCAGGGATCAGTAGTACCATTGGCGCCGCTTATACTTCGGTTTCATTCTTTACCGCATTTAAGAAAAACCTGAGTCCAAAGCAAAGCAATTACACCACCATTACATTTATCTCTTTAGCGTTATTGCTGTATGTCGTACTGGGCGCAACCCCTGCTGGACTGTTGATCTTCGTTGGTGGCTTTAATGGCTTAGTATTGCCGATTGGTTTAACGATTTTTGTTTATGTTGCCGCTTGCCGTAAAGATATGATGGGGAATTATAACTATCCAAAATGGTTACTTATTTTGGGTGTACTCACATGTATGTTGACATGGTGGATGGGCTATATGTCCTTTACCACAGTCTTTAATTATTTAACCAAACTTTAAGCCAGACGACGGTGAAGTGATAAAGGAATTAAGCCATGTTTGTAGATTTAAATAGTGACTTAGGTGAAAGTTTTGGTTCATGGAAAATGGGCAATGATGACCAAATTCTACCTGTTGTAACCAGTGCCAATATTGCATGTGGCTTTCATGCAGGAGATCCGCTGGGGATTTTAAAAACACTGCGTAAGGCTGTTGAATTAAATGTCGCGATTGGCGCGCATGTATCTTATCCAGACCTCGTCGGTTTTGGTCGTCGCAATATGGATGTGTCACGTGATGAGCTGATTGCCGATGTGTTGTATCAAATTTCTGCACTAGATGGTTTAGCCAAAGTGGCTGGTTCTCACGTGCAATATGTGAAACCACATGGCGCACTGTATAACACCATTGCACATGATCACGCTCAGGCCGCTGCGGTGATTGATGCTATCAAGATGTATAACCCAGAACTGGTTTTGGTGGCACTGGCAGGTTCCAACTTGGTTGAGCAAGCACGTGCAGCAGGCTTAAAGGTTGTATCCGAGGCATTTGCAGACCGTGCTTATAACAGTGATGGTTCATTGGTTTCACGTCGTTTGGACGGGGCTGTTTTGCATGACTCAGCCTTTGTGGCACGCCGTGTGGTGTCTATGTTGAAAAATGGCGGCGTTGACTCGATTGATGGTGTATTTACCCCGATTCAAGCGGACACGATTTGCTTACATGGTGACACCGCAGGTGCTTTAGAGATGTCGGCTGCGATTAAAGCTGAACTGCTAAATCATCATATTGAAATTCGCCCCTTTGTATTAAAGCATGAGGAAGTACGCAATGTATAAGGATATCCGAGTCGATTCAGCGCAGCTTGAAGCCGCTTTAGCCGCACGTTTAAAAATCCGTGCAGGCTTTGACAAACCAACGGCGGGTATGGCTGCGGGCATGACGCAGGTCAATATGATTTCGGTACCTAAAGATTGGGCTTATGATTTTCTACTGTATGCACATCGCAATCCGCAAAGCTGCCCTGTTTTAGATGTGTTAGAAGAAGGTGTTTATGCCACAAGACTGGCAGAAAACTCAGATATACGCACCGACTTTCCACGTTATCGCATCTGGAAAGAGGGTGAAATGGTCGATGAAGTAACCGATGCGAGTGACATTTATCATGCACATCCTGACTTGGTGACGTTTCTAATAGGCTGTAGTTTTTCTTTTGAAACCGCATTGCAAGAAGCAGGTATTGAAGTTCGTCATATCCATGATCAGACCAATGTACCGATGTATTTGAGTAATATTCAATGTCAGCCTGCGGGGCGTATTTCGGGCAACATGGTGGTTTCTATGCGCCCAATTCCATCCCATCAAATCGCGGATGCCGTCAAAATTACAGCACGGATGCCAAGTGTGCATGGTGCGCCTGTACATATTGGACATCCTGAAGGTTTAGGCATTCGTGATGTGAATCAGCCAGACTTTGGCGATGCTTCACGTATTGAGGCTGGGGAAATTCCAGTATTTTGGGCTTGTGGTGTAACCCCACAAGCAGCGGTGATGAACTCAAAAATTCCTTTTGCCATAAGCCATGCTCCCGGTCATATGTTGATTACCGACATTCCTGATCGTGCATGGATGGGTTAAGCGGCACGAAAGAACAATTAAAAAGGATAGGCACATGCGTTTTTTATCGGTAAACGCGGATTGTTTTCTCATAGAGCTCGACAGCCTAGAGGAAACATTGGCGTTGTACAATAAATTGCACACGATGCAATTGAATGGAATTAAAGACTTAGTCCCTGCTGCAAAAACGATTTTGGTATTTTTTAATGAAATCGAGACCACCTTTAAAACACTGGTTGCTTCGATTCAGACTGTAAAAATCGGTTCAGGCGTTGAGCGTAATGTCCAAGAGCTGATCATTCCTATCTGCTATACGGGCGAAGATCTTGCTCAAGTTGCAGCGTTACAAGGGCTTTCAATTGCGGATGTGATTTTGAAGCATCGTCAAAGTGTTTGGAATGTGGCTTTTATTGGCTTTGCGCCGGGCTTTGCTTATATGAGCAGTCCCGATCGACCTTTTACAGATATTCCTCGCTTAGCTGTGCCACGTAAAAAAATACCGTCGGGTTCTTTGGGACTGGCAGGACAATATTCAGGGATTTACCCGAAAGATAGTCCGGGGGGCTGGCAGCTGATCGGTACGACTGCTGCAAAAATGTGGGATTTGGAACGTAAAAATCCAGCGCTACTGTTACCGGGGATGACGGTCCATTTTGAAGATGTTACACATCAACCGACCACGGTTAGTGTACCACAGCAAGTCACTCGTACAGTTGAACCTAAACACTCCATGCCTGTGTTTACGGTAACAGCACCGAGTTTACAGATGCTGATCCAAGATGAAGGGCGTTTTAACCAGACCAAGATTGGGGTTGGTGTTGCAGGGGCGATGGATGTATCGGCGATGCACAGTGCAAATCGAATTGTCGGTAACCCAACTCCGACGCCTGTGATTGAAATTTTAAATGGTGGTTTGAAAGCCAAAATGCATCAGTCCGCAGTCATTGCGGTTACGGGAGCAATTTCAAACATCCACGTGAAATTTAGTGATGGCCAAAAGGCTGACTTTGAGAGTTATCAAGCGATTGCCCTTGATGAAGGTGATGAATTTCAGATTCAAGCACCGACGGCAGGGCTAAGAAATTATCTGGCGATTCGTGGTGGTATCGACGTACAGCCTGTGCTGAATAGCGCCTCATTTGATAGTTTGGCTGTATTAGGACCAGAACCTCTAAAAATGGGGGATACGGTTAATCAAGGACAGGTTGAAGTTTCAAATATCAGTAATACCGAAATTGCGAAGTTACACTTGCCCAAAGTCGGCGATGTAGTAGAGCTCGACATTGTGATGGGACCGCGAACGGATTGGTTCGAAGCAGAGAGCATTGAGCGCTTATGTCAGCAAGCTTGGCTTGTGACCAATGAAAGTAATAGGGTTGGACTGAGACTTTCAGGTGAGCAGCCGTTGCAACGCAAAATTACCCATGAGTTGGAAAGTGAGGGAACTTGTATTGGTGCCTTACAGATTCCACCCAGTGGACAGCCTGTATTGTTTATGAATGACCATCCTTTAACTGGTGGCTACCCCGTGATTGCGGCTGTGGCGAAGCACCATTGGGACTTGGTGGCGCAGATTCCAGCAGGTTGCCAAATCAAATTTAAAAAAATGACCGAATTTACAGATTTTGAGAATGAATGATGACTACTGAAAAATTATTAATTGCAAACCGTGGTGAAATTGCTGTTCGTATTATTCATGCTTGCCGCGATATGGGTATTAGCTCAGTTGCGTTATATGCCGATGATGATATGGATAGTATGCATGTCGAACTGGCGGATGAAGCATGGGGGCTGGCGGGTGCAACGGCACGTGAAACTTATTTGAATATTCCAGCCATTCTTGAGGTTGCTAAAAAATCCAAGGCGACCATGGTGCATCCAGGTTATGGTTTTTTATCTGAACGTGCAGAATTTGCTCAGGCCGTAATTGATGCAGGCTTAAAGTGGGTCGGGCCGCCACCGAATGCTATTGAAAAGTTGGGTGATAAAATTGAAGCACGTAAGATAGCGGCTTCAGTGGGTGCACCTTTAGTTCAAGGCACACAAGACCCCCTAAATAATGCTGATGAAGCTCTCGAATTTGCAAAGCAGTTTGGTTTACCTATTGCGATTAAGGCCGCTTTTGGCGGTGGTGGTCGCGGTTTAAAAGTTGTTTGGAAACTGGAAGATGTAAAAGAGCTGTATGATTCGGCTGTACGTGAAGCACAAGCCGCTTTTGGCCGCGGTGAGTGTTTTGTTGAGCAATACTTAGATCAGCCTCGCCATGTCGAAGCGCAAGTGATTGCCGATCAACATGGCAATGTAGTGGTTTTAGGTACACGTGATTGTTCGCTACAGCGTCGTAATCAGAAGTTGGTTGAAGAAGCCCCAGCGCCTTTTATCAGCGATGCAATTTATGAAGAAATTTTAACTTCAGCCAAAAATATCTGTCAGGCAGCCAACTATGTCGGTGCGGGTACCGTTGAATATTTGTTAAGCCGTGATGGAAAGCTTTCATTTTTAGAAGTAAATACCCGCTTGCAGGTGGAACATCCTGTCACGGAAGAAACGGCCAAAGTCGATTTGGTGGTTGAGCAAATTCGCGTGGCTCAAGGCCATGAACTTTCAATCAAAGAAACCCCGAAAGCGCAGGGGCATGCCATTGAGTTTCGTATCAATGCTGAAGACCCTGCTCGTGGCTTCATTCCTGCATTTGGTGTATTGAGTTTATTTGAAGCACCATTTGGCCAGGGCGTACGCGTAGACACAGGTGTTCGTACTGGTTCTTTGGTGTCGAGTCATTTTGATTCGCTTATGGCAAAACTGATTATCACAGGCCCAACCCGTGAAATTGCGATCGCTCGCGCTAAACGTGCGCTGAAGCAATTTAAAATTGAAGGTGTTGCTTCGGTTTTAGACTTTCATCGTGCTGTATTAAATGAAGCTGATTTTACCGACACATTTAATGTCCATACTCGTTGGATTGAAAATGATTTTAAACAGGACTTAAAGCCAACGAAACGCAGTATTCCGAATCATCAACAGCCAATGTTACTCAGTTATATTGAAATTGATGGGAAATTACATCGTTTAGGCTTACCTGCGGGTATGTTTGCACAAAACCCTACAATGACGTCTCAAGACCAACCAGCTACAGAAACAGCAGTGAGTGCTGAACACTTACTCGCTCCAATCAATGGCGTAATTAGCGCTTGGAAGGTAGAAAACGGGGAGCAGGTCGCAGAGGGGCAAGTGGTGGCGATTATGGAAGCCATGAAAATGGAAGTCCCTGTACTTGCGCATCAAAGCGGAGTGATTCAATTGACGGTTCAGCAAGGGGAGACCTGTCACGCAGAGCATATTATTGGATCGATTTGCTAAAAAATTTAATCATGTGAATGAACCTGATGCAGCATTCAGCTAAGTCGGGTTTTTCATTTGGAAATGCTTAAAAGTTGAGGGCTAGTTAGCTTTGTCTTATGGACAAATGAAGTAGAAAAATGGTTCGATAAAGATTGAATAGTCCAATAAAACGTTATTTAACGAGATAGAGATATTCAATAATCATTTTGTTCTGTAGCTCGGAGACAAGATGAAAACGATAAACTTGAAAAATAAAAATTAAAGAATATTAGCGATGTATGTAATTATTATTTTTAACTAAATAAAGTACTCCGAAGATGCCGCTGCATGTGTCGTTACCCTGAACCCGATGAGTTCAAGGTGGACGCGACGTATACTTGCTGGGTTTCCCACATGAAAGTGGGCATACACTCTAAATATACAGAACACATCCATAAGTTTAAGTATCGGCAGGGGAATAGACCCGCTGGCGAACACCTCAGAGTTGCCTTAAGTATAACGAATCTCACGCTGATGGCAACTCATACACCGCTACGAACTGTAAACAACTGAAGTAAGTGTTGATACTTTATTCAATTCAGTCGAGTTTAAACAAGTTCCGCAACGTCATCGATAATATTTGCCAGTAATCGTTCTGCGTGTGCATACTCTTGCAGTGTTTTATTCATCGACAACACTTCTTGCATTAACTCTAGTGCCACCATAATGATAATTTTACTGGGTTCTACACGTGGCGCTTTACGGCGAAATTCATCATATTTATCATTTAAAAGCAGAGCTGCACGTTCAAGGTCAGCTTTTTCTTTTTCCGTTGTGACTAAACGAAAGCTATGGCCTAAGACACGTAATTCAACAGTAATTGGTTCACTCATGATTAAACTTCCTCGCCAGCTTCAGTAGGGTGGGCAAGTTGTTGAATTTCTTGCGCGTGATGATCTTGCTCTGTGCCTAAAACAGCCAAACGTTGGATGATGGCTTCGACTTTAGCTTTGGCATGCTCATTTTTTTGTAACAATCTTTCACGTTCTTGCTGAAGTGCTTGGATTTCTTGCTGAGCTTGACGCTGATCATTGTTCATTTTTTCTTTAATTGCACGTAATTCATTACGTTCAGCCAAGATTTCCTGAAAGCGATTTTTTAAATCCGTACAACTTTTTTCCAAACGACTATAACGATCGGCCAAAGCAGTCGCATCAGTGTTTAAGTGTTGATATTGGGTCTGAGCGCTGCTTAATTGCTCAGTTAAATCGTCAATTTGTTCTTGCTTCTGGGTAATTAAGCTATTTTTTTGCACAACTTGAGAACGGTGCTGTTCTTCAGCATCCAGTTTAGCTGCATTTAAAGTGCTATTTTCACTTTCAAAATGAGCAAGTCGCGTTTTTAAAACGCCAATATGCGCCTGTAGACGCTGTAATTCTTCTAACATATCGTGGTCGCACAGTGCTGCAAACAAAGGTAATATATAAGAAGTATAGAGATTGGATAAACGAATGCAAGACGATATTTCAGGTTGGTCAGAATGGCAGCCAAATTTTTCTAAAATTGAAGAGATTTCTAGCCCAAGTGAGTTACATGGTTTACTCACGGGTATCATTTGTGTAACTCAGGCACCGAGCCGTGAAGAGTGGCAACACATCCTCACGACTTTGGAAATTCCAGAGTTAAGTGAAGAAGCTTTGGCTTTGTTAGCCGATGAAGCAGAAGATGTCGCACATGCACTTTCTGACGATGAATTGGACTATTTACCGTTACTTCCCGATGACACTCATACGCTGGCAGACCGTGTACAAGCTTTGGCGGATTGGTGCGCAGGCGTAGTGCTGGGCTTTGGTTTGGCGTCTGGTCATATTCGCCCAGATGAAATGGAACTGATCGAACATTTACAAGATGTCGCGGCAGTTGAGTTTGAAGAAACCGATGATGACGAAGAGGGTGAAGAGAGTTATCAAGAGTTATACGAGTTTGTACGTTTAATTCCTGTGAGCTTATCTGTAGGCCGCAAAAAGATTGCGGTTGATGAAAGTTCGCTGCTTAAACACTTTCATAACAAGCAACAAATCGATCGTTCTGTAACAGAAGCGAACAATGTTGTAGAAATGTTTACGCCGCATCGCCCAAGCTGATTGGCATAAGACTTGCTACGCGTACATGATAGGGTGCGCGTGGCACTTTTATTCTTTGGTATAAAAAGACAGATCAAACATGAAACTAACGCAAGTGGATTTTCAGGAACGCCGTGACCGTTTGGCTGCACAAATGGGTCCGAACAGTATTGCCATTATTGCAACCAGTCCAGTGGCTATGCGTAATCGTGATGCGGACTATAAATACCGTACCGATAGCAGCTTCTTTTATCTAACGGGTTTTGCTGAGCCCGAAGCCGTGGCGGTCATTGAAACTTTTGCCGAAGACGATGAAGACGGTTACAGCTACAGTTTGTTCTGCCGTGAACGTGATCGCGAGATGGAAATCTGGAATGGTTATCGCGCAGGTGTGGATGGCGCGGTAGATGACTATGAAGCTGACGAAGCGTATGCGATAGATTTGTTAGATGAAGAAATCATTGAAAAACTCTTAAGCAAAGAAAAATTATTCTATCGTATTGGGCAACAGCCCGAATTTGATGCGCGCGTAGCAAAATGGATCACGACGGCCAATGGTGAGTCACGTCGTGGGACTGCTGCACCTGCACAAGTGATACAGCTCGATCGTATTTTAGATGAAATGCGTTTGTTTAAATCAGCACAAGAAATTGCATTGATGCAAACGGCTTCTAATATCTCTGCACAAGCTCATATTCGTGCCATGCAAACTGTTAAGCCAGGCATGATGGAATATGCTCTAGAAGCTGAGCTGAATTATGTATTTGGTCAAAATGGCTGTGTGCCGTCGTATAACAGCATTGTCGGTGGTGGTGAAAACGCTTGCATTTTGCACTATGTAGAGAACAATAAAGAGCTAAAAGATGGCGATTTGGTGCTGATCGATGCAGCGTGTGAATATGAATATTATGCTTCAGACATCACCCGTACTTTCCCCGTCAATGGAAAGTTCAGCCCTGAGCAAAAAGCTCTTTATAATGTAATTCTCGATGCACAACTTGCTGCAATTGACGCAGTGCGTGTAGGCAACTCGTATAAAGAACCACATAATGTTGCTGTGCGCATTTTAGTCCAAGGTCTACTTGATCTGGGGATTATGCAAGGTGATATTGAAGAGATTATCCAAAAGGAAAGTTTCCGTCAGTTTTATATGCATGGTACAGGGCACTGGTTGGGTATGGACGTGCATGATGTTGGTTCATATAAGCAAGATGGTGTGTGGCGTGCCTATGAAGAAGGCATGGTCGTGACTGTTGAACCAGGCTTGTACATTGCACCTGATGATGAAACTGTCGATGCGAAATGGCGTGGTATTGGTATTCGTATTGAAGATGACATCGTAGCAACCCAAAATGGTCCACTGAATTTGACTGCGAAAGTGGTGAAGTCGGTAGAAGAGATTGAAGCGTTAATGGCGCGATAAATATAACTTACTGTATAAAAGCCGATCATGTGATCGGCTTTTATTTTTTATAAGGTATTTATTTTAAACAGAGTGAATTGTTAGCTTTAAAATCAGCACTGATTCGAGGAAGAGTCGATTTTATTATACTGTTATGTAGGTTTTAAATTGATTGTTTAAAATGCAATTTTTGAAAATACAGTCATCAATATCTCGTTTATTTTTATTAAAATCTCCAATAATCTCACCCCGAAATATAATATTTATTTGCCTGGTTTGAGTTAAATGATAGTTTTTTTAATACAATGCAAATATGGAAATAATATATTTAAAATCAATAGCATGAATCGTTTAAAAATTTATTTTTTGGTACTAATTATCCCCAGAATTTCATTGGATCCCAAATGTTCCAGAATGAATTTTAAATGCTCATGATCTTCTATGATTTGAACTGCATATTTTATTTTGATTAAGCATTCCTAAAATTAACAAAATATCCGTTATATGAAAGATCTGGTTTATGGACTTGATGGTATTCATAGCCAGCTTTAACTTGGCAGTTCCAAGGATTAAATAGCTTTGATGCAAAAAAAAGATTAAAAAATTATATCTCAAGTATAGATAAATTATAAAAAATGAATATAATGCCCACCTTCTGTAGATTTTGTCTCTTTATTATTTATTAATGTGACTCATGTCACAATGGCGGGTTGGTGTGAATAAAATTTATAAAGTAATTTGGAACGCTTCAATCGGTGCATGGGTTGCCGTTTCTGAGCTAGTAACAGCGAAAGGGCATTCGTCAACTCGTATTAAAGCGGTTGCAAGCTCTAGTACTGAATTAACCATAGTGAAAACAAAAAAAACGATTAATTTAAGTCTATTAGCTGCAGCTTTACTTTCACTTTCACCACAACTATATGCGGTGAAAGTAGGCAATGGTGATGATTCTTCAGCTTATTCTATTGCTATATCTGATCCAAATTGTGGTTCAGCAGTGACCAGCATCACAACCTCAATTGCAATTGGCTGTTCTGCTAATGTTGCTGCTGGTACTGGACAACAAGGTGGTATTGCCATCGGTGAAAATTCACGTGTCATCAATGACGGTATTGCCATTGGCCGTAATGCAAATGCAAATAGTGGCGATGACAAAGGTGGTGTTGCCATTGGTAATGACACTTGGGCGTGGGCGCACAGTGTTGCTATTGGCACAGGGGCAATTGCCGATCAAGCGCAAACGGATGTAGATAATGCGTCAGTTGCGATTGGTGCTAAAGCCAATTCAGGTAATTCTGACGGTGGTGTTGCAATCGGTATTGCTTCTAAAATTGGTGATAATACTGGGGATACTGTCGCGATTGGCCGTAAGGCATCTGTTGAAGGTGGTGCTGAGAAAAGTTTAGCCTTGGGCTCAAACTCTTCTATTGCTGCCAATGCAAAAGAATCAACAGCTTTAGGCTTTGGTTCAAGAGTAGAAAAAAGTAGTGGTGTTGCTATTGGTAATGCCTCTAAAGTAACAAAAACGAATGCTGTCGCAATTGGTTCAAAATCAAATACAGATACCGATGCAACAAAAGAAATAGAAGCAACCATTGATGGCATAAAATTTGGTTCATTTGCTGGTGCTGCAAGTCAGGCGGGCGATCAAGTTTCTTTAGGATCTGCTGGAGCTGAACGTCAGCTTAAAAATGTGGCGGCTGGTCATATTAGTGCTACAAGTACTGATGGTATTAATGGTAGCCAACTTTACAGAACCAATGTGGTATTGGGTAATGTTGCAAATAGTGCTGCAGATATTATTGGTGGTGGCGTTACTGTAGGTGATAATGGCAAGTTAACTGGGCCATTTAATGTCGCTGGTAATGATTATACTTCTATCGCAGAAGCAATTGAAAAAAATGCTGGAGCTGGTACGAAAACTAGCGTTGTGGAAGGCGACAACATCACAGTTACCGATGTCACCAATGCAGATGGTAGCAAAGAATACAAAGTTGCTACTAAAAAAGACGTTAATTTCGACTCAGTCACGCTTGGTAATACGCTCATTAACAATGCTGGCTTAAGCATCAAAGACGGT